>NZ_JAUJXB010000002.1:0-521931 GCF_031931805.1 Serratia sp. root2
CTCCTGGCTGGGCGACTGGTTCTCGTTAGAGGAGTCGTTGTTCCCGGTCAGTGGAGGCGCATTATAGGGAGTTCTCAGAAGGCCGCAACCCCTAAATGCAAAAAACTTTTCAAGCGTTCAAACATTAACCAATAACCGCTTTTTAGGATATTTATTAGCCTAAAAAGCGGGGTTTTAAGGCTATGGAAGATGTAAACCCCATAAGCCCAACCCAAAATAGATAACAAAAAGGGAGCGGTACTCCGCTCCCTTTTTACTTATTGCTTTAAATAGCCATTACTGCCTGGCAACGATATGCTCGTTTTCCACATCCAATGTCACCAGCTTGCCCGGGATCAGCTTGCCAGAAAGGATTTGCTGCGCCAACGGGTTCTCGATTTCCTGCTGAATAGCGCGTTTCAACGGGCGCGCACCATAAACAGGGTCATAGCCGGTTTGGCCCAATAGAGCCAATGCCGGTTCAGTCATGGTGACTTCGTAACCACGTTCTTCAAGACGCTTGTACAGACGCGCCAGCTGAATCTTGGCAATCTCTGCAATATGCTTCTGCCCAAGCGGGTGGAACACCACCACCTCATCTATACGGTTGATGAATTCCGGACGGAAGTGATGTGTAACCATTTCCATAACCGATTCTTTCATCTGCGCATAGTTCATTTGACCAAAGTGTTCCTGGATCAGATCAGACCCAAGGTTAGAAGTCATGATCACCACGGTATTGCGGAAATCAACGGTGCGGCCCTGACCATCGGTCAGACGCCCGTCATCCAATACCTGCAGCAGGATGTTGAACACATCCGGGTGCGCTTTTTCCACTTCATCCAGCAGGATCACTGAATAAGGTCGACGGCGCACGGCCTCGGTCAGATAACCGCCCTCTTCATAACCAACGTAGCCCGGAGGCGCACCCACCAGCCGCGATACCGAATGTTTCTCCATAAACTCGGACATATCGATACGTACCATCGCATCGTCACTGTCGAACAGGAACGACGCCAACGCTTTGCAAAGCTCGGTTTTACCTACCCCGGTCGGGCCGAGGAACAGGAACGAACCGATCGGCCGGTTAGGGTCAGACAATCCGGCGCGACTGCGGCGGATTGCATTGGATACCGCAGTGACCGCTTCATCCTGGCCAATCACCCGCGAATGCAGCTCCTGCTCCAGACGCAGCAGTTTGTCACGCTCGCCCTCCAGCATCCTGGCTACCGGAATACCGGTGGCACGAGCCAACACTTCAGCGATTTCCGCGTCGGTCACCCGGTTACGCAGTAGCTTCATGGTTTTGCCTTCGGCCTGCGTAGCGGCGGCGAGCTGTTTTTCCAGCTCAGGGATCTTGCCGTACTGCAGTTCCGACATACGCCCCAGATCGCCGACGCGTCGCGCCTGCTCCAGGGTGATCTTGGCCTGCTCCAGCTCCGCTTTTATATTCTGGGTGCCGGAGAGCGAGGCTTTCTCGGCTTTCCACTCTTCTTCCAACTCTGAATATTCGCGCTCTTTCTGCTCCAACTCACTGCTGAGCATTTCCAGGCGTTTCTTGCTGGCGTCATCCGACTCTTTGTTCAACGCCTGCTGTTCCAGCTTGAGCTGAATAATGCGGCGTTCCAGCCTGTCGAGCGATTCCGGTTTGGAGTCCATCTGCATGCGGATGCTTGACGCCGCCTCATCGATCAGGTCAATAGCCTTATCCGGCAACTGACGATCGGAGATATAGCGATGTGACAGCGTGGCCGCCGCAACGATCGCCGGGTCGGTGATCTGCACATGGTGGTGCAGCTCATAACGCTCCTTCAAGCCGCGCAGGATAGCAATGGTATCTTCGACGCTCGGCTCAGCCACATAGACCTTCTGGAAACGACGTTCAAGCGCCGCATCCTTCTCTATATACTGACGGTACTCGTTCAAGGTGGTCGCACCGACGCAGTGCAGCTCCCCACGCGCCAGCGCAGGCTTCAGCATGTTACCGGCATCCATTGCGCCATCGGCCTTGCCCGCACCGACCATAGTGTGCAACTCATCGATAAACAGAATGACGCTGCCTTCCTGTTTTGACAGATCGCTCAGTACGCCTTTGAGCCGCTCTTCAAATTCACCGCGGTATTTGGCCCCGGCGATCAGCGCCCCCATGTCGAGGGACAAGACGCGTTTGTGCTTCAGGCCTTCAGGCACTTCACCATTAATGATACGTTGCGCCAGACCTTCGACAATCGCGGTTTTACCCACGCCAGGCTCACCGATCAGCACCGGATTATTCTTGGTACGGCGTTGCAACACCTGAATGGTACGACGGATCTCTTCGTCACGGCCGATAACCGGGTCAAGTTTGCCCTGCTCGGCACGCTCGGTCAGATCGATAGTGTATTTCTTCAACGCCTGACGCTGATCTTCAGCACCCTGATCTTCCACGCTGTCACCACCCCGCATTTGCTCAATGGCCTTACTGATTTTATCGGCTGTTGCTCCGGCGGCCTTCAGCAGATCGGTCAAGGTTCCTCGATCTTCAAGCACCGCCAGGACGAACAGTTCGGAAGAAATGAATTTGTCCGCCCGCTTTTGCGCCAGCTTGTCGCACAGGTTCAGAACGCGCACCAGTTCATGAGACGGTTGAACGTCACCACCGGTGCCTTCAACCTGAGGCAGACGTGACAAAGCCTGTTCGATCTCGGTGCGCACGCGCCCGCTATCGATACCGGCTGAAGTTAAGAGTGGACGAACCGTGCCCCCTTCCTGAGTAAGCAGAGCGCTCATCAGATGTAACGGTTCAATAAACTGGTTGTCGTGCCCAAGGGCTAAAGATTGGGCATCGGCGAGGGCAAGCTGGAATTTATTGGTAAGACGATCCAGACGCATAACACCTCCAATGTAGGTCAAAATTGCTACTGGAGATTAAATGAGGTCATCCCTCAAATTTTCAAGGTTATTTCGACACTATATTATCAGTACAACGTCATGCGTCAGCGGACCGTCCTAATTCAATAGGTTATATCAGCCAGATTAAACTTGCCATACGTCCGGTTACTCCATCGCGTCGATAGGAGAAAAATTGACTGATTTCGCTAACCGTACAGCGATCGCCGCCGTAGACGAGTTTTACGCCGGCGTGCTGCAGGCGCTGGCGAGCCAGCAGGTAGATATCTGCCAGGAACTTATCGCCGTGCGGGATAAAAGCGGCCGCTGCGGCGCTATCCACTGCCATAAATGCGGCACGAACCTCTGGCCCCACTTCAAACTGCTGCGGACCGATTGCCGGACCAAGCCAAGCGCTGATATGGCCAGGTTCAGCGGCAAACGCCGCCAAAGTCTGTTCCAGTACGCCACTGCAAAGCCCGCGCCAACCGGCGTGGGCAGCAGCCACTTCATCGCCTGCACATGAGCAGAACAACACGGGTAAGCAGTCCGCCGTCATTACGGCACACACCTGCCCCGGCACGTTGCTGTAAACAGCATCCGCGCGCAGATCAGTTGGGGTTTGCCCATCCAGCCGCACTACGCGAGTACCGTGAACCTGTTCCAGCCAAGCCGGCATTTGCGGCAGACTCGCGCCCGCCACCAACCGTTCACGGTTAAGTTCCACCGCGGATGCAACATCCCCGACATGGGTGCCGAGGTTGAGCGAATCATACGGCGGTAGACTAATACCGCCACCGCGGGTGGTGCTGCAGGCTTTTACCCCTGCAGGCAACGGCCAATCAGGCAGGATAAAAGGATCCATTACCAATTCATCTGATCTTTGAATTCTTCGGTATCAACCTTCAGCGCGTTAATCAGATCGACCATATCCTGCGGAAGCGGTGCATGCCACTCCATCTGGATGCCGCTGATTGGATGATACAAACGCAGCATGGTAGCGTGCAGCGCCTGGCGATCGAAACCGCGCAGTGTAGCAATAAACGCCTCCGATGCACCTTTAGGCGGACGCGGGCGGCCACCGTACAGCTGATCGCCTACCAGTGGATGGTTGATGTGCGACATATGCACACGGATCTGGTGGGTACGACCGGTTTCCAGACGCAGACGCAAACGGGTATGCGCACGGAAGTGCTCCATAATGCGGTAATGCGTCACCGCCGGTTTGCCCATCGGGTGCACCGCCATATGCGTGCGCTTGGTGGAGTGGCGGGAAATCGGCTCTTCAACGGTACCGCCAGCGGTCATGGTACCAATAGCGACCGCTTCGTATTCACGAGTGATTTCACGCGCCTGCAACGCCTCGACCAGACGGGTTTGCGCCGGAACGGTTTTCGCCACCACCATCAGACCGGTCGTGTCTTTATCCAGACGGTGTACGATGCCGGCACGCGGCACGTCCGCGATTTCCGGATAATAATACAGCAGCGCATTGAGCACCGTACCGTCAGGATTACCGGCGCCAGGATGCACAACCAGGTCACGCGGCTTGTTGATCACTAAAATGTCACTGTCTTCGTAGACGATATTCAGTGCGATGTCCTGCGGTTCCCAACGGGCTTCTTCTTCTATCTGGGCATCAATGGCGACCGTCTCTCCCCCCAGCACTTTCTCTTTCGGTTTGTTCGTCGTTTTGCCATTAACCTGTACCCGATCGTCCAGGATCCATTCTTTTATGCGAGATCGTGAATAATCAGGGAACAATTCGGCCAAAGCCTGATCTAAACGTTGTCCGAGTTGAGATTCGGCCACCGTTGCGGTGAGTTGTACTTGTTGTGCCATATGCAGCTTCTTCGTTAACGTTGGGTTTTCACGGCGATGCCGTTTAATATAATGTGCTATTGTACCTGGTCTTTGTCGGGAGCTTAACGGACAGTCTCCCGGAATAACACCCTGAGGATAATCAAAACGTCATGACGCGTATGAAATATCTGGTGGCGGCAGCCACGTTGAGCCTGGCGCTGGCAGGTTGCTCCACATCCAAGGATGCGGTTCCCGACAACCCACCTTCGGAAATCTATGCTACTGCCCAGCAAAAACTGCAGGACGGTAACTTTAAGGGCGCGATTACGCAACTCGAAGCGTTAGATAACCGCTATCCTTTCGGGCCGTACTCCCAGCAGGTTCAGTTGGACCTGATTTATGCCTATTATAAATCTGCCGATTTACCACTGGCTCAGGCGTCTATCGATCGTTTCATGCGTTTGAACCCAACGCACCCGAACATCGACTACGTGATGTACATGCGTGGTCTGACCGATATGGCGCTGGATGACAGTGCGTTGCAAGGCTTCTTCGGGGTCGATCGTTCAGACCGCGATCCACAGCATGCTCGCGCTGCTTTTCGCGACTTCAGCCAGCTGATTCAGCAATACCCGAACAGCCAGTATGTAACCGATGCCAACAAGCGTCTGGTGTATCTGAAAGACCGCCTGGCCAAATATGAGCTTTCGGTGGTGGAATACTACACTAAACGCGGTGCTTACGTCGCGGTCGTTAATCGTGCCGATCAGATGTTGCGTGAATACCCGGATACTCAGGCAACGCGCGACGCCTTACCCCTGATGGAAAACGCTTACAAACAGCTGCAGTTGAACGGCCAGGCCGACAAAGTGGCCAAAGTGATTGCCGCCAATCCGTCATAAGCGGATGAGTGATAGCAGAAAAACAAAACGGCAGCTTCGGCTGCCGTTTTCATTTGCTGTACATTTGACCAAGATTTGAAAAATACACAAGCAAAAACACGGCATTAGCAAGATTACGCAACCGCTTATCTTTTCAATAATGCGCGTTCTACTCTCAAGACTCAAGCGTTAGATGGCCGATTCAGATGCTGAATCACAGATTGAACTAACTTTGCAAAAAGTGACAAAAAAACGTGATTTTCATCACGCATTTAAGCAAAAAGCGCGGTATGCTGGGGTCATCCAAGACGGAAAGACAGAGAGGTAAGTTATATGACATTGAACATTACCAGCAAACAAATGGATATCACTCCCGCAATCCGCAGTCACGTCGAAGACCGTCTCACCAAACTGGAAAAATGGCAGGCCCAGCTGATTAACCCGCATATTGTTTTATCCAAAGAACCTAAAGGGTTTGTAGCAGACGCCACCATTACCACCCCTAACGGCCCGCTGGTTGCCAGCGCAAAACATGAAGACATGTACACCGCCGTTAACGATCTGATCGCCAAGCTGGAGCGTCAGTTGAATAAGGTGCAGCACAAAGGCGAAGCGCGCCGCGCCGCCGCCAGCGTGAAAGACATTGTTCCAGAAGTTGAGCCCGAACAGGAATAACCCTTTAGTGGCTGTTTCACATCAAACGCGCCCGAGGGCGCGTTTTTTGTCTGGTTTTTTTATTGACAGAGATAAAAGCCTGCGGTTACTTTAAAACCTGTCTCACGCACATTCATTTTGGATAACACATGGTCCGCAAACCGTTTTTCTTCGCATTCTTTTTTACCTTCCCCTGATTGGGAGGCGTTTCGTCGTGTGATAAAGAATGCGAAGACGAACAGCAAAGCCTCCTGAAACAGGGGGCTTTTTTTATGGCTATTTACGACGTATAAAAATACAAGGCAGAAGCTGATTATGACAGACAACCCGTTACTCGTGCTGCGCGAACGCATCAGCGCACTGGATCTCAAACTGCTGGCACTGCTTGCAGAGCGCCGTGAGCTGGCGGTCGAGGTAGGAAAAACCAAGTTGCATTCCCATCGTCCCATCCGCGATAAAGAACGCGAGCGAGATCTGCTGGATGCGTTAATCGCCGCCGCCAAACCCTACGACCTCGACGGCTTTTACGTTACCCGCCTGTTCCAGCTGATTATCGAAGACTCGGTATTGACCCAGCAAGCGCTGTTGCAGCATCAGCTTAATCAAGTCAGCCAGCATTCTGCTCGCATCGCCTTCCTTGGACCTAAAGGTTCCTATTCGCACCTGGCCGCACGCCAATATGCCGCTCGCCATTTCGACCAACTGATAGAATGCGGTTGCCAAAAATTCCAGGACATTTTCACCCAGGTCGAAACCGGCCAGGCGGATTACGCCATCCTGCCGATTGAAAATACCAGTTCCGGATCGATCAACGACGTTTACGATCTGCTGCAGCACACCAGCCTGTCGATCGTTGGCGAACTGACCAATCCAATCGATCACTGCGTCCTGGTGGCCGATAACACCGACCTGAACCAAATCGAAACCGTGTACAGCCACCCGCAGCCGTTCCAGCAGTGCAGCCAGTTTATTAACCGCTACCCGCACTGGAAAATCGAGTATTGCGAGAGCACCGCGGCAGCAATGGAAAAAGTCGCCAAGCTGAACTCACCTAAAGCTGCAGCATTGGGCAGCGAGGCTGGCGGCGCGCTGTATAACCTGCAGGTACTGGAACACAATCTGGCGAACCAACAGCAGAACATTACCCGCTTCATCGTGTTGGCGCGCAAGGCTATTGAGGTATCAGAACAGGTCCCGGCCAAGACCACCCTGATTATGGCTACCGGCCAGCAGTCAGGCGCTTTGGTTGAAGCCCTGCTGGTGCTGCGTGACAATGGCATCATCATGACCAAGCTGGAGTCTCGTCCAATTAACGGTAATCCATGGGAAGAGATGTTTTATATCGATGTGCAAGCGAACCTGCGTTCTGAAGCGATGCAAAAAGCGTTGAAAGATCTGACGCCGATTACCCGTTCGCTGAAAGTACTCGGCTGCTATCCCAGCGACAACGTGGTACCGGTCAATCCATCCTGAGTGAGATAAAAAAGGGTTCGGCGCAGCCGAACCCTGATAACTTATTGCCGGCTGTCATTTGCCTGCCGCAGCAGCGAACGGCTTTCCACCAGGAAGCGTTGGGCGTAGTCGCCAAACCAGTCCTCGACCTTCTGGAAACTCTGGATAAACGCCTGTTTATCCCCATGCTCCAGCAACTTTATCGCTTCGCCAAAACGCTGGTAGTAGCGTTTAATCAGCGCAATATTCTCTTCCGACGACATGATGATATCCGCATACAACTGCGGGTCCTGAGCAAAGAGCCGCCCAACCATCGCCAGCTCCAGCCTGTAGATTGGCGAAGACAGCGCCAGCAACTGCTCCAGTTGAACGTTCTCTTCCGCCAAATGCAGCCCATAGGCAAAGGTCGCGAAATGACGGAGCGCCTGGATAAACGCCATATTCTGATCGTGCTCAACCGCGCTGATGCGATGCAAACGCGCGCCCCACACCTGCAACTGCTCCAGCAGCCACTGATAAGCTTCCGGCTGGCGGCCATCGCAATAAACCACAACCTGCTTGGCCACGCTGCCCACATCCGGACCGAACATCGGGTGCAACCCCACCACTGGGCCGCCATGCGCCGCAAGCATGGCATTCAACGGACGATTTTTCACCGAGGCCAGATCGACAAGAATACAATCCGCCGGCAACGGCGGCAGCCGCTCAATCACCTGTTCGGTCACGTGAATAGGCACGCTGACGATCACCATCCCGGCATCCGCCAACAATGCGTCGGCCTGCGGCCAATCTTCCTGATCCAGCACCTTGACCTGGTAGCCGGACAGCGTCAGCAGACGATTGAACAACCGCCCCATTTGACCGTTACCGCCGATAATCACGATCGGGCGCAACTGCGGACACAGGGTTTTAAAGCCTTTGTCATTCTCGCTGACGTAAGACTCGCGCATTACGCGGCGCAGTACGTCTTCGATCAGATCCGGCGGCACACCAAGGTTTTCCGCTTCTTTACGGCGCGAGGCCAACATCGCTGCCTCACGCTCGGGAACGTATACCGGTAACCCGTGGTGGCTTTTAACCTCGCCCACATCTGCCACCAGTTGCAGGCGTTTTGCCAGCAGCTGCAGCAGCGCCTTGTCCACTTCGTCGATTTGATCGCGCAACGCGGTCAGTTCAGCCACCATAACTTACTACTCTCCAGTACGTGCCGTCAGCGCAGCGCCAAGTTCCTGGTGCATATGACGCAGCAGAGTCTCTGTACTCTCCCAATTAATGCAGGCGTCAGTAACAGAAACACCGTAGCGCATATCTGCACGCGGTTGCTCGGAAGACTGGCTGCCTTCGTGCAGGTGGCTTTCCAGCATGATGCCGGTGATCGAACGGTTACCCGCTTTGATCTGCTCAACCACGGACTCGGCAACCGCCGGCTGACGGCGATAATCTTTATTCGAGTTGCCATGGCTGCAATCTATCATCAAGGACGGGTGGAGTCCCGCGTCCTGCATCTGTTTTTCGCAGGCTGCAACGTGCTCGGCACTGTAGTTTGGCGTTTTGCCACCGCGCAGGATCACGTGGCCATCCGGATTACCCTGAGTTTGCAGCAGACACACCTGGCCCGCCTGATTGATACCGACAAACCGGTGCGGCATTGCCGCTGCACGCATGGCATTAATTGCCGTCCCCAGGCTGCCATCTGTACCGTTTTTGAAACCTACCGGCATTGACAACCCTGAAGCCATCTCACGGTGAGTTTGTGATTCAGTCGTACGTGCACCAATCGCTGACCAACTGAACAAATCGCCCAGGTATTGCGGGCTGTTCGGATCCAACGCCTCGGTCGCTAACGGCAACCCCATCCCGACCAGGTCAAGCAACAGGCGACGCGCGATGTGCAAACCTGCCTCAACGTCAAACGAACCATCCATGTACGGATCGTTAATCAGGCCCTTCCAGCCGACCGTGGTCCGCGGTTTCTCAAAATAGACACGCATAACGATATACAGCTGATCGCTCAATTCAGCCGACAGGGTTTTCAAATGACGGGCGTAATCCAGTGCCGCATCCGGATCGTGGATGGAACAAGGTCCGCACACCACCAGCAGACGGTGATCGCGCCCCTGCAGAATATCGGCGATGGTTTTGCGCGCAGTGGCGATTTCATTTTCATCGTTGGCGCTAAGCGGGAACTGGTTCTTCAATTCTTCCGGAGTGATCAGAATTTGTTCTGCACTGATATGTACGTTATTGAGCGCGTCTTTTTGCATGATGCTATTCCTGTCGTTTGCCGTTATGCGTAAGCGTGAGGAGAACGTTGAGCGTTTCAGAACCTTACCCTACCATGAACTGTAAAGTTTTCAATCCGAAATCCGTAAATAAAAAATTACCACCTGAAAATTCAGTCAAAAACCCACCATAAACGCATCAATGAAATGTATTTAATTAATTGATTTTAATTTAATAATTACAAAACAGACCAACTCTGCCGCCTACCGTTTTGCGGTTCATCCTAAAGAACACATCGGCTGAAAATCGTAAATTAAATTTTACACAAAAGATTGCGGCGCAAGACAGACGAGCGCGGAGTTTCCGCAAAGCTATAGCTGCCGGTTTTGTTGCCAGCAGGCGACAACCCCACCTAAAAACCCATTAAACCCTAAGGACACTCAGCACGATATGCCAGCGGAAGGGGTTAATTAAGTAGAAGAAAAATGAATAAGTGAGGATGAAAAATTTAAAACTTAAGCTAATCACGGCTATTTTTGTCGCAATGCGGAATCGTTATAATGTGACCGTTATCACCTATAATCACTCTTAACAACTGGATCCAAAATGCTCTCTTTACGCGCTCGTCGCGCTATTCCGCTAGTCATCAGCTGCTTGACTGCCTTCACCAGCGTTTCAGCCTTTGCCGACAATACGCTTTTCACCGCGATGGACGATCCGGCCACCGCTAAAAAACCGTTTGAAGGCAATGTCCAGGCCGGGTACAACTCCCAGTCAGGCAACTCGCAAAGTTCGACCCTGTTGGCCAATACCAGCATGACCTGGTTTAACAGCGATGCTGCCTACAGCCTATGGGGAGCCGCCAACAACACCACGTCTTCCAACGTGCGCTCATCGGAAAAATATCAGGCTGGCGGCCGTACCCGTTATAACCTGTCCGATCGCAACTATCTGTTCGGCCAGGCAAGCTGGTTGAGCGATCGTTTCAACGGTTACGACTCTCGCTCTACTGCAACCGGCGGTTACGGTCGTCAATTGCTCAACGGGCCACTCAGCGATTTACGGGTAGAATTTGGTCCGGGCGTGCGTCACGATGAATATCATGGCGGTGGTCGTTCAACGAAAGCGCTGGCTTACGGCGCAGCCAACTATTCATACCAGTTGACCGACACCACCAAGTTCTCCGAAGGCGTTTCGGCGCTGGCTAACGAAGAAACCACGCTGAACTCCGAGACTGCATTGAGCGTTGCGATTAACGACAAGTTCTCGCTGCGCCTGGCTTACACAGTAACCTACAACAGTAAACCACCGGCGTCTGCGCCGAAAAACACCGACACCACTACCTCGGTCTCGCTGGTTTACGGTCTGTAATCCTTCCAAGCCCAATTCTACCAAGCCCATCATTGATGGGCTTTTTTTATGCCCAAAGCCTCCCGTTAAACATTTTGCTAAAAACAGCATTCATACTATTGACGACTTTAGCAAATAGCTTAATACTGTATGCATACACAGTAGTTATTAAACAGGAACGGAGCATGGGCAATCTTAATGCTCACAGCGATACATTGCCCATAACGCCGCTATTGCCGTCAGGATGGCTCATATAGGTGCCTCAGGCAAACAACAGTGGGATTGAAGCAATGGAGAAAGTCACCTCATTTATTACTTACGCTATAGCACTATTTCTTGCCTGGTTGGGCAAGCTTTCACCCCAGGACCTTGCATTTTTGGTCGGTGCCGCAGTCGGAATTGGCACCTTTCTGGTGAACTGGTACTACCGGCGAAAAAGCCTGCAGGTTCTCAAGGCGATAGAACAAAACGCCGTATCTCGAAGGAGAATTTACGATGAGCTCAATCGTTAAACGTTGTGTCGCTGCAACTATCCTGACGATAGCGATGCTGATACCTCAGTTCGATCAGGTTAAAACCTCTGAAAACGGGCTAAAACTGATTACTGACTTTGAGGGATGCCAACTGTCGCCCTACCAGTGCGATGCAGGCGTGTGGACTCAAGGCGTAGGGCACACAACTGGAGTGCTGCCTGGTGCCACTATCACCGAGGAAAAGGCCGCAGCAGATTTTCTGACCGATGTTCGACGTATAGAACAAGGTGTGGCGAGTTGTATACCACAAGCCCTACCGCAAGAGATCTATGATGCAGTTATCGCTTTTGCCTTCAACGTCGGCGTAAGCGCCGCCTGCGGATCCACGCTGGCCTATTTTCTCAATCAGCATCAGTGGCAACAGGCATGCGATCAGTTACCACGCTGGATCTACATCAATGGCAAAAAGAGTAAAGGGCTGGAACGTCGGCGTGCGGAGGAACGCAAATTGTGTCTCAAAGGTGCTGAACGCGCCTCTTGACCAGCATCCTTCGATGCTATTTCGTTGCTTAATCTATTGATTATAATTTAATTTATTGCAAGGGGGTTTCTATGATGCACTGTCCACTATGCGGTAACGTGGCCCACACTCGCTCCAGCCGCTACCTGAGCGAGTCGACCAAGGAGCGCTATCATCAATGCCAGAACATTAACTGCAGCTGCACCTTCGCCACTCATGAATCGGTTGCGAGGGTGATCGTAAAACCCGGTGATATCATTCCGGCCCAGCCGCACCCGGAGAAAGGCAAACAACGCGCTGCCGCACTCTAATGCATAGCCTGCAACAGCAGGCTTTTTTATGCCCGCAAAAATCGACCTTCATAGCGCATTTACGAAAAATAATCTTGCATAGGCAACCTGCAAATAACAGGCATAAAAAAAGGGGTTGGCATATTGCCAACCCCTTCATAGCTATTAACTTTCGGATGCAGCATTAGCCTACGCGGTTCAGACGCTCTTTGATACGAGCAGACTTACCAGTACGCTCACGCAGATAGTACAGTTTGGCTTTACGAACGGCACCACGACGTTTAACAGTAATGCTGTCGATTACTGGGGAGTGAGTCTGGAATACACGCTCAACACCTTCGCCGTTGGAAATCTTACGAACAGTGAATGCAGAGTGCAGACCGCGGTTACGGATAGCGATAACCACGCCCTCGAATGCCTGCAGACGTTTTTTGCTACCTTCAACGACCCATACCTTAACTTCCACGGAATCACCCGGACGGAATGCAGGTACGTCTTGCTTCATCTGCTCTTGTTCAATTTGCTTAATAATGTTGCTCATAATATGTCTCTTACCCTAGGTAAACTGATATATCGGTCCCGTCGAGCCAGATGCTCAGACGTTCCCTTCATAGTCCTGCTGCTTGGCCTGATGTTCCCGTTGGAACTCAGCCAGCAACACCGCTTGCTCGTCAGTCAGAGCTAGGCTTTCTAGAAGTTCAGGTCTTCTAAGCCAGGTACGGCCCAGCGACTGCTTTAAGCGCCAGCGACGTATCTCGGCATGGTTGCCCGACAGTAAAACCGGCGGAACCTCCATCCCTTCCAACACCTCAGGACGGGTATAGTGCGGACAGTCCAGCAATCCATCGGCAAAAGAATCCTCTTCTGCTGAAGCCTGATGGCCCAGTACACCCGGTATAAAACGGGCGACAGAGTCGATCAGGGTCATTGCCGGCAGTTCCCCGCCGCTGAGAACGTAATCGCCGATTGACCATTCTTCATCAATTTCGGTTTGGATTACGCGCTCGTCTATCCCTTCATAACGGCCACAAACCAGAATCATCTTCGGGTTGGCCGCCAGTTCGCACACGCCGGTTTGATCCAGCTTGCGCCCCTGAGGTGACAGATAAATCACCTTTGCTCCCTCGCCTGCCGCTGCTTTTGCTGCATGAATGGCTTCCCGCAAGGGCTGCACCATCATCAACATTCCCGGGCCGCCGCCATAAGGGCGATCGTCCACGGTACGATGCCGGTCGTAGGTGAAGTCACGCGGACTCCAACACTGCACGCTCAGCAGGCCATTTTTTACTGCCCGGCCAGTCACCCCATAATCGGTGATCGCGCGGAACATCTCAGGAAACAGGCTTACAATACCAATAAACACAAGCCAATCCCCATTTCGTTATTCCACTTGTTTCGACCGTTTAATTCGGAGGTCAAAAACCAGGATCCCAATCTGCTTCAATCACGCGAGCAGTGAGATCGACTTTCTTGATAACCTGCCCATGAAGAAACGGGACCAACCGCTCCTTCATGCCGAACGCATCCTTCAGATTAGCCTTCACAACCATCACATCGTTCGAACCGGTTTCCATCATATCGACGACTTTACCCAGTTCGTAGCCGGTGGTAGTGACTACCTGGCAACCCATAAGGTCTTTCCAGTAGTAATCATCACCGTCCAGCGCGGGGAGTTGTTCCGAATCCACGATAATCTCGCGATTGGTCAGTAGATTCGCAGCATCCCGATCGTCAATGCCTTTGACTTTGATGATCAGGTCCTGACTGTGGCGCTTCCAGTCTTCCAACTCGACAAGCTGCCATTGACCCGCCTGCTGGATAAACCACGGCTGATAGTCAAAAATGCTTTCGGCGTTCTCGGTGGATGAAAATACTCTGAGCCAACCACGGATGCCGTAAGTAGACCCCATTTTACCGAGTACAATCGGCTGCTTAGGTGCTACCGGTTTGAGTTGCTTGCTCATTGCCACCACCGCGACAGATTAAGCTGCTTTCTTAGCGTCTTTGATCAGCGCGTGAACGCGATCAGAAACGGTTGCACCCAGGCCGACCCAATGTTCGATGCGGTCCAGGTCCAGACGCAGTGCTTCAGCCTGACCAGATGCGATCGGGTTGAAGAAGCCTACGCGCTCGATGAAGCGACCATCACGAGCATTGCGGCTGTCGGTCACTACTACTTGATAGAACGGACGCTTTTTAGCGCCGCCACGTGCCAAACGAATTGTTACCATAACATCCTCTTTAGTTAATAAAACAGCCGGGCCCCATTGAGGGAACGGGGCCCGGTTGCAATATAAAAAGCCCGAAAATTTTACTCATTTTGGCGCAAAAAGCAATCTAAAGCGTAGATCACCGTCAACAACTTTTTGCGGCCAGCACTATTTCGGGCGGTTTTTGCCGCGAACGGCAAATGCTTAAACACGCTCACCCCAGAGGGTAAGCGCCTGTCAGCGGCCTGGGAAGCCCGGCGGCATCATACCTTTCATGCCGCGCATCATCTTCGCCATTCCGCCTTTCTTCATCTTTTTCATCATGCGTTGCATCTCGTCGAACTGCTTCAGCAAGCGGTTGACGTCCTGCACCTGCATACCGGACCCCATCGCGATGCGGCGTTTACGCGAGCCTTTGATGATTTCCGGCTTGGCGCGCTCTTTCAACGTCATCGAGTTGATGATCGCCTCCATGCGCACCAGCACTTTATCGTCCATCTGCGATTTCACATTGTCCGGCAGTTGGCCGGCACCGGGCAGTTTGCTCAACATGTTGGCCATGCCGCCCATGTTACGCATTTGCTTCAACTGTTCCAGGAAGTCGGTCAGATCGAAACCGTCGCCCTTCTTCAGCTTGTTAGCCAGTTTTTCCGCTTGTTCGCGATCAACTTTGCTTTCGATATCTTCGATCAGCGACAGGACGTCGCCCATGCCGAGAATACGTGACGCCACGCGGTCCGGATGGAATGGTTCCAGCGCATCGGTCTTCTCGCCCACACCGAGGAACTTGATGGGTTTGCCGGTAATGTGGCGGATCGACAGCGCAGCACCGCCACGCGCATCGCCGTCGACCTTGGTCAGCACCACGCCGGTCAGAGGCAGCGCTTCGTTAAAGGCCTTGGCCGTATTGGCGGCGTCCTGACCGGTCATGGCATCGACCACAAACAAGGTTTCCACCGGCTTGATCGCCGCATGCACCTGTTTGATCTCGTCCATCATCGCTTCGTCTACGTGCAAGCGGCCAGCGGTATCGACGATCAGCACGTCGTAGAATTTCAGCTTGGCTTGCTGCAATGCGCGGTTAACGATGTCGATCGGCTTCTCTTTGACATCCGACGGGAAGAAATCGATGCCGACACCTTCAGCCAACGTTTCCAACTGCCTGATCGCAGCCGGACGATAAACGTCCGCGGAAACCACCAACACTTTTTTCTTCTGTTTTTCTTTCAGGAATTTGCCGAGCTTGGCGACGCTGGTGGTTTTACCTGCACCCTGCAGGCCCGCCATCAGTACCACGGCAGGCGGTTGCGCAGCCAGGTTCAGCTCGGTATTCACTTCGCCCATCGCGGCAATCAGCTCGCTCTTGACGATCTTGACGAATTCTTGCCCCGGCGTCAGGCTTTTATTGACTTCATGCCCCACCGCGCTCTCTTTGACGCGGTTGATAAAGTCGCGCACCACCGGCAGCGCAACGTCCGCTTCCAGCAACGCCATGCGCACTTCACGCAGGGTATCCTTGATATTCTCTTCGGTCAGCCGCCCACGGCCGCTGATATTGCGCAGTGTGCGCGACAATCGATCGGTTAAATTTTCAAACATCGTCTCATGCTCAACGTGTAATGACAGGCCGCTTTGGCGACACAATTGCGGCGATGATAACACGAAGCGCACAGGATCTCTGCCTCAGCGTTGGAGATCGGTTGGAGTGGGACGCGCTCAACGCTATACTGGCAATCCAATTAACCATGCCGAAGCAAAATTAAACGCTATGCCAGTTTTCTCCATTGTGGCTTTGATCGCCTACCTGCTCAGCCTTGGACTGATTATTCCCAGCTTGTTGCGGAAGAACAGCGCATACCGTCGGCTTGCTATCGTCTCCGCGGTGGTGGCGCTAATTTGCCATGCCATCGCACTGCAGCAACGCATCTTTGACGTCAATACCGGACAAAATCTCAGCCTGCTGAACATCGGTTCTATCGTCAGCCTGATCATTTGTTCGATCATGACCTTTGTCGCTTCGCGCAATCGCGGTTGGTTCTTGCTGCCCATCGTTTACAGCTTTGCGATGATCAATCTGGCCTTCGCCAGCTTTATGCCGGGCGAGTTCATCACTCACCTGGAGGCCAGCCCGGAGCTGATGGTGCATATCGGTCTGGCTCTGTTCTCCTACGCTACGCTGATTATTGCCGCATTATATGCGTTGCAACTGGCCTGGCTAGATTACCTGCTCAAAAACAAAAAGCTGTCCTTCAGTGCTGACATGCCACCGTTGATGAGCATCGAACGCAAAATGTTCCACATCACCCAGATCGGCGTAGTGTTGCTCACGCTCACCCTGTGCACCGGCCTGCTTTATATGGATAACCTGTTCAGCAAAGAGAACGTGCACAAAGCCGTGTTGTCCATCATGGCCTGGTTTGTGTACATCGTTTTGCTGTGGGGCCATTATCATGAAGGTTGGCGCGGCCGCCGCGTCGTTTGGTTCAGCTTTGCCGGCGCCTTTTTGCTGACGCTGGCCTATTTCGGTAGCCGTCTGATTCAACAAGTCATGGTGCGCTAGCCGCCTCAGGCCATCTTTTTCCCTATATAAGGAATACCGCGTTGGAGCACGTTTCGACAGGGACCCTGATCATTATCCTGGTGATCATGATTGTGGTCTCCGCTTACTTCTCAGCATCCGAAACCGGCATGATGACGCTCAACCGCTATCGTCTGCGTCATCTCTCCAAGCAGGGTAACCGCTCTGCGCGCCGGGTCGAGAAACTGCTGCAAAAACCGGATCGCCTGATTGGTCTGGTGTTGATCGGCAATAACCTGGTGAACATTCTCGCTTCGGCGTTGGGAACCATCGTCGGCATGCGACTGTATGGCGACCTCGGCGTAGCCATCGCCACCGGTATATTGACGTTCGCCGTGTTGTTGTTCGCCGAAGTGCTGCCAAAAACCTTCGCAGCGCTGTATCCGGAGCGCATCGCATTCCCCAGCAGCTTTTTACTGGCGCCGCTGCAGAAAGTAATGTTCCCGCTAGTGTGGCTGCTCAATGGTATCACCACGCTGATATTGCGCCTGTTCGGCATCCGTACCAACGTGCGCGTCAGCGATGCGGTGAGCAAGGACGAGCTGCGTACCATCGTCAATGAATCCCACTCGCAGATTTCCCGCCGTAATCAGGACATGCTGATCTCGGTGCTGGATCTGGAAAAGGTGACGGTCGATGACATCATGGTGCCGCGCAACGAAATCGTCGGCATCGACGTCAACGACGACTGGAAGTCAATCATGCGTCAGCTTACACACTCGCCGCACGGCCGCATCGTGCTGTATCGCAGTTCGTTGGATGACGCCATCGGCATGCTGCGGGTGCGTGAAGCTTACCGCCTGATGACCGAGAAAAAAGAGTTTAACAAAGAGAACCTGCTGCGCGCCGCCGACGAAATTTACTATGTGCCTGAAGGCACGCCGCTCAATGTTCAACTGGTGAAATTCCAGCGGAATAAAGAGAAAGTCGGCATCGTGGTGGACGAATACGGTGATATTCAGGGGCTGGTAACGGTGGAGGATATTCTGGAGGAGATCGTGGGTGATTTCACGACCTCGATGTCACCCACGCTGGCGGAGGAAGTTAATCCGCAGAGCGACGGCTCCGTACTGATAGACGGTACTGCCAACGTACGCGAGTTAAACAAGGCGTTCAACTGGACGCTGCCGGCCACCGAAGCGCGCACCATTAACGGCATGCTGCTGGAAGAGCTGGAAGAGATCCCCGAGATCGGTACCCGGGTACGGGTAAGTCACTACGACGTGGATATCCTCGACGTACAGGACAACATGATCAAACAGGTGCGGGTCACGCCGATAAAGTCGCTGCAATCCAGCGTTCAACAACGCTGATTGCCCGCCAGAAAGAGAAAAGACGCGAACATCGCGTCTTTTTTTATTGCTGCAGCCAGGCGGTAAACTAGATGTGCAGTTCTTGCAGCTTTTCTTTCGGCAGCGCCAGCTCTTCGTTGTGGTTTACTACCACATCGTGATCGAGGATGTGCTTAGCGATTTCCTGCGCTTCTTCCAAAGAGTGCATGTGATAGGTCCCACACTGGAACTCATTCAGCTCAGGAATTTTGCGCTGGTCAGTCACTTTCAGCACGTCGGCCATCGCCGCTTTCCACGCATCGGCAACGCGCTGCTCTTCCGGCACACCAATCAGGCTCATATAGAAACCCGTGCGGCATCCCATTGGGGAGATATCGATAATCTCAACGCCCTGACCATTCAGATGATCACGCATAAAGCCGGCAAACAGATGTTCCAGCGTATGAATGCCGCGCTCTGGCATCACTTCCAGGTTCGGCCGACAAAAGCGCAGATCGAACACGGTGATGGTATCGCCATGAGGAGTTTTCATGGTTTTCGCAACGCGGACAGCCGGGGCTGCCATGCGGGTATGGTCTACGGTGAAGCTATCCAGCAGTGGCATTTCGTTACCTCCTCGTAAAAGAGTATTTATTTCGAAACTTTTTTAACTAACCAGGAAACCTTTTCCAACCCAGCGAGTCTGAGTATGTGAAAGACGCGCATTTGTTATCATCATCCCTGTCATCAGAGATGCATATTTGGCCACATTGATGTGGCCTTTTTCTTTTTCAGCCCCCGCCGTGTTGCTTCAGGAACTCTTCAAAGCTTAGCGTATCGCTGGATTCTATGTTGCGTTGACGCTGCCATGAGGCTTCCTGTTCCTTCGCCAGCTCGGCTTCAGTCAGAATTTCCAACGGCTCCTCCATCAACATCTGACGGTACTGCTCAGCCAATTGCAGACCCACTCGGCCGGTTCCTTCTTCCTTCATCGCTTTCAGGATACGAGCAGAGAACGTCAGCTCCGGATCGTCAAACGCCGCAACCAGCTCATCGCAAACTTGCTGGTACTGCCGATCGCCGGCTTCGCTATCCAGTACCTCCGCTACGCGTCGCAGATCGTCAAACAGCGCCTTACCGACTTTCTCCAGCGGCTCACGGCTGTCATCACAGCCCATACCGATGGTCTGGCCAGGCTTGCGTCCTTCGAGGATCACACGGTTCCAGTTCTTGCGCGTGCAAAGCAGTTCATCACTGTTCATTTCTGGCGCATCGGCCAGCACACACCACACCAGGAAAAGGTCCAGGAAACGCGCCTGCACCGCATCCACGCCGATTGGCGAGAACGGGTTGATGTCCAGCGAACGTACCTCGATGTATTCGATACCGCCGCGCAGCAGCGCATCTGACGGCGTCTCACCGCTTTTGGTCACGCGCTTCGGCCGGATCGGCGCATACAGTTCATTTTCAATCTGCAGCACATTACTGTTCAATTGCAGGTAGCGATCACCGTCCTTTACACCCAATTCGGCGAACTCTTCAGAAGGCGTGACAATCGCCCGCTTCAGACCGGCGACATAACTCTGCAGATCGTTGAAGGTAATACCCAGATTGCTCTGAGATTTATTGGTGTAGCCCAGATCACTCAACCGCAGCGAAGTGGCATACGGCAGATAGCACATACCCTGCTCGGTGCGTTCGAACGGCAATGCGGTTTCACGCCCTTTCAGGAACGAGGAACAGATTGCCGGTGACGCGCCGAACAAATACGGGATCACCCAGCCAAAACGGTAGTAATTACGGATCAAGCGGAAGTAGCCTGCAGAAATCTGCTCTTTGCCGCTTTCTGCGTCTTTCACGCCGGCCCATGCCTGCCAGAACTCCAACGGCAGTGAGAAATTGTAATGCACGCCGGAAATGGTCTGCATCAGTGCACCGTAGCGATTCTTCAATCCTTCACGGTACAGCGTTTTCATGCGGCCAATATTCGACGAGCCGAACTGCGCCAGCTCAATGTCCTGCTCGGCTTCAATAAAGCACGGCATGCTGAGCGGCCACATGCGCTCATCCCCCAGATTACGCGCCACGTGACGATGGATATCACGCAGGAACGTCAGCAGGTGATCGAGGTTATCGTCAACCGGCGTAATGAACTCTAACAGCGCCTCGGCAAAGTCTGTGGTAATCCAGTGGTGCGTTAATGCCGCCCCCAATTTCTCCGGATGTCCGGTTGTCGCCAGTTTTCCGTCCGCGGTGACACGCAGCGTTTCACGCTCGATGCCGCGACGAATACCTTTTAATGCATGGGGATGGGCTTCCAACCAAGAAAGCGCCTGTGATACGTCCGGGATCAAATTGACCTCCCGCTTCTAAAAACAATAACTCGTAAGCATACTGAATCTGCGCCCGAGTGAATATTGAGTTATATTCACTTCGTTAATGCCACCAGGCCATTCCCTGTAACGTTATCATAGTCAAAATGATGTAACGCAGCGTCTTTCCGATACACAGAAACAGCGCTACAGGGCCCCAGGGCATGCGCAGCCAACCTGCCAACACGCACAACAAATCGCCCACTACCGGCACCCAGCTGAGCAACAGCGCAGCCGGGCCAAAGCGTTGCATCCACCCGAGCGCTGTCTTCAGCCCCCGCTGCGGTTTCAACGCCGGTAACAAGCGCCCGATAATGACATTGGTCACCCCGCCAAGCGTATTCCCCAACGCCGCGGCCAACACCAGGAACTCCGGTGAGACGCGGCTGTGAGTCAGCAAGGCGACCAAAACAATCTCTGAATTTCCCGGCAACAGCGTCGCACTGAGGAAGCTGCTGCCGAATAGCGACATGACCGCCAGCGTACTACTCAAAGCGTGCGGACGTCTACGACAGCCATGTTGGCGCTTTTCGCCGCCTGAATACCGAAATCTGCGTCTTCAAATACCACACATTTTTCCGGCGGCACGCCAATCAGCTCGGCGCAACGCAGGAAAGTATCGGGTTCAGGCTTGTGCCGCAGTACGTCATCGGCACCCACGATCGCATCAAAACAGTGGAACAGACCCAAATGGCGCAGCAAAGACTCCGCCATGTGATGTTCACTGCCAGTACCTACCGCCATCGGGCGGCGGCCTTGATAGGCTTTGACCACCTCAATCAGCGGCAGGGGGCGCACGGTATCCAACAGCATCGTTTCCACCGCGCGAGTTTTCTCTGCAGCCAGTTGATGGGGATCGAGATCGGCCTGATGGCGGGTAATGATCGACTGGGCAATTCGCCAACTCGGAGAACCGTTCAACGCCACCATGGCCGCTTCATCAAACGTCATACCGTAACGGGCCAGCACCTCGTGCCACGCCTTGCGGTGCGTCGGCTCGGTATCAAGAATAGTGCCGTCCATGTCGAAGATCAGACCCTGATAGCGGTCGTACATCGTTACTCCATGATCGTTGAGGAAAGAAAACTACTTTAGCGTAAAGCCGGAAGGTTGTCGCTGATCGCGTAATGGCGGAATGTGCTCTGAGAAAAGCCCGGCAAGAAAAGCAGTGCAGAAAGCATTTTGCCAAGGCCAGAAAGCGAAAAACCCGCCGAAGCGGGTTTTTCTTAGATAGTGCATCCAGGAGGATGATTCGGCTGCGCCTCTCCCTGCGGGCCGTTGCTGAAGCAACGTTGTCTCGCTGCGCTCGGCTCGAACCTCCAACTGCTCTCCTCGCGGTCGGAAAAGCGAAAAACCCGCCGAAGCGGGTTTTTCTTATATGGTGCATCCAGGAGGATTCGAACCTCCGACCGCTCGGTTCGTAGCCGAGTACTCTATCCAGCTGAGCTATGGATGCATTACTATTTTTTGGTTGTCTGCTTGAAGAACAAGTTTGACAGAAAGAATGGTGCATCCAGGAGGATTCGAACCTCCGACCGCTCGGTTCGTAGCCGAGTACTCTATCCAGCTGAGCTATGGATGCACAGGAATTCTTTTTTGATACCGTATGGTACGTTGTTACTACCCCACCATACTGCAAAATATGGTGCATCCAGGAGGATTCGAACCTCCGACCGCTCGGTTCGTAGCCGAGTACTCTATCCAGCTGAGCTATGGATGCAAATGGCGGTGAGGCGGGGATTCGAACCCCGGATGCAGCTTTTGACCGCATACTCCCTTAGCAGGGGAGCGCCTTCAGCCTCTCGGCCACCTCACCATACGCTTCTTTCGAATTGTGCCTAACTTGCTTTGGAGAAGCTCATCGGCACTGCGTGGCGCACATATTACTTTCTCCGACTTTTAAGTCAAACAATTTTTCCCAACTCACGCGCATTTGCACAATTCACGCTCAACATGAGTGATTTCACGGCAAAAAGAGTGTTTTATCAACAGGCAACTACAGTAAAACCGCAAACAAAGTGAATGGCTTAAAACAAGAAATGAGTAAGAAGGATAGCGGGAAAGGATAATGATGGGCACAAAAAAGCTCAGTAGCGTCTCGCCAAGCAACGAGACGCTGCTTCGAAATCAGAAGGTCGTCTGTTGAGACTTCTCTGCCTGAATGCGCTGATAGATTTCTTCGCGGTGCACTGACACCTCTTTAGGGGCATTCACACCAATACGAACCTGGTTGCCCTTGACCCCTAATACTGTGACCGTGACCTCATCGCCAATCATGAGGGTTTCACCAACTCGACGAGTCAGAATTAACATTCTTTGCTCCTTGAAAGATTAAAAGAGTCGGGTCTCTCAGTTTCCCCGTCATTATCCATCATATGCTGCGAAAACGTAAGCCATGTAACCCACAATAAGTGTAAGCAGGCTTGGTCTCACCTCAGATAATGATAAGTTTAGCCGACCTGAAAAACTTTGTTCCCGGAATTGTAACTAAATTGTGTTAGCACAGGCTAAAAACGCCATAATCAGCAATGACTTATGGCGTTTATGAGTGCTATTTATTTATATTCACAGTTTCGAAGCCACCCAGGCCTCTACACTGTTTAATGCCGCCGGCAGAGCACTGACGTCGGTGCCCCCAGCCTGCGCCATATCGGGGCGCCCACCCCCTTTGCCGCCAACTTGCTGCGCTACCTGACCGATCAACTCGCCGGCTTTCACCCGGTCGGTCAAATCTTTGGTCACGCCGGCAATCAAGCTAACCTTATCGTCGGCCGTAGTGGCAAGCACGATAATTGCAGAACCCAGCTGATTTTTCAGATCGTCAACCATGGTCCGCAGCATTTTCGCCTCAACGTTATCAAGCTGGCTGACTAACAGCTGCACGCCATTAACCATTTTTGCCTGGCTGGACAACGAAGCGCTTTCCTGTGCAGCCTGCTGATCTTTCAGCTGTTGCAGCTCTTTCTCCAGTGCACGAGTACGATCCAGTACCGCACGCACCTTGTCCGTCAGGTTGTTACTGTCGCCTTTCACCAGGTGCGCAACGTCCTGTAGCAGATCGTTTTGCTGATGAAGGGTAGCAATAGCGCCCTCGCCGGTTACGGCCTCAATACGGCGAATACCCGCTGCGGTCCCTGACTCGGTCAGAATCCGGAACAGGCCGATATCACCGGTACGGCTGGCGTGAGTACCGCCACACAGTTCGGTAGAGAAGTCGCCCATGGTCAGTACACGTACGCTGTCGTCGTACTTCTCACCAAACAGCGCCATCGCGCCCTTCTCTTTGGCATCATCCAGCGCCATCACTTCGGTTTGCACCGGCAGGTTGCGACGCACCTGCTGGTTGACCAAATCTTCCACGATGCGGATTTGTTCCGGCTTCATCGCTTCAAAATGCGAGAAGTCGAAACGCAGATATTTATCGTTAACCAGCGAGCCTTTCTGCGCCACATGGTCGCCCAGCGTCTGACGCAATGCGGCATGCAGCAGGTGGGTAGCGGAGTGGTTCAGACGAATGCGATTACGGCGGGCGGTATCGATCTGCGCATCAACGCGATCCTTCACCTTCAGCGAACCCTGGGACAATTTACCCAAATGGCCGATGGCCTGACCATATTTCTGAGTATCGCTGACCACAAAATCAGCGCCAGCGGCTTTCAGCACGCCTTTATCGCCAACCTGGCCACCGGATTCACCGTAGAAAGGCGTTTCATCCAGTACCACTACAGCCTCTTCGCCTGCGTGGATTTCATTCACCGGCTGGCCGTCGCGGAACAACGCAGTCACTGTAGCCTGCTGTTCTTCTCGGTCATATCCGCTGAACTGACTGGCGTCGTCAACGCGGATCATGCTGTTGTAGTCGGCACCGAAGCCGCTGGACTCGCGCGCACGGCGACGCTGCGCTTCCATCGCCAGCTCGAAGCCAGCTTCATCCACTTTCAAACCGCGTTCGCGGCACACATCTGCGGTCAAATCGACCGGGAAGCCGTAAGTGTCATACAGGCGAAAAGCTGCTTCGCCATCCAGGGTATCGCCCTGCAGCTTGGCCAGCTCTTCGTCCAACAACGCCAGGCCACGTTCCAACGTGCGGGCAAATTGGTCTTCTTCGGTTTTCAACACTTGCTCAACCAGCGATTGCTGACGCTTCAGTTCTTCGGCTGCCGGACCCATTACTTCTATCAACGGCGCAACCAGTTTATAGAAGAAGCTCTCTTTCGCGCCCAGCATATTGCCGTGGCGGATAGCGCGACGAATGATGCGACGCAGCACGTAGCCACGGCCTTCACTTGACGGCATTACGCCATCTGACACCAGGAAGGCGCAGGAACGAATATGGTCGGCGATAACACGCAGGGATTTGTTATCCAAATCAACCGCGCCGGTCACTTTCGCCACAGCGGTAATCAGCTTGCTGAACAGGTCGATTTCATAGTTGGAATTGACATGCTGCAACACCGCGGCAATGCGCTCAAGGCCCATACCGGTATCTACCGAAGGTTTTGGCAGTGGCAACATAGTGCCGTCGGATTGACGGTTGAACTGCATGAAAACGATGTTCCAGATCTCGATGTAACGATCGCCGTCCTCTTCAGCACTACCTGGCGGGCCACCCCAGATGTGATCGCCGTGATCATAGAAGATCTCGGTGCACGGGCCACATGGGCCGGTATCGCCCATTTGCCAGAAGTTGTCAGACGCGAAGGCCGCCCCCTTATTGTCGCCAATACGGATAATGCGTTCTGCCGGTACGCCAATCTGTTTCTGCCAGATGTCGAAGGCTTCGTCATCGGTTTCATAGACGGTCACCCACAGCCTTTCTTTCGGCAGGTTAAACCAGTTTTCACCGGTCAACAGTTCCCATGCGTAGCTGATGGCATCGTGTTTGAAATAGTCGCCGAAGCTGAAGTTGCCCAGCATTTCAAAGAACGTATGGTGACGCGCGGTATAACCGACGTTCTCCAGATCGTTATGCTTACCGCCTGCGCGCACGCAACGCTGTGATGTAGTGGCGCGGGAATAGGCACGCTTGTCCAGCCCCAGGAAAACATCTTTAAATTGGTTCATGCCGGCATTGGTAAACAACAATGTCGGATCATTGTTAGGTACCAGGGAGCTGCTTGCTACAACCTGGTGGCCTTTACTATGAAAGAAATCGAGAAACGCTTGACGGATCTCAGCGGTGCTCTTGCTCATAATTTTCCCGGAAAGGCTAGAATAACGACACGTGAGCAAGAGCGCAGCATCCTGACGATGGCATCCAGCTCACGAACAAAAAGTGGGGATAAGATAAATTTTCTTCAGAGGGAAGTAAAACCCCGTGTGCGTTCATTGCGCAAAATCACGGTAAATTGACTGAATTTCTTCCTGAAAGAAGCCCCGATAGAGCAGATAACGCTGCACTTTGGCCTTCTCTTTCCAGTCCGTTGGCAGCTCGTCGCCAAATTTACGCTGCGCCACCAGTTTGGCTTGTTCACACCAGTCGATATCACAGTCCGCCAGCGCCGTCTGAGTCAGCTCTTTCTCCACGCCCTTTTGCATCAGTTCCGAGCGAATGCGCTGCGCGCCATAGCCTTTACGGCTGCGACTGCCGATATAACTGCGGGCAAAGCGTTGATCGTCCAGCCAGTTGTGCTGGTAGCAATAGGCAATAACCTGCTCGATAACGGCAGGATCTACGGGTTCTTCAGGGGGAGGCGCAGAGGGGGTGGGGATCTTGGAACCAAATCTGGCTTTCGCCATAAATGGCTGCGCCGCAAGTTTGCGGCGCAGTTCAGCTTCACTATGATCGCGTTGCGACAGCAGGCGCATTGCGCGGCTTAGCAAATCATTCATTATTCAAGCCTGATTTAATCGACGTTGGTGCGACCTAAACGGCACACACCAACCTCAACAGCGATTAAAACTCTTCGCTGGTTTCAGCTTCGCCATCATCGAAGCTTTCATTGGTAGCAGTAACCAGTTCACCGTTGCTGTGCAGCAGCAGGTCACGCAGCTTTTTGTCCAGTTCAGCGGCAACCGCCGGGTTTTCTTTCAGGAAGTTGCAGGCATTTGCCTTACCCTGACCGATTTTATCGCCGTTGTAGCTATACCAGGCGCCAGCTTTCTCGATCATCTTGTGCTTAACGCCCAGATCGACCAGTTCACCGCGGCTGTTGATGCCTTCACCGTACAGAATTTGGAACTCAGCCTGCTTGAATGGCGCAGCGATTTTGTTTTTCACCACTTTAACGCGGGTTTCACTGCCCACCACTTCATCGCCTTCTTTAACCGCACCGATACGGCGGATATCCAGACGAACAGAAGCATAGAATTTCAGTGCGTTACCGCCGGTGGTGGTTTCCGGGTTACCGAACATAACACCAATTTTCATACGGATCTGGTTGATGAAGATCAGCAGCGTGTTGGCGTTTTTCAGGTTACCGGCCAGCTTACGCATCGCCTGGCTCATCATACGTGCCGCAAGGCCCATGTGTGAGTCACCGATTTCACCTTCAATTTCCGCTTTTGGCGTCAGCGCCGCTACGGAGTCAACGATGATCACGTCAACCGCGCCAGAACGGGTCAAGGCATCACAGATTTCCAGAGCCTGTTCACCGGTGTCCGGCTGGGAACACAGCAGGTTGTCGATATCGACGCCCAGTTTTTTGGCGTAAATCGGGTCCAGCGCGTGCTCGGCATCGATGAATGCACAGGTTTTGCCTTCGCGCTGCGCAGCAGCGATAACCTGCAGCGTCAGCGTGGTTTTACCGGAGGATTCCGGGCCATAAATTTCAACGATACGGCCCATTGGCAGGCCGCCCGCACCCAGTGCGATATCGAGTGACAGTGAGCCGGTAGAGATCGTTTCTACATCCATAGAACGGTCTTCACCCAGACGCATGATGGAGCCTTTGCCGAACTGTTTCTCAATCTGGCCCAGTGCCGCAGCTAACGCCTTTTGCTTGTTCTCATCAATAGCCATTTTTGCTCCTTCGTTTCGCAATGCCGGTGTTACCCCACACTGCCACGGAATGTATGTTGTGCAGGAAATGTCGCTAATTATACTGTATGGTCATACAGTATCAAGCCTAATTTTACAAAAATTCGTCAAGTGCGGTTTGCAGTGCGAAAATCGTCGCCTGAAGCCGCACTGCATCACGATCGCCGGCAAATTGCATCTTGTGCGCCAACACCTGCCCAGAACGTTCGGCGAAACCAAACCATACGGTACCCACCGGTTTTTCCGCACTGCCGCCGTCCGGCCCGGCAATGCCGCTGACCGACAGCGCCAGGCTGGCCTGCGCCGCGTGTAATGCCCCCTGCGCCATCTCGCGCACCACTTCCTCGCTCACGGCACCGTGGGCAGCAAGAGTCGCTTCCGCCACGCCCAGCAACTCGTGTTTCGCCGCGTTGCTGTAGGTGACGAACCCACGATCGAAATAGGCGGAGCTGCCGGCAACGTCAGTAATGGCTTTGGCGATGCCGCCGCCGGTGCAGGATTCCGCACAGGTGATCCACTGGCCCTTGGCCTTCAGTTTTTCCCCTACGGCAATGCTGAGTTCCCGCAGCTGATTTTCACTCATAACCCCTCCATAGCGAATCAGGTATATGCGCCCGATAGTAGCACTTATCAATGCCTGGCCGACGGTGCGATGACATAAATGCGCAGTTTCTCGCAGGAGAGACGGTGTTAAGCCGCGGGTCAAACTGCTAGTATCAAATGTAACGCCCGGGTTAACGAACGGCGTTTCAGGATGAGGGATCTCACAGGGCCGTCTGTGCTGCCGGCATGGCTGGCTCAGGCAAACCAGGACAAAAGATTAGGATGATAGAGTGAAAAAAACGTTAGGCGTCTTCTTTCCGTTGTATACCACCACCCTGCTGATGCTGCTGGGTTCAGGGTTGCTCACCACTTACATCTCCCTGCGTTTAACCTCAATCCATGTAACAGGTGCGCTGATCGGCGCAATTATTGCCGCCAACTACATCGGCCTGGTGATCGGCGGTAAAGTCGGTCATTTCCTGATTGCCCGCGTCGGCCATATCCGCGCTTACGTCTCCTGCGCCGGCATAATTACCGCTGCGGTGTTGGGGCACGGCCTGACGGAGTACATTCCTGTCTGGGTGGTGCTGCGCCTGATTATCGGCCTGTGCATGATGTGCCAGTTTATGGTGCTGGAGAGTTGGCTGAACGACCAGTCGGAATCCAATCAGCGCGGTATAGTTTTCGGTTTCTATATGGCGGCCACCTACCTGGGCATGTCGCTGGGCCAGGTGGTGCTTATGCTGCAGACCAATCTCGGCATCACCACATTGCTGTTGATCGCGCTGTGTTTTGCACTCTGCCTGGTACCTATCGCCCTCACCACTCGGACCAATGCGCGTCATATGTCACCGGCGCCAATGGAACTGCGCTATTTTGTCGGCGCTATTCCCAAGGTACTGGCGACCACGCTGGTGATCGGCATGGTAGTAGGCTCTTTCTATGGGCTGGCACCGGTCTACGCCAGCATGCAGGCGCTAACGACCCAACAAACCGGCCTGTTTATGGCGATCTCCATCTTTGCCGGACTGGTGGCGCAGTTCCCGCTCAGTTGGCTGTCAGACCGCTATAACCGTACGCTGTTGATGCGCATCAATGCCATTTTACTGATCGTGGCGGCATTGCCGCTGGCTCTGGTACCGCACATTGATTTTCCTGCGCTGCTGGTGGTGGGATTCATCGTCAGCATGCTGCAATTCACCCTGTACCCACTGGTCGTCGCATTGGCGAACGATATGATCGAGCCTGAGCGGCGCGTATCGCTGGCAGCCTGCTTGCTGATGGCGTTCGGCGTCGGTGCCAGTATCGGTCCACTGGCGGTGGGTGCGCTGATTCAGCCGCTTGGCGGCAACATTCTGTATGCGTTCTTCTCGCTTTGCGGCGTGCTGCTGGTGGCCTTCAGCCGTACGGTAAAAGAAGACGAATCGCAGTTTGTGCAGGATGCACCATTACCGCATATTCCCCTGCCGGACAGCTTGACCAGTTCGCCGCTTTCCCCGGCACTGAACCCAACCTTCGATGAGCAGATCATCCACGATACCATGCCGCCTCCGGAGGCCGCGCCGGATCCGGTAGATGATCACCCCAACGAAGCGCCGGCAGCGGAGGAACCCATCCCGCAGGGTGCCGATCCCGATGATGATACAGGATTGAAAAAGGCTCACTCAATGCTTTAATCGTCGGCCCCCCCCACCCCTTGAGCGGTATATCGAGGCATCACAGATCCAGGAAAGATCCCAGGCGGTAACCGCGCTCCGCAATCGCATTTTTAATGCCTGGTGCGGTTAAAACATCCACTTCCGCAAGCCGCGGGTAGCAGTATTTGCTCTCCAGGAGAGTTTTATCCAGGAATGCCGGATGGCACATCATCTCTACTGAACCGGCACCACGTTCGTCGGCCCGCTCAAGCACCTGCAAAAACAGGGCTTCGGATATGGCCTCGCCATAAAAACCCGAATCAAACCACTCGGTGCTGCGATCATAACGCAGCGGAATGTCTTGCTGCTCCACTGCCTGACGATCAATACGCAGCGGTATGGATTTGGACTGAGCGAAGGCTTCTACCAACGAATAGATCTGCGGCAGCATATGTGCGTGATGGTGGCTGTCGATATGAGTGGGCGCTTTGCCGAAAACAGCCACAAATTTGTCGTACTGCCCCACTAACTCATTGTAGATTTCGTCCAAATCCAACATCGCAGACTCGGCCCTTTCCCATAGCCACTTACCGAGTTCCCCCCGTTCGTTGACCAATGACGGCATCACAGTCAATGGGCGCCCATGAGTCAACACAAAATGCAGGCCCACCCGCAACCCGGGAAAAACCTTGCTCAATTTCGCCGCATGGTGCACATCCTCGCCATTCACCATCGCGGTAGTTGAAGAGACAACTCCGTAGTGAAACGCCTCGATAACCCCGTAGTTCTGGCCCTTGCTCAGGCCAAAGTCATCGGCATTCACTATCAGTAACTTTTCCATTTTGGTATCCATTTAACAAATTTTTGGCAAGGGAAAGCCGTCCGTCAGGTACGGCAGGTCCCCTTCGCGTATGCAAAGAAACTTATTTCATCAGGCTATGGATGCCCTGAAAGGTATTCGGAATATCGGCGTTAATGCTTATCGGGAGCGGCCCTAAATAGGGCCGCAGAACTTTTTTCGGTAATTACCCGGCGTGACTTCGGTGAGTCTTTTAAAATTTTTAATAAACAGGCTCACGTCACCGTAGCCTGAATCGAAGGCAATATCCGACACGGAATAGTTCGTCACCTCAAGCTGCGTTTTGGCGAAATTGATGCGGATTTCATTAATCACCTGCATCGGTGTTTTATGGTAGTAGCGCCGCATCGCCCGGGTCAGGTATTCCTGAGTTTTTCCCGACAGCTCAACCATATTCAGCAAAGCCTTTTCGCCAAACATCGCTTTATCATGCATGCCCGCCAGCGTGTTCTTCAGCCATTGGGGAATGTCATCGCCTTCGCCGCACTCTTCCTTGTAGTGACGGATGCGGCTGACGATATAAAAAGTCAGCGTTTCCAGGAACTCGGCAAAGTCATCTTCGCGAAACTGCGGGGAACCGACTACCGACTCGATATAGGCCAAAAATTCATTTTTCAGACTGTAAGCCTGCGAGGCGACAAAACAGCGCGGCAAAAGCTGCAGGTAGTGCTCTTCAAAGAAGACCTTGCCGACAGCCACGTTGAAAATTTTTGCGGCGCCAAACTCGTAAAAGCTTTGGTGCCGTGAGCCGATAGGGATAAAAACAAAGTCTCCCCGCTCCAGCAGCACCCGCTTGCCGTTGATCTCCTGATAGCATTTACCGCTCAGGACAATGGTGAACTCATAGTAGTCATGCTGATGCAGCCCGGTCGCGCTCTCCACCTTGTTATAGATAAACAGATGAAAGTCTTTGCAGTTAAAAAAATCCTGCTCCCGAATCAGCTTAACGTCGTTCGCATTCAGCGAAACCTGATTATCAGTCACCCAGTGCGCTCCCCTTAGTCAAAACCGTTTTGCTTGGCCGTTTCGGCAAACCAGTAGCCACTCTTTTTAATCGTGCGCCGTTGGCTTTCCCGATCCAGTCTGACTAGCCCATAGCGATTTTTATAGGCATTGAGCCAGGACCAGCAGTCGATAAAGGTCCACAAATGATAACCTTTACAGTTGGCACCCTCCGACAGCGCCTGATGCAGCCATTTCAGATGATCGCGGATAAAGTCGATTCGATAATCATCCTCCACCCGCCCAGTGGCGCCGATAAAGGCCTCTTCACCCTCTACGCCCATGCCGTTTTCTGAAATATAGCAAGGAATGTTGCCGTAGTTTTCCTTCAGATCCATCAGGATGTCATACAGCCCTTTTTCATAGATTTCCCACCCCCGATGCGGATTGATCTTGCGGCCAGGCATGTCGTAATAGCTGAACAGATCTTCCGGCATCGCCACCTCATCGGTTGCCCGGAAACCGTCTTTCGCTTTAACCCTGCGAGGCTGGTAATAATTGACGCCCAGGATATCCACAACCCCATTAGCGATCAGCTGTGCGTCCTCTGGATCAGTCTGTGGCAGCAGCCCATGGGTTTTCAGCAAATCCACCAATTCTTGCGGATAACGCCCTTTTGTTACTGGATCCAGGAAGCTCTTGTTCAGCAGCAAATCCGCATAGTTGGCCGCCACGAGGTCTTCCTGACTGGTCGACCGGGGATAGGTTGGGCTCAGGTTCAAAATAATGCCTATCGTGCCCTCGTTACCCACCGCTCTGAAGTGGCTCACCGCTTTTGCGTGCGCCAGAACGCTGTGGTAAGCCACCACGACTGCCCTTTTGAAATCGACCACGCACGGATAGTGCAGGTCGTTCAGATACCCCGCTTCAACCGGCACAATGGGCTCATTGAAAGTAAACCAGTGGGTGACTCTGTCGCCGAACAGGCTGAAGCAGATCCTGGCATAGCGCGCATAGGCTTCAACCACCGCCCTGCTTTCCCAGCCGCCTTTCTGTTGCATGCACAGCGGCATATCAAAATGGTAGATATTGATAAATGGCGTGATGCCTTGCGCTGACAGGCTATCAATCAGCGCATTATAGAAAGCAACCGCTTTGGGGTTCACTTCGCCATCGCCATCAGGTATCAGCCGGGACCAGGAGATGGACGTTCTGAAGGTGTTATGCCCGAGCGTTTTTAACAGCAGGATATCGTCCTGGAAATTGTCATAAAACGTGGACGCCTCGGAGGGACCAACCTGATGATGAAAACGTTCGGGAGCGGTTTCATGCCAGTAATCGAAGATGTTGCGGCTTTTGCCATCCCGCGCAGATGCCCCTTCAGACTGCGGCGCAGACGTGGCGCTTCCCCACCAGAAATCGTCAGCAAATTGATATTTCATCCAAACGCCCCTACAACCGGGGCAGCGGACGCTGCCCCATTCCGACAGTTAGAATTTCAGTGCCTTGGCGATATCTTCTTCGCTCTCGGTCGCCTGATCGATCTGGCTTTGCGCCTTATTGGAAATCATCACGAACGGCAGGTAAATCAAGGTCGCCACGCCCAGGTTGAAGAAGCTCAGCAACATGGCGACGATGCTGCCGTTGGTGTTGAAGAACGCCCCCAGCCCGACCGGCATGGTCCATGGCGCAATGTTGGTGATGGGCGGGATCATCCCGGTGTAATAGGCCACCGTAGTGATGATCGTCAATACCGGTTGAACCAGGATGAACGGAATAAACATCACCGGGTTCATAATCACCGGTAGGCCAAACAGGATAGGTTCATTGATCTGGAAGATACCCGACGGGGTCGCCAGCTTGGCAACCTGACGGTAGTCTTCACGGCGTGAGGCGATAAAGATGGCAATAATCAGCCCCAGCGTCGAGCCGGTCCCCCCCAGGTAGATATAGGAATCCACAAAGGGTTTCGCCCACATATGGAACTCTTTTCCCGCAGCAACCGCCGCCTCGACGGAACCGTACTTGTTGTAAAGCTCCACGTTCTCCAGCGCGAATGGCGTCATGATGCCGCTGTCCAGCGCAGCCAGCGCCATTGAGCCATGCACCCCAAAAAACCACAGCAGCGAAGAGAACATCACATACACCCACCCCACCACGCTGCCCATTTTCGCCAGCGGAGCCGAGATGCTGTCCATAATGATTTGGTGAAAATTGGTGCCCCAAAGCGTCAGGCAATAGGCCAGCACGCCCATAATCGACAGGATAATAAAGCCGGGGATTAACGCGGAGAAAGAGCGTGATACCGAAGATGGCACGCTGTCCGGCAGGCTGATCACCCAATTGCGGCGCACCACAAAGGCAAACATCTCCGCCACCACCAGGCCGATCACCATTCCGGAAATGATGTTGGCGCCCCCCAGCCAGTTCGCCCCCACGGCGTAGGCTTCACCCACACTGAACGGCGTCACGGTCATAAAGGCGGCAACAGCCAGCAACGCGGCTGCCAGCGGATCAACCTTTCTTTCCTCAGCTAAAGCCATACTGATAAAAAAAGGCGTCATCAGGGACATGATCCCGAGAGTGCCGTTATAAACGCTGCCGCCGATGCTTTTCAGACCATTCAGCGTTTCAATGGTGGATGCATCCAGCCGCACTCCCAGGGAGAAGAAGAACGATCCCTCACCGAAGCTGAGAAACACGTTGTTGATCAAAACGAACATGGCCCCGGTCAGCGTCAGCGGCATTAACCGGATAAACCCGTTTTTGATGGCATTAACATGGGGTTGCTTACCAATTTTCACGGCAAAAGGCAGAATGACCTTTTCCAATGAGGCAATTAACGTATTCACGGCAACTCCCCTTATTGGTTAGCTTTTTTTATTGTGGCAACCGCTGCCTTCAACACCCCAAGGCCATCGAGTTTGCCGTACAAAACGGAGTCGATCACTTCGACCGGCTTATGCGGCAACTGTTTTTGCACTTCGGCAAGCGTGTAGGCAATCTGTGGCCCCAGCAGGATCAAATCTGCCTCAGCGCCTTTCTCCGCGGCCAGAGCTTCGGGATAAGCGGCAATGATCACCGGCACCTCGTACTTCTCCGCTTGCGCTTTCATTTTTGAAACCAGCAGAGAGGTGGACATACCGGCAGAACAAAACAGATAGATTTTTTTCTTTTCCATACCAAGCACCTTGAGATAATCAAAAAAGCCACATGTCATTTGTATGCCAGATGCAATGACGATTGCCCTACGCACTTTCCTTGTGAAGATTCCATGAATGTTGCCCTGGTTGCGAACAGTATACGGAGCCACAGGCGGGGATAAGTAATTCACCTTGCTAAAGAACCGTCTCTCCTTGACCTGGCAGATTGACCCTCTTCACATTTCGGGCAAAAAAATTATGTGACCGGCTTAACAAATAAATGCACATGACGAAATAAAAACGCAGACTTCCATTAAATATTATCTATAAACAATAAGTTGTAAATACACATGCTATATATACGTCTTATCAGTGACCTTGTCTTATCGCATGCAAGGTAAAAGCATCAAATAGTTCACAGTTGATTATGGCGCTGTACAGGAAGCACCCGAAAATCTGTAGCCGAACGGGCATGCCCTGGCATTACGCGTCTGGCGTGCGCCAACGGAAAGGGAACGTAAAAAATCGAAGGGAAAGATAATGGTACTTTGGTGCCGACGGGCAGATTGATCTGCAACTTCATCCTTTCATTGCAAGCCAACTTTGCGCAAAGCTTCCAATTTTTACCTGTGACAGCGGATTGTCCACTGGGCTAGTATAGCGTTGGAAAAAGGTCCTCTATTCGTAGCGCTTCAAGTAACACGCAAGCCTCATCATCTTGATGACTCAGGCGACAAAAGTTTGCCAGCCTGTTTGCCTGTCCTATAAGCTCCGTTTTAGACCAACTGATTGATTTACATGAGCTATCGTCTATTTTGCTCGCAACCCACAGATTTAGTGATTTTTTGTGAAACGGCCTGATACCTAATGATGACAATGAAAATCACAATTAACTTTAAATTCAATGGATTGGAAACGGTAACGTTATGACCAGCACCGATAAACTCGATTCACACACGCCGATGATGCAGCAGTACCTGCGCCTCAAGGCCCAGCATCCCGAGATCCTGCTGTTCTACCGCATGGGCGATTTCTATGAGTTGTTCTACGACGACGCCAAACGCGCCTCCCAACTGTTGGATATTTCGCTGACCAAACGCGGCGCTTCGGCGGGTGAGCCAATCCCAATGGCCGGCGTGCCGCACCACGCGATCGAAAACTACCTTGCCAAGCTGGTTCAGCTCGGTGAGTCCGTCGCCATTTGCGAACAAATCGGCGATCCGGCGACCAGCAAAGGTCCGGTCGAGCGCAAGGTCGTGCGTATCGTCACGCCCGGCACCATTACCGACGAAGCACTGCTGCAGGAACGCCAGGATAACCTGTTGGCGGCTATCTGGCAGGACGCAAGGGGCTTTGGCTACGCTACGCTGGACATCAGCTCCGGCCGTTTTCGCGTCGCCGAACCGGAAGACGTCGAAACCATGGCGGCCGAGTTGCAGCGTACCAATCCCGCCGAGCTGCTTTATCCGGAAACCTTTGAACACATGGCGCTTATCGAGAAGCGCCACGGCCTGCGCCGTCGTCCATTGTGGGAGTTTGAACCCGAAACCGCACGCCAGCAGCTTAACCTGCAGTTCGGCACCCGCGATCTCACCGGTTTTGGCGTGGAACAGGCCCATCAGGCATTGCGCGCCGCCGGCTGCCTGTTGCAGTACGTCAAAGATACTCAGCGCACGGCATTGCCGCATATCCGTGGCATCACCATGGAGCGTCAGCAGGACGGCATCATCATGGATGCCGCAACGCGGCGTAACCTTGAACTGACCCAGAGCCTGTCTGGTGGCAGCGAAAATACGCTGGCGGCCATTCTCGATTGCACCGCAACGGCGATGGGCAGCCGTATGCTCAAGCGTTGGCTGCATATGCCGACCCGCGACATCAAGGTACTGAACAACCGCCAACAGGCGATTGGTGCCCTACAGGATCTGTATGCCGATCTGCAGCCTTCGCTGCGGCAGGTGGGCGATCTGGAACGCATACTGGCGCGTCTGGCATTGCGTACTGCACGCCCGCGCGATTTGGCGCGCATGCGCCATGCATTCCAGCAGTTGCCAGATATTCACGCGCTGCTCCAGGGTGTGGAAACCCCGCACGTGCAGCATCTGTTGTCGCAAGTCGGCCAGTTTAATGAACTGCAGGATCTTCTGGAACGAGCGGTAGTTGAAGCTCCGCCTGTGCTGGTTCGTGACGGCGGCGTCATCGCCCCCGGTTACAACAGCGAGCTGGATGAGTGGCGCGCATTGGCCGACGGCGCCAGCGACTATCTGGACCGTCTGGAGATCCGCGAACGCGAAAAGTTGGGGCTGGATACGCTGAAGGTGGGGTTTAACGGCGTACACGGCTATTACATCCAGGTCAGCCGCGGACAAAGCCACCTGGTACCGATCCACTACGTGCGCCGCCAGACGCTGAAAAACGCCGAACGCTATATCATTCCCGAACTGAAAGAGTATGAAGACAAGGTCCTGACCTCCAAAGGCAAAGCGCTGGCGATCGAGAAAGGCCTGTATGAAGAACTGTTCGATTTGCTGCTGCCGCATCTCGGGGAATTGCAGCAAAGCGCCGGTGCGCTGGCTGAGCTGGACGTACTGGCTAACCTGACGGAGCGTGCGGAAACGCTGAACTATGCCTGCCCGACCATGAGCGAACAGCCGGGTGTGCGCATCACCGAAGGCCGCCATCCGGTGGTCGAGCAGGTGCTGAGCGAGCCATTTATTTCCAACCCGCTATCGCTGTCACCTCAGCGTCGCATGCTGATCATTACCGGCCCCAATATGGGCGGTAAAAGCACCTATATGCGTCAAACGGCGCTGATCGTTCTAATGGCACACATCGGCAGCTATGTGCCGGCAGCCAAGGCCGTGATCGGCCCAGTGGACCGTATCTTTACCCGCGTTGGCGCAGCGGACGACCTGGCCTCTGGCCGCTCCACCTTCATGGTGGAAATGACCGAGACCGCCAATATTCTGCATAACGCCACCGAGCACAGCCTGGTGTTGATGGATGAAATCGGCCGTGGCACATCGACCTACGACGGCCTTTCCCTAGCCTGGGCCTGTGCGGAGAATCTGGCCAGCCGTATTAAGGCCATGACACTGTTCGCCACCCATTACTTCGAGCTGACTACTCTGCCGGAGAAAATGGAGGGCGTGGTTAACGTGCACCTGGATGCGCTGGAACATGGTGACACCATCGCCTTCATGCACAGCGTGCAGGATGGTGCGGCAAGTAAAAGCTATGGTCTGGCAGTTGCGGCGCTGGCCGGCGTGCCGCGAGAGGTGATCAAACGCGCGCGCCAGAAGCTGCGTGAGCTGGAAGCCATCTCAAGCCATACCGCCTCCGGTACCGTTGACGCCACCCAGATGACGCTACTGAATGAGGAAACTTCACCGGCGGTAGAAGCGCTCGAAGCGCTGGATCCGGACTCACTGTCACCACGACAGGCGCTGGAGTGGCTTTACCGCCTGAAGAAAATGGTGTAAATCCGCCAGCGCTACGGGCATAAAAAAACGGTGAGCATTATGCTCACCGTTTTTATTTTGATGCGATTCAACTGCCGACGTTATTCGCGGAACAGCGCCTCAATGCTCAGGCCCTGCAACTGCAGAATTTCACGCAGGCGACGCAAACCTTCAACCTGGATCTGACGTACACGTTCGCGAGTCAGGCCAATTTCACGGCCCACATCTTCGAGCGTCGCCGCTTCGTAGCCCAACAGGCCGAAACGACGAGCCAGCACTTCACGCTGCTTGGCGTTCAGTTCGAACAGCCATTTAACGATGCTCTGCTTCATGTCATCGTCTTGCGTGGTGTCTTCCGGCCCGTTGTCTTTCTCGTCAGCCAGAATGTCCAGCAGAGCTTTCTCTGAATCACCGCCCAACGGCGTATCGACAGAAGTGATACGTTCGTTCAGACGCAGCATACGGCTGACGTCATCGACCGGCTTGTCGAGTTGCTCGGCAATCTCTTCAGCGCTCGGTTCATGATCCAGTTTATGAGAAAGCTCGCGCGCGGTGCGCAAATAGACATTCAGTTCTTTAACGATGTGGATAGGCAAACGAATGGTTCGGGTTTGGTTCATTATCGCCCGTTCAATCGTCTGACGGATCCACCAGGTTGCGTAAGTTGAGAAACGGAAACCGCGTTCCGGGTCAAACTTTTCCACTGCGCGGATCAGGCCGAGGTTACCCTCTTCAATCAGATCCAGCAGCGCCAGGCCGCGATTACTATAGCGGCGGGCAATTTTCACCACCAGCCGCAGGTTGCTTTCGATCATTCGGCGGCGGGACGGCACGTCACCGCGCAGTGCACGCCGCGCAAAATAAACTTCTTCCTCTGCGGTAAGCAGCGGAGAATAACCGATTTCGCCCAGATAGAGCTGCGTCGCATCCAATACGCGTTGAGTAACGCCTTGAGACAACAACTCTTCTTCTGCTAGATCACTCTCACTGGCCTCTTCTTCGACCAGTGCTTTTTCGTCGAATGATTCCGCTTCCGTTGCGTTCTCGTCGAAATCCGCATCATCCTGTAACTCGTTAACTTTCAGCGTATTTTGGTTCATATGCTGCTCCTACCCGTGATACCGCGAGCAGAATATCAGCGTATTCTGCCCAATCTATCGCTGCGGAAGAAAACGCAGCGGGTTTACGGATTTCCCCTTGTAACGAATTTCAAAATGCAAACGTACTGAACTGGTTCCGGTGCTACCCATGGTTGCTATTTTTTGACCCGCCTTCACTTCTTGTTGTTCCCGGACCAGCATTGTGTCGTTGTGAGCGTAGGCGCTCAGGTAATCATCATTGTGTTTGATGATGATAAGATTACCGTAACCCCGTAAAGCGTTGCCTGCATACACTACGCGACCATCGGCGGTAGCGAAGATCGGCTGCCCACGAGAACCGGCGATATCGACACCTTTATTCCCACCTTCTGATGAGGAAAAGTTATCAATGATCTTACCGTCAGTTGGCCATCTCCAGGTACTCACTGGCGAGCTGTTACTGACGGTGCTGCTCACTGGTGGAGCAACGACCGGCGCGGTAACAGGCGCTGCTGCGGTGGTTGCCGCTACTGCACCTGCTGCAGGTAACATCTTACCTACATTCTGTTTACCCGAATTATCAGAATACGCGTTAGTTGATGGAGAATCAACCGTTGCAGTTTGTATCTGCGTAGTGGACGGCGGCTTCGGAACACCGCCGCTGGTTGCGTCTGTCGCCGCCAGCATGCCACCGTTTCCGTTGGCAGAACCATTACCAAGCTGAATGCTTTGCCCCACATTCAAACTGTATGGCTCAGGAATATTATTACGTTGCGCCAGGTCACGGAAATCGTTCCCGGTGATCCACGCGATGTAAAATAGCGTATCGCCTCTTTTTACCGTGTAGGTATTACCGCTGTAGCTCCCTTTGGGAATTGAATTGTAACTGCGGCTGTAAACGATGCGCCCTTCAGGACTTGCGTTTGCTCCGGCGTTGCCGGATGCAGCGGCTGCGCCACCGCCCACACTACTGATAGGGGCTGATGTCGATGCATCATTCGTACAACCTGCCAACCACAAACTTACCATCGTACACACCGCAACCCGGCGTAAAGTAATCATTGGGCTTCCCGTGCTCATGCTTCCCCCATGACAGCAATATCAGCGATATATCCAAAATACCCTTTACATCGTAGCTGAGCTTTTACCACTCTCTCAGTTTCTGCGATGAAAGGTGCCCGCGGCCGATCCCTGAATGCCAGGAAATCTCCTGCCGGAGCCTCAAAACAGCGCGCCAATGCTAACCACATTAGCGGTGCCGCACCATAAGACAACTACGCAGAAAGGCAATTGTATTGAAAATTAACTTTATTGAAACGCTAAAACCTTAACCGGAGGTGATGAAAGTGCAACAGATTTCATTTTGCGCCTAAAATTCAGACAATCCTTAGGCCAGTTCACCCTTAACCAAGGGTACAAAACGCACCGCTTCGACGGTATCGATGACAAAATCATTGCCCTGACGTTGAATGCGCTTGAGGATTTGGGTCTGTTCCCCCACCGGCAACACGAGAATGCCGCCGTCATCCAGCTGTTCCATCAGCGCCGGCGGGATTTCCGGCGGCGCCGCAGTAACGATAATGGCATCAAACGGACCGCGCGACGCCCAACCCTGCCAGCCGTCGCCATGACGTGTAGAGACATTGTGAAGATCCAGCTGTTTCAAACGGCGCTTGGCCTGCCATTGCAGCCCTTTGATGCGTTCGACGGAACAGACATGCTGTACCAGATGCGCCAGAATAGCGGTTTGATAACCGGAACCTGTGCCTATTTCCAATACTCTTGAAGTTGGCGTCAGATTTAACAACTCGGTCATTCGCGCAACCATATAAGGCTGGGAAATGGTTTGGCCAGAGCCGATGGGCAGCGCAGTATTTTCATAGGCTTTGTGTTCAAGTGCCTCGTCAACAAAGCGTTCACGCGGCACCGCTTCTATCGCTTGCAGCAACCTTTCTTCCTGGATCCCCTGTTGACGCAGCTGCGTCAGCAATGTTTGCATACGCTTGTTCACCATTCCCCGCCAACCCCTGCTTTGGTTAACCACGTTTTTACCACGTCCTGGGCTGCATAGGCGGTTAAATCCACCTGTAAGGGCGTAATCGCCACATACCCTTGCTCCACAGCAGCGAAATCCGTGTCCGGCCCGGCATCAAACTTATCACCCGGTGGCCCGATCCAATAGAGGTTTTGCCCACGCGGATCCTGCTGGCAGAACACTTTGTCTGCCGGGTGGCGGCTGCCGCAGCGGGTCACGCGAATGCCTTTGATCTGGTCGAGCGGCAAATCCGGCACGTTAATATTCAGAATTTTCCCCGTTCGCAACGGTTCACGCTGTAAAGCGCGCAGCACGCGGCAGGTGATCGCCGCAGCAGTAGCGTAATGCTGATGGCCGTTCAACGACACCGCCAACGCGGGCAAGCCCAGATGGCGCCCCTCCATGGCAGCGGCTACGGTGCCGGAATAGATAACGTCATCGCCAAGATTGGGCCCGGCGTTGATGCCGGAAACCACGATGTCCGGCGCAGGCTGCATCAAGGCATTCACTCCCAGATACACGCAGTCGGTCGGCGTTCCCTGTTGCACTGCAATGTCACCATTGGGCAACGTCAGGGTGCGCAGCGGCGATTCCAGCGTCAACGCATTGGAAGAACCGCTGCGGTTACGATCGGGCGCCACAACCTGCACCTCAGCGAATTCTCGCAGCGCCGCCGCCAGCACCTGAATACCTGGGGCGGTAACTCCGTCGTCATTACTCAGCAATATCCGCATAAGAGGTTGTCTTCTTTTATCTCTCTCAACCGGGCAGCGCTTAACGCAGCCAGGCAATTAAATACCAGGAGTGACCACCCCAAAGGCGGCGCCTAACCAGCAGATATTATGTTTACTCCCCCCGGCGTGTCCAGTAACCAAAGGGAAAGACCGTTTTGCGCTCACGGCTCCTTACCTGAGTAAACCCTAGAGGTAAATCACACATTCCTTACGAAAACCTGACACTACAGTCGCAATTTCGTATTATCACGAAACAATTATTTCAAGGTTCATCCCTTTCAATGCCGTTAGCAAGACTAAAATATTTGGACGGTTTGCGCGGCATTTTTGCGTTAACCGTGGCATTAAGCCATTTTTTTGGTAGCCAATTTGGCTGGCGTGACTACCCATTCCAAAACGCGTACATCTCCATGGATTTCTTTTTTATCCTTTCGGGGTTTGTGCTGACTCATGTTTATGGCCAAGCCCTATCTTCAGGCTCGATGAGCGATAGAAAATTTATCTTCTATCGCTTTGCACGCATGTATCCACTGCACATTGTAACGATGGCAGCCGTTGGTATCGTTTATTTGTTGACGCAACGCGCATTGCCCTTTGATGAACCGCTTCTTTCTGGTATCGCCAATATTTTTCTCCTGCAGAACATGGGCTTTGTCAACAACTGGAGTTGGAATGACCCAAGCTGGTCAATATCCGCCGAGTTTTGGGTTTCCGTCTTTCTGGTCCCCTGGTTTATCCGTCGTGCAAAAACCAATCAGCTGCTATTTATCGCCTTAATGTGCTACACCGTTTTATATACATCCTTCGGTTCGCTGATGGTCGGTCATGAAATGATATATGGTGCTGTCACCGCCGGCTTTGTCAGATGCATCGCCGGGGTCGCGCTGGGGGTTGCCGTTTGTCGTATGGCACAAGGCATTCGGCAGATAGAACTCAGTCGTGGGCGAAAATCTATTATTGGCTGCCTTGATTTCATTCTTTTCACAGCCGTTGTGTATTTGGTTTATCAAAAAAACCCGATCGGAAAATTAAGCTTCTTGCCAATCCCGCTTATCGCGTTGCTTATTTTAAGCCTGGCGACGTTAAATTCATGGTTTCATCAGGTGATTGGCAGCCGAATTCCGGTCTGGTTTGGTGATATCAGCTATTCTGTTTACCTTATACATACCCCCATTATTTTAGTTATGGGAGGGGTACTCGCTCCGCTGGATTTACCACTTGCAATAAAACTCATGGTCTTTATCGCCTTGACGTTAATCTTGTCACAGCTCACTCATCGCTTCTTCGAGAAGCCCTGCTATGAATGGTTAAAGAAACGTTTTTCCGGCAGACCGCCAGCCGAGGTGAAAGAGATAAAGTTAAAAACCGAAAAAAAGCTCGTTACTCCACGCTAAGGCACAGATAAAAAAACCTGCATATGCAGGTTTTCTGTTATTACTCGCCAATATCCACGTCATCGCTATCTTGCCGCATGATTTCGCGCACCACGCTGGTGGCAAAACTGCCGGCCGGCAGCCAAAAGCGCAATTCGACGGTGGCGTCATCCCACCAACTCCACTGTATCTTTTGCGGCAGCAACAGCATCGCACGTCGAGCCGGATCAACGCGTTCACGTTTTAACAACGCCATCAGCTCCGGCTGTTCCACTAAACACTGCCGTTCAAAATCCAGCGCTTCCCCAGCGGTACCCGGTTCGCCGTCGCCCGGCAACGGCGCGGTAATCAGCAGTTCACCGGCATCCAGCCGCTGTTGCAACTCAGTCAGCTCATCCGGTTTGGCGACAAACCAACTACCGCGACCATGGAGTTGCAGCGCATCCCCTTCCAGTACCTTACGGTGTTGTTGATTGGCCAAGCGCTGGCTGGCGATCAGATTAAACAGCGCACTACGGCTGGCGGAAAGATAAAAACTGCGCTTGCTGCGTTCTTTAACCCGGATCTCATCATTCGCCCAACGGCGCGCCATGACCAGGTTATTGCCACCGCGACCAAAACGCTGGCTGCCGAAGTAGTTCGGCACGCCACCTGCCGCAATGGCCTGCAGACGCTGTTCGACATCCTGACGATCGGAGATCTGACGCAGTACCAGAGTAAAAGCATTGCCTTTTAGCGTGCCGATGCGCATTTTTCGCAGATGCCGGGCACTGGTCAACACTTCGCAGCCCTCCAGCGAGAACTGGCTGAAATCGGGCGTTTCCTTGCCCGGCAGATGCAAACAGAACCATTGTTCGGTCACCGCATGGCGATCTTTCAGGCCGGCATAGCTTACCGAACGGGGATGAATGCCGGCAAAACGCGCCAGATAGTCGGCGACAAACTGGGTGTTACACCCGCTCTTGCGAATGTTCACCAACACATGTTCGCCTTCACCGTCCGGTTCAAAGCCCAGATCTTCCACCACCACGAAATCTTCCGGGCTGGCTTTCAACACCCCGGTGCTTTGCGGTTGGCCATACAGCCAGGTCAGATTAGCCATATCCATGCGTTATTCCTTGATCAACAAGGCAACCGCTTCGCAGGCAATGCCCTCGCCGCGCCCGGTAAAACCAAGCTGTTCGGTGGTCGTGGCTTTAACGTTGACGTCATCCATATGGCACTGCAGGTCTTCCGCCAGAAAAATACGCATCTGCGGAATATGCGGCGCCATTTTGGGCGCCTGGGCAATAATGGTGATATCCAGGTTCCCCAGGCGGTAGCCTTTGGCGCGAATGCGTTTCCAGGCTTCACGCAGCAGTTCACGGCTGTCGGCGCCTTTGAAAGCCGGATCGGTGTCCGGGAACAGTTTGCCGATATCCCCAAGCGCCGCCGCCCCCAGCAGAGCATCGGTCGCCGCATGCAAAGCCACGTCACCGTCCGAGTGGGCCAGCAAACCTTTCTCATAAGGGATGCGAACACCACCGATCACCAGCGGCCCTTCGCCGCCAAATTTATGTACGTCAAAACCGTGACCGATACGCATAATGCGCTCCTTAATCGTCCAACCGGGTTAAATAAAACGCCGCCAGCGCCAAATCCTCCGGCCGCGTGACTTTAATATTGTCCGAGCGCCCTGCGATCAGCAGCGGGTGATAACCGCAATGCTCCAGCGCAGAAGCTTCATCGGTGACTACCGCTTCATCGTCCAGCGCGCGCTGCAAACAAAGTTTGAGCAACTGCAGCGGGAAGAGTTGCGGCGTAAGCGCATGCCACAGGTCCTGGCGTTCAACGGTATGGGAGATAGCCTCCTGCCCAGGCTCCGCACGCTTCATGGTGTCGCGCACCGGCGCGGCCAGAATGCCGCCAACTTTGCTGTGTTCGGTGATCGCCAGCAGACGATCGAGATCTCCTGCGTGCAAGCAGGGGCGTGCGGCGTCATGCACCAAGACCCACTCGGCCTCACCGGCCAGTTGCAACCCAGCCATCACCGAATCGGCGCGTTGGCGGCCGCCAACGGTCACTCGTACACGGGGATCCTGGGCAATAGGTAACTGGCAGAACTGCCGATCGTCAGGACCGATCGCCACAATCACCTGCGGAATGCGCGGATGACGCAGCAACGCGTGGATCGCGTGTTCAAGGATGGTTTGCTTACCGATGGTTAGATATTGTTTCGGGCAATTCGCCTGCATGCGGCTGCCGACACCGGCAGCGGGCAAGACGGCAATCACCGATGGAAAGGTGCCTGCAGAGTGATTCATTCGTTACTTTTGTACGTTATTTTGCGAGGAGGACGCCGCATTGCGTCTTGATTGATCTGGAACCAGACGATAGAACGTTTCACCGGGCTTAATCATGCTCAGTTCATTGCGCGCACGCTCTTCGATTGCTTCCTGACCACCGTTCAAATCGTCGATTTCGGCAAACAACTGATCGTTACGCGCTTTCAATTTAGCATTGCTGCCCTGTTGGAGCGCAACGTCCTCATTGACCCGCACGTAATCGTGAACACCATTTTTACCCAGCCACAGTGAATACTGTAACCAACCGAGCAATGCCAGCAATAGCAGCGTAAGTTTTCCCATCTCCGCCCCCTGAAAAACCGACCAATCATCCCACAACTTTTCGTTGGACTCCACACTGAGAGCGGCATTCACTGCCAAATTCAGAGTAAGGATGAGAATTTCCTGAGTTTATAACCTAAATTCACTTCGAAAGCGGCAAAAAAAAACACTTTCGCCATAGAAAAACCAGCCGACGCCACAACATTCTCCCCTTCAGCGTTTTTCCGGTTATGCAGTAAGAACAACTGGCTGCCTGCCAATTTTACCAAAGCTTCCGCCAGCCATGAGCAAAAAGTGAATATTTAACACCATTAAAAATTTCACCCTCAGGTAGTGGTTGTGTTTTTATTCATTAAATATTATTTTTATGCACTCATAGTGCATAAATAAATCCAGTGAATAACTTTTAATTACCGGGGATAGCGATGTTTAAATCTTTAGTTGTGATTGGCGCCTGTCTGGCCGCCACCCTGTCGGCCTCAGTCCTGGCGGCTGAGCCTACCTACGTCGTCGGCTCTGGCGGCACCTACCGTCCGTTTGAATTCGAAAACAGCAGCAAACAGCTGGAAGGCTTCGATATCGATATCATCAAGGCCGTGGCCAAGGCCGAAAACTTTCAGGTCAAACTGGTGAATACGCCGTGGGAAGGCATCTTCGCTACGCTGAACTCAGGCGATCGCGACATCATTATTTCCGGCATCACCATTACCGACAAACGTAAACAAATGGTTGATTTCTCTGCACCTTACTTCCCGGCAGAACAGGCTATCGTGGTACCTAAAGACTCCAGCGTAGACTCTATCGCCGCACTGAAAGCGCTGAAGGTCGGCGTCGTGAACTCCAGCACCGGCGACATCGTGGTGTCCGACGTGTTGGGTAAAAACAGCACCGCCATCAAACGTTTCGACAATACCCCGTTAATGCTGCAAGAGCTGTATGAAGACGGCATCGGCGCAGCCGTGGGCGACGTCGGCGTGGCCAAGTTCTACATCAAAACCCATCCGGAAAAAGAGTTCAAACTGGTGTCTGATACCAAATTCGAACGTCAATATTTCGGTATCGCCGTAGCCAAAGGCAATGACGAACTGCGCGGCAAAATCAATGCCGGCCTGAAGAAAATCGTCGCCGATGGCACTTACGCCAAAATCTATCAGACCTGGTTTGACAGTAACGTGCCGACGCTGCCGGCTGAATAATCGACTGGCGCTCGTCAGCGCCGAAGGCTGTAAACAGGCGTAGCGAGTTACGTCATATTGGGTGCGGACAGCGAACGGCCACCGGAGTGGGTACATAGTCCATGAGGATGGCGAGTAGTGCCCCTATCCCAAGGTGACGACACGCAGCAGCCTTAACATTCTTAAATAAGGATCAGACCTTGAATTTCCGTTGGGAGATTATCCAGGAGTACGCCCCGCTGTTTATGGAAGGCGCCTGGATGACCATCAAATGCACCATTATCTGCGTGATATTGGGCACCACCTGGGGGCTGATCCTCGGGTTAGGCCGTCTGGCGCAGGCGCCACACGGCATCTGGAAACCGATACTGCATTACGGCGTTCAGTGGCCGGTGCGCATCTACATCAGCGCCTTCCGTGGTACACCGCTGTTTGTACAGATTATGGTGGTTCACTTCGCGCTGGTACCGCTGTTTATCAACCCACGTGACGGCCTGTTGGTCACCAGCGGTCTGATGAGCACCGACTTCGCCCGTGCGCTGCGCTCCGACTACGGCGCATTTCTCTCCTGCGTCGTGGCGATTACGCTCAACGCAGGTGCCTACGTCTCGGAAATTTTCCGCGCCGGCATTCAATCTATCGATCGTGGCCAGATGGAAGCTTCGCGTTCGCTGGGCATGAGCTACGGTAAAACCATGCGCAAAGTGATCCTGCCGCAGGCGTTCCGCCGCATGCTGCCGCCATTGGGCAACAATGCCATAGCCATCGTCAAGGACTCCTCGCTGGCCTCCGCCATCGGTCTTGCCGATCTGGCCTATGCCGCCCGCACGGTTTCCGGTGCCTATGCCACTTATTGGGAGCCCTACCTGACCATTTCGCTGGTTTATTGGGTCCTCACCTTCCTGCTTTCGCTGATGGTGCAACACATGGAAAAGAGGTTCGGGAAAAGTGATTCGCGTACATAACCTGCAAAAACAATTCGGCGAAAGTCACGTACTGCGCGGCATATCCTGCGAGATCGCAGCGAACGAAGTGGTCTGCGTCATCGGCCCGTCCGGCTCAGGAAAAAGCACTTTCCTGCGCTGTATCAACGCGCTCGAGACCCTGTCCGGCGGTGAGATCCTGGTCAACGGTTTTGCCATACATAGCCAGAAAACCGATCTCAATAAAATGCGTGAAAGCGTGGGCATGGTGTTTCAACGCTTTAACCTGTTCCCGCATATGACGGTGCTGGAGAACATCATCATGGCACCTATCGGTGTGAAAAAACTGTCGCGCGCCGATGCCATAGTACGGGCAGAGGCGCTGCTGCAAAAGGTGGGGCTGCTGGACAAAATTGATGCCTATCCCAACAGTCTGTCCGGCGGTCAGCAACAGCGTGTAGCCATTGCCCGCGCGCTGGCGATGGAGCCGAAAATCATGCTGTTCGACGAACCTACCTCCGCACTGGATCCCGAGTTGGTTGGTGAAGTGCTGGCGGTGATGAAGTCATTGGCGCACGAAGGCATGACGATGGTCGTGGTGACGCATGAGATGGGCTTTGCCCGCGAAGTGGCCGATCGGGTGTTATTTATCGATCAGGGCATCATTCAGGAAGAAGGCTCGCCGCAGCAGATTTTCAACCAACCGACCAATCTGCGCACTCAGGCTTTTTTGAGCAAAATTTTGTAACCTTCCGCACCGCTTTGCAATGCTCCGGGCGCAGGCTACTGCGCCCGTTCCCTCACCAGCCAGTCAGAAAACTGAATACCAGCCAGAATAGACACAGCACGATAGCGCCGGTCAGCAACAGCGTCAGGAGGAGTCTGCCACGCAGCAACATGCTGAGCGTAATGCCAATCAGCACCGATACCGGCATCAGGGCCAGGAAGAACGGCCAGGTGTAGAGAAGAAAAAACAGGGTGTTAGAACCGTAAACCAGAAACGGCACCGCGAACGCCAGCCAGTAAAAAACAAAGCCGCAGACGCCGCCCAGGAAAGAATACGAGGGTTCCTCTTTTTCAGGCGTTGAGTCGATCAAAACAGGCGAGACATTTTGCATAGTAATCCCTGGTTATTCGGCGCGCTCTGCGGCGGGCTTAGCGTAAAAAGCGTGCGACGCAAAAACGCCACACGCTTTTTTGAATTCAGGGTTTGATAATAGCCCGACCACGCAACACGTCTAACAATTGCGCAATCAAATTTGTTACCAATTGTTGGCCATCAAGGTGAATATCGGGCTGCTGCGGCGCCTCGTAAACCGAGTCGATCCCGGTGAAATTACGCAGCTCGCCGGCACGCGCTTTTTTGTATAATCCCTTCGGATCGCGCGCTTCGCAAATCGCCAACGGGGTATCGACAAACACCTCGATAAAACGATCGCTATCGAGCAGTTCACGTACCATTTGCCGTTCAGCACGATGCGGGGAAATAAACGCGGTCAGCACCACCAACCCGGCATCCACCATCAGCTTCGCCACTTCGCCAACGCGACGGATATTCTCACGCCGATCGTCATCTGAGAAGCCCAGATCGCGGCACAGGCCGTGACGCACATTATCGCCGTCCAGCAGATAGGTACTGACGCCAAGCGCGTGCAGCGCCTGCTCCAGAGCGCCGGCAACGGTGGATTTACCCGAACCGGATAGCCCGGTAAACCACAGCACCACGCCTTTATGACCGTTGCGGGCTTCGCGATCCGCACGCGCTACCGCATGCGGATGCCAGACCACATTGTCATCATCCGGCCCGGTGGGCCGTTGTTGATCCTCGGTCACGTTATTTGCCCCCAAGCAGGTCGCGCGCACCCCAATGCGGGAAGTGTTTGCGCACCAGGGCGTTCAGTTCCAGCTCGAACGCACTATGGTCCCCCGCCAACGCCTGCGCGCCATGCAAGGTTTCGCGGATCAGACCGGCGCCGACCGTAACGTTGCTCAGGCGATCGATAAAGATCAGCCCACCGGTATCATGGTTGCGCTGATAGCTGTCCAGCACCAACGGCTCGTCAAAAGTCAGCTCCACCAAACCGATGCCGTTCAACGGCAAGGTATCCGCCTGATGCTGCGCCAGCGAGTTGATTTCTACCTGGTGGCGAATACCTTCCACGCGCGCACGGGTCTTTTTACCCGCGACTTTAATGTCATAGCTCTGGCCCGGAAGAAGTGGCTTTTCAGCCATCCACACCACGTCGACCAGCGCGCTTTGCGCCGCCTGCAGGGTTTCCCCGGCATCGACCAGCAGATCGCCGCGGCTGATGTCCACTTCGTCTTTCAGCACCAGCGTAATGGCTTCACCCGGAACCGCCTCCTGCAAATCGCCATCAAAGGTGACGATGCGCGCTACGGTGGATTCCACGCCTGAAGGCAGTACCTTCACGCGTTGGCCCACGCGCACCACACCGGCCGACAGCGTGCCCGCGTAGCCGCGGAAATCCAGATTCGGTCGGTTGACGTATTGCACCGGGAAGCGCAGCGGCTGTGCTTCACGCTCGCTGATCACATCCACGGTTTCCAATACTTGCAGCAGCGTCGGGCCGCTGTACCAGGGCATATGCGCGCTTTCGGTCGCGACGTTGTCGCCGTCGAGCGCCGACAGCGGCACAAATTTGATGTCCAGATCGTTCGGCAACTGTTGCGCAAAGGTCAGGTAGTCCTGTTTAAACTGCTCGAACACCGACTCTTTATAGTCCACCAGATCCATTTTGTTGACCGCCACCACCAGGTGACGAATCCCCAGCAGCGTAGCGATAAAACTGTGTCGGCGGGTTTGATCCAACACCCCTTTGCGCGCATCGATCAGCAGGATCGCCAGATCGCAGGTGGAAGCGCCGGTCGCCATATTACGGGTGTACTGCTCATGCCCCGGTGTATCGGCGATAATAAACTTGCGTTTTTCGGTCGAGAAATAACGATAAGCCACGTCGATGGTAATGCCCTGCTCGCGCTCGGCCTGCAGGCCGTCCACCAACAGCGCCAGATCGAGCTTCTCGCCTTGGGTGCCGATACGCTTGCTGTCACTGTGCAGCGTAGACAGCTGATCTTCGTAGATCTGGCGAGTATCGTGCAGCAGGCGACCGATCAGGGTGCTTTTGCCATCGTCGACGCTGCCGCAAGTCAGGAACCGTAACAGGCTTTTATGTTGCTGTGCATGCAAGTAAGACTCTACCCCGCCCTGCTCAGCGATTTGTTTGGCAATTGCCTGGTTTTGAGAAACTATAGTCTTCATCCGGCGGCTCCTTAGAAATACCCTTGACGCTTCTTCAGCTCCATCGAGCCAGACTGATCGCGATCGATCATCCGTCCCTGGCGCTCACTGGTGGTGGATACCAACATCTCTTCGATGATCTCCGGCAGCGTTTCCGCCTCCGACTCCACCGCACCGGTCAGCGGCCAGCAGCCCAGGGTGCGGAAACGAACCATACGCTGGCTGATCTCTTCGCCTGGCTGCAGATCGATACGATCGTCGTCCACCATCAGCAACATGCCGTCACGTTCTACCACCGGACGCGGTGCGGCCAGGTACAGCGGCACGATGTCGATTTTTTCCAGGAAGATATATTGCCAGATATCCAGTTCGGTCCAGTTCGACAGCGGGAACACGCGAATGCTCTCACCCTTGTTGATCTGGCCGTTGTAGTTGTGCCACAGCTCCGGGCGCTGGTTTTTCGGGTCCCAGCGATGGAAGCGGTCGCGGAATGAATAGATGCGCTCTTTGGCGCGCGATTTCTCTTCGTCACGGCGTGCCCCGCCAAAAGCGGCGTCAAAACCGTACTTGTTCAGCGCCTGCTTCAGGCCTTCGGTTTTCATGATATCGGTGTGCTTGGCGCTGCCGTGCACGAACGGGTTGATGCCCATCGCCACGCCTTCCGGGTTTTTGTGTATCAGCAGTTCAAAACCGTATTCTTTCGCCGTGCGGTCACGGAATTCGTACATTTCGCGGAATTTCCAGCCGGTATCCACATGCAGCAACGGGAACGGCAGCGTGCCCGGATAGAACGCCTTACGCGCCAGATGCAGCATCACGGAAGAGTCTTTACCGATGGAATAGAGCATCACCGGGTTGCCGAATTCAGCGGCGACTTCACGGATGATATGGATACTCTCCGCCTCCAATTGCCGCAAATGAGTGAGTCGTTTTTCGTCCATAACAGATCCTTAAGCCAAATTCACGACGGCTGGGCGTGATACCCCTTCCGTCTGCGGTTGATGCCCAAACCAGGCGATTTGGTGATGCAGTTCCACCACTTCGCCGATCACCAGCAGCGCCGGTAACGGTGCCTGTTGAGCCAATTGTTCGAGTTGTTGCAAGGTACCGATCTGCACCTGTTGGTCCGCTCTCGTGCCACGGCTGATCACCGCGACCGGCGTACTGGCCGCACGGCCGTGGGCGATCAGGCGCTGGCTGATATCCGCCGCCTTCATGGTGCCCATGTAGATGGCCAGAGTCTGCCGCGCACGCGCCAGATCGGCCCAATCCAACCCGTCGCCGTCGGGGCGACAGTGGCCGGTAATAAAGGTAACGCTCTGCGCATGGTCACGGTGCGTCAGCGGGATGCCGGCATAGGCCGTCGCCCCGGCAGCTGCGGTTACGCCCGGCACGACCTGGAACGGAATGCCTGCGGCGGCGGCCACTTGCAGCTCTTCGCCACCGCGGCCAAAGATAAAGGGATCGCCCCCCTTCAACCGCACCACGCGTTTGCCCTGTTGCGCCAGTTCCACCAGCAGACGGTTGGTTTCTTCCTGAATCACCGAGTGTGCGCCGGCACGTTTACCCACGCAGATGCGTTCGGCGTCGCGACGCACCAAATCCAGGATTTCATCGCTAACCAAATGGTCATACAGCACCACATCGGCCTGCTGCATCACCTGAAGCCCACGCAGGGTCAGCAACCCCACGTCTCCAGGGCCGGCTCCCACCAGCGCAATTTCACCCTGGGTGCCTTCGCTGCCCAGTGCAAACTGCTGCAAATCCTGCTCCAACTGCTGCTCTGCCTGTGCCTGCTGGCCATTGGCCACCAGCGTGGAGAAGCGACCGCCGAAAGTTTTCTCCCAAAAGCGACGACGTTCGCCGATCGAACTCAGCCGTTGCTTCACCTGGCCGCGCCACCGCCCGGCCACCTCCGCCATCTGTCCCAGACTGGCAGGCAACAGCGCTTCGAGCTTTTCGCGCAGCATGCGCGCCAATACCGGTGCCTGGCCACTTGAAGAGACGGCCACCACCAGCGGTGAGCGATCGATAATCGACGGGAAGATAAACGAACAGCGTGGCTGATCGTCGACCACATTGGCCAGCACCCGGCGTTTATCCGCCTCGCTAAACACCTCGGCATTCAGCGCGCCGTCGTCGGTAGCGGCAATCACCAGGAAAACATCGTCCAGCTGTTGCGCGGCAAAAGCCTGCCCCAGCCAGCGGATATGCCCCTGCTGGCGCTGATGTTCAAGTTCCGGTGAGAGCGACTGCGCAACTATCCGTATTTCAGCCCCAGCACGCATGAGCAGTTCAACTTTGCGCGCAGCCACTTCGCCGCCGCCAACGACCAGCACCGGGCGTTGTTTCAGGTCGGCAAATATTGGTAGATAGTCCACAACAGCCTTTTCATAATATGCAGAATGATAGGGTGACTATACGGGCTGAGATTTAGCCTCTGAAATGACGAAAAGGAATTAATAGTTCCTTTATGGAATATAGGCCGCATCGCAGGGTTCAGGGGGGATTACCGGGCTGAAAGTTTGCGCGCCGGCGCCTAAATTAAGAGCCGAAGAAATTGTGTAATGCCGCGCGTCGTCTCATACTGGACACCGCAAAAAAATCATCGGTATCGCCGATATCAAAGAAGGATTTTTCGGTATGTTTTCCCGCGTTTACCTGAAGACGAGCCTGCTGATGGCGGCGCTCGGCGGCGTTTTCAGCGTTTCGGCCGCTATCCCGGCAGTGAAAGAAGCCCCTGTGGGTAAATTCGCCGCTGACCAGATTCGCCATATCGCCACCTATTTCCCCGGCCGTATGGCAGGCAGCCCGGCAGAACTGCTCACCGCAGACTATCTTAAACAGCAGTTCGGCAAGATGGGCTATCAAAGCGATATCCGCAGCTTCAACACCCGCTATCTCTACACCAGCAAGGACGGCAAAAAGAACTGGAATAACGTCACCGCCAGCTCGGTTATCGCCGCAAAAAATGGCAGCAGCCCGCAACAGATCTTGATCGTGGCGCATTTTGATACTTACACTCCGCAAAGCGATGCCGATCTGGACAACAACCTCGGCGGGCTGACGCTGCAAGGCGTCGACGACAATGCCTCAGGCGTTGGCGTGATGCTGGAGTTGGCGGAACGCCTAAAGAACATTCCCACCGCTTACGGCCTGCGTTTTGTCGCCACCAGCGCCGAGGAGATCGGCTCTCTGGGCGCACAGAACTACCTGCAGCGCATGAGTGCGGAAGAAAAACACAATACCGTGCTGGTGATTAATCTGGACAGCCTGGTGACCGGCGATCGCCTGTACTTCAATGCCGGCCGCAATACGCCGAAGAAGATAGCCAAACAGAGTCGCGATCGCGCCCTGGATATCGCCCACCGTTACGGCATCGCCGCCGCCACTAATCCTGGCGGCAAACAATGGCCGAAAGGCATCGGCTGTTGCTCGGATCAAGAGGTGTTTGATAACGCGGGCATGCCGGTGCTTTCGGTCGAAGCCACCAACTGGTCGCTGGGTGATAAAAATGGCTACCAACAGCGCGCACTCAGCCCGCATTTCCCGCAGGGTATCACCTGGCATCGCCCGCAGTACGATAACCTGCAGTATCTGGAGCGTTATCTGCCGGGCCGGATCGACAAGCGCAGCCGCGAAAGCGTGCAGATCCTGTTGCCGCTGATCAAAGAATTGGCGCAGGCGCACCCGGTTAAAGCGCAGAAAAAGTAATTGCCAACAGAAATAACAAGGCCCGACAAATTTTGCCGGGCCTTGAACGAATTAGCTGCAAACTTACCCTTCGTGCAGACCGCACTCGCGCTTGAGGCCGAAGAAACGGGTTTCTTCTTCGCTCATGCCCGGCTCCCATTTCTGCGTGGTGTGGATATCCCCGACCGACAGATAGCCTTGCTCCCATAGCGGGTGGTAACTCAGGCCGTGATCGGTCAGGTACTGATAAATCTTGCGGTTATCCCAGTCGATAATCGGCAGAATTTTGAATACGCCACGCTGCACCGCCAGCACCGGCAAGTTGGCGCGGCTGCCGGATTGTTCGCGGCGCAGGCCGGCGAACCAGGTCTGCCCACCGAGGGTCTCCAGCGCACGGTTCATGGGTTCAACCTTGTTGATCTGGTTGTATTTCTCAATACCTTCAACGCCCTGCTCCCACAACTTGCCATAGCGCGCCTCCTGCCAGGCGGGCGACGGCTCGGCACGGAACACCTGCAGGTTCAGCTTAAGCTTGTCGACCAGTTGATCGATAAACTGGTAGGTTTCCGGGAACAGATAACCGGTATCGGTGAGGATCACCGGGATATCCGGCTTGATCCGGGTGACCAGATGCAGACATACCGCCGCCTGAATGCCAAAGCTTGAAGAAAGCACAAACTCGCCGGGCAGATGTTCCAGCGCCCATTCCACGCGTTGCTCGGCGGAAAGGGCTTCCAGTTGACCGTTGACGGCCCCCAGCTTCAGCGCCTGTCCAGACTTGGGCAACGCATTCAGCGCCGCCAGATCGAATTCAGCCATGTTGCCTGCCTCCTGATTCTTGAATTCTACCGCGCCGTTTGGCCCCGCAGCAGAGGGGCCAAGCAACGTCAGTCCCAGAAATCCTGCGCCGGATCCACGACCGGTCTGACAATGCCGGTGCGGATAGTGAAATCGCCAAAACCTTCGCCCGCAGTGCGCTCTTTCGCCCAGCGACCAACCAGTTGGTCGATCTCCTTGAGAATTTCTTCTTCATTAATATTTTCACGGTACATGCGCGGAATGCGCGTACCTTCGCGGTTGCCGCCCAGGTGCAGGTTATAACGGCCAATTGCCTTGCCCACCAGGCCCAGTTCCGCCAGCAGCGCGCGGCCGCAACCGTTCGGGCAGCCGGTGATGCGCAGCACGATGTGTTCGTCACCCACGCCGTGCCGATGCATGATCCCTTCCACCTTGGTAACAAACTCCGGCAAGAAACGTTCGGCCTCCGCCATCGCCAGCGGGCAGGTAGGATACGACACACAGGCCATCGAGTTTTTACGCTGTTCGCTGATCCCATCATCGATCAGACCATGATCGCGCGCCAGGGCTTCGATCTTCGCCTTCTCGCTTTCCGGCACGCCGGCAACGATCAGGTTCTGATTGGCGGTCAGGCGGAAATCCCCCTTGTGAATCCGGGCAATCTCGGCGATACCGGTTTTCAGCGGACGGCCCGGATAGTCCAGCAGGCGGCCATTTTCAATAAACAGCGTCAGGTGCCATTGGTTATCAATGCCTTTTACCCAACCGATACGATCGCCACGGCCGGTAAATTCGTACGGGCGGATAGGTTCAAAGGTAATGCCGGCGCGTTTTTCCACTTCGGCGCGGAAGGTATCCACACCGACGCGTTCCAGCGTGTATTTGGTTTTGGCGTTCTTGCGATCGGTGCGATTACCCCAGTCGCGCTGGGTGGTCACCACCGCTTCGGCCACCGCCAGCGTGTGTTCCAGCGGGATGTAACCGAACTCGCTGGCCTGGCGCGCATAGGTTTTTTTGTTGCCGTGTTCAATCGACAGGCCACCGCCCACCAGCAGGTTAAAGCCCACCAGCTTGCCGTTCTTGGCGATCGCCACAAAGTTCATGTCGTTGGCGTGCAGATCGACGTCATTCTGCGGCGGGATCACCACCGTAGTCTTGAATTTACGCGGCAGATAGGTCGCACCGAGGATTGGCTCTTCGTCGGTGGTCGCCACTTTTTCCTGATCCAACCATACTTCCGCATAAGCGCGAGTACGCGGCAACAGATGCTCGGAGATTTTCTTCGCCCACTCGTAAGCTTCCTGATGCAGCTCGGATTCCACCGGATTCGAGGTGCAAAGCACATTGCGGTTCACGTCGTTGGCGGTAGCCAGCGCGTCCAATCCCAGGCGGCCCAGCAGTTGATGAACCGGCTTGACGTTGCCCTTCACAATGCCGTGGAACTGGAAGGTCTGACGGTTGGTGATGCGAATGCTGCCGTACAGCGTGCTTTCCTGCGCGAACTTATCGATGCCCAACCATTGCTGGGGGGAAATAATCCCTCCCGGCAGACGGCAGCGCAGCATCATCGCATGACGCGGTTCCAGCTTCTGCTCGGCGCGCTCGGCGCGGATATCACGGTCGTCCTGCTGGTACATGCCGTGGAAACGGATCAGCAAGAAGTTGTCGCCGTTGAAACCGCCGGTCAGGCCGTCCTTCAAGTCTTCGGCGATGGTACCGCGCAGGAAGTTGCTTTCTTTCTTCAAACGCTCGGCATCGGTCAGTTTGCCTTCGACCACCAGAGGCCCCGGGTGTTTATCACTCATCAGTAAACATCTCGCTGATAACGGCGCTCAAGGCGCAGCTCGCTTAAAAATTCATCCGCCAGCTCGGTATCCATGCCACCGTGCTCGGCCACCAGTTCCAGTAATGTGTTTTCCACGTCTTTCGCCATGCGGTTCGCATCGCCACAGACGTAAATGTGCGCGCCTTCCTGAATCCAGCGCCACACTTCCGCACCCTGTTCGCGCAGTTTGTCTTGTACGTAGACTTTATGTTGTTGGTCACGTGACCAGGCCAAATCAATGCGGGTCAGCAGACCCTCTTTGACATAGCGCTGCCATTCAACCTGATACAGGAAATCTTCAGTGAAGTGCGGGTTGCCGAAGAACAACCAGTTCTTGCCGCCGGCACCCTCGACGTCACGCTGTTGCATAAAGGCGCGGAACGGCGCGATACCGGTGCCAGGGCCAATCATGATCACCGGGGTTTCCGGGTTGGCCGGCAGGCGGAAGTTGTCGTTATGCTCAATGAAAACCCGTACGTCGCCATCTTCTTCCAGGCGATCGGCCAGGAAGCTGGAAGCACCGCCGGCGCGGGCGCGGCCATCGATGTCGTAACGTACGACGCCAACGGTGACGTGCACTTCGTTTTCGGTCTCAGCCTGCGAGGAGGCGATGGAATACAGACGTGGCGTCAACGGGCGCAGCAGGCCGATCAACTGCTCGGCGCTGAGATCCGCCGGTGCCTGGCGCACCATGTCGACGATCGGCGTATTGTGCGCGTAATGCTGCAACGCAGTTTTATCCGCCAACAGGCCAATCAATTTTTCGTCACGCGACAACGCGGCATATTTGTCGACAATCGGCGTGGTGTTTTGCGTCAGCTCGAAGTGGCTGCGCAACGCTTCGGCCAACGGCAGGGTTTTGCCTTCCACTGCCACCGGCTCATCGCCTTTCAGCCACAGCAACTGAACCAGTTCGTCGACCAACGCGGGATCGTTATCAAACCATACGCCCAGCGCATCACCCGGTTTGTAGCGCAGGCCGGAATCGCCCAGATCGATCTCGATGTGGCGTACGTCTTTATCGGAGCCACGGCCGGTGATTTTTTGCTTCACGGCCAGTTGCGCAGTCAGCGGCTGTTCCTTGCTGTACGGGCTGCTGTCGAGCAGGTCAACCGCTCCGCTGGCAAGCTGGCCCGGTGCGACGTTTTCTGCCGGCGCACGCGCTTTCAGCACATCTACTACCTGCTTGCGCCAGGCCGTGGCCAGTTCCTGGTACTCCACATCGGCGTCAATGCGTTCTACCAGACGTTCGGCGCCCAGTTCGGCCAGCTTGCCGTCGAAGTCTTTACCGGACTGACAGAAGTTCTCGTAAGAAGTGTCCCCCAGCCCGAAGACTGCAAACGCCGTCTCGTTGAGTTTGGGTGCTTTCTTCGAGAACAGGAATTTATGCAGCGCAACCGCCTCTTCCGCCGGCTCGCCCTCCCCCTGCGTGGAGGCAACGATCACCAGCAGACGCTCCTGGGCGATCTGCTTGAACTTGTAGTCGCCGGCGTTCACCAAAGTGACGCTCAGCTTGGCGGCCAGCAGATCGTCACGCAGCTGCTCCGCCAGGCGGCGCGCATTGCCGGTCTGGGACGCGGAAATTATCGTGATGCTGGCGGCAGCGGATGCAGCCGGCGCAATGGCTACGGCTCCAGGTTGTTGGTTAACCATTCCCCAGAAATAGCCTGACAGCCACGCCAGCTGCGTCGGTGAATATTCACCAATCGCCGCCTGCAGGCGCGCCAGTTGTTCGGGCGTCAGCGGGAGCAAAGATGTTGGAGGAGCCTGAGTCGTCATTGCTGTACTTATTTCCTTACTTATAGCCTATGAATTTCAAGCTGCAGCCAGGCGGCCAACTCGCTCATCCCCAATCGCTTACTTAGATAAGTAACCGGGGTGAGTGAGTGCAGGTAACAACGCTGCAGTTTGAAAGGCAACGGGTATGGCACCTATCCAGCCAGGTGCTCGCCAGTGTCAGTCGCTGTCTTTTCGTTCAGTCCGGGGTCGTGAAAAGATCAGGAGATTTTGTAAGGTTACCGAGCACAATAGCAACGATTAAATAAGGGATAGCAATAAATAATAACCAAAATGACTAAGCAGTTTTTCTGGTAAGGGATAACGGTTAAAACGCTAAAGAGCGTTTTTTATCTTGTTGATAATAAATCCCTTTTTTTGACGTTTTTTGAATGAATCGCATTTACCGCTGATTACCCCATCCGATAGGTGCTGCGCGGACCAAACAAAAAAAGTGTTAACGCCGGTTAAAGGGTGCACAGGTAGACTAAAGCGGTATAAATGGCAAGCAGGCGCACTTTCCGGTACTATGCGGCGGTTTTTGAGTCAATGAGGCCGTAATAATGGCAACCACGCTGTTTAAAGATTTTCAGTTTGAAGCCGCACACCGTTTGCCGCATGTGCCGGAGGGCCATAAATGCGGCCGTCTGCACGGGCATTCGTTTATGGTGCGTCTGGAAGTGACCGGTGAAGTGGATGCGCACACCGGATGGGTGATGGATTTCGCCGAGCTTAAAGCCGTGTTCTCCCCGATCTGGGAGCGCCTGGATCACCATTATCTGAACGATATTCCAGGATTGGAAAATCCCACCAGCGAAGTGCTCGCCGCCTGGATCTGGCAACAGCTTAAACCCCAGCTGCCGGAACTGAATGCGGTCATGGTGAAAGAAACCTGCAGCGCGGGATGCGTCTATAAAGGTTGAAGAAAGGGCGCTTTATAGCGCCCTGAATTTTAAGCAATATTCAAATACTTATGCGTCTGCATCGACAGGCGCCAGTTGCGCGCGATGCAGGTTTCAATGCACAGGCGGGTCGCCTCTTCTTTCTGACTGATCGGTTGCAGCGCGATAATCCGCGGTTTTTCATCGTGCAGCGTCGCCAGCAGCGCATCCAGCGCTTCAATATCACGCTCGCGTCCAACCGGATGCTTCACCTCATCCGCACGCCGCAAAGCCTGATCCAATACCTTCATGCCGCCGCGCATATTCACCTTGGGGGAAACCGTCACCCAGGTTTTCGCCGAGCACCGGACCTCATGGGTACCGCTGGTTTCAATTTGGCAGCCATAGCCGTTGTCTTCCAGCAGTTGGGTCAGCGGGGTCAAATCGTAAATACACGGCTCGCCGCCGGTGATCACCACGTGACGTGCGGTATAGCCCTGCTGACGGATAACCGCAAGCAGTTGCTCCGCACTGGCGCTGCCCCAGGCGTCGCTCTCTTCGGTTTTTACCAGGATCCGCTGCATATCCACTTCCCGATTGGCTTCCTTTTCCCAGGTATGTTTGGTATCGCACCAGCTGCATCCTACCGGGCAGCCCTGCAGGCGGATAAAAATGGCCGGAACGCCGGTAAAAAAGCCTTCGCCCTGCAAGGTTTGGAACATTTCATTAATCGGGTACTGCATCGGTTTCTCAATCAGGATAGGAAAAAAGCGATTATCTCAGATTACGGCCCGGCAACCAAACCGGCTAAATTGTATTAAATTTTATCTTCTGCACGTAGCTCAGCCTATCCCACCGCCTATCTGCTTAATTTATTACGTTTATCGGCGTCAGCCGCCGCATTGGCGATGCATCCTGCGGCGTAAAAACAACATACAGATAACAAATCAGACAAATATATTTGACATGAACCGCCGCGGCGCAGATGTATATACAGGCAAGCACAAGCCGGGCATCAGTTCCGGCAGTACATCCACCAATATCACATCTGCGTTTAGAGGGTGCCATGGCTCATTCCACCGAGTTGAATATTCAGCAGGCCATCGACGACAGCAAATTCTCGCTGTTTCATTGGACCTTGATCATTTTGGGATTCCTGATCCTTGCCATCGATGGCTTTGACACTGCGGCAATGGGTTATATCGCCCCTTCAGTCGCCAAAGATTGGGGAATTGTGAAACAGGATCTCGGTCCGGTGCTGAGCGCCGCGCTGCTGGGGTTGTCACTCGGCGCACTGGTGGCCGGGCCAATCTCCGATCGCATCGGCCGCAAGCGGGTGTTGGTGTTTTCGTGCCTGTTCTTCGGCCTGTCCAGCCTGGCCACCGCCTATGCCGGCTCGCTCAACAGCCTGACGCTGTGGCGCTTTCTGACCGGGCTGGGCCTGGGCGCAGCGATGCCGAACGCCATCACGCTCATTTCCGAATATGCGCCGCAGCGCTGCCGTTCGATGGCGATTAACACCATGTACTGCGGTTTCCCGCTGGGCGCCGCCGGCGGCGGCGCCATCTCATCATGGCTGATCCCGGCCTATGGCTGGCACAGCGTGCTGCTGCTGGGGGCAATAGCTCCGCTGATCCTGACGGTATTATTGATCCTGTTCCTGCCGGAATCGGTGAAGTACATGGTGAACCGCGGCAAGGATGCGATGAAAATCAGGCGCATCGCCCAACGGTTTGTCAGCCAGAATATTGATAACGTCACGCGTTTCTATCTGTATGAAGAGAAGCTGGCTCAGTCAAAAACCAGCGTCGGCCTGCTGTTCACCCGTCCTTATCTGATCGGCACACTGATGCTGTGGCTGACCTACTTCATGGGGCTGGTGATTTATTACGTTCTGCTGAGCTGGATGCCGATCCTGATGCAGGGGCTGGGTTACCCGCTTGAACAGTCGGCCATTCTGACCTCGCTGTTCACCTTCGGCGGCACCCTGGGCATTCTGGTGGCCGGCTGGCTGATGGACCGCTGGAACGCCCATAAAGTAGTGTCGAGCGGTTTTGTCATTACCGCCCTGCTGATTGTGGCGATGGCGACCGAGGACAGCCATATCGTGCTGCTGGGTGCCTTTATCTTCCTGATGGGTATCACCATGAACGGCGCGCAATCCGGCCTGCAAACGCTGGCCGCCACCTTTTACCCTACCCACAGCCGCGCCACCGGTATCGCCTGGATGCAGGGCATCGGCCGCTTTGGGGGCGTTGCGGGCACCATGATGGGCGCGCAATTGCTGGCCATGCACTGGGAAGTGCAAAGCATCCTGATGTTCCTGTGCGTGCCGGCGTTGATCGCCGCCATCGCTACGGTATTCAAAATGACCCGAAAAGTGGCGCTGCAACCGGCAGCATAAGGCTGACGCCCGCCATGATGGGATATATTCATGTGTCCCATCATGGTGAGCATTTTGCTTTCATCGATATGATTTTTTTATCACCGCCACAAACTTGTAATGGGCATGTAAAATTATTGTGATTTAACGCTCAAAAATGACCCATTTTTAATTCATTTTTGTTGAATAGCTCACTGTTCTCCTGCGCCAACCTAATGACCCAAGCCCCAAAAACAAAATCATCTATTTGATAATAAACATAAATAACTTTCTCTTATGCCATTTAAGCCGTTCACTGGTCAGTGTTGCATATGCTTGTACATACAAGTATATGTTAATAATCCCTACGCATTGTTATGGCGTGGTGATTAACCCCACCGCGTTATGGAATCTGCACCGATACTGTTTGAGGAAAATGCTGTGACTGCAAATAACAAAGTTCGCCATGTCGATGTACGCGCGCCACGCGGCACACAATTAAATGCAAAAAGCTGGCTGACCGAAGCGCCGCTGCGCATGCTGATGAACAACCTCGATCCTGAAGTAGCGGAAAACCCGCATGAACTGGTGGTGTACGGCGGTATTGGCCGTGCCGCGCGTGACTGGGATTGCTACGACAAAATTGTCGCCACCCTGAAAACGCTGGAAGACGACGAAACGCTGCTGGTGCAATCCGGCAAGCCGGTCGGCGTATTTAAAACCCACAGCAACGCGCCGCGCGTGCTGATCGCCAACTCCAACCTGGTGCCGCATTGGGCCACCTGGGAACACTTTAACGAACTGGATGCCAAAGGCCTGGCCATGTACGGCCAGATGACCGCCGGTAGCTGGATCTACATCGGCAGCCAGGGCATCGTGCAGGGTACTTACGAGACCTTCGTGGAAGCCGGCCGCCAGCATTACGACGGCAGCCTGAAAGGCCGCTGGGTACTGACCGCAGGTCTGGGCGGCATGGGCGGCGCTCAGCCACTGGCTGCCACGTTGGCCGGTGCCAGTTCGCTGAACATCGAATGCCAGCAGAGCCGCATCGATTTCCGTTTGAAAACCCGCTACGTCGATGAACAGGCCAAGGATCTGGACGACGCGCTGGCACGCCTCAAGAAATACACCGCCGAAGGCAAAGCCATCTCCATCGCCCTGTACGGCAACGCAGCGGATATCCTGCCGGAATTGGTGCGCCGTGGCGTGCGTCCTGACATGGTCACCGACCAGACCAGCGCTCATGACCCGTTGAACGGCTACCTGCCGAAGGGCTGGAGCTGGGAAGAATACCGCCAGCGCGCACAGACCGAGCCTGCGCAGGTAGTCATCGCCGCCAAGCAATCAATGGCCGAACACGTGGAAGCCATGCTGGCCTTCCAGAAGATGGGCGTGCCGACCTTCGACTACGGCAACAACATCCGCCAGATGGCGAAAGAAATGGGCGTCAGCAACGCCTTCGACTTCCCGGGCTTCGTGCCGGCCTATATTCGCCCGTTGTTCTGCCGCGGCGTAGGCCCGTTCCGCTGGGCTGCGCTGTCCGGCGATCCGCAGGACATCTACAAAACCGACGCTAAAGTTAAAGAGTTGATCCCGGATGACGAGCATCTGCACCACTGGCTGGATATGGCGCGCGAGCGCATCAGCTTCCAGGGGCTGCCGGCGCGTATCTGCTGGGTCGGTCTGGGCCAGCGCGCCAAGCTGGGCCTGGCGTTCAACGAGATGGTACGCAGCGGTGAACTGTCTGCGCCGATCGTGATTGGCCGCGATCACCTGGACTCCGGCTCGGTTTCCAGCCCGAACCGCGAAACCGAATCGATGAAAGACGGCTCAGACGCCGTATCCGACTGGCCGCTGCTCAACGCCCTGCTGAATACCGCCAGCGGCGCGACCTGGGTTTCTTTGCACCACGGCGGTGGCGTCGGCATGGGCTTCTCGCAGCATTCCGGCATGGTCATCGTTTGCGACGGCACCGATGAAGCCGCCGAGCGTATCGCCCGCGTATTGCATAACGATCCGGCTACCGGTGTCATGCGTCATGCCGATGCCGGTTACGACATCGCCATCGAATGCGCCCGCGAGCAGGGCCTGAACCTGCCGATGGTCGCCGCCACCCAAGGAGGCAAAGCATGAAAGCGCTGACTATTCGCCCAGGCCAACTGACGCTGGCGCAACTGCGTGAGGTTTATCAACATCCGGTTAGCCTTCAGCTTGACGACAGCGCCTACGCCGACATTCAGCAAAGCGTCGCCTGCGTAGAACGCATCGTCGAGGAAAACCGCACCACTTACGGCATCAATACCGGTTTCGGCCTGCTGGCATCCACCCGCATCGCCCGTGAAGATCTGGAAAACCTGCAGCGTTCGATCGTACTGTCCCACGCCGCCGGCGTTGGCGCACCGACCGACGACAACCTGGTGCGCCTGATCATGGTGCTGAAAATCAACAGCCTGTCGCGCGGCTTCTCCGGCATCCGTCTGGAAGTGATCCAGGCGCTGATGGCGCTGGTGAATGCAGAAGTTTATCCGCACATTCCATTGAAAGGCTCCGTTGGCGCCTCCGGTGACCTGGCGCCGCTGGCTCACATGAGCCTGGTGCTGCTGGGTGAAGGCAAGGCCCGTTATCAGGGCGAATGGCTACCTGCCACCGAGGCGCTGGCCAAAGCGGGCCTGAAGCCGCTGACGCTGGCCGCCAAAGAAGGCCTGGCGCTGCTGAACGGCACCCAGGTTTCCGCCGCCTTTGCCCTGCGCGGCCTGTTCGACGCGGAAGATCTGTACGCTGCGGCTACGGTCACCGGCAGCCTGACGGTGGAAGCCGCTCTGGGTTCACGCAGCCCATTTGACGCGCGTATCCATGCGGTGCGCGGCCAGCGTGGCCAGATCGACGCCGCCGCCGCCTACCGCCATCTGCTCGGCGAACGCAGCGAAGTGTCCGATTCGCACCGTAACTGCGAGAAAGTGCAGGATCCTTATTCCCTGCGCTGCCAGCCGCAAGTCATGGGCGCCTGCCTGACGCAGATCCGCCAGGCCAGCGAAGTGCTGGAGATCGAAGCCAACGCGGTGTCCGACAACCCGCTGGTGTTCGCCGAGCAGGGCGACGTGCTGTCCGGCGGTAACTTCCATGCCGAACCGGTAGCCATGGCCGCCGACAACCTGGCGTTGGCGTTTGCCGAAATCGGCTCGCTGTCCGAACGCCGTATCTCGCTGATGATGGATAAACACATGTCGCAGCTGCCGCCCTTCCTGGTGGACAACGGCGGCGTAAACTCCGGCTTTATGATAGCCCAAGTGACCGCCGCGGCGCTGACCAGCGAGAACAAGGCGCTGGCCCACCCGGCCAGCGTCGACAGTATCCCGACCTCCGCCAACCAGGAAGACCATGTCTCCATGGCGCCTGCCGCAGGCCGCCGCCTGTGGGAAATGGCGGATAACGTTCGCGGCATTTTAGCCGTCGAGTGGCTGGCCGCCTGTCAGGGGCTGGATCTGCGCAAGGGCCTGAAAACATCGGAAGCCCTGGAGCAGGCGCGCCGCACGCTGCGTGAACACGTCAGTTACTACGACAAGGATCGTTTCTTCGCCCCCGACATTGAAGCCGCCAGCCTGCTGTTGGCGGCCGGTCATCTGACATCGCTGATGCCAGCAGCGCTGCTGCCTAGCCAGGCATAAATAAAACCTACCACGCAGTTTGTTCTGTCCCACCGGGTGCGTTCCACCCGGTGCGGATAGCGCGTGCCTGTTCGGCAATAAAAACTCAACGGGAAGCAACATGCGTAACGAAACAACACAACTCAGACGCGGATTAAACGCGCGGCATATCCGCTTTATGGCACTCGGCTCAGCCATAGGTACCGGCCTGTTCTACGGCTCTGCCGGGGCGATCCAACTGGCCGGTCCGGCCGTGCTGCTGGCTTATCTGGTCGGCGGCGCGGCGGTGTTTATGGTCATGCGCGCGCTGGGTGAAATGGCGGTGCATCAACCGGTTTCCGGTTCGTTCGGCCACTACGCGAGCCACTATCTTGGCCCGCTGGCCGGTTTCCTCACCGGCTGGACCTATACCTTCGAAATGGTGATCGTCGCCCTGGCGGACGTCACCGCGTTCGGCATCTATATGGGGCTGTGGTTCCCGGATGTCGCCCAGTGGGTGTGGGTGCTCAGCATTATCATGTTTATCGGCGCGCTCAACCTGTGCAGCGTAAAAGTGTTCGGCGAGATGGAGTTCTGGCTGTCGCTGATCAAGGTCGCGGCTATCGTGGCGATGATCGTCGGCGGCGCGGCGGTGATGCTGTTTGGTTTCGGCCAGACCCAGCATGCTACCGGCTTTAGCAATCTGTGGCAGCACGGTGGCTTTATGCCTAACGGCATCGGCGGCGTGATCGCTTCGCTGGCGGTAGTGATGTTCGCTTTCGGCGGCATTGAGATCATCGGCATCACCGCCAGCGAGGCGAAAGACCCAGCGAAGGTATTGCCGAAAGCGATCAATGCGGTACCGGTGCGTATCCTGCTGTTCTATGTGCTGACGCTGCTGGTGCTGATGGCCATCTATCCGTGGAACAGCATCGGCCAAAACGGCAGCCCGTTTGTGGAGATCTTCAGCAATCTGGGCATCAGCTCCGCCGCCAACGTGTTGAACGTGGTGGTGATCACCGCCGCCATTTCCGCCATCAACAGCGACATCTTCGGCGCCGGCCGCATGATGTACGGCATGGCGCAGGATGGTCAGGCGCCGAGAAGTTTCTCCAAACTGACCGCCAACGGCGTGCCCTGGATGACGGTGCTGGTGATGTCTGTCGCCCTGCTGCTGGGCGTGGTGCTTAACTACCTGATGCCAAAACAGGTGTTTATGATCATCGCCTCCATCGCTACCTTCGCTACCGTCTGGGTGTGGCTGATGATCCTGCTGTCGCAGATCGCCATGCGCCGTACCCTGTCGCCGCAGGAGGTCAGCAAACTGAGTTTCCCGGTTCCCTGGTGGCCGATAGCGCCGGCGCTGGCAACAGTGTTCATGCTGTTCGTCATTGGCCTGCTCGGCTACTTCGAGGATAGCCGCATCGCCCTGTACGTCGGGCTGGTGTGGGTGGCTTTCCTTACCCTGGCATACTGGTTGTGGGTGCGTAAAAAAGGCGGGGGTTCACCCGTCACGACCTCACCGCAGTATTAACGCTTAAACCCGCCACAGGCGGGTTTTTTATCACACCTGCGCCAGCGCCTGTTCGATATCGGCGCGCAAATCTTCTATGTCCTCCAGGCCCGCCGACAAGCGAATCAGCCCGTCGCTGATATGATGGCGCTGCCGCTCTTCGGCGCTGTAGGCAGAGTGGGTCATGCTGGCCGGGTGTTGCGCCAGGCTTTCACAGTCACCCAAACTGACCGCTCGCAGTATCAACCGCAGCGCATTGAGGAAGTGGATGCCCGCCGCCATGCCGCCCTTGAGCTCGAACGCCAGCATACCGCCCGGCCGCGTCATCTGTCGCTGCGCCAATGCGTACTGCGGGAAGGTTTCGAGGCCGGGATAGTCAACCCGCTCCACCGCCGGATGTTGCGCCAGCATCTCCGCCAGCCGTTCGGCGTTGTCGCAGTGGCGTTCCATGCGAAGCGGTAGCGTCTTCAGACCACGCAGCAACAGTGCGGCATCCTGCGCCGACAATACAGCTCCGTTCATATCCTTCAGTCCCACCAGCCGGATATTCTGCGCCAGATCCTGAGTGGTCACCACCAATCCCGCCAGCAAATCCCCGTGGCCACCGATATATTTGGTGGCGGAATGCACCACGATGTCCGCCCCGAGCGCCAACGGCTGTTGCAGATAGGGCGTGCAATACGTGTTGTCCACCAGCAACAGCGCCTGCTGCCGATGGGTAATCTCCGCCACGGCGGCGATATCGATCAACCGCATATTGGGGTTGGCCGGCGTTTCGCAGTACACCAAACGGGTACGTGGACCTATGGCTGCGGCCAGTTTTTCCGGCCGCGTCAGATCGACGTGCGTAATCTTGACGCCAAAACGCGCCAGACCCTGATGAAAATAGCTGAAAGTGCAGCCATAGATGGTTTCATCGACGATCAACTCGTCTCCCGGCGCCAGCAGCGTCCAGCAACAGGCGGTTATCGCCCCCATGCCGGAAGAAAACGCCACCGCCGCCTCCCCGCCCTCCAGATTGGCTATCCGCTGTTCCAGCAGGTTTAGCGTCGGGTTGGCGATACGCGAATAAAAATAGCCCGGCTCACTGCCGGCAAAGCAGGCACCGCCGTATTCCGCCGTGGGGAAGGCAAAGGTCGAACTCATAAAGACCGGTGGGCAAAGCGCCCCCAGATATTGCTGGGGATCGTAGCCGTGGTGGATCGCACGTGTGGCAAAGGCGTGCCGGATAGTGGCAGACATAACAGCTCCTTACCTGATTGAGTAAAAACAATTCCCGTTATTCAACAATGGTGTCAGGCGGCAACGTGCCGGTACGTATGCGCCCACCGATGATTTGCAAGGTACGCAGCACCAACATCAGGCCCAACAAGGTATCCGGCTGACGCAATAAGGCATACAGCGAACGAAAATGGGCAGGCCGCGGATCCAGCTGCAGTTCCGTGTGCGCCATCCGCAACGCCATGCCACCTTCCCATCCTACGGCTACGACGCCTTCAAATAGGCCGGCCAGCTTTTCCACCAGCGCGTTATCCGCAATATCCACCCCATCTGACAACAGCGACAGCAGATCGACCACGTTATCGAGCCGCCCGCCGGCCAGCAGCGGTTCCAGCTTCTCCAGCAATGCCGTCAGGGATTCATTTTCAGGTGAGTTCATCAGTCGCCCTCGTTATATCAGCCCGCGGACCGTCGCCCAATACAGACCGCGGTTAAACCCGTTGCGCAGCATACCTCCCACCTTGGTCGGCGGCGTCGGCAGCACATCATGTCGGTAGTCATAAACCAGCGGCATACCGGCATGCAGCCCCATCTGGGCGATTGCCTGCACCTTGCCGTCGTAGTGGCTGACGGTTTGACCCAGCCTCAGTTCAGCCACAATGTTATCGGCAATCACCGGAGCCTGATTGTGGCAGGAGCCGCCGGCCTTGCTGACCGGGAGATCCACGGTATCGCCGATCACATATACTCCCTGCTGGCCGTACACCTGCAGCGTCTGGTGATCGGTCGGCAACCAGCCTTCTCCATTTTTAATATCGCTCAGCCCGGTATTGCGTACCGCTTCGACCGCACGGATCGGCGGCGTGGCCATCAGTATGTCGAACGGCTGCTCCTCGCCTTCGGCGGAGTACGCTATTTTCCGTCGCTCATCCACCCTGCTGAGGGTAAAGCCACGCTGATGGCGGATATCGCGTGCCGCAAATATGGCAGGCAGCGCTTCACCGGTAGGGCGCTGCAAGAACAGGCAATTACGCAGTAACTGGGAAATTGTCGGATAGGTGTAAACGATTTCCACCGCCTTGCGCACACCGCGCCGCCGCAGATAATCATCCAGCATCAGGGTAGTTTCTATCGGCGCAATGCCGCATTGATGCGGTACGTTGGGCGTTTCAGGGAAGGAAACGGTAATAAAGATGCGGCCTTTTTCGATCGTCGCCAGCTTTTGCGCCAACTGCCGGGCAGCCTGATATTGATAGAAATGATCCCCCGCCTGCGCTAACCCCTCGATACGCTCAGGCCAAGGTACGCAACCGGTGGCAAACACCAGGAAATCGTACGCATACTGTTTGCCGCTGCGGGTATGGATCACCCGCTGAGATAAATCGAACCGCTCCGCTTTATCAACGACAAACTTAATTTCCGGGCTCAGCAAACTGTGTTGCGGGCGTATTAACTCCTGTTTGAAAAAGGCGTTAAATGCCACGTACATAAATGCCGGTTTATAATAATGAATCGGAGAGTCCGAAATCATTAATAACTCAACTTTATTATTCACTATCTCCCGATGCAATTTAGTGGCCAGTAAATTGGCCAATATCGTCCCACCGGTTCCACCGCCGACAATCACAATCCTGTTCCGCATCAAGACCTCTCCCAGCCACCCATAGGGTAGCTATTCTGCCAAGAAACTCACGGAGGCAGGAAAACGGGTAATAGCTCTGCCTTACAGGCAGTCTAGTAACTAAAAGATATAAAGCAATTAAAAATGGAATTTATAAACAGGAATTTTATTATTATAATTAAATTATAGAGTTAAAAATCACCATTAAAATATTAATTCAACACCAATAAATAACACATTATAAATCCCGTAAATCATGAATGCTGAAAAACGGCGATAAAAAAACCCGCCGCAGCGGGTTTTTATTTAGCAACGAACCAAGCCGTTATTACTGACCTTTAACTTCTTTCAGGCCATTGAACGGTGCGCGGTCGCCCAACGCTTCTTCGATACGGATCAGTTGGTTGTATTTAGCAACGCGGTCAGAACGGCTCATGGAACCGGTTTTGATCTGGCCAGCCGCAGTACCTACCGCCAGGTCGGCGATGGTTGCGTCTTCGGTTTCACCTGAACGGTGAGAGATCACCGCGGTGTAGCCTGCGTCTTTCGCCATCTTGATAGCAGCCAGAGTTTCGGTCAGAGAACCGATCTGGTTGAATTTGATCAGAATGGAGTTAGCGATGCCTTTATCGATGCCTTCTTTCAGGATCTTGGTGTTGGTAACGAACAGGTCGTCGCCCACCAGCTGGATTTTGTCGCCCAGCACTTTGGTCTGGTATGCGAAACCAGCCCAGTCAGATTCGTCCAGACCATCTTCGATGGACACGATTGGGTACTGTTTGGTCAGGTCTTCCAGGAAGTGAGTGAACTCTTCGGAAGTGAAGGCTTTGTTGCCTTCGCCGGCCAGAACGTATTTACCGTCTTTGTAGAACTCGGAAGCTGCACAGTCCATCGCCAGGGTCACGTCTTTGCCCAGCTCGTAACCTGCCGCTTTTACCGCTTCTGCGATAACAGCCAGCGCTTCGGCGTTGGAACCCAGGTTTGGCGCGTAGCCGCCTTCGTCACCGACAGCGGTGTTCAGGCCTTTGGCCTTCAGCACTTTCGCCAGGTGATGGAACACTTCAGAACCGATGCGAACGGCTTCTTTCAGGGTCTTCGCGCCAACAGGCTGAATCATGAATTCCTGAATGTCGACGTTATTGTCAGCGTGCTCGCCGCCGTTGATGATGTTCATCATAGGCAGTGGCATAGAGAATTTGCCTGGGGTGCCGTTCAGTTCAGCGATGTGCTCATACAGCGGCATGCCTTTGGAGGCAGCAGCCGCTTTGGCAGCAGCCAGGGAAACCGCCAGAATGGCGTTTGCACCGAATTGGGATTTGTTTTCAGTGCCGTCCAGGTCGATCATGATCTTGTCGATGTTAGCCTGGTCTTTGGCATCTTTACCCAGTACTGCCTGAGCAATCGGGCCGTTTACTGCAGCAACGGCTTTCAGTACGCCTTTACCCAGGAAACGAGACTTGTCACCGTCACGCAGTTCCAGTGCTTCACGGGAACCGGTAGAAGCACCTGACGGCGCAGCAGCCAGACCTACGAAACCGCCTTCCAGATGCACTTCGGCTTCAACAGTCGGGTTACCGCGGGAGTCGATGATTTCACGACCGATGACTTTAACGATTTTGGACATTAGGTTTTCCTCAGTACAAGTTAAACTAAAACTCCAGACAAACAACGCGCGGTTCTCACCGCGCGCCGCTTACCAAATATTTTATTTCACCTGGCGCTTCTGGTGCTCGCCAGCGGCCTTCACAAAACCGGTGAACAGCGGATGACCATCACGCGGCGTTGAAGTAAATTCCGGGTGGAACTGACAAGCTACAAACCACGGGTGATTCGGCAGTTCAATAATCTCAACCAGCTTGTTGTCTGCAGAACGGCCGGCAACACGCAGCCCGGCGGCTTCGATCTGCTTCAACAGCATGTTGTTGACTTCATAACGGTGGCGATGACGTTCAACAATGGTCGGTTCGCCGTACATCTGGCGCACCAGGCTATTGTCGGTCAGGTGGCATTGCTGGCCACCGACACGCATCGTGCCGCCCAAATCGCTTTCTTCAGTGCGCACTTCAACGTTGCCGTCTTCGTCACGCCATTCGGTGATCAACGCGACTACCGGATACTTGCAGTCTGGCACAAACTCGGTTGAGTTGGCGTTCTCCATACCCGCTACGTTGCGGGCGAACTCCATCAGCGCCACCTGCATACCCAGGCAGATGCCCAGATAAGGGATGTTGTTTTCACGCGCATAACGCGCGGTCATCACCTTGCCTTCTACGCCACGGTAGCCAAAGCCGCCCGGGATCAGAATCGCGTCCAGACCTTTCAGCACTTCCACACCGCGGGTTTCGACATCCTGCGAGTCGATCAGCTTGATGTTCACGGTCAGACGATTTTTCAGGCCGCCGTGTTTCAAGGCTTCAATCACCGACTTATACGCATCCGGCAGTTCGACATATTTGCCCACCATACCGATGGTCACTTCGCCGCCCGGATTGGCTTCTTCGGAAATCACCTGTTCCCATTCGATCAGGTTAGCTTCCGGTGCATTGAGGCTGAATCGTTTACAAATATAATCGTCCAAGCCCTGAGATTTCAAGAGGCCTGGGATTTTATAAATAGAATCAACGTCTTTCAGAGAGATAACCGCTTTTTCCGGCACGTTGCAGAAAAGTGCGATTTTCGCGCGTTCGTTAGCAGGAACGGTGCGATCAGAACGGCAAATCAGCACATCAGGCTGAATACCGATAGAAAGCAGCTCTTTTACGGAATGCTGGGTAGGTTTGGTTTTCACTTCACCGGCGGCGGCCAGGTACGGCACCAGCGTCAGGTGCATGTACAGGGTGTGCTCACGGCCCACTTCGACCGCCATCTGACGGATGGCTTCCAGGAACGGCAGCGATTCGATATCGCCGACGGTACCGCCGACTTCCACCAACACCACGTCGTGGCCTTCGCCGCCTTCGAGGATGCGTTCTTTGATCGCGTTGGTGATGTGCGGGATAACCTGTACGGTGGCACCCAGGTAGTCGCCACGGCGTTCTTTACGCAGAACGTCGGAGTAAATGCGACCCGTGGTGAAGTTGTTGCGGCGCGACATTTTGGTGCGGATGAAGCGCTCGTAGTGGCCCAAATCCAGATCGGTTTCTGCCCCGTCTTCGGTGACGAAAACTTCCCCATGCTGAATCGGGCTCATGGTGCCCGGATCCACGTTGATGTACGGGTCCAGTTTCATGATGGTAACGTTGAGGCCACGGGCTTCAAGAATAGCCGCCAGAGAGGCTGCGGCAATGCCTTTACCCAGAGAGGATACGACCCCGCCGGTCACAAAAATATAATTAGTTGTCATGCTGAACCTGAGAGTTTAGGTTTAAAGACGATGGAAGTACCAAGACGGGAAAGTAGTATACCCGAACCTCTTCAGACCTACAAACGATCGTTTTACTGTCCATCATCTCTGTCACCACCGGGAGTTCATCAGGGTTTAATCCGTCGGCACCTTGCTTACTGCCTTTTTAAAACAATGAGTTAGCATGGAAAATTTTCTTTTACCGCCCTTTCATGACAATAAAACGCCTTAAATTTCAGTTTGTTGGCATTTTATTGCCGATCTCTCGTCGTTCAGCAAACCAGGGCTCAAGCTTAACCGTTTCAGCTTGAGCGAACCTTGTCGCCGATCAACATTGCGACCCGCATCGAACAACTTTAGGACAACGCCGCCCGGAATTAGTTTTCCTGACGTTTAACCTGTTGCCAGGCCTCTTCCATCTGTTCCAGCGTAGCCTCTCCCATCTGCAGCCCGCGCTGTTTGACAATCTCTTCCACCTGCCGGAAACGGCGTTCGAACTTGCGGTTGGCCGCCTGCAGCGCGTTTTCCGCCTTGTGCCCGAGATGGCGCGATAAATTCACCGTAGCAAACAGCAAATCGCCAATTTCTTCTTCCAGCTTTTGTTCGTCGACCACCGCTTGCCGGGCTTCGTGCATGACTTCGTCGATCTCTTCGTACACTTTGTCCAGTACCGGCCCCAGGGTATGCCAGTCGAAGCCGACCGAGGCGCAACGCTTCTGGATTTTGTGCGCCTTCATCAGCGCCGGTAACGCCTGCGGGATATCATCCAGCGCCGAATGCAGTTCTTTCTCTGCGCGTTCGCCGGCCTTCAACTGCTCCCAGCGCGCCGCAACGGCTTCGCTGTCTGTTGCATCGGCATCGCCGAAAATATGTGGGTGGCGTCGTTCCAGCTTATCGCTGATGGCGTTGCACACGTCATCGAAGTCGAACAACCCTTGCTCCTGGCCCATCTGGGCGTAAAACACCACCTGGAACAGCAGATCGCCCAACTCGTCGCGCAGATCGGCGTAGTCCTGACGCTCAATGGCGTCCAGCACTTCGTAGGTTTCTTCCAGCGTGTAGGGCGCGATGGTGGCAAAGGTTTGCTTACGATCCCACGGGCAGCCCGCTTGCGGATCGCGCAGTGTTTTCATGATGTTCAGTAAGCGTTGCAGCGGAAAAGAGGGGGTCATATTGGCATCTCTGACAAAAGGACGGGCACGGATTATTATGCCCTATAGTATGAATACCCCATGGATTTCGAGTCGTGTTCAGGCGGCAAGAACGTAAATCCCCAAGAGCTTGTAGGGATGTACGTTCCGCAGCCAACAACGATACGGCTCGAAAGACGCAGGGGATTTAGCTGCCGTGCAGGCGTTTGGCGTCAATCACATCCGGCAGCTGATTAAGTTTGGCCAGCACCCGGCCGAGCACCTGCTGGTTGTAGATTTCGATGTCCATATCGATGGTCGCCAGCTGCTTTTTGGTGTCGCTCCGGCTGGCCACGCCCAGCACGTTGACCTTTTCATTGGCCAAAATGGTGGTGATGTCGCGCAGCAGGCCGCTGCGATCGTTGGCCATCACCCGCACCACCAGCGAATAACCGCTGGAATAGCTTTCGCCCCACACCGCGTCAACGATGCGTTCCGGCGCGTGCGACTGCAAATCCACCAGTTGGTCACAGTCCGCACGGTGGATGGAGATGCCGCGCCCCTGGGTGATAAAGCCGACAATGTCGTCGCCCGGGATCGGCTGACAGCAGCGGGCAATGTGGTGCATCAGGTTGCCTACCCCTTCCACCACCACCCGGCCGTTGTCCTTGCTGCGGCTCGGCGGCGGCGTTTTATGCTGCACCAGTTGGCGCAACGCTTCGCGATCCTGTTCCTCAGCGCTCGGCTTGTTGAACTTGCCTTGCAGGAAGTTCACCATCTGATTCAGACGGATATCACCGCCGCCAATCGCCGCCAGCACTTCATCCAGCGAATTCATGTTGTAACGCGGGATCAGCAGTTTCTCGGCTTCTTTCAGGCTGATGCCAAGGTGCTCCAGCTCGCTGTCCAGCATCTGGCGGCCGGCGAGGATGTTCTTGTCGCGATCCTGCTTGCGGAACCAGTTATGGATCTTGGAGCGGCCACGGCTGGTGGTGACGTAGCCCAGGTTCGGGTTCAGCCAGTCGCGGCTCGGGTTCGGCTGCTTCTGGGTGATGATTTCAATCTGATCGCCCATCCGCAGCTGATAGGTAAACGGCACGATACGCCCGCCAATCTTGGCGCCGATGCAGCGGTGGCCGACGTCGCTGTGGATATGATAGGCAAAGTCGAGCGGCGTGGAGCCGGCCGGCAGATCCACCACGTCGCCTTTCGGGGTAAACACGTACACCCGATCGTCGAATACCTGGCTGCGCACCTCGTCGAGCATCTCGCCGGAGTCCGCCATCTCTTCCTGCCAGGCGATCAGTTTGCGCAGCCAGGCGATACGTTCTTCATAGCCTGAGCGTACCGTCGCTACCGCGCCCTCTTTGTATTTCCAGTGCGCGGCCACGCCCAGTTCCGCGTCTTCATGCATCTGGCGGGTACGGATCTGGATTTCGAGCGTTTTGCCGCGCGGGCCCAGCACCACGGTGTGGATCGACTGATAGCCGTTGGGTTTCGGGTTGGCGACGTAGTCGTCGAACTCATCCGGCAGATGGCGGAAGTGGGTATGCACAATCCCCAGCGCCGCATAGCAATCTTGCAAGCGTTCGACCACCACACGCACCGCGCGCACGTCAAACAGCTCGTCGAAGGCCAGCGCCTTCTTCTGCATTTTGCGCCAGATGCTGTAGATATGTTTCGGGCGGCCGTAGATATCCGCTTTGATGCCCTCGTCGCCCATCGCATTGCGCAGCGAGGCGACGAAGTCGTCGATAAACTGTTCGCGATCGATGCGGCGTTCGTGCAGCAGCTTGGCGATACGCTTGTATTCATCCGGGTGCAGGTAACGGAAGCAGAAATCCTCCAGTTCCCATTTCAGCTGCCCGATGCCGAGGCGGTTGGCCAGCGGCGCATAGATATTCGAACACTCTTTTGCCGCCAGCACGCGCTCGTCTTCCGGCGCATCCTTCACTTCACGCAGGTGGGCGATACGCTCCGCCAGCTTGATCACCACGCAGCGGAAATCCTCCACCATCGCCAACAGCATGCGGCGCACGTTGTCGACCTGTTCGGAGGCCATGGAGTCGTTCTGAGTGGCTTTCAGTTGGCGGATGGCGTCCATATCGCGCACGCCATGCACCAGGTAGGTGATGCCCTTGCCAAACTCTTCGGTCAGGGTTTCTTCCGGCACGATGCCGGCATCCACCAACGGGAACAGCAGCGCGGCGCGCATGCTGTCGTTGTCCATGCTCAGCGTGGAGAGGATTTCCACCATTTCCAACCCGCGCCACAACAGCAGCGACGCGTCGGGATGGTTCTGGGTCTGTTGCTCACAGTAGCGCCAGGTTGCGGCTAATCGCTCACATGACTGCGGGTTAGGTAGCCCCAAGCTGGCAATCCACTCGTCGAGAGCAAATTCACCAGCCGTGTTCAGATGTGCACTTCTTACCGCAACCATACCCTCTCCCTACTTTGCAGCGACCCCAGGCGTGTTATCGTTGATAAACAGCGCCATTGACTCAAGATGCCCCGTATGCGGAAACATATCCAACATCCGCACACGTGCAAGACGATAACCGGCATCCAGCAATATTTTGCTGTCGCGTGCCAGCGTGGTGGGGTTACAAGAAACGTAAACCACCCGCTCTGGCGCCAGTTTTACAATATGTGACATCACGCCGGCCGCACCCGCACGGGCAGGATCCAGCATCACTTTATCAAATCCTTGTGCTGCCCAAGGTTGCCGCTCAACGTCGTCTTCCAGATTTTCATGGAAGAAGGCGGCATTATTCAGTTTATTCTTATGTGCATTATATTGCCCATTCGCTACCAGCGTGGCAACTCCTTCTATCCCCACCACCGCAGCGGCGCGTCGCGCCAGCGGCAGGGTAAAATTGCCCATGCCGCAGAACAGATCCAATACCCGATCATTGGGCTGAACGTTGAGCCATTCAAGGGCCTGAGCCACCATTTGCTGATTTACTGTGTCATTGACCTGAATAAAGTCGCGCGGGCTGAAGTCTAAGCGTAGCCCGTCGACCTGATAATACGGCGTTTCGCCGCACAGTTTTTCGACCCTGTCGCTGTCCGGCGCCAAATAAATCGTTACGTTTTTTTGCTGCGCAAACGCCTGCAATGCCTGGCGATCGTCGTCTTTCAACGCGTCCAGATGCCGTAAAACCAACAACGGGCCATTGTCCGCCTGCACCAGCTCGGCATGCCCCAGACGCCGGGCGGCGTGCAGCCCATTCAGACAGGCGCGCAGCGGCGTCAGCAAATGTTCCAGCTCTGGATGAAGGACCGGGCACTGCGTCACCTGCACCAGATCGCTGGAAGCCGCCTGGCGAAACCCCATCACCAGTTGTTGCTGCTTGGGTTGCCACATCAGCCCCAGACGGGCGCGGCGACGGTATCCGTATTGCGGGCCGGCGATCACCGGCTCCTGCTGTGGCGTAATGCCGGTTTCGCGGGCGATCATGCGCACCAGCGCGGCAGATTTGCTCTGCTGTTGCAGGCTTTCATCTGCGTGCTGCTGCTGGCAACCGCCGCAAACGCCAAAGTGCGGACAGCGAGGCTCCACACGTTGCGGGCTGCGGTTCAACAGGCGCTTCAAGCGGCCTTTGGCAAACTTGCTTTTTTCTTCCGTCAGCTGGATTTCCGCCTGCTCGCCCGGCAACACTCCCGGCACAAACACCGCTTTGCCGTTGTGGCGCGCCACGCCCTGGCCAAAGGGATCGAGGTCGCTCACCGTTACGGTTAATATTTGTAGGCTTTGCCGGGTCGTCACGCGGCGTTTGGGAGAGTAGAATTGCGCCATATTTGTCGATTGAGTGCTGGTTCATTAAAGTAGAGAGTGTCCGGCAATTCTCCCACATTGGAATCCCATGACCAAATACAGCTTGCGTGCGCGCATGATGATCCTGATTCTGGCCCCAACGCTGTTGATTGGTCTGCTGCTCAGCACCTTCTTCGTGGTGCACCGTTACAATGAGCTGCAAGAACAGTTGGTTGATGCCGGTGCCAGCATTATCGAACCCCTGGCGGTGGCCAGCGAGTACGGCATGACATTCCGCAGCCGCGAGTCGGTCAGGCAGTTGGTCAGCCTGTTGCATCGCCGTCATTCAGATATTGTGCGTTCAATTACGGTGTTCGATGCGCAGAATAATCTGTTTGTCACCTCCAATTATCATCACAATTTTGCCCAGTTGCAGCTGCCGAAAGGTGTGCCAATGCCCACCGATCTGATGCTGACGCGGCGCGGCAACTCATTGATCCTGCGCACGCCGATCCTGTCGGAAAGCCAGTACCCGGATCAAAACGCCACCGACCCGGTGCCGCAGGACAATAATCTGGGTTATGTGGCGATCGAACTGGATCTGCAGTCGGTGCGGTTGCAGCAGTATAAAGAGGTGTTTATCTCCACCCTTCTGTTGCTGCTGTGCATGTGCATCGCCATCCTGTTCGCTTACCGTCTGATGCGCGACGTTACCGGCCCGATCCGCAATATGGTGAACACCGTTGACCGCATTCGCCGCGGCCAGCTCGACAGCCGCGTCGAAGGCTTTATGCTCGGCGAACTGCATATGTTGAAGAACGGCATCAACTCGATGGCGATGTCGTTGACCGCCTATCACGAGGAGATGCAACAGAATATCGATCAGGCCACCTCAGACCTGCGTGAAACGCTGGAGCAGATGGAGATCCAGAACGTCGAGCTGGATCTGGCGAAAAAACGCGCTCAGGAAGCGGCGCGCATCAAATCCGAGTTTCTGGCGAACATGTCGCATGAGCTGCGCACCCCGCTCAACGGCGTGATTGGCTTTACGCGGCAGATGCTGAAAACCGAGATGAGCGTTACCCAAACCGATTATCTGCAAACCATCGAACGCTCGGCCAACAACCTGTTGACCATCATCAACGACGTGCTGGACTTCTCCAAGCTGGAAGCCGGCAAGCTGGTGCTGGAACACATTCCGTTCTCGCTGCGTGAAACGCTGGACGAAGTGATTGTGTTGCTGGCGCCCAGCGCTCACGAGAAAGGGTTGGAACTGACGCTGGACGTGCATAACGATGTGCCGGAGCAAGTGATCGGCGACTCGTTGCGGTTGCAACAGATCATCACCAATCTGCTGGGTAACGCGATCAAATTTACCGAAACCGGCAACATCGATATTCGCGTCGAGCTGCGTGGCCTGCAAGATCACCAGGTCGAGCTTGAAGTGCAAATTCATGACACGGGCATCGGCATTTCCGAACGGCAGCAGTCGCAGCTGTTCCAGGCGTTCCGTCAGGCGGACGCCAGCATTTCACGCCGCCACGGTGGCACCGGCCTGGGGCTGGTGATCACCCAAAAACTGGTGAAAGAGATGGGCGGCGATATCTGCTTCCACAGCCAGTTGAACCGCGGTTCGACCTTCTGGTTCCATATCACTCTTGAGTTGCACGAAGGCATGCTGTCGCTGCCGCCAAGTCTGCCGGACCTGCGAGGCAAAACGCTGGGGTATATCGAGGCCAACCCGATGGCGGCGGAAGCCACGCTCAACATGCTGAGCGTGACCTCGCTGGTGATCACCCATTCGCCGACCCTGGCTCAGTTACCGAAAAAAGATTACGACTTCCTGCTGGTGGGGGTACCGATCCCGTTCCGCGATAACCTGGCACAGCACGAAAGCAAGCTGAAAGCGGCATTGAATATCGCCGGTCGGGTGATTTTGGCGCTGCCCTGCCAGTCGCAGATCAACGCCGAACAGCTTAAGCAACAGGGCGCTATCGGCTGCCTGATCAAACCGATCACCAGCAACCGCCTGTTCCCGCTGCTGCGCATGGAAACCCCGCAACGCCTGCTCCCCGCCCCGGAACGCAAACGCCTGCCGCTGACGGTGATGGCGGTCGACGACAACCCGGCCAACCTGAAGCTGATTGGCACCCTGTTGGCCGAGCAGGTGGAAAAGACCCTGCTGTGCGAAAGTGGGGAGGAGGCGCTGGCGCTGGCGCGCGATAACGTGCTGGATCTGATCCTGATGGATATCCAAATGCCGAATATCGACGGTATCCGCACCAGCGAACTGATCCGCCAACTGCCGCACCACAACTCTACGCCGATCGTCGCGGTTACCGCCCATGCGGTGAGCGGCGAGCGCGAGCATTTGCTGCAAGCGGGGATGGATGACTATCTGGCCAAACCTATTGACGAAGCGATGCTTACCCGCGTGCTGGCCCGTTATTACAGCGGCGAACCGGCCGCCGAGCCGTTGCTGTCGTTAGACTGGCCGCTGGCGTTGCGCCAGGCGGCGAACAAACAGGATTTGGCGCGCGACCTGTTGCAGATGCTGCTCGACTTCCTGCCGCAAGTCAGCGAACGGGTACAGGCGGTGCTGGACGGCACCCCAGACGACAGCATTCTCGATTTGATCCATAAATTGCACGGCAGTTGCAGCTACAGTGGCGTGCCGCGCCTGAAGCAGCTGTGCTTCTATCTTGAACAGCAGTTGCGCAAGGGCGTCGGCAACGAGGAGCTGGAGCCGGAATGGCTGGAACTGCTGGATGAGATCGAACTGGTGAGCCAGGCGGCCCGCAGCCATCTGGAGAGCGATCCCCCAGCGACAAGCTGAGGGTTACCCCTCAGCAGGATTAGCGGAACCTATATCTTATCTGCTGCGACAGCCTGATGGTCGCCGCAATATGGCGGGCGGTCATGCAAACCAGCTCGCCATACTGCCGCAGTTGGCCAGGGTTACCGGTCAGGCCGATGACCCCGACGATGCGCCCGTCAATACGCAGCGGCAGATTAACGCCGGGGCGCACGCCATGCAGGTGACGCGCCACCGCTTCGTCAATATCCACCACCCGCGCCTGTGACAGCACCAGCAGCGCACCTTCGTGCAACTCCCCCACCCGCTCACGATCGCCGCTGCCGATAACCTTGCCGCGCGCGTCCATCACATTGACATTGCTGTCGATGATTTGCATGGTGCGCGCAACGATCTCTTGCGCCAGCTTGCCATCGAGATGGTATTCCGACATGCCGTTTTCTCCTGCCCGAAAGGTGCCAATTCTTCAGCATACCGACGGCGATCGTCAGGCACATTGTGCAGTTGCACAAAGCTTGGCGGCCATTGCTGAAGTCGCGGCAAGGCTCACAGTTTCACGACGTAAAAAAGGCACGCCGTGGCGTGCCTTGAAAGCGGAGAGCGGAAGAAATTACTGCATCAACAGATACAACTGGGTATCGCCGCGTTGGATGTTCAACGCCAGCACCGACGGCTTGCTGTCGAGAATTTTGCGCAGTTCGCCCAGGTTCTGGATAGGCTGCTGATTAACCCCGAGGATAATATCGCCTTTTTTCAGGCCGATACGCGCAGCGGCACTGCCGGCTTTGACGTTATCCACCTTCACGCCTTTCTGACTGCCGGCCTGGGCATTGCTCAGCTCGGCCCCTTCGATGCCGGTATAGATATTGCCGGACTCAACCTGAGTCTGGGCGCTTTGCTCCAGCGTGACGTCCACGGTTACCGGTTTGCCGTCGCGAATGATGCCCAGCGACATTTTGCTGCCGACCGGCAGCGTGCCGATTTCCGCACGGAACGAGGCAAAGCTGGAGATGGCTTTACCGTTCATGGTGACGATAACGTCACCGGCCTTGATACCCGCCTTGGCGGCGGAGGATTTCGGCATCACCTGGCTGACAAAGGCACCGCGCTGGGCATCCACCTTCATCGCTTTCGCCAGTTCGGAGTTCAACTCGGTGCCCATAATGCCCAGCTCGCCGCGTTTCACCTGGCCGAACTCAACCATTTGCGCCGTCAGGTTTTTCACCATGTTGCTCGGGATGGCGAAACCAATACCGATGTTGCCGCCGTCCGGCGCCAGGATCGCGGTGTTAATGCCGATCAGTTCACCGTTCAGGTTAACCAGCGCGCCACCGGAGTTACCGCGGTTAATCGCCGCATCGGTCTGGATAAAGTTCTCGTAGTTCTCGATATTCAACCCGCTGCGGCCCAATGCGGAAACGATGCCGGAAGTCGCGGTTTCGCCTAATCCGTACGGGTTGCCGATCGCCACGGTGTAATCGCCGACGCGCAGTTGCTCGGAATCCGCCATCTTGATTGCCGTCAGGTTTTTAAAGTCTTTCAGTTGGATCAGCGCGATATCGGAACGCGGATCCTTGCCTATCACCTTGGCGTCAAACTTGCGGCCATCGCTCAGCTGCACCTGAATTTTACTGGCGTTATCCACCACGTGGTTATTGGTCACCACGTAGCCTTTGGCGGCATCAATCACCACCCCGGCGCCCAGCGCCTGGAATTTTTCCTGGGTGCCCTGGCCAGGCGCCCCCGGCCCACCGCCCTGACACATCGGCGAAGCCTGGAACGGCGAACCGTCCTGGCAGAAAGGCGAATCTTCGCCGAAGAACTGCTGGAACTGCGGCGGCATCTTTTGCGCGTTGACGGTGGTGCTGCCTTCAACGTTAATGCTCACCACGGAGGGCATCACTTTTTCCAGCATCGGTGCCAGGCTTGGCAGTTGTTGAGTGCTTGAAGAAGCGGTTTCTGCGGCGCCGGCCGTCATCGGGCCCATCGCCATACCAATACTGAAAGCCAGGGCGCTAAGAACTAATGCGGTTTTTTTCATCTGTGTGTCTCTTATAAAGTCGTTCAGAAAGTATTGCGTTCTTTGTGCATAGTCAGAGCTTATTAATAGCCCGAAGTTCCGGCGCAGGTTATTGGTAATAGTAAACAAATATTGTCCGTCTTTACAAAACTCGAAATATTCACTGCGGCCTGCAACGCAGCGTTAAAATAATATTTATTAACTGAATGAATTATTCGGCAGCCATTAATTTTCTATATTCGTCGTAGGCATAAAGATCGGTCATGCCGCTGATATAATCTTGCAGCAAACGTGCGCGGAAATAGTATTCCCGGATCGCCAGTTGCTCCGGCGACAGGTGCTGCAACCCTTCAACCGCTTCGACATACGCCAACCGATGTTTGGTGGAAAGCTTGTGGAACAGCCGCGTTTCGATCGGGTAAGCGCGATGGCTGTCTTCCTGCACCAGCCGGGTAAAATCCACCAGCGACATTGCCAGCAAGGGGCTGTAGATGTCCAGCAAGCCACTGATCACCCGGTAGCCCTGCAGCTCAAGCTGCTCCACTTCGGGGTGGTTGAACACGTGCTTGAAGGCCACATTCTTGAAGATCTTCAGCAATTGGTACGCCGGGCTGGAGTCTTCCAGCAACGCCTGATTAAAATTGCCCTGATAAACCGCATCCAGATTATCAATAAAACGCTGCGCCGCATGCGGCACCAGCCGCGCCACGGTGAACACCCGCAAATACATGAAGAACTGATCTTCGCTGCTGCGCCGCGCGCCACCGCGGTCGATCTTGCGAAAAGCGCTGGCCACGGTTTTATCAAACAAATCGCCCGGCGATACCTCGCCCCATTCCTGGGTTAAATGCTGGTAAAGTTGTTCAACGGTAAAAATGTTTTTTTCCACCGCGTCTTCCAGATCGGCGACGCAGTAAGAAATATCGTCCGCCGCCTCCATGATATAAGTCAGCGGGAAACGATCGAACTCGCCCATATTCAGCTCGCGCCGCAAGCGATCGACAAACGCCTCTTCCGCCAGATAAAAGCCCGGTTTTTTCATCAGATAGCTGTGGCTGGCGGGGATCTCGCTCGCCCAGTACGCCGGGCGGGTATATTTCAGAATGCAGCCCACCTGCGCGTAGGTCAGGTTGAGCTTCAGTAACGTATGCACCAGCCGAATCGCCTGAGCATTGCCCTCGAAATGGCTGAGATCGTGGCGGATGCGGCTGCGCAGGCGGTTGAGATCGCCTTCTCCTTCGTGCAGGCGCAGCACGCCGATCTGGCAACGATCGTTGCTGGCAGGCTCGATTCCGCAGTTGGCGGGATCGAGCCGCTGGGAAAACCAGTCGTTAATCGCCGACTCGCCAAAGTGCCCAAACGGCGGGTTGCCGATGTCATGCATCAGGCAGGACATTTCAACTATGCTTTCAAAAGGATCGAGCAGTTTGGTCAGGCCGAGCGCGTCGATCCGCCGTTCCTGTTTGAAACGGTTGAGGATCTCTTTGGCAATATGCCGCCCGACCTGCTGCACCTCCATCGAGTGCGTCAGACGGCTGCGCACCGCGGCGTTGCGCTCCAGAGGGAACACCTGGGTTTTTTGCTGCAGACGGCGAATGGCGGCTGAATTGACAATGCGCCCGCGATCGCTCTCAAACTGCCGCACGATGTCATATTCTTCCTCAGCTTCAATAGGTTTACTGAAAGGCCGCTGGAAGCTGATTTTTTGCTTAAAGTCGATCCCGGACATCTGTTTCTCCTCCGTTGCGCCCAGCCCCCGTGATAACAATTCCCGACGGCATATGCAACGGATTATCTCTCTATGTGAGCCATGATAGACTATGGCGCAATTCCCACACCCAATCAGCGAGTGTTATTTATGAAAGTAGGCATCATCGGCGCCATGGAGCAGGAAGTTACCCTGCTGCGCGAACAAATTGAAAACCGTCAGACCATTCAACGTGCGGGGTGTGAAATCTATACCGGCCAGATCGGCGGCGTTGACGTGGCGTTGCTGAAATCCGGTATCGGTAAAGTTTCTGCGGCACTGGGTACCACCCTGCTGCTGGAACACTGCAAACCGGACCTGGTGATCAATACCGGTTCCGCCGGTGGCCTGGCCGCCACGCTGAAAGTGGGCGATATCGTGGTTTCCGAAGAAGTGCGCTATCACGACGCCGACGTCACCGCCTTTGGTTACGAGCCAGGCCAGATGGCCGGCTGCCCGGCGGCGTTCGTGGCGGACGAAGCGCTGATCGCGCTGGCGGAAAGCTGCATCAAACAGCTGGACCTGAACGCGGTGCGCGGCCTGATCTGCAGCGGCGACGCCTTCATTAACGGTGCAGAACCGCTGGAGCGCATCCGCACCACCTTCCCAACCGTTGCCGCGGTTGAAATGGAAGCCGCCGCCGTCGGCCACGTTTGCCACCTGTTCGGCACGCCGTTTGTGGTGGTTCGTGCCATCTCTGACGTTGCCGACAGTGAATCGCACATGAGCTTTGACGAGTTCCTTGTCGTGGCCGCCAAGCAATCAACGCTGATGGTCAATGCGATGCTGCAAACCCTGGCCAAGCGCGGTTGATGTGAAACCCTGCTTTTCAGCACTGCTTTGGCTGCTAGCACTCTGGATGGCGCTGCCTGCCGGTGCCGCTCAACGTGTGATCAGCCTGGCGCCCAATACCACCGAGCTTGCCTATGCCGCCGGCATGGGCGATACCCTGCTGGCAGTCAGTGCCTTTTCCGATTACCCGCCGGCGGCCAAGAAACTGGAACAGGTGGCTTCCTGGCAAGGGATCAACCTGGAGCGGGTGTTGGCGCTGAAGCCGGATCTGATCCTCGCCTGGCGCGGCGGCAATCCGCAGCGGGTACTGGATCAGCTCGCCGCCTTCGGCATACCGATTTTTTATGCGGATGCCACCACGCTCGATGACATCGCCCAGTCGCTGGATGACCTGGCCAAATACAGCCCACATCCGGAGCAGGCGCACCAGGCTGCCGACACCATGCGCCGACAGCTCGCCGCGCTGAAAGCAAAATACCCGCACAACCAGCCACGACGGGTATTGCTGCAGTTTGGCACCCAGCCGCTCTTCACCAGCTCCGGCGCCACCCTGCAAAGCCAGGTGCTGTCGTTGTGCGGAGCGGAGAATATCTTTGCCGACAGCCGCATGCCATGGCCGCAAATCAGCCGTGAGCAGGTATTGGCTCGCCAACCTCAGGCCGTAGTGATTACCGGCGACGCAAAAGAGATTGCCAGCGTGAAGGCTTTTTGGGCTCCGCAGCTGCAAGTGCCGGTGATTGCACTGAACGGCGACTGGTTCAACCGCGCCGGCCCACGCATCATGCTGGCCGCACAGCAACTGTGCAGCCAACTGGCGGAGCTCCCCTGATGCTGGTGTTCTGGCTGGATATTCTGGGCACCGCAGTTTTCGCCATCTCCGGCGTCTTGCTGGCCGGCAAGCTGCGCATGGATCCGTTCGGCGTGTTGGTGCTCGGCGTCGTCACTGCGGTCGGCGGCGGCACCATCCGCGATATGGCGCTGGCCAATGGCCCGGTATTTTGGGTGAAAGATCCGACCGATCTGGTGGTGGCGATGATAACCTGCGTGCTGACGCTGCTGCTGGTACGCCAGCCGCGGCGTCTGCCGAAATGGATCCTGCCGGTGCTGGATGCCGTCGGGCTGGCGGTGTTCGTCGGCATCGGCGTCAATAAAGCCTTCGCCGCCGATACCGGCCCGCTGGTGGCGGTCTGCATGGGAGTCATTACCGGAGTTGGCGGCGGCATTATCCGTGACGTGCTGGCACGGGAAATTCCGATGATTTTGCGAACCGAGATTTATGCCACCGCCTGTATTGTCGGCGGCATCGTGCACGTTACCGCATTCGCCACCTTCGGTATGCCGCTGCAGCAGGCGATGATGCTTGGCATGGGCATCACGCTGGCGATCCGGCTGGCGGCCATCCGTTGGCACCTGAAACTGCCGGCGTTTATCCTCGAACAGTAGCGACTGCCGGCCGAAATCGAAACAAAGCAGATTTAGTGCGGGCCAGAGCGAAATGGCAGCCATAAAAAAACCCGCAAACCGGTAAGGTTGGCGGGTTTTATGCTGCTGCCGGCGGGATCAGACGCTGAACGAAGAACCGCAGCCGCAGGTGGTTTTGGCATTAGGGTTGGTTACCACAAAACGTGAACCTTCCAGCCCTTCGGTATAATCGACCGAACCGCCCACCAGATATTGCAGGCTCATCGGGTCAACCACCAGCGCAACGCCCTGCTTTTCGATGGTCATATCGCCGTCGTTGACCTTGTCGTCAAAAGTGAAGCCGTACTGGAATCCGCTGCAGCCGCCACCGGTAATGTAAACCCGCAACTTCAGATTCGGATTTTCTTCGTCAGCAATCAGGACTTTAACCTTGCTTGCTGCTGCCTCGGTAAATTGCAGGGGCAGTGCTGTTTCATCACTCATACTCTTTACTCCCAACATTGTTCTGCATCAGGCCGCTACAATGGCAGCCTGATTAATGTTTTTGATTATCCAATACCTGAGTGCCGCGTTCAAGTATTCACCGCATTTGTTGTATTTTCTTTACCTGTTTTATCCGCCGCCTCACGCGCCTGCCGCGCTTTCCGTCACTGCAACATAGGGGCCAACAGCTAAGAATACAACGGGTTGCCTCCTGGAATTGCGCTACCAGCGTAACACCAAGACAGACAATGATCATTGGCAGTATGGGCTGATAATTCTCGGTCATCTCCAACACCGGCACGATCCCGGTCAAGGGTGCAGGCGACCTAACGGCAAAAGTGTGCCATCCCCCAAATAGGTATCTGACTGTGATCGTTTCATATCGACGAACACTTCACTAGAATAGCGCGGTCAAATCATTCAAAAGAGAATCCAGGAGCCGATTTATGAGCTTACACAGCAAGTCCGAAAGTCTGTATGCCCAGGCGCAACAGGTTATCCCAGGTGGGGTTAACTCTCCGGTGCGCGCATTCAGCGGCGTTGGCGGTGTGCCGCTGTTTATCGAGCGGGCGGACGGGGCTTACCTGTTCGACGTCGACGGCAAAGCCTATATCGACTACGTCGGTTCCTGGGGCCCAATGGTGCTGGGTCACAACCACCCGGCGATCCGCAACGCGGTCATCGAAGCGGCACAGCGCGGCCTGAGTTTTGGCGCCCCCACCGAGATGGAAGTCAAAATGGCGGAGCTGGTGACCGAACTGGTGCCGACCATGGATATGGTGCGGATGGTGAATTCCGGCACCGAAGCCACCATGAGCGCGATCCGCCTGGCGCGCGGCTATACCAACCGAGATAAAATCATCAAGTTCGAAGGTTGCTACCACGGCCATGCCGACTGCCTGTTGGTGAAAGCCGGTTCCGGTGCGCTGACGCTGGGCCAGCCGAACTCGCCGGGCGTGCCGGCCGATTTCGCCAAGCACACGCTGACCTGCACCTACAACGATCTGGATTCGGTCCGCACCGCTTTCGAACAGTACCCTTCAGAGATCGCCTGCATCATCGTCGAGCCGGTTGCCGGCAACATGAACTGCGTGCCACCGCTGCCGGAATTCCTGCCGGGCCTGCGCGCACTGTGCGACAAATACGGCGCACTGCTTATTATCGATGAAGTGATGACCGGCTTCCGCGTCGCGCTGGCCGGGGCGCAAGCCTATTACGATGTGGAGCCGGACCTCACCTGTCTGGGCAAAATCATCGGCGGCGGCATGCCTGTCGGCGCGTTCGGCGGCCGTCGCGAAGTGATGGCGGCATTGGCGCCAACCGGCCCGGTTTATCAGGCAGGGACGTTGTCCGGTAACCCGATTGCGATGGCGGCCGGTTATGCCTGCCTGACCGAGGTTTCGCAGGTCGGTATCCACCAGACGCTGACCGAGTTGACCGATATGCTGGCGGCAGGCCTGCTGGATGCAGCCAAAGAAGAAAACGTCGCGCTGGTGGTCAACCATGTCGGCGGCATGTTCGGCCTGTTCTTTACCGATGCACCGGCGGTAACCTGCTACCAGGACGTGATGCAGTGCGATGTGGAACGCTTTAAGCGTTTCTTCCACCTGATGCTGGATGAGGGGGTTTATCTGGCGCCTTCCGCCTTTGAAGCCGGCTTTATGTCCGTTGCGCACAGCAAGGAAGACATTCAACGCACCATCGATGCCGCACGCCGCTGTTTCGCCAAACTGTAATATCTCGCGGCCAAACAAAAACGGGCGCCAGTGTGAACTGAGCGCCCGGTTTTATTTTCATCCTTAGAGCAAGGTGCCGTAAATCGTCAACAGCGCCACTACCACCACGATAACCATCGTCACCTTACGCGCCAGAGTGACCGCCGCGCGCGGGGTTTGCACCGGGTCCCTATGCGGCTCACGCGCCAGAGAGAACTGCGCCAGGCGAGTCAGTACCTGATATTGCGAGGTATGGCGATCGCCCAACGACGCAAACCATGCCGGCAAGGCTTTTTCGCCGTGCCCCAGTAGCGCGTAGGCCACCCCTGCCAGGCGCACCGGGATCCAATCCAGCCAGTGCAACAGATGATCGATGCCGGACTGCGAACGTTCCAGCGGAGTATTGTGGCGCGCCAGCCAGGTTTGATAAGCACGCAGGAAAGCGTAACCCGCCAGTGCGATTGGCCCGTATGGCCCACAGACCACAAACCAAAACAGCGGCGCCAGATAGTAACGGAAGTTAATCCACAGCAGCGCATTTTGCAGTTCGCGCAGGCGCAGTTCTTCGCTGCAATCCACAGGCAAACCGTGGATCAGCGCCAGCTCTTCCGCCATCTGGTCGCTGGCATGAGCATCTCCCTGCCGCGCCGCCTTAAGATAGGCACGGTAGTGTTTTCGCTTGATACCGGCGCCCACACACAGCAAATCAATAATAATCCACAGCAGCAGCGTCACCACGCCGAAAAATAACCCGTGAGCCAACCACAGAATGCCCCACACCACCACCATCCAGGCAACGGCCAGCAGCAGCGTCTGCGCCAGCGAAACTCGATGCAGCCGATGGAAGACCACTTCCAGGCGATGATCCAGCTGCCAATGCTCCCCCAGCTTGAATAAACGTTCCCACGCCAGAACCAGTAACAGCGTAAACAGCGTCATTAGCGACTCCTCTCCCTATCCATTTTTCCAAGCATAGCGCCATCGGGCTCGCCGGGTTGTTCCAGAGATGCCAGATAAAAGCCCCAGTCAAACGCCGGGCCTGGATCGGTTTTGCGGCCAGGGGCAATGTCACTGTGCCCGGTAATGCTCGCCGCCGACATCGGATAATACCTGATTAGCAGCGCGGTCACCGCTTTCAGGCTCTGATATTGCTGTGGCGTGAACGGCTGTTGATCGGTACCTTCCAGTTCAATGCCAATCGAAAAATCGTTGCAGCGCTCGCGCCCCTGATATTCGGAAACGCCGGCGTGCCAGGCGCGCTTGTCGAACGGCACATACTGAATGATTTCACCCTCGCGACGGATCAGACAATGCGCCGAAACCCGAAGCTGATGGATACCGGAAAAATAAGGGTGTTCTGCAGGATCGAGAGTGCCGGTAAACAGCCGATCGATATAGGGCCCGCCAAACTCGCCGGGCGGCAGGCTGATATTGTGGATCACCAACAGTGAAGGGGCTTCATCGTTCGGGCGAAGATCGCAATGCGGCGAAACAACCCGTTTCACCCCCACAATCCAGCCATATTCTAACTGCATCAGACACCTCTCTGCGGTGGTACTTATCACGGCAACAGAGTAGCATGTTCCCCCTACGATCTTACCGTCCATTTCGGAGTTTTCTATGCCGACACGCCGCTACGATGCCGACAGTCGCCGCACCGAGCTTCTTGAACGAATTGAAAGCGATATCCCCTATGCCGTTGCCCAGGCGCTGCGCGAAGACCTGGGAGGCGAAGTCAATGCCGAGCACGATATTACCGCGCAATTGTTACCGGCCGACAAGCAGGCAGAAGCCACCATTATCACCCGTGAACCCGGCGTATTTTGCGGCCGGCGCTGGTTGAGCGAGGTCTTCATCCAACTCGGCAACCAGGTGAAGGTGGAATGGCTGGTGGCGGATGGCGATAGCCTGGTGCCTGACCAAGCGCTGTGCAAACTGAGCGGGCCGGCACGGGTGCTGCTGACCGGCGAGCGCACTGCGCTGAACTTTGTGCAGACGCTGTCTGGCGTAGCGACCGAGGTCAGCCGTTATGTGGCGCTGCTGCAGGGGACGCAAACTCGCCTGCTGGATACTCGCAAGACGCTGCCGGGGCTGCGCACCGCACTGAAATATGCGGTGTTGTGCGGCGGCGGCAGCAACCACCGTTTGGGATTGTCCGATGCCTTCCTGATCAAGGAAAACCACATCATCGCCTCCGGTTCGATCAAAAATGCGGTCGAGAAAGCTTTTTGGTTGCATGCCGATGTGCCGGTCGAGGTGGAAGTTGAATCCCTCGATGAGTTGCAGCAGGCGCTGGACGCCGGCGCCGATATCGTCATGCTGGATAACTTCAGCGTCGAGATGATGCGGGCAGCCGTGGCGCAAACCCAAGGCCGCGCACAGCTGGAAGTCTCCGGCAACGTGACCAGCGAAACCCTGCGCACCTTCGCCGAAACCGGCGTGGACTATATCTCCGTTGGCGCGCTGACCAAACATGTCACCGCGCTCGATCTGTCAATGCGCTTCAAATAAACTCTGCCATTCACACCGTCCTGGCAAACTGGGGCGGTGCTTTTGCGTCAACATTGCGAACCCCGCCGCAACTATTTTCATGCCGCTGCAAACTGAACAACTTGCCATGAAAGCGCGCCGCAGAACACTGACTCCCCGCTAGAAGCCCGCAGCCTGAGCCGTTACCGTTACCTCCACATTCACAGGGAGGCAATAACAAATGGAAACACAGCGCGGTTTTACTCTGATCGAACTGATGGTGGTGATCGCCATTATCGCGATATTGAGCGCCATAGGCATACCCGCCTACCAGCGCTATATCCAGAAAGCGGCAATGACTGACATGCTGCAAGTCATGACGCCTTATAAGCTGGCCGTGGAGCTGTGCGTGCTTGATGGCGGCTCACCAGCGGGTTGTAATGCCGGCAGTAAAGGCATTCCTGCCGACGGCACCTCACGTTACGTCAGCGCCGTTAAAGTCAGCCAGGGCGTGATCACACTGACCGGCACGCAAACGTTGCAAGGGCTGACAGTAGCGCTGACCCCCACCCAAAACGCCAGCGGCCTGACGCGCTGGACACGCCAGTGCACCAGCGACAACGCCAATCTGCAGGAGACCTGCCAGGAAGTATTCCGCTTTGACGATACGGCGAAGGGGGCGTAGCGATGAGCATCGGTATCAGCGATGAAATTCACGCTCTGTGCCAGCGCTACCAGGCGCTGGCACTCAGCGAAGACGACGACAGCCTGACCGTGGCCCTGAACGCTGACGTACCGCAGGGGCTGCTGCCAGCCCTGCGTTTCGCCACCGGCAAACGCATCCATCTGGAGCAGTGGCCTGCGGCCCGGCTGGAGCTGGAACTGAACCGCCGGCAGATGCAGGGCGACCGGTTTGGGCAAAACACGCAGGAGGCCGAGCCGGACGCACCCTCGTTGAATGACGACAGCGACGCGCCCGTGGTGCAGTTTATCAACCAGACGCTGCGCATCGCCCTGCAACGGCGCGCCTCGGACATTCATTTCGAACCTTATCAGCAGACACTGCGTATCCGGTTACGTATCGACGGCGTGTTGCAAGTCGTAGCTTCACCGCCTTTCCCGCTTGCCGCTTCCCTTGTCGCCCGGCTGAAGATCATGGGGCAGTTGGATATCGCCGAACGCCGCCTGCCGCAGGATGGGCAGCTCAGCGTGCAACTGGACAACGCCAGTTACTCGATGCGCATAGCCACCCTGCCGACGCTGCACGGTGAGAAAGTGGTGCTGAGGATCCTGCAAACCGAACGCCAGGAGCTGCCGTTGCATCAATTGGGTATGAGCCAAACCGCGCTGGCGCAGTATGCCGAGGCGCTGTCTTGCCCACAGGGCATGATCCTGGTCACCGGCCCGACCGGCAGCGGTAAAACCGTCACGTTGTACAGCGGCCTGCGGCAATTGAATGACGCGCAAAGCAATTTATGCAGCGTCGAGGACCCGATTGAAATCCCGCTGTTCGGTGTTAATCAGACCCAGATAAATCCCAAAACCGAGTTGGATTTTTCTCGCGTATTGCGCGCCTTGCTGCGCCAGGATCCGGACGTCATCATGATCGGTGAGATCCGCGACCGGGAAACGGCGGAAATCGCAGTGAAAGCCGCTCAAACCGGCCATCTGGTCCTCTCGACGCTGCACACCAACTCCACCAGCGAAACCCTGACGCGCCTGACCCATATGGGCATTCCGGGTTATCTGATCGCCGCCTGTCTGAAGCTGGTCATCGCTCAGCGGCTGGTGCGCAAACTGTGCAGCCACTGCCGCTATCAACAGAACCTGCCCGTGCACTTTCCCGCCGCCATTTGGGCCAAGCCCCTGTTACCCTGGCAGGCTGACGGATGCGAGCACTGCTTTAGCGGTTACTATGGCCGTACAGGGGTTTATGAGCTGTTGGTGATCACGCCGGAAGTGCAAGCCGGTCTGCTGCAGGGCGCAGCTCCCGGTCAACTGGCCGATATCGCCCGACAACAAGGGCAGATAACGTTGCTGCAAGCTGGATTAACGCTGGTTTCCGAAGGCCTCACTTCGCTGGAAGAGGTATATCGCATTGTCGGCATCACCGCCGAAAGCGGAGCTGCACCGTGAAAACACAACGCCTTTTCCTTTGGCAAGCCGTCGATCCTCACGGCCAGTTGCGCCAGGGTGAACGGATGAGCGACGAAAAACAACGGGTCAGCCAGTGGCTTATTGAGCAGGGGTTGCAGCCCTGCCAGATCAATAGCGGGAAACGCGTTGCCCCTGCCCAGTGGCGCGGCGAACCCATGATCCAATTCACCCGCCAACTCGCCACCCTGCTGCAAGCCGGGTTACCGCTGGTCAACGGATTACAACTGCTGGCGGAGGAACATCCGTCTGCCGCCTGGCGCTGCCTGCTGCGCGAGATAACCGAACAGGTACGGCAGGGACAGCCCTTCTCCGACGTTATCGCCGGGCAACATGCCATCTTTCCGCTCATCTACCGCCAGTTGATCGCCATCGGGGAACTGACCGGCAATCTTGACGCTTGTTGCCTGCAACTGGCCCAACAGCAGGAAGCGCAACAAAAGCTGCAAAAAAAGGTGATTAAGGCGCTGCGTTATCCGCTGTTTATCTGCGCAGTAGCGCTGTTGGTGAGCATTCTGATGCTGGTGATGGTGCTCCCGGAGTTTGCCGGCGTTTACCAGTCGTTCGATGCGCCATTGCCCTGGTTTACCCAAGGGTTATTGAACCTGTCCGCGATCTTGATCCGCAGCGGGCCATGGTTGGTATCGATAGTGGCCGGCGCGGTGTTTTCTTATTTCCGCTGGCTGCACCCACAGCCACAGTGGCGCAAGCGTGAACAGGCGACGCTGTTGCGCTTGCCGCTGATCGCGCAGTTGATCAAAGGCGGCTGCCTGAGCCAAATATTCCGTATTCTGGCCATGACGCAGCAGGCGGGACTCACGCTGGTTGAGGGGCTGAACGCCGCAGCGCTGTCGGTAGACAGCCTGTTTTACCGCCAGGCGATTGAGACAGTTCGGCAACAGATTGCACAGGGGCATACCTTCTACAGCGCCCTGGGCCAACAGGCGCTCTTTCCTCCATTATGCCAACAGTTGGTGCGGGTGGGCGAAGAGTCCGGCTCGCTTGACACCTTGCTGGGTAAGCTGGCGCTGTGGCATGAGCAGCAAACCTTTGAACTGGCCGATACGCTGGCGCAAACGCTGGAGCCGATATTGATGCTGGTGGTGGGCGCAATAGTCGGGACGCTGGTGATCGCCATGTATCTGCCGATATTTCAGTTGGGGAATGTTTTGGGATAAGCAGGCCGATCTGGAGCACAGCAAAATATGAACTGTGCCCCCAGGAGTAATTACCCTACAGGTTACTTAGCGCCAAATACGCGGTTTTCCTGCTCCGCTACGCGGATGAAGGTGGTGCGCTTGGTCAGCTCTTTCAGCCGTTCCGCACCGACATAGGTGCAGGCGGAGCGCAAACCGCCGAGGATATCACGCACGGTAAACTCAACCTCGCCGCGCAGGGGCAGCTTAACGGTTTTTCCTTCGGCAGCTCGATACTCGGCAACGCCGCCCACGTGGCGCTTCATTGCCGACTCGGAGCTCATGCCGTAGAACAGCATGAATTTCTCGCCGTTCTCTTCCACGACTGTGCCTTCACACTCGTCATGTCCAGCCAACATACCGCCCAACATGACAAAATCAGCGCCGCCGCCAAAGGCTTTGGCCACGTCGCCCGGCACCGAACAGCCGCCATCGCTGACGATTTGTCCACCGAGACCGTGTGCAGCATCGGCGCACTCAATCACGGCAGACAGCTGCGGATAACCTACACCGGTTTTTACCCGAGTGGTGCAAACCGACCCCGGGCCAATGCCGACTTTTACGATATCGGCGCCGGACAGGATCAGCTCTTCCACCATTTCGCCAGTGACCACGTTACCGGCGCAGATCACATGATTCGGGCAAGCTTCGCGCGCTTTCTGCAAGAAGGCGACAAAATGCTCCGAGTAACCGTTGGCCACGTCGATGCAGATAAACTTCAGATCCGGTGACAGTGCCAGAATCTGCTTCATCTTCACAAAATCGGCCTCTGAGGTACCGGTTGAAACCATAACGTGGCGCAGCAACGATGCCGGTACGCGCTGCACGAATGCGGCCCATTGTTCAAGAGTGTAATGTTTGTGTACGGCGGTGAGAACATCGAAGGAAGCCAGGGCCTCTGCCATGCTGAAGGTACCGACCGTGTCCATGTTGGCGGCAATAATCGGCACACCGGACCAGTTCCAGCCAGAATGTTTGAAGGTAAACTGGCGCTCCAGTTCAACCTCAGAACGGCTTTTCAACGTGGAACGCTTTGGGCGAATCAGCACATCTTTAAAGCCTAACTTCAAATCTTCTTCAATACGCATGACTTATGATTTCCTGGTTTTTGGCGACGGATCGCAAGAACGCAATGGCTTGAAAAGCGACGGGGTATACCCTAAATAATTCGAGTTGCAGGAAGGCGACAAGAGTGAGAGTCCCGATGAGCTTACTCACGTAAGTGATTCGGGTGAACACTCGCAGTCAACACACCTGCAGCTTGAAGAATGACGGGTATAGATTAATGCCAGTTCCAGTGACGCTATGATACGCGCTAATAATCGCCGGACAAGACTGCGAATTCACCTTTATTTGCGTTACAATCCGACAAATTTACCTACGAACATGCGGCGTGACTCATCGCTCATTTTCTTGCCCCTGTCGCGTTTTTTATCACCGTACAACGCAACCTGCCAGGCTAGCGCTCCCTACCGACTTGCACTTCTGCACGATCGCTTTATGATTCGTCTATTATTTTTTTATGAATATCGGATGCGTTTTATACCATGGCCTACATTGTAGCGTTGACAGGGGGTATCGGCAGCGGCAAGTCCACCGTAGCAGACGCCTTTGCCCGCCACGGCGTGGAGATTGTCGACGCTGACGTCATTGCACGGCAGGTTGTTGAACCCGGCGCCCCTGCTTTAGACGCTATCGCCGAACGTTTTGGTAATGAAATGTTGCTGGCTGACGGCACGCTTAACCGTTCCGCACTGCGTCAGCGTATATTCAGCAACCCGGATGAAAAACGCTGGCTGAATCAATTGCTGCACCCGCTGATTCATCAGGAAACCCAACGCCAGTTGGCGCAGGTCGCCAGCCCCTATGCACTGTGGGTAGTGCCACTGCTGGTGGAAAATAACCTGCAAGCGCGCGCAGATCGCGTGCTGGTGGTCGATGTCGACAGCGAAACGCAATTGGCAAGAACCGTCACCCGCGACGGAATCAACCGCCAACAGGCGCAAAACATCATGTCTGCACAGGCCACGCGTGAGCAGCGCCTGGCCGTTGCAGACGACATAATCGATAATAGCGGTGCCGCTCAGGGGATAGAGCCATTTGTTGCCGCACTGCATCGCCGCTACCTTGAACTGGCGGTATCAGCGACCCGACAGGATTAAACTGAATGAGTGATGTTTCCCCAGGCGTTCTTTTTGAACATCCGTTGAATGAAAAAATGCGCACCTGGCTGCGTATCGAGTTTTTACTGCAACAATTACATGGCCAGCGAGCATTGAGTGAAACCGCCATTGCGCTGACCTTCTTCCGCACCGTTTCGGACCTGCTGGACGTATTGGAACGCGGCGAAGTGCGCACCGAACTGTTGAAAGAACTGGAGCGTCAGCAGCAGAAGCTGTTGGCATGGGCCGATGTGCCGGGCGTCGATATGTCCGTGATGGATCAACTGCGCGGCCAACTGAAGGAACGCGCTGCGGCGCTGATGTCCGCTCCGCGTCTCGGGCAGGCGCTGCGTGAAGATCGGCTGATTAGCCTGGTGCGCCAACGTCTGAGCATCCCCGGCGGTTGCTGCAGTTTTGACTTGCCCACGTTGCACATGTGGATGCATGCGCCGCAGCAAGAGCGCGATGCTGACGTCACTGATTGGCTGCTGACCCTGGAGCCGTTGAATCTGGCGCTGACGATGGTGCTGGCTCTGATCCGTCAGGCCGGGCCATTCCGCAACCAAATAAGTTTGAACGGCTTCTTCCAGGATAACGCGGAAGGTGCCGATCTGTTGCGTTTGCGCATTAACCTGGCGCACCAGCTTTATCCGCAGATTTCCGGCCATAAAACACGTTATGCGATCCGTTTCCTGCCTTTGGACAGCGAGCACGGCGTGGTGCCGGAACGGTTAACCTTTGAGTTGGCTTGTTGCTAACCCAATGACATAAAAACCTTTCACGCGTGGAAGGGAGTAAGGAACAGAAGATGACTACCGTAGTGAAATGCCCAACCTGTGGCAAAGGCGTGGTGTGGGGTGAAGTGAGCCCGTTCCGCCCATTCTGCTGCAAACGCTGCCAGTTGATCGATCTCGGCGAGTGGGCCGATGAAGAGAAACGCATTCCGAGCAACAACGAACTGTCGGAAAGCGATGACTGGAGTGAAGCGGACGACGACCGCTAATCGCCGAATGACGGCCTGGCGAGCGCCAGGCCAGTTGCATTATTGCGCGGCGTTGGCCTGCTGCACCAGCAGTTTGATAATGCTGATATTGGCTTCGGGGAACTCTTCCTCACGCAAGTCAACCTGCTTCACCCAGCGCATTGGCTGGCCTTCGCGGCCAAACGGCTCGCCCTGCCAACCTTCCACCAGATAAAAGTTCAGCGTGACGATACGGTCGCTAAAGCGGTGCTCCAGCACCTCCAGCAGCGTTGCGCGTTCGGTTTCAATACCGGTCTCTTCGCGTAATTCGCGGCTCAGCGCCTGCTCCGGGGTTTCCCCTTGCTCAATTTTGCCGCCGGGAAACTCCCAGAAACCGGCCATATGTGAATCGGCGGCCCGACGGGTGATAAAAATTTCCTGCTGGGCATTGCGAATGATACCGACGGCGATGTTCAGATGCTTCATCACATCCTCCTGATTAATTCATAAGGGCGCGGACTTTGGCCCTAAAAAACAGGGGCTCAGCATGCTGAACCCCTGGGTTTGAGTCGTTAAACGCTGCCGGGCTTATTTCTGCAGGCGGCCGTGGCACTGTTTGTATTTTTTACCTGAACCGCACGGGCAAAGATCGTTACGGCCTACCTTGCGTTCCGCGCTTGCAGGAGCATTGGGATCCTCGGTGACCAACGAATTTTCTTCGTAGTGGCTCAACTGTTGCTGTGCCGCCAGGCGCTCCGCTTCTTCACGACGCTGCAACTCCATCGCTTCAACCTCTTCCGGCATCCGCACCTGCACTTTACTCAACACACTGATCACTTCGTATTTCAGCGATTCCAGCATGGTCGCAAACATGTTGAAGGATTCACGCTTGTACTCTTGCTTAGGATCTTTCTGCGCGTAGCCACGCAGGTGGATACCCTGACGCAGATAGTCCATTGCCGCCAGATGTTCCTTCCACAGGGAATCCAGCGTCTGCAGCATCACACCCTTCTCGAAGTTGCGCATCATATCCGTGCCAACCACTTCTTCTTTGCGCAGATACTCTTCCTTGGCCTTTTCCAGAATACGCTCACGCAGCGTTTCTTCGTGCAGGTCCGGCTCTTTATCCAGCCACGCGGCGATAGGCATATCCAGATCGAAATCGTTTTTCAGGCGCTCTTCCAGGCCCTGAATATCCCACTCTTCTTCCAGCGACTGCGGCGTAATGTAGCTGTCGATGGTGGTCTTGAAGACGTCTTCGCGGATGCTGGCAATGGTTTCGCTCACGTCGGACACGTCCAGCAGCTCATTACGCTGGCTGTAGATAGCGCGACGCTGATCGCTTGCCACATCATCGTATTCCAGCAGTTGCTTACGAATATCGAAGTTACGGCTTTCCACTTTACGCTGTGCGTTGGCAATCGCCTTGGTGACCCATGGGTGCTCAATGGCCTCACCCTCTTTCATACCCAGTTTACGCATCATGCCGGAAACGCGATCCGAGGCGAAAATACGCATCAGAGCATCTTCCATCGACAGGTAGAAGCGAGATGAACCGGCGTCACCCTGACGACCGGAACGGCCGCGCAGCTGGTTATCGATACGGCGCGATTCGTGGCGCTCGGTACCAATGATGTGCAAACCACCCGCCTTCAATACCGCTTCATGGCGGATTTTCCAGGCCTCTTTAATCGCCGCGATTTGCTCTTCGGTTGGGTCTTCCAACTGGGCAATCTCTGCCTGCCAGCTGCCGCCCAACACGATATCGGTACCACGGCCCGCCATGTTGGTGGCGATGGTAACCGCACCTGTCTGGCCAGCCTGCGCCACGATGTCCGCTTCCATGGCATGGAATTTGGCGTTCAGCACCTTGTGGTCGATGCCGGCCTTCGCCAGCTCGCGGGAAACGACTTCGGATTTTTCGATCGAGATAGTCCCCACCAACACCGGTTGGCCGTTGGCGGTACGCTCGCGGATATCTTCAATAATGGCGCCAATCTTCTCCAGCTCGGTCATATAGACCAGATCCGGCATGTCTTTACGCAGCATTGGGCGGTTGGTCGGCACCACGATGGTATCCAGCTTGTAGATGGAGCTGAATTCGAACGCTTCGGTGTCGGCAGTACCGGTCATGCCGGCCAGTTTCTCGTACAGGCGGAAATAGTTCTGGAAGGTGATGGACGCCAGTGTCTGGTTCTCGTTCTGGATTTCCACGCCTTCTTTGGCTTCCACCGCCTGATGCAGACCATCGGACCAACGACGGCCCTGCATGGTACGGCCGGTATGTTCGTCAACGATGATCACTTCACCGTCTTTCACGATGTAATCAACGTCGCGGGTGAACAGCACGTGCGCGCGCAAAGCGGCGGTCACATGGTGCATCAGCATGATGTTGGTCGGTGAGTACAGTGACTCACCTTCTTCCATAATGCCGGCTTCCACCAGCATTTCTTCGATCAGGATCAGGCCGCGTTCGGTCAGATGCACCTGGCGCGCTTTCTCGTCTACCGAGAAGTGGCCTTCGCCCTGGAAGGAGTCTGAATCCTCTTTTTCCTGACGGATAAGTTTTGGAATCAGCTTGTTAACCTTAATGTACATTTCTGAGCTGTCTTCAGCCGGGCCGGAGATGATCAGCGGAGTACGGGCTTCATCGATCAGGATGGAGTCAACCTCATCCACCAGCGCATAGTGCAGCTTGCGCTGAACGCGCTCTTCCGGGCTGAACGCCATGTTGTCGCGCAGATAGTCGAAACCGTATTCGTTGTTGGTACCGTAGGTAATATCGGCGGCATAGGCTTCGCGCTTGGCCGGCGCAGGCATGCCCGGCAGGTTGATACCGATGCTCAGGCCAAGGAACTCGAACAGCGGGCGGTTGTTTTCGGCGTCACGCTGTGCCAAATAGTCGTTGACGGTAACTACGTGCACACCACGGCCGCTCAGGGCGTTCAGATAGGCGGGCAGGGTTGCGGTCAGAGTTTTACCTTCACCGGTACGCATCTCCGCGATGCAGCGATCGTTCAGTACCATACCGCCCAGCAGCTGCACGTCGAAATGACGCATCCCGAATACGCGCTTGCTTGCCTCGCGTACCACGGCGAAAGCTTCCGGGAGCAGATTTTCCAGTACTTCGCCCTTTTCCAGGCGCGCACGGAACTCGTTGGTCTTGGCTTTCAGCTCATCATCGGACAGCTTTTCCATGTCCGGTTCCATGCGGTTGATCAGTTCAACCGACTTACGCATGCGGCGCAGTGTACGATCGTTACGGCTACCAAAAACTTTGGTCAATAATTTCACTAACATGATGTTTAATATCTCTGTCACGACGGCCAAAACAGGCAGTCAACTTGCTGTTATTTTTAGGTTTTTGTCGCCCAAAGGGCAAAGAATCAGCTTGACGCCACTGGCCCGGCGCGAATGCCCTGCACCTGCGCGAGCCACAAGCCGGTCTGGTGCTGCGCAAAAGCGGGCAGCACGGCATGATCGGTATTACGAATGATGGTCGGCGGCTTCGGCTCATGCGTCAGCAACGCGTTAAGTGTGGAAAGCAGCGCAAGTTGCGCTACCTGCAACGGAGGTTCAGCGACTTCCGCCTCGCTTTCCTGCACCCGTGCGTAAACTGCCTGCGGCGCAAGTGCAAAAGAGAGGTGACGAATGACGGTACGAAGCGCATGCTGGTGCCAGTAGTCGACGCTGAAGGTCGGGCGGCGGTGCGCTTCCTGCAGCAACGCCAGGCTATTGAAGGCGCCGCTGGCGGAATTTTGCCGGTTCAGGCTGGACGAGGTGCTCGGCAAAGCGGCTTGATCGGAGCTGCCCGACAGATTTGAAGGTACGCCAAGCGTGGCCGCGACCATCCCTAACAGGAGATGGGGCCAGAAATAACGTCTGCCAAATTGTCGCCAACGATTTAGAATACCGATCACGAGTTTATAATCCGCCGGAGCCCATTATGCGCGATAGCCGTCCACAATTATTAGATGTCCTGTTCGACGACGCGTCTGCAGAAGACAAAGGGCCGCTGCATAACGTCCAGCAACGCGCTGTAGCGCTGCTTAAGCTTAACCGTGCAGTGAAAGGCGTATTGCCCGTTCAACTGCATCCCTGGTGCCGCGTCGCGAATTTCCGACAGGGTATTTTAGTGCTAGAAACGGCCAATGCCAGCTGGCTGATGCGCCTGCGTTACGAGCAACCGGCTCTATTATCTGCACTACGAGCGCAAATTCTACCATCATTGTCGTCGATCGACATCAGGATTAATCCGGCCTTGATGGCAAAAGGGAGCAACCTTGTGCAGGACGCCGCAAAAACCTTGGGAAATACGCAGACAAAAGTGCCCATGCGGCATCTGAGTCAGGAAAGTGCTGAGGAATTAAGGGGATTGGCGAGCCGGAGTCCGGAAAAACTGCGCAAGGTATTGGAACGACTGGCGTCGCTGGCCGGAGAGAGTGCCAACGCTACCAGTCGTAAGAAGTAATCAGCGGTATCGGCTTATGCCAATACGGTGGACGGGGCTTTGAATGCCAACGGCATTTCGGCTTCGTCCTGGAAGGTGACGTATTCCCACGCTTCCTGTTTCGCCAGAACGGCTTGCAACAGCTTGTTGTTCAGCGCATGGCCTGACTTGTACGCGGTAAACGCGCCAATGATGTTGTGGCCGCACATGAACAGGTCGCCGATGGCGTCCAGCATTTTGTGGCGTACGAATTCGTCTTCAAAGCGCAGGCCGTCTTCGTTCAGCACGCGGTAGTCGTCTACCACGATGGCGCAGTCAAAGCTGCCGCCCAGAGCCAAACCACGTGACTGCAAATACTCGATGTCACGCATAAAACCGAAGGTACGCGCACGGCTGATTTGACGCACGAACGAGTCGGCGGAAAAATCCAGGCGGTAGCGTTGCGTGCTGGCGTCGATCGCCGGGTGGTTGAAGTCGATGGTAAAGTCCAGACGGAACCCGTTATGCGGGGACAGCTCTGCCCATTTGTCGCCATCTTCAACACGCACGGTGTCTTTCAGACGCAGGAATTTCTTCGCTGAGTTCAGTTCTTCGATGCCGGCGTCCAACAACAGATAGACGAACGGACTTGCGCTACCGTCCATGATTGGAATTTCGGCGGCGTCAACTTCAATAATGATGTTGTCGATACCCAGACCAGCCAGCGCAGCATTCAGATGCTCAACGGTAGAAATACGCACGTCATGCTCATTGACCAGGCAAGTACAGAGCATGGTATCACGCACGGATTTTGCATCAGCCGGAAAATCAACCGGTGGATTCAAGTCAGTGCGACGATAGATGACCCCGGTATTAGCCGACGCTGGGCGCATTGTCAGCGTGACCTTCTTGCCGGTATGCAAACCGACACCAGTCGCCTGAACAATACGTTTTAATGTCCTTTGTTTGATCATCGTTTTATCTCGCAATGTTATCCATCCTACCGACCAAGCATACAGCATGGCCGGCGGGACAGTTTAGCACAAAGAGCGGAGATTCCAAATTCTCAGGATATTCTTAGTCAGCCTGCTTGCGCAGGAAGGCAGGAATATCAAGATAGTCGGGCTCTTTATTCGGCTGCGCAGTCGGATCGTTGACCACCTTGGCGGCTGGTTTCACTTCCTGCGGCAGCGGCGACATGCCGTGCTGCTGGTAGCGATGATCCATCACTGGCTGGCTAACCTGTTTATTGGTCACCAGAGTGATTTCAGGACGTTTGTCCATGCCGATACCGGTCGCAACCACGGTCACGCGCAGTTCGTCGTTCATTTCCGGATCCAGTGAAGTACCGATAACCACGGTAGCGTTGTCGGAAGCGAAAGCACGAATGGTGTTACCCACGGTTTCGAACTCATCCAAACGCAGGTCGAAGCCGGCGGTGATGTTGACCAGAACGCCGCGAGCGCCGGACAGGTCGATGTCTTCCAGCAGTGGGCTGGAGATCGCCATTTCCGCCGCTTCTTCAGCGCGGTCTTCACCACAGGCAACGCCGGAACCCATCATCGCGTAGCCCATTTCGGACATCACGGTGCGCACGTCGGCAAAGTCGACGTTCATCAGGCCCGGACGGGTGATCAGCTCGGCGATCCCCTGCACGGCGCCTTTCAACACGTCGTTGGCCGCGCCGAACGCGTCCAGCAGAGAAATGCCGCGACCCAGAACTTTCAACAGCTTATCGTTCGGGATAGTGATCAGTGAGTCCACATGTTTGGACAGCTCTGCAATACCCTGCTCAGCGAACGCCATGCGTTTCTTGCCTTCAAAATTGAAAGGCTTGGTAACCACGGCCACTGTCAGAATACCCAGATCTTTAGCAACTTCAGCCACAACAGGTGCTGCACCGGTACCGGTACCGCCGCCCATGCCGGCTGCAATGAAGACCATGTCTGCACCATCGAGTGCGGCGCGCAGAGCTTCACGATCTTCTTCCGCTGAATTGCGACCCACTTCAGGGTTCGCGCCAGCACCCAGACCTTTGGTAATACCGCTACCGATCTGGATGGTTTGGCCAACTGCCGTTTTACGAAGCGCCTGAGCGTCTGTATTAACGGCGAAGAATTCAACACCTTCGATGCGCTCGCGCACCATGTGTTCAACGGCGTTGCCACCGCCACCGCCGACGCCGATGACTTTAATCACCGCGTCATTGGTTAGTTCCATTGGTTCAAACATAGTTTCTCTCCGTTTTGTGCCTGTCGCTGCGAGATCATAAAAAGATTACTCAGCATGATCTCTTTGTTGAAACATTAAAACTCTTTTCTCAGCCAGCTATTGATACGTTTAAACCAATTGCCCACCGAGGCGCGTTTTTCTACTTCTGCCTCACCGCTCAGGTGAGACTCTTTTCCATAGTGCAGCAGACCTACCGCCGTAGAGTAGTAAGGCTCCTGCGCATAATCCGTCAGACCCGTGATGTTCAAGGGTTGGCCGATGCGTACCTGGGTGTGGAACACCCGTTGCGCACAAGCTGCCAGGCCATCAATTTGGGCGGCGCCACCGGTCAGCACAATACCCGCTGCCAGATGATGCTTCACCCCTTGCTGACGCAGTTGCTCCTGCAATTGCAAAATTTCATCGTTAACCAGATTCAACAGTTCGGTGTAGCGTGGCTCAATCACTTCAGCCAGTGTCTGTCTTTGCAGACTACGAGGAGGACGTCCCCCAACGCTTGGCACCTCTACACTTTCATCCTTGCTAACAATCGACCCAAGCGCACAGCCGTGTCGAACTTTGATCGCTTCCGCGTCTGTCGGCGGCGTGCCGAAGGCGTAAGCGATATCGCTGGTGACCACGTTCCCGGCGTAAGGGATTACTTTGGTGTGGCGCAGCGCACCGCCGGTGTACACCGCCATATCCATGGTGCCGCCGCCGATATCCACCACACAAACGCCAAGTTCGCGTTCATCTTCGGTCAGTACCGCATAACTGGCGGCCAGACCGGCGAAAATAAGTTGGTCAACTTTCAGACCACAGCGTTCTACCGCTTTAACAATGTTCTTTGCCATATCGTTATGGCAGGTAATCAGGTGCACCTTGGCCTGCATGCGCACGCCGGACAACCCAACCGGGTTCTTGATGCCTTCCTGATAGTCGATGGCGTATTCCTGAGGGATAACGTGCAGGATGCGGTGTTCGTCACGTACGCGTACCGATTTAGCGGTATGCACCACGTTCTCCACATCTTCCTGCGTCACTTCCTCTTCGGAAATAGGAACCATCCCTATCTCGTTCTGACAGCTGATGTGTTTGCCCGATAATGCCAGGTAAACCGAAGAAATCTGGCAATCCGCCATCAGCTCGGCCTGATCGATAGCGCGCTGTACGCATTTAACTACCGACTCCAGGTCGTTAACGCCACCCTTATCCATACCGCGAGACGGGCAACTGCCCACCCCGATAATGTTGACCATGCCATCGGGCAGAACTTCCCCTACCAATGCGGAGACTTTTGCAGTACCGATCTCCAGTCCAACTACCAGTTTTCTGTCCGTCGACTTGATCATTGTTGTTTTGCCTGTGCCTGATTCTGTTGCTGATTACTGTTCTGCTGACCGCCTACCGCCTGCGGGTCGATCAATACCGGGGTCCAACCTACCGAGGCACCGGACTCGTAGCGCAAATCGACATAGTTGACGCGCTTGCTTTCCGCCTGCCCCTGCTGCAGCAATACCGGATAGAGCTCGATAAACCGCTGCAGGCGTCCGGTACGATCGTCGCGTCCCAGCTCCAGCCGAACATCATTATCCAAAGCCAGCTGCCAGGAATGGCGGGCGCTCATGGCCGCCATTTTCAGCGTAAATTTGCTGGCCGCTAACATGTTGCTCATGGCCTGATAGCCTTCCAGAACATCCTGTTCGCTCCCTTCCGGGCCATAGAGCAACGGCAATTTTTGTTTGCCGATTCGTTCTGCCGGCACGCTGAAGGATTTGCCTTCGGCGTCCACCATATGTAAATCATTCCAGCGCGCCACCGGGACATACTCGACCAGGTGGATCTTCAGCTCGTCCGGCCACTGCTTGCGCACGCTGGCCTGCTTGATCCACGGCAGGCGTTCAATCTGCTGCTGGATGACATCGACATCCTGCGTCATGAACGTGCCCGGTGCTCCCAGCGCCAGAATCGCCTGGCGAATATCATCGTTAGTGGTGTAATGGCGCTCGCCGGTAACCACCAACCGTGAGAGCGGCAGCCGGCTGGCGTCTTTCATCCAGCCAATGACCATCCAGCCACTCCACAGGACCGTTCCCAGCACCATCAGCAGGAAAACCATTCCCGCCAATTGGGTTCCATTGCTGCGGCGCGGGTTATTATCCACCTCGCGTTCACGCGCATTCAGGGCAGCTTGCGACATATCAGTCGGCCAACTCCAAAATTCTCGCTACCAGCTGCGAGAAGCTTAAACCAGACTGGCGCGCTGCCATCGGCACCAGGCTATGACTGGTCATGCCCGGCGAGGTATTCACCTCAAGCAGATAGAAGCTGCCATCGCTATCCTGCATCACATCCACACGGCCCCACCCGCTGCAGTCCAGCCCACGGTAGGCACGTAAGGCCAATGCGGCCATTTCGGCCTCTTGTTCAGCACCCAGGCCACTTGGACAGAAATACTGGGTATCGTCCGAAATGTACTTGGCTTGGTAGTCGTAAAATACGCCGGCCGGCTGAATGCGGATCGAAGGCAACACCTGGTCGCCCAACATGGCTACAGTGTATTCAGGACCGCTCAGCCACTTCTCCACCAGCACGTCGTCGTCATGGCGAAAACCTTCCTCCAGCGCGGCCTCAAGGGCAGTGCGTTCGGTCACCTTGCTCATGCCAACGCTGGAGCCTTCGCGGCTCGGCTTGACGATCAGCGGCAGGCCCAGAGCCTCCACGCGAGTAATCAGGCTCTGTTTCTCTGCACCGGCATATTGCCGGCGGTTCAGCGCTACATAAGGTGCGACCGGCAGCCCCATCGACTGCCACACCATCTTGGTCCGCCACTTGTCCATAGTCAGCGCCGAAGCCATCACGCCACTGCCGGTATAAGGCAGCTCGAGGAATTCCAGCATCCCCTGCAGGGTGCCATCCTCGCCGCCGCGCCCGTGCAGCGCGATAAACACTTTGGTAAACCCATGCTCTTTAAGCTGGGTTACCGGGAAATCGCGGATATCGATGCCATGGGCGTCGATACCGGCTTCCCGCAGCCCTGCCAGCACGGCAGCGCCCGATTGCAATGACACTTCACGTTCAGCGGAGGTGCCACCCAGCAGTACGGCAACTTTATCAGCCATGATGTTCCTCCTCTTTTTTCTGTGGTTGCAGCTTCAGCTCAGCCAGTTTGCGGGCGATTTTGCCCACGTTGCCGGCGCCTTGCACCAGTACCAGATCGTCGGCCTGCAGCAGTTGCGCCAGAGTTTCCGGTACGATATCCGCATCGGAAACCAGGATCGGATCCAGCTTGCCGCGGCTGCGAATGGTGCGGCACAGCGAGCGGCTGTCCGCCCCCGGGATTGCCGCTTCACCCGCGGAGTACACATCGAGCATCAGCAGCACATCAACCTGTGACAGCACGTTGGCGAAGTCGTCGTAGAGATCGCGGGTACGTGTGTAACGATGCGGCTGGAAAATCATCACCAGACGTTTCTCCGGCCAGCCGGCGCGTGCAGCTTTCAGCGTCACGTCGACTTCGGTCGGATGGTGGCCATAGTCGTCGACCAGCATCGCGCTGCCGCTTTTACCGTTCACCGGCTCCAGCGGGAACTCGCCCAGGAAATCAAAGCGGCGACCTGTACCCTGGAAGCCCGCCAGTGCACGCAAGATATCCGCGTCGTCAATGCCCTCTTCTGTCGCCACCGCCACTGCCGCCGCCGCATTCAACGCGTTGTGGCGGCCCGGGGCGTTCAGGGTTACCGTCATCAACGGTTTATCCTGGCGGGTCAGAGTAAAGTGGCCCTGCGGCCCAACCTGGCGATAGTTCTCAATGCGCACATCGGCATCTTCGTTAAAGCCGTAGGTAGTGATGTGGCGGCCCACGCGTGGCAGCAGTTCGCGCACCACCGGGTCATCAACACACATCACCGCACGGCCGTAGAACGGCAGGTTGTGCAAAAAGTTGATAAACGTCTGCTTCAGGTTCTCGAAGTCGCCCTGATAGGTATCCATGTGATCGGGTTCGATATTGGTGACAATCGCCACCATCGGCTGCAGATGCAGGAACGACGCATCGCTCTCATCCGCTTCCGCGATCAGGTAACGGCTGGATCCCAGACGCGCATGGGTCCCGGCCGCTTTCACCAGCCCACCGTTGACAAAGGTCGGGTCCAGACCGGCTTCGGCGTAAATGCTCGACACCATCGCCGTAGTCGTGGTCTTGCCGTGCGTACCGGCGACGGCAATGCCGTGACGGAAACGCATCAGTTCGGCCAACATCTCCGCGCGGCGGATAACCGGGATACGCGCTTCACGGGCAGCGACAATCTCCGGGTTGTCGGCGGAGATCGCGGTGGAAACCACCACTACGCTCGCATCCAGCACGTTTTCCGGACGATGATGGAAATAGATCGTCGCCCCGAGCGCGCTCAACTGTTGGGTTACAGGGTTAGGCGCCAGGTCGGAGCCGCTGATCTGATAACCTTCGTTAGCCAACACTTCGGCGATACCACCCATGCCGGCACCACCGATGCCGACAAAGTGAATGTGCCGGACGCGTCGCATCTCGGGCACGATAGTACGTAGTTTCGCCAGTTGTTGTGTATTCATCACTCTCTCTAATCCGGGTCCGGCATGCCGGGCCACTACATGACATTTCTTTGATTCAGGCCCGGCGTACCGAACCCCTGCATTATTTATTTGGCAACCCGCACCAGCTCAGCCGCCACGCGCTCGGTGGCGTCAGGAATAGCCACTGCACGCGCTTTTTCTGCCATCGCCAGCAACTGCGGGCGATCCCAACCAGCCAATAACTCAGCTACGGTATCGGCGTTGAACTGCGGTTGCTCTATGATCTTCGCCGCGCCGGCTTCTTCCAGCGGACGGGCATTCCAGTACTGCTGCCGGTCTTTATGCTGGAACGGCACAAATATCGCCGGCAGGCCCGCGGCGGCGATCTCGCTGACGGTCAGCGCGCCGGAGCGACAAACCACTACGTCTGCCCAGGCGTAAGCTGCAGCCATGTCATCGATAAACTCGGTCACCTTATGTTGCGTCTGCCCTACCCTCTCGTAGTCGCGCAGCACGTTCTCCAGTGCACCTTTGCCTACCTGATGCCAGAGCGTAATTCTATCGCCCAATCTCGCCGCGACTTCAGGAACTGTCTGATTCAGCACTCGGGCTCCCTGACTTCCGCCAATCACCAGCACGCGGATGGGCCCTTCACGCCCGGTCAGTCGCTCGGCCGGCAGCGGCAGCGCCAGTACGTCGGTGCGTACCGGGTTGCCCACGACGTCCGCGTTCGGGAACGCGCCTGGGAACGCCTGCAATACTTTTTTGGCGATGCGCGCCAGCCAGCGGTTGGTCAACCCGGCAATGCCGTTTTGTTCATGCAGCACCACCGGGATGCCGCACAACCACGCCGCCAAACCACCGGGCCCGGAAACGTAGCCGCCCATGCCGAGCACCACGTCCGGCTGGTAACTGCGCATAATCGCTTTCGCCTGGCGTACCGCATGCCAGATACGCAACGGCGCGCTCAGTTGTGCCTTCAGCCCTTTGCCGCGCAGGCCGGAAATACGGATGAAATCAATCTCGATCCCGTGCTTTGGCACCAGATCGGCTTCCATTCGGTCTGCGGTTCCGAGCCAGCGCACCTGCCAGCCCTGCGCCATTAGATGATGCGCGACCGCCAGCCCCGGGAACACGTGTCCGCCGGTACCGCCTGCCATCACCATTAAACGCTTAGGTTTCCCGCTCATCCCTTACCTCTTCACAAACGCCTGGGCTTTGGCCAGACGCGTTTCATAATCAATACGCAGTAACAGCACGATCGCCGTCGACATAATCAACAGGCTCGAGCCGCCATAACTTATCAGCGGCAGCGTCAGCCCTTTGGTCGGCAGCATGCCGGCTGCGGCGCCGACGTTGACCAGTGCCTGAAAGCTGAACCAGACGCCGATCGAGCAGGCCAGAAAGCCGGAAAAACGCTGATCGATCTCCAGCGCGCGGCGTCCAATCGACATAGCGCGAAAAGCGACGAAGAATACCATTAACAATGCGAAAACCACACCGATATAGCCGAGTTCTTCGCCCAAAATCGAGAAGATAAAGTCGGTGTGCGCTTCAGGCAAATACTCGAGTTTCTGTACCGAGTTACCCAGCCCCTGCCCCCAAAATTCACCGCGGCCAAATGCCATCAGCGACTGGGTCAGCTGGTAGCCGCTGCCGAACGGATCGGCCCACGGGTTCCAGAACGACGTCACGCGGCGCATACGGTAAGGCTCGGCAATGATCAACAGCACCACCGCGAATGCACCGGAGCCGATAATCGCCAGGAACTGCCACATTTTGGCACCGGCCAGGAACAGCATCGCCAGCGTCGTAATGAACAACACCACCACGGTACCGAGGTCGGGCTGCGCCAGCAGCAACACCGCCAGCACTACCATTACGCCCATCGGCTTGCAGAAGCCCCAGAAGTTGGTACGCACTTCTTCCACTTTGCGCACCAGATAACTCGCCAGATAGCAAAACAGCGACAGCTTGGACAGCTCCGCCGGCTGAATACGCAGCGGGCCGAGTGAAATCCAGCGAGATGCCCCGTTCACCGAGCTGCCCACCACCAATACGATCAGCAGCATCACAATCGACAACAGCAGCATCACATTGCTGTAGCGCTGCCAGACTTCCATCGGAATGCGCAGCGTCACCATCGACAGGCCAAAGGCCAGCCCGAGATACAGCGCATCACGCTTGGCAAACAGGAAAGGATCGTCCGCCAGGCGCTGGCCAATCGGCATTGACGCCGAGGTCACCATGACAAAACCGATAATGGCCAACCCGAAGGTCAGCCACAGCAGGGTACGGTCGTACAGCACCATATTCACGGAATCGTTCTCACGCGATCCCATCACCCAGTCTTTCAGTCTTTCGGTCAACCCGAACGTCGGCACCCGTAGTTTCATCCGCCAAGCTCCTGTGCCAGGCGGGCAAACTCGTCGCCGCGCACTTCAAAGTTACGGAACTGATCCAGGCTGGCGCATGCCGGTGACAACAGCACCATATCGCCAGGCTGCACCCGGCCGGCGATCGTCTGCATCGCCTGTTCCATCGTGTCGGTCAGCGTGGCGACTTCCGGTCGCAGCTCTGCCAGTTGTTCGCCATCGCGGCCGAAGCAATACAGGCGGACGTTATCGCCCTGCAGATAGCGCCCCAACGGTGAGAAATCGGCAGATTTGCCGTCACCGCCCAACAGCAGGTGCAAGGTGCCGTCCACCTGCAAGCCATTCAACGCCGCTTCGGTGCTGCCGACGTTGGTGGCTTTAGAATCGTTAATCCAACGTACGCCGTTATGTTCCCAGGCCAGTTGGAAACGGTGCGCCAAACCGGTAAAGGTGGTGAGCGCTTTCAGGCTGGAGGCGCGCGGGATATTCACCGCATCGGCCAGAGCCAATGCCGCCAGCGCATTGGTGTAGTTATGACGGCCAGTCAGCTTCATCTCGCGGGTATTCAGGATTTTCTCACCGCGCACGCGCAGCCAGGTTTCGCCCTGCTGGCGGTTGAGGTGGTAGTCGCCCACATCGGCCCCGAAACTGATGCAGCGCTGGTCTGCGCCGCGTACCGGCATGGTCAGCGCGTCATCCGCGTTAACCACGCACAGGTTGGCATTTTCATAGACGCGCAGTTTGGCGGCGCGATACTGCTGCAGGCCAAACGGGTAACGGTCCATATGATCTTCTGTCACGTTCAGGATGGTCGCCGCCGCCGCTTTCAGGCTAAAGGTGGTTTCCAGTTGGAAGCTTGACAGTTCCAGCACGTACAGCTGGCATTCCTGCCGCAGCAGGCTCAGCGCAGGCAGGCCAATGTTACCGCCCACACCCACCGCCCAACCGGCCGCTTTCGCCATCTCGCCCACCAGAGTGGTGACGGTGCTTTTACCGTTGGAGCCGGTGATCGCGACGATCGGTGCCTGGGCTTCGCGGCAGAACAGTTCGACGTCGCCGACGATCTCCACACCCGCATCCGCCGCTGCACTCAACGCCGGGTGAGCCAGCGCCATGCCCGGGCTGGCAACGATCAAATCCGCCGCCAGCAACCAGTCCAGATTCAAATCGCCCAAATGCCGTTCAACGCTTTCAGGCAGCTTGTCCAGCCCCGGCGGCGAAATGCGGGTATCCATAACGCGCGGCGTTACGCCACGCGCCATAAAGAAATCAACACAGGACAGGCCGGTAAGACCTAACCCGATGATGACCACTTTTTTACCCTGATAATCCGCCATAATTACCGTACCTTCAGCGTCGCTAGGCCAATCAGCACCAGCATCAGCGAAATAATCCAGAAGCGCACGATCACGCGCGGTTCCGGCCAGCCCTTCAATTCATAATGGTGGTGAATCGGCGCCATGCGGAAAATACGTTGCCCGCGCAGCTTGAACGATCCCACCTGCAAGATCACCGACAGCGTTTCAACCACAAACACGCCACCCATAATCAATAACAGAAACTCTTGACGCAGCAGCACCGCAATAGTGCCCAGCGCGCCGCCCAGCGCCAGTGAACCAACATCCCCCATAAAAACCTGTGCCGGGTAGGTGTTGAACCACAAAAAGCCCAGACCGGCGCCGACGATAGCGGTACAGACGATCACCAGCTCACCCGCATGACGCAGATAAGGAATGTGCAGATAGTTGGCGAAATTCATGTTACCGGTCGCCCAGGCCACCAGCGCAAAACCCGCAGCCACGAACACCGTTGGCATGATCGCCAGGCCATCCAGCCCGTCGGTCAGGTTGACCGCATTGCTGGTGCCGACAACCACAAAGTACGCCAACAGCACGTACAACAGGCCGAGCTGCGGCATGATGTCCTTAAAGAACGGCACAACCAGCTCGGTGGCTGGCGTGTCTTTTCCTACGGCATACATGGCGAAGGCGAAAATCAGCGCAATCACCGACTGCCAGAAGTATTTCCAGCGGGCAATCAGCCCCTTGGTGTCTTTACGCACCACTTTGCGGTAGTCATCGACAAAGCCGACGATGCCGTAGCCCACCAGCACGAACAGCACGCCCCACACGTAAGGGTTGGACGGATAAGCCCACATCAACACCGAAATGGTGATGGAGGTCAGGATCATGATGCCGCCCATGGTCGGCGTGCCGCGTTTGCTGAAATGCGACTCCGGGCCATCGTTGCGCACGACCTGGCCGAAGGACATCTCCTGCAGGCGTTTAATCACCCGCGGACCCATCCATAAGGAGAGAAACAACGCGGTCAGCAGGCTGACAATGGCCCTGAACGTCAGATAGGAGAAGACGTTGAAGCCGGAATAATATTTGACCAAATGCTCGGCCAGCCAAACTAACATGGTGCTTTCTCCTGTAACGCGCGTACTACCTGCTCCATTGCGGCACTACGTGAACCCTTGATTAACACGGTAATTACCGCATGTTCCGACAGTAATTCCGCCACGCGCGCGATCACTGCTGCCTTATCCTGAAAATGCTCGCCGTTACCGGAAGCCACGCATAGCGCCTGGCTTAACGGGCCGATACCTATCACTTTATCTACACCGGCCAGCCGGGCGGCTTCGCCCACCTGACGGTGACATTCTTCGGCATCCGCCCCCAGCTCGGCCATATCGCCAACGACCATTACGCGGTAGCCCGGCATCTCTGCCAGCACCTGTACTGCGGCGGTCATAGAGCCGACGTTGGCGTTATAGCTGTCATCGAGCAGCAGTTTGTCTTCGGCAAGCGCAATCGGGAACAAACGCCCCGGCACCCCCTGTAACTGTTTCAGCCCCTGACGCACGGCTTCGAGCGATGCGCCAACCGACATAGCGAGCGCCGCAGCGGCCAGCGCATTGGCCACGTTATGGCGGCCCGGCAACGGTAGCGTCACCGCCGCAGTGCCGAACGGGCTGTGCAGCGTAAATTGCGTGCCCCGGGCGTTCACCAGCACGTCGCTGGCGAAGAAATCCACGCCTTCCGCCGCCTGCGGCGAGAAGCGCCAAACGGTTTTATCGTTCAGCATGCTCTGCCAGTGTGGCCAGTCATTATTGTCGGCGTTGATGATTGCCACGCCGTCAGTCGGCAAGCCGGCAAAAATTTCACCTTTCGCCTGGGCGACGCCGGCCAAAGAGCCAAAACCTTCCAGGTGGGCAGCAGCCAGGTTATTCACCAAGGCGGTCTGCGGCCGCGTCAATGCCGTGGTATAGGCAATCTCGCCAATATGGTTGGCGCCCAGCTCAATCACGGCAAAATCATGCTGCGGCTGCAAACGCAGCAGCGTCAGCGGCACGCCGATATCGTTATTGAAGTTGCCCGCGGTATACAGCACTTCACCGCATTCGCGCAAAATAGCAGCGGCCATTTCTTTCACCGAGGTCTTGCCCGATGAACCGGTTAAGGCCACAACACGGGCCGGCACTTGCTGGCGCACCCAGGCACCCAGTTGCCCAAGCGCCAGGCGCGTGTCTTTCACCACCAGTTGCGGAACATCCACCAATAAGCGCTTACTTACCAGCAACGCCCCGGCACCTGCGGCTACAGCATCGGCAGCGAAGGCGTGAGCATCAAAACGCTCGCCCTTCAGCGCCACAAACAGGCAACCTGCGGTTACCTGACGGGTATCTGTCGTCACCTCAATAATTTGGCAATCGGCGCCGATCAACTCAGCGCTCAATACATCGGCCAGTACCTGAAGGGAGACAGGAATCATGCTATTACCCCCAGCAGACGTGCGACGGTGGTACGATCGGAGTAATCCAGGCGTCGGTTACCCACCAATTGGTAGTCCTCGTGACCTTTACCCGCCACCAACACCACATCTTGTTCTTTAGCCTGCATAATCGCGCTGGTTACCGCTTCGGCACGGCCGTGGATCACCAGTGCACGCCCGGCATCCAGCAGCCCGGTCAGGATATCGGCGATGATCGCCTGCGGCTCTTCGGTGCGCGGGTTATCGTCGGTGACCACGACTCGATCGGCGAACTGCTCGGCGATACCGCCCATCAGCGGGCGCTTGCCTTTGTCACGATCGCCACCGCAACCGAACACGCACCACAACTGCCCCAGGCAGTGCAGACGCGCCGCTTCCAACGCTTTTTCCAGCGCGTCCGGGGTGTGGGCGTAATCCACCACTACCGTCGGTTTGCCTGGCGCGTTGAACACTTCCATACGGCCGCATACCGGTTGCAGTCGATTGCCGGCTTCTACCAGTTTGTCCAGCGGATAGCCCAGTGACAGCAACGTAGCCAGCGCCAGCAACAGATTGCTGACATTGAAGGCGCCCATCAGGCGGCTTTCAATTTCGCCGTCGCCCCAGCTTGAGCTGAAGCGGACGGTGGCGCCATTATCGTGATAGCTGACCGCAGTGGTTTTCAACCAGCGGCCATGGCAACCCAATTGCAGGTTATCCTGCATGGTAACCGCCACCGCATCCGGCAGTTTGCTCAGCCAACGCTGACCAACTTCGTCATCGGCGTTAATGATCGCCTGCCCCACTTCGTGGCCGGCAAACAGCGACCACTTGGCCGCCTCGTAATTGGCCATGTCACCGTGGTAATCCAGGTGGTCGCGGCTCAGGTTGGTGAACACCGCGGCGGCAAACGGCAATGCCGCCACGCGGTTTTGCACCAGTCCGTGAGAAGAGACTTCCATCGCGGCGAAGGTTGCGCCCCGATCGACCAGCTCGTTTAATACGTGTTGAACATCCACCGCAGAACCGGTGGTATTCTCAGTAGGGCAAACCTGACCCAGCAAACCGTTACCGACAGTGCCCATCACTGCACTGGTTTCACCCAACAGTTGGCTCCATTGCGCCAGCAGTTGCGTGGTGGTGGTTTTGCCGTTGGTGCCGGTCACACCCACCAGACGCAGGCGCTCTGCCGGTTGGTGGTAAAAACGCCCGGCCAGAGCAGACAGGCGCTGGTTAAGCTGGCTTAGATAAATCACCGGCACACCGTGCATTTCCGTGATCGTGCCGTCTTCGGCCTGGCCTTCAGCTTCGGCAATCACTGCGGCGACACCCTGCGCGATAGCCTGCGGAATATAGCGGCGTCCATCCGTCTGATGGCCAACAACGGCGACAAACAGATCCCCGGCAGCCGCAATACGGCTGTCTAATGTCATTTCCCGCAGCGCGCGCCCGGGCGCCGTAGGCACCCATGGAGCGAGTAAATCGCGCAAATTACGATCTGCCACCTGAACCCTCTTTTTTGTTAATCACTAATTCGCTTTTATCAGCGGTGGGCAACGCATCCGGTTCGACGTTCATGGTGCGCAATACGCCGCCCATGATGGCGCCGAACACCGGTGCGGAAATTGCACCGCCATAGTACTTCCCACCCTGTGGATCGTTAATCACCACCACCAGAGCGAAACGGGGATTACTGGCCGGCGCAACGCCGGCGGTATAAGCGAGATATCGGTTGACGTATTTGCCATCCGGGCCGACCTTTTTGGCGGTACCGGTTTTAATAGCGATGCGGTAACCCTTGATGGCGGCTTTCACACCGCCGCCGCCCGGCAGGGCCACGCTTTCCATCATGTGCACCACCGTGCGCACCAGAGGTTCAGGGAAAATGCGTTCGCCAGCAACCGGAGGGTCAACCTTGGTGATCGACAATGGGCGATACACGCCCAGGCTGCCGATCGTTGCGTAGACTCGCGCCAACTGTAACGGAGTTACCATTAGCCCGTAGCCGAAAGAGAAGGTGGCCCTCTCTATGTCAGACCACCGTTGTTTTTTTGGGTATATGCCACTGCTTTCTCCGACCAGCCCCAAATTGGTCGCTTTTCCCAGTCCAAAACGAGAGTAAGTATCTACTAACGCCGAGGACGGCATCGCTAACGCCAGCTTGGTAACGCCAACGTTACTCGACTTCTGCAAGATCCCGGTAACCGACAGCTCCGCATAACGCGCCACGTCTTTAATTTCGTGGCCGTTGATACGGAAAGGAATGGTGTTCAGCACGCTGTTTTCTTTTACCACACCGTTATGTAACGCTGTCATCACCACCATAGGTTTCACGGTGGAGCCGGGCTCAAAAATATCGGTAATGGCACGGTTACGCATGGTGTCTTTAGGCGTACCGGCCATATTGTTCGGGTTGTAGGACGGGCTGTTCGCCATCGCCAGCACTTCGCCGGTATTCACGTCGATCAGCACCGCCGTGCCGGATTCAGCCTTGTTGAACGCCACCGCGTTGTTCAGCTCGCGATACACCAGCGCCTGCAGGCGTTCATCGACGCTCAACACCAGGTTATGCGCCGCCTGGCTGTCGACCGAGGAGATATCCTCGATCACCCGACCATAGCGGTCTTTACGCACGGTTCGTTCACCCGGTTGCCCGGTCAGCCAACGGTCGAAGCTCTTCTCGACGCCTTCGATGCCCTGGCCGTCAATGTTGGTCACGCCGATAATATGCGAGGTGACCTGGCCGGCCGGATAGTAACGACGCGATTCCTGACGCAGGTAAATCCCCGGTAGCTTCAGCTTGCGGATGTAATCGCCTACCGCCGGGTTCACCTGGCGCGCCAGGTAAACAAAGCGCCCTTTCGGGTTGGCGTTAACACGGGTAGAAAGCTGATCCAGAGGGATATTCAACGCGTCGGACAGCGCCTTCCAACGGCTATCCAGCGTAATGCCGCCACGCTCGTTCAGCTCTTTAGGATCTGCCCAAATGGCGTTGACCGGTACGCTCACCGCCAACGGTCGGCCGGCGCGATCGCTGATCATGCCGCGTGAGGTGGGCACCTCTTGAACACGCAGCGAACGCATGTCGCCTTCTTTCACCAGGCGGTCCGGATTGATGACCTGCAGATAGGCCACGCGCAGCATCAATCCCACCAGCGCCAGCAAAATACAGCCGCACAGCAACGCAAAACGCCAGCTTACAAAGCTGGCCTGATTTTCCGGGCGTTTCAACTTACCGGGGCGTGCTGCTTTCATGCGTTCCCTTTCTTCTCCGTGTCATGATTTCAGTTAAACTATTCATTGTTTAACGATGATATTTTCCTGCGATGGATCAACATGTTGCATCTGCAGTTTTTCGGTGGCGATACGCTCGACCCGGCTATGGTCGCCGAGGGCGTTCTCCTCCAAAATCAGGTTGCGCCATTCAATATCCAGAGCATCCCGCTCAAGCACCAACTGCTCGCGTTCAGCGGTCAGCAGGCGGGTACGGTGTGCGGTAGTCACCACAAAAATCGCAGAAATCAGTGAAGCGACCAGTAAAATCAATGGGATCTTGGCGTTACGCAGCAGATCGCCGCCAATCACCCCCACTAAACCGTGGCGTTCATTGCCAATCACGCGGGCATCCTCTCGGCAATGCGCAGTACTGAACTGCGCGCACGCGGATTTTCCGCCACTTCATCTTCCGAAGGCATCATCTTGCCCAGCGCTTTCAGCGTGCGCCCGCCCATACTGCGCAGTTGCTCTTCTGTCAGCGGCAAACCTGCCGGCACCTGGGCGCCACGACTGTGGTGACGCATAAAGCGTTTAACGATGCGATCTTCCAACGAGTGGAAGCTGATGATCGACAGACGGCCCTGAGGGGCCAACACTTCCAGCGCGCCGTCCAGTGCACGCTCAATCTCTTCCAGTTCACTGTTGATGTAGATGCGAATCGCCTGGAAACTGCGCGTTGCCGGATGCTTGTGTTTTTCCCGGAACGGACTGGCATTGGCGATCAGATCGGCCAACTCCTTGGTGCGCGTCATCGGCTCGACACGGTTTCTTTCCACGATGGCACGGGCAATGCGCTTGGCGAAACGCTCCTCACCGAAGGTTTTCAGCACCCAGGCAATGTCTTCCGCTTCCGCTTTCAGCAGCCATTCAGAGGCTGACTGGCCGCTTGATGGGTCCATGCGCATATCCAGTGGGCCGTCGCGCATGAAGGAGAAACCGCGTTCTGCGTCATCCAACTGCGGCGAAGAAACGCCCAGATCGAGTAAGACGCCATCAATCTGCCCCACCAATTCGCGTTCCCGCACATAGTGTGACAAATCTGAAAATGGGCCGTGTACGATGGTAAAACGAGGATCTTCAATAGACTTGGCGGCTGCAATCGCCTGTGGATCGCGGTCAATTGCCAACAAACGTCCTTCCGGCCCCAGTTGGGACAGAATCAGACGAGAATGGCCACCGCGACCAAAAGTACCGTCGATATATATGCCGTTACTGCGAATATTGAGGCCATTGACCGCCTCATCCAACAGTACGGTGGTGTGTTTATAGTTTTCCAACATGCTTATAGCGACAAGTCCTGTAGCCGCTCAGACAACGGTTCCTGAGTCGACTGTTCTGCGTCAATATCATCCTTGACTTGTTGATACCAGGTCTGTTCATCCCACAGTTCAAACTTGTTGAACTGCCCGACCAGCATCACTTCTTTTGTAAGCCCGGCGTGTTGACGTAGCGTAGTAGCTAGCAACAACCGACCGGCGCTATCCATCTGACACTCACTGGCATGCCCCAACAATAAGCGCTGAACGCGGCGCTCTGCGGGGTTCATACTCGACAGACGGGATAATTTTTGTTCAATAATTTCCCATTCGGGCAATGGGTAAAGCAGCAGGCAGGACTGATGGAGGTCAATGGTACAGACCATTTGGCCTTGCGATTGCTCGTTCAGCAAATCCCGATAACGGGTGGGTACGGCAAGCCGCCCTTTGCTGTCGAGATTGACCATCGTTGCCCCACGGAACATTCCTGAGCTACCCCTTCATGACCGTTTTCACCACTTTACACCACAAATTCCCACATAAGGGAGTTTACGGAGGGTATGAAAACCTTGTCAAGCCAGAGCACCGGCGCTTTGGCAATATTTCTCCCGTCATTTTGGGAGCTGACTCGCGAAAGGAACGTTCTTTATTCAATGAATGAAAATTAACATCATGATAAACGGGGAGAATTTTCTTAGCGGAAAGAGGGTGATTAAAAACCTGACAAATTGGCGATTAATTAACTCATTACTTCCTTCTGCAATCGATGTCTCATTTTTTAGCTCGGCAATCACAATCCTGTAACCCGCCTCGACCCGCACCGGCCAAGGCCCGGCGTTAACTCCCGCCGTTGACGAAATATGGCATAAGCCATTGAGTTAATAACGCTCAACGGTTATTGCACTTCAGGTCGGGCGCTATTTTACTTCAATTAAAGCGCCAGTGATAAGCCCGATGAGAAAATAAATTACTCGGATATTACGAAGCTAGCTATTTTCGATTTAAATCAGTTTGGTAAGATTATTCTCAAAATACCTGTTTACAATTATGGTTTCATTTCCTTACATCATTTATTCCCACAATTTTTGCTGTGAAAATGCACTTTATAATGAAAATAATCGTAACCATATGTTTTAAATCATAAAAGCAAGAAACCTCCCGTTTTAATCCCTTCACGCCAGATTCTGCCGCTCTTCCTAAGGATAAAAATCAGCCAACGGCAATAAATAAAAATATTCAGCTACCCAACAAAACGCATGCAGAGGAGTAAACTATAAAAAACGGAAAAATCAAGAATTAACAACTGTAATCAATAAAATTAACAGAGTATCAACCAGCAGTTACGGAGATTACGCCATGCTTTCGCCTGTCTCTTATTGGCGCAGCGCCGCCGCCGATACTTTTGCGCTGGTGGTGTACTGCTTCATCGCCGGTATGGCGATAGAAATCCTGGTTTCGGGCATGAGTTTTCACCAATCACTTTCCTCCCGCCTGGTGTCGATCCCGGTGAATATCCTGATCGCCTGGCCCTATGGGCGCTACCGTGACCTGTTTATTCGTCTCGCGAAACGCTTTCAGCGCGGGCAATGGCTACTGCGCAACCTCGCCGATTTACTGGCCTATGTCAGTTTTCAATCACCAGTGTATGCTGCCATATTGTGGAGCGTAGGTGCAGACGGGCAGCAAATTATGACTGCGGTGGCCGGGAATGCAGTGGTATCGATGGCGATGGGCGTAGCCTATGGCTACTTTCTTGAATACTGCAGAAAGCTGTTTCGGGTAACCGGCTATGTGTAAAGCGAAGAGGCAGGCAGGAAGCAACGTAGCCATCCTGCCTGTAGTATTTATTTACGGCTCAGACTACCGCGACGGAACAGATTACGGCGAATGCGCGTCAGGCCCGGTTTAGGCTTGCGCGGCTCATCCAGGCTGGCCAGCACCAGTTCCAGCACCCGTTCAGCTACATCACGGTGGCGCTGCGCTACCGCCAGTACCGGGCACTCGAGAAAGTCCAGCAGTTCGTGATCGCCGAAGGTGGCGATCGCCAGATCTGTCGGCAAGCGGCCGCGCTGTTTCAACGTCACATCCATGACTCCCTGCAACAGAGAGAACGAGGTGGTGAAAAGCGCCTGCGGCATCGGATGAGTTTTCAACCATTCAGCAAACAGTACGCCGGCGGCCTCGCGTTCATAACTGTTTGCGTACAGGTAATCGACAGGCCGTTCATCGCCTTCCCACGCCTGGCGAAATCCCTGCTCACGCAGGAAACTGACGGAAAGCTCCGGCAACGCGCCCAGATACAGCACCGACTCCGCCGGAAAAGTGCGAAGTTCTTGCGCCAGCGCGAAGGAATCCTCTTGGTCGGCCCCCACCACGCTGATGAAATGCTCGCGATCCAGTGCCCGGTCCAGAGCGATAATCGGCAAAGGATCCTTGGCCCAGCGCTGATAGAACGGATGTTCCGGCGGCAAGGCAGTGGAAACGATAATGGCGTCGACCTGGCGTTGCAGCAGGTGTTCAATACAGCGCATTTCGTTATCCGGCTGATCTTCCGAACAGGCAATCAATAGCTGGTAACCGCGCTGACGTGCCTGGCGCTCCAGATAGTTGGCAATGCGGGTGTAGCTGGTGTTTTCCAGATCCGGTATCACCAGGCCGATAGAACGCGTACGTCCGGCGCGCAACCCTGCCGCGACGGCATTCGGGTGATAGTTATGCTCCCTGACCACGGCCATCACTTTTTCGACGGTTTTATCGCTGACACGATACTGCTTTGCTTTGCCGTTGATGACATAACTGGCCGTGGTGCGCGAAACGCCCGCGAGACGCGCGATTTCATCCAGTTTCACGTTAACCCCTTAATGACGCTGAAAATAGAAGTGAAAGCCATGCTCGGATTAACCATCGCATCCCGTGCGGTTATTCAATCCAGCCTCTGCGATCTAACAGCAGAAAACACTGCCTAGCAACCGCTTTTGCCGAAAGGTGCCAGCAAACAGACAAAAAACACCTAAAAACAAAAGGCGCAGCCATGCCGCGCCCCTCAGATTATGCCAACATCACGCCTCAGCGCATGATTTTATCGCCGCGTGACACGCCGACGACGCCGGAACGCGCCACTTCGACAATTTCAGCCACTTCACGCACCGCATTGAGGAAAGCATCCAGCTTGTCGCTGGTGCCGGCCAGCTGAACGGTGTAAAGCGTCGCCGTGACATCGACAATCTGCCCACGGAAAATATCGGCGCAGCGTTTTACCTCTTCACGGCCATAACCGCTGGCCTGCAGCTTCACCAACATGATTTCGCGTTCAACATGCGCCCCCTGCACCAGTTCGCTGACGCGCAGCACGTCCACCAGCTTATGCAGTTGCTTTTCGATCTGCTCCAGCACTTTTTCATCGCCGACGGTCTGGATGGTCATGCGTGACAACGTAGGATCGTCGGTCGGCGCCACCGTCAGGCTTTCAATGTTATAACCACGCTGGGAGAACAGTCCTACCACACGCGACAACGCACCGGATTCGTTTTCCAGTAATACAGATAAAATACGTCGCATGATCAGGTCCTCTCCGTTTTGCTTAACCACATTTCGTCCATGCTTCCGCCGCGGATCTGCATTGGGTAAACATGTTCGGTCTCATCGACGGTGACATCGACAAACACCAGTCGTTCTTTCTCGGCCAATGCCTGAGCCAGTTTGCTTTCCAGCTCATCCGGCGTGCGAATGGCGATGCCAACGTGACCGTAAGCCTCTGCCAGTTTGACGAAATCAGGCAGGGAATCCATATAAGACTGCGAATGGCGGCCGGAGTAAATCATGTCCTGCCACTGCTTCACCATGCCCAAATAGCGGTTGTTGAGGTTCACCACTATCACCGGCAGGTTGTACTGCAACGCGGTAGAAAGCTCCTGAATGTTCATCTGGATGCTACCGTCGCCAGTCACGCACACGACGGTCTCATCAGGCAACGCCAGCTTCACGCCCAACGCTGCCGGCAGACCGAAGCCCATGGTGCCCAGGCCGCCGGAGTTGATCCAGCGACGCGGTTTGTCGAACGGGTAGTAGAGCGCTGCGAACATCTGGTGCTGGCCCACATCGGAGGTGACGTAAGCGTCGCCTTTGGTCAAACGATGCAGGGTTTCGATCACTGCCTGCGGCTTGATGGTACCGCTGTTTTTGTCATAACCCAGGCAATCGCGCGCACGCCACTGCTCAATGGACTGCCACCAATCGCGCAGCGCATCAAAGTCCTGCGCCTTATCGTCCTGCGCCAACAGTTCCAGCATCTGGGTCAGCACCTGTTTGGCATCACCCACGATCGGAATGTCGGCGTCGACAGTCTTGGAGATCGAGGTGGGATCAATATCGATATGCAGTACGGTGGCATCCGGGCAGTATTTTGCCAGGTTGTTGGTCGTGCGATCGTCAAAACGCACGCCGACGGCAAAGATCACATCGGAATGGTGCATGGTTTTGTTTGCTTCGTAAGTGCCATGCATACCGAGCATGCCGACGCTCTGGCGGTGCGTACCGGGGAAGGCGCCCAACCCCATCAGAGTGCAGGTCACCGGCAGATTCAGCTTCTCGGCCAGTTCCAGCAATTCTGCGTCGCAGGCCGAGTTAATCGCCCCGCCGCCAACGTACATGACCGGTTTTTTGGCCGACAAAATGGTTTGCAGCGCGCGCTTTATCTGCCCGCGGTGACCCTGCACCGTCGGGTTGTATGAGCGCATGCTCACTTCCTGCGGGTAGGCGTAAGGCATTCTGACCGCCGGACCAACGATATCTTTCGGCAGGTCGATCACGACCGGGCCCGGGCGGCCGGTTGAAGCCAGGTAAAAGGCTTTTTTCAGGATGCCGGGAATATCTTCGGTGCGCTTCACCAGGAAACTGTGCTTCACCACCGGGCGCGAAATCCCGACCATGTCGCACTCCTGGAAAGCGTCATAACCAATCAACGAGCTTGGAACCTGGCCGGAGAGCACCACCATCGGGATGGAGTCCATATAGGCGGTCGCAATACCGGTAATCGCATTGGTCGCACCAGGGCCGGAAGTCACCAGCACCACACCTACCTCACCGGTTGCGCGCGCATAGCCATCGGCCATGTGCACTGCGCCCTGCTCATGACGCACCAATATGTGATCGATTCCTCCGACCGTATGCAGGGCGTCGTAAATATCAAGTACCGCCCCGCCCGGATATCCGAATACATGCTTAACGCCCTGATCGATCAACGATCGGACGACCATCTCGGCTCCTGACAACATCTCCATGGGTTTGCCTCCAGGCTTACTTATTCTTGTCTGGCGCCGGAACGTAGCGCCTGTTGTGGGGCAATGCCCCAAAATTTTTGTGGATTGATTCTAACTGATTAACATAACGTCAGAATATTGGGCAGGCAAACGACAAAAAAGCTCAGCAATAGAGTGGTTATTGCCATGCAGCTGGGGATCAGGGGTTTACAAAAACAATGCACTAGCCTCTGGCGGATCAGGCTAGGCATTGTTTCGAGCAGGTAGGGAATTACAGAACTATATTAGGCAAGAATTATGCTGTTTTTTTAGCCGTGCACGCTGCCCGGCGACATCCTTAAGCCTGATCCCGGTACATCGAGTCAATTTCATGCTGGTAGCGCTGTAGAATCACCTTGCGGCGCAGCTTCAGCGTTGGGGTCAGTTCACCCAACTCCATCGAAAAGGCCGCCGGCAACAGGGTAAACTTCTTCACCTGCTCAAAGCGCGCCAGCTCTTTTTGCATGTCGCGCAAACGGCTCTCGAACATCTCTATAATGTGGCTATTGCGCAGCAGCTCAAGCCGATCCTGATATTTCAGATTGATGGATTTCGCATACTCTTCCAGAGACTCAAAGCTGGGCACTATCAAGGCCGAAACGAATTTACGCGCATCGGCGATGATCGCCACCTGCTCGATAAAGCGATCCTGAGCCAACGTACCTTCGAGCATCTGCGGGGCAATGTATTTTCCACCGGACGTTTTCATCAAATCCTTCAGACGTTCGGTAATAAACAGGTTACCGGCCTCGTCAATCGCACCGGCGTCACCGGTTTTCAGCCAACCGTCCCCGGTAAAAGAAGCGGCGGTTTCCAGCGGCTTATTGAAATAGCCACGCATCACAATGGGGCCGCGCACCTGAATCTCATTCTCTTCGGCAATGCGTACCTCAACCCCCGGCAAGGGTTTGCCGATAGATCCAAAGCGGAAATCGCCCTCTTCCCAGCAGGAAACGGTAGCGCAAGTCTCGGTCATGCCGTAACCATATTTGATGTTGACGCCCATCGCCTGGAAAAACAGAATGACATTGTCGTCAAGTTTGGCACCTGCCGCCGGCAAGAAACGCACCCTTCCGCCGAGGATGCCACGCAACTTGCTCAGGACCAGCTTGTCGGCCCAACGGTGGGAAAGGCTGAACAACTTACCCAACGGCTTACCGGCGCGCTCCTGCAAGAACTTGCGTTCACCGCAGACGATCGCCCAATGGAACAGCGCACGACGCAACCAGGGTGCGCGCGCTACCTTTTCGTGCACCGCGCTAAAGATTTTTTCATAGAAACGGGGTACCGCGCACATCAACGTCGGGCGTACTGCCGTCATGGCTTCACGCACCCAGTCAGTATTCGGCAGATACACATTCTGTGCGCCACTGTGCATGATGAAGAAGCTCCAGATGCGCTCAAATACGTGTGATATCGGCAAGAAGCTGAGGGAGACATCCTCCTCGTTCACCGTTAGCCGTTCATCATGCAGATAAAGCTGCGCGGCCAAATTGCTGTAATCCAGCATCACTCCCTTTGGCTCGCCGGTGGTGCCGGAGGTATAGATCAGGGTGAACAGATCCCGCAAATCGCATTCTGCAATGCGTTGCAGCAGTTGAGGCTTGAAGACCTCAACATCTGCCCCGCGCTCAAAGACGCTCAGGCGTTGAGCAATATCGCACCCGCGCAGATCGGTAGCATCGTCAAACGCGATGATATGTCTCAACTGCGGGCATACGCCACGCAGCGCAATGGCCGCATCCAACTGCGCCTGCTCGCCGACGAAGAGAATGCGGATATCCGCATCATTAATGATAAATGCTGCCTGGGCAGGCGTATTGGTGGCGTAAAGCGGTACGCTCACCGCCCGCAATTGCAGAATAGCCAAATCCGCCAGCGACCACGCCATGCAATTATTGGCAAAAATCGCGATGCGTTCTTGCACTTCTGTCCCCAGCGCCAGCAATGCGCTGGCGATGCGGTTAATGTGGGTATCGGCCTGCCCCCAGGTCAGCTGTGTCTCGCCATCAGGAGACCATTGGCGAAAAGCTGTGCGATCGGCACGATGGGAAACTTGGTGCTGTATACGATGAGTCAGATGGTATTGCAGCAAATTATTGATCATAGCGCTCTAAGCCTGAAATGAATCAAACAGTTAACCTTGAGCAGAGCATGTCACTCTGCATCTCAGCTTACACGTGTTTACTTTTTTTCGCGCAGTCTACCTACTCTCAAGCAGCGGGAAAAGAGATTTCAGCGTAGAAGTGTGAGCCAAAACTCAGCTTAACTTCATCATCCTTCAGATTGGACAAAGCGGCAGTGAAAAGATTTTATACCGACAACAAAATGCGGCCCCTGCGGGCCGGCGATTAAAATCAGTTTAAAACACCAATAAAAACAACAAATACAGAATATAAATTCATGTTAACTATTTTTCATAAAATAGACATGCTAACCATAAAAAAGTTATTTCCTCGACTAAAACCCAGAAACATCTTAATAAAAAGCAAGATAGTTCTTAGTTTTTAAACATGAGAAGAATCCCCTCATGGAAATGCTGTCTTTCTTTAGGATGAGTGCTTCCTGAATTCACCCTGGATTGCCGGCCTCAGTCAGAACGGATTTCATCCATTGATGCCCTTTATCGCGCTCAGAAGACTCATGCCAGGAAAGATAGCAGGTCGCTTTATTGTTTGCCGTGCATAAAGGAATCGCTTTTATTTTCAGTGATGCGGCTTGCTGCTGTACCAACCATGCAGGCGCGATGGCCACCATTTCCGTCTGGGAAACCAGGTTTAATACACTATATAAATCGGTACACTGCTGAGTAACGGCACGCCGCATGGCCTCCTCTATATAATAAGGCTTACTGAAAGCCCCATAACTTTCAAGAGAGACCACCGCATGTTGCTCAGATAAAACTTGCTCGGGCGTGAGAGTGGCCGTTATTCTCGGGTGCGCCTGTGCCACCGCCAACACCAGTTCATCGTCGAACAACGCCACACTACGAAACTCCGTCGAGTCAAAACGGCTGTAGCCAATAACAAATTCAACGTCCTGATAACGTAGCTGATGCTCAATATCATTGTTAATATATGACTTTATTTGCAAATTAAGTTGAGGGGCAATCAGTTTGACATGATTGATTATCTTGGCTCCCAATCTCAAATCAAGCGGACTGCAGAGAGACAGCGAGAAAGCCCGCGAACTGGTAAGTGGTTCAAACTCCGAGCCAGGCAACTCATTTTGCACCAATTGCAGCGCCTGACGCACCGGCCCAAACAACTGCCTGGCCCGCAGGGTGGGTTGTATCCCCCGCCCGCTACGCACGAACAGCTCATCATTGAACATCATCTTCAGGCGTGCAACGGCATTGCTCACCGCCGGTTGCGACATCCCCAAAGAAGTCGCGGCCCGCGTAATATTCTGCATTTGCATCACAGCGTCAAAAACAGTCAATAAATTAAGATCTACGCTGCGTAAATGAATGTCCGCAGGCTCTTTTACCATGGCAACTTCTGAATCATATTCAGCCATATATCACTCCACTAAATCCTGTGTAGATAATCCTATCCCTGTGCAGGACAAACAATGTGAAACCACACCGTGTTATTCCCACAAGATAAAATCAGTTATTCCTTCAATCGACCGATAGAAACCATCGCTATACTGCCGTGGCGCAAGCCGCATATGGGGTGCATATCAGAGAATTTCGCCGCAGCGGAAAAAAGGGCACCAAGACACTACGTCAAAATAGGTATAAAAATATTCAATACTATTAATAAGCGAAGTTTCAACTTTAATCCATACTATAAAAACATATCACTAACCGTCTAAAACAGATATTTACTTATGTAAATTTGGTTAATTTATTACTTTTCTCTTAACTGATAAATAAATCATATATTTTATAATGCAATCATTTACCAGGAAGATACCAACCCCTTATCCCTCCGACTGTCACATATCTTGACCGTTTCACGATAAATTTTAACGCAATAAGATGCAGAAGCAATTGCTGTAATCTATATTCGATTAATTTATGCTAAGTAGCGCGCAAAAACCTACCTATTTTTACGCTAACCAGATACGTTTTCACCGGATTATCCTCTACGGGTATCTTTGTCCAATTCACTGGTACCTGATTGCCCCTTTATTCAATCAGGTGTTGACATCGCCAGACCAATAACGTATCAAATTAGGAACGACACAATTTAAGAGAAGCTGAACCCTCATGATCCGTACTCACCGTCTACTAAGCCTACTACTTAACGCATCTTCTTTGCGCGGTATGCTGGTGGACAGAGTTCAGAGCTGATTCAGTCCCTCACTCATAACAAACCCGCGCTACTGCGCGGGTTTTTTTTTACCCGCTTAGCGTGAAATAAACACGATAAGGAACGCCCTGATGAGCCAACAAGTCATTATTTTCGATACTACTCTGCGTGATGGTGAACAAGCGCTGCAAGCCAGTCTGAGCGTAAAAGAGAAGATTCAGATAGCCATGGCACTGGAGAGAATGGGCGTCGACGTAATGGAAGTCGGTTTCCCGGTCTCCTCTCCGGGTGATTTTGAATCGGTGCAGACCATCGCCCGTCAGATCAAAAACAGCCGCGTATGTGGCCTGGCCCGCTGCGTAGATAACGATATCGACGTCGCCGCAGAAGCGCTGCGCGTCGCCGAAGCCTTCCGCATTCACGTGTTCCTGGCCACATCGACCCTGCACATCGAATCCAAATTGAAGCGCTCGTTCGATGAAGTGCTGGAGATGGCGGTACGCTCGGTGAAACGCGCCCGCAACTACACTGACGATGTGGAGTTCTCTTGCGAAGACGCCGGCCGGACGCCAATCGATAATCTGTGCCGTGTCGTGGAAGCCGCCATCAACGCCGGTGCCACCACCATCAATATCCCGGACACCGTCGGCTATACCACGCCGAACCAGTTCGGCGGCATCATCACCACCCTGTATGACCGCGTCCCGAACATTGATAAAGCCATTATTTCGGTCCACTGCCACGACGATCTGGGCATGGCGGTCGGTAACTCCATCGCCGCCGTACAGGCAGGTGCACGCCAGGTAGAAGGTACGCTGAACGGTATCGGCGAACGCGCCGGCAACACCTCGCTGGAAGAAGTGATCATGGCGATCAAAGTGCGCCAGGACATCATGAACGTGCACACCAACATTAATCATCAGGAAATCTTCCGCACCAGCCAATTGGTCAGCCAGCTGTGCAACATGCCAATTCCGGCCAACAAAGCTATCGTGGGTTCCAATGCCTTCGCCCACTCTTCCGGCATTCATCAGGACGGTGTGCTGAAGAACCGCGAAAACTACGAAATCATGTCGCCGCAGACCATAGGTCTGAAAGACGTGCAGTTGAACCTGACTTCCCGTTCCGGACGCGCTGCAGTAAAACACCGCATGGAAGAGATGGGCTATAAGGAACAGGACTACAACCTGGACACCCTGTACGCCGCTTTCCTGAAGCTGGCCGACAAGAAAGGCCAGGTATTCGATTACGATCTGGAGGCTTTAGCCTTCATTAACAAGCAGCAGGAAGAGCCGGAGCATTACAGCCTGGGCTATTTCAGCGTGCAGTCCGGCACCCACATTATGGCCACCGCCTCGGTGAAACTGATCTGCGGCGATGAAGAAAAAGCCGAAGCGGCAACCGGCAACGGCCCGGTCGACGCGGTTTATCAGGCCATCAATCGCATTACCGATTACCCGATCGAACTGGTGAAGTATCAGTTGACCGCCAAAGGCCAGGGCCGCGATGCGCTGGGCCAGGTTGATATCGTGGTGTCCTACAACGGCCGCCGCTTCCATGGCGTGGGTCTGGCGACCGACATCGTGGAATCCTCCGCCAAGGCGATGGTTCACGTATTGAACAATATTTGGCGCTCCCAGCAGGTAGAAAAAGAAAAACAGCGTCTGCAGCAAAGCAAACATCAAAATAATCAGGAAACGGTGTGAACATGACGAAGACTTACCATATTGCCGTCTTGCCCGGAGACGGAATCGGCCCGGAAGTAATGGCTCAGGCGCACAAGGTGCTGGACGCAGTGCGTCAGCGCTTTGATATCCGCATCACCACCAGCGAATACGACGTCGGTGGCATTGCCATCGATCGCCACGGCAGCCCGCTGCCGCAGGCTACCCTCAGTGGATGCGAGCAAGCCGATGCGATCCTGTTCGGCTCGGTGGGCGGCCCGAAATGGGAACATCTGCCGCCGGCAGAACAACCTGAGCGCGGTGCATTGCTGCCGTTACGCAAGCACTTCAAACTGTTCAGCAACCTGCGCCCGGCCCGCCTGTACCAAGGGTTGGAAGAGTTCTGTCCGCTGCGCGCCGACATCGCCGCCCGTGGTTTTGACATCTTGTGCGTGCGTGAGCTGACCGGCGGCATCTACTTCGGTCAACCGAAAGGCCGCGAAGGCCAGGGCATGCAGGAACGCGCCTTTGATACCGAGGTGTATCACCGCTTCGAGATCGAACGCATTGCGCGCATCGCCTTTGAGTCCGCACGCAAGCGCCGTAACAAAGTGACCTCTATCGATAAGGCCAATGTACTGCAAAGTTCCATTCTGTGGCGCGAAGTGGTGAACCAGGTTGCCAAAGACTATCCGGACGTATCGCTGTCACACATGTACATCGACAACGCCACCATGCAGTTGATTAAAGATCCGTCGCAGTTCGACGTGTTGCTGTGCTCCAACCTGTTCGGCGATATTTTGTCCGACGAATGCGCGATGATCACCGGTTCGATGGGCATGCTGCCTTCCGCCAGCCTGAACGAACAGGGCTTTGGCCTGTATGAGCCTGCGGGCGGTTCTGCGCCGGATATCGCGGGCAAAGGTATCGCCAACCCGATCGCCCAGATCCTGTCCGCGACCCTGTTGCTGCGTTACAGCCTGGGGGCCTCTGAGGCGGCCGACGCCATTGAGCGCGCCATCAACCAGGCACTGGAACAAGGTTACCGCACCGCCGATCTGGCCGGTGAGGGCAAGGCTATCAGCACCGATGAAATGGGTGACGTCATCGCCCGCTTTGTAGCTCAGGGGGCATAACATGTCGAAAACGTTATATCAGAAATTATATGATGCCCACGTGGTGTACGAAGCGCCGAACGAAACGCCGTTGTTGTATATCGATCGCCACCTGGTGCACGAAGTCACGTCTCCGCAGGCATTCGACGGCCTGCGTGCCATGGGCCGCAAAGTGCGCCAGCCGGGCAAAACCTTTGCCACCATGGACCACAACGTGTCCACCCAGACCAAAGACATTAACGCCAGCGGCGAGATGGCCCGCATTCAGATGCAGGAACTGATCAAGAACTGCGCTGAGTTCGGCGTTTCGCTGTACGACCTGAACCACCCGTTCCAGGGCATCGTGCACGTTATCGGCCCAGAGCAGGGCATGACGCTGCCGGGGATGACTATCGTCTGCGGCGACTCCCACACCGCCACCCATGGCGCCTTCGGTTCGTTGGCGTTCGGTATCGGTACCTCTGAAGTGGAGCACGTGCTGGCGACCCAGACCCTGAAACAGGGCCGCGCCAAGACCATGAAAATTGAAGTGACCGGCGTCGCCGCGGAAGGCATCACAGCGAAGGACATCGTGCTGGCGGTAATCGGTAAAACCGGCAGTGCCGGCGGTACCGGCCACGTGGTGGAGTTCTGTGGCAAGGCGATTGAAGCGCTGAGCATGGAAGGCCGCATGACGCTGTGCAACATGGCGATCGAAATGGGCGCCAAAGCGGGCCTGGTCGCGCCGGACGACACCACCTTTGATTATCTGAAAGGCCGCCAGTTTGCGCCTACCGGCGAGAACTGGGAACAAGGCGTCGCTTACTGGCGCACGCTGAAATCCGACGACGATGCCAAATTCGACGCCGTAGTAACCCTGCGCGCCGAAGACATTGCGCCACAGGTGACCTGGGGCACCAATCCAGGGCAAGTGATCGCCGTCAACCAGGCGATCCCTGCGCCGGAATCCTTCAGCGATCCGGTCGAGCGCGCCTCGGCCGAGAAGGCGTTGGCCTATATGGATCTGAAGCCGGGCATCAAGCTGACTGAAGTGCCGATCGACAAAGTGTTTATCGGTTCTTGTACCAACTCGCGCATTGAAGATCTGCGCGCGGCGGCGGCGATTGCCAAAGGGCGCAAAGTCGCCAGCGGCGTTCAGGCCATCGTGGTGCCTGGTTCCGGCCCGGTAAAAGCGCAGGCGGAAGCCGAAGGCCTGGACAAGATTTTTATTGAAGCCGGTTTTGAATGGCGTTTGCCGGGTTGCTCCATGTGCCTGGCGATGAACAACGACCGCCTGAATCCGGGCGAACGCTGCGCATCCACCAGCAACCGTAACTTCGAAGGGCGTCAGGGCCGCGGTGGGCGCACCCACCTGGTCAGCCCGGCGATGGCCGCTGCCGCTGCCGTTGCCGGCCATTTCGCCGATATCCGTGATATTCACTAAGGGGCACTACCGTGGCTAAATTTACTCAACATACCGGTTTAGTGGTGCCTTTGGATGCGGCCAACGTAGACACCGACGCCATTATTCCAAAACAGTTTTTGCAGAAAGTCACCCGCACGGGTTTCGGCCAGCACCTGTTCAACGACTGGCGCTTTCTGGACGATGCCGGCCAGCAACCGAACCCGGAGTTCGTGCTGAACAAACCTCGCTACCACGGGGCCAGCATTTTGCTGGCGCGCGAGAACTTCGGTTGCGGATCCTCACGCGAACATGCGCCCTGGGCGCTGACCGACTACGGCTTCAAAGTGGTGATAGCGCCAAGCTTCGCCGATATTTTTTACGGTAACTCGTTCAACAACCAACTGCTGCCGGTCACGCTGAGCGAACAGGACGTGGATACGCTGTTCAAGCTGGTGGCCGAAAACGAAGGTACCGAGTTTGTGGTGGATCTGGAAAATCAGACGGTGAATGCCGGAGGCAAAAGCTATCCGTTCGAGATCGACAGCTTCCGCCGCCACTGCATGATCCACGGGTTGGACAGCATCGGCCTCACGCTGCAACACGAAGCGGACATCTCTCGCTACGAGGCGCAACAGCCGGCGTTTCTGAACTGATCATCTTCTAATGCCCTAAATAATTGGAGCTGCGGCAAGGCGGCAAGTGAGTAAATCCCCTGGAGCTTAGCTAACTAAGTAACAGGGGTGCGCTTACGCAGCCAACACAGCGGCAGCTCCAAGTATCACGGGGATTACCAGTAACCCAACCACTTCCACCACGCCCCGCCGATCAAGATCCAGATCAGCAGGTTAATCACGCTCACCACAAAGCCGGTTTTCCACCATTCCCCCAGCGTCACATAACCGGAACCGAAAACTATAGGCGCGGTGCCGGTGCCATAATGGGTCAACGACATCATCAGTGAAGAGGCAAATGCCAGAATCAGCCCCAGCAGTGCCGGCGGTGCGCCCAATGTCATTCCGGCAGCCAGGAAGGCGGCAAACATGGCGGTAACGTGGGCAGTGGCGCTGGCGAAGAAATAATGCGAATAGAGATAGATGGCGGTTAGCAAGATGGCGCCGCCCACCCAGCTCATGCCCATATGGTCGATACCGCTGCCGACAGAGTGCGACAGCCAGTCAATCAACCCCAGCTTGCCGAGAAAGCTGGCCATCATCACCAGCGCGGAGAACCACACCACCGTATCCCAGGCTCCTTTGTGCTTGAGCACGTCCTCCCAGCTCAGCACACCGGTCGCCAGCAGTACGGCCAGACCGATCAACGCCGCGGTGGTCGGATTTACCAATAGCGCCGGGCCAAAGATCATCGCCGGAATGCCTGCCCACAGCGCCAACAACAGGGCAAACACCCCTAAAGTGATTTTCTCCGGCAGCGTCACCGGCCCCAACGCAGTGAGTTTTTCCCGCGCAAAATGCGGTGCGTCCGGCGTGCTTTTAATTTCCGGTGGGTACAACAGATAAAGCACCAGCGGTATGGCCACCAACGAACAAAGCCCCGGCACCAGTGCGGCGAGCGCCCACATCGACCATGACAGCTCCAGGCTGCCACCGGTGCCTTTGGCGATCAGACTGACAATCAAAGGGTTAGACGCGGTGGCGGTAATGAACATCGCCGAGCTCACCGGGTTGATATTGTAATTCACCAGTGCCAGATAACGACCAATCTTGCCGGAACTGTTCAGCTCCGGCTTGGATCCGAAGCTGTCGGCGATCGACTTCATTATCGGATGAATAATCCCGCCGCCACGTGCGGTATTACTCGGGGTAACCGGTGCCAAAGTAAGTTCCGCCAACGTCAATGCGTAGGCAATGCCCAGCGTCTTTTTGCCGAACAAGGAAATAAAATAGTACCCGATCCGCGAGCCCAACCCGGTTTTGTTGAGGCTAAAGGAGATCATGATCGAGAAACCAATCAGCCAAATCAGCTGATTGGAAAAACCGCTGAGCGCATCCTCCAGCGCCGCCCCCGGCTTGCCGGGATTAGTCACGCCGGTGATCGCCACCAGCGCAATGGCCACGACAGAAACGGCGCCAATCGGCATCGCCTTGCCGATGATGGCGATGATAGTGCCGATAAACAACGCCAGCAGATGCCAGGCATTGGGCGCAACCCCTTCTGGAACCGGGATAACAAACCAAATAAGCAAAGCGGCGGCAACGGCACACAGAGAGGGGACGGGTTTGAGCGGTGTTAGTTTGTCCATGGCATACCCAAATGGTCTAAACGGATCGGCATCTCAGCAGCAAGATGGGCTAGAGCGCCGCAATCGCGCTCCGGGTCCGTTTAGCTTGGGGTTCTGGCGTAATGTTCTCAATGACATGCGTCAATGTTAATGACGTTAGTGTTTACACTTCTCGTACGCGGCCGCTGATCCACAGCGCCACCACCGCCAATGCTGTCGCCAGCCAGTAAACCGCATAGTGCCCCAGGTTTTCCACCAGTGCACCTTGCAGCACGCCGGCCAGGATCACCCCGGTAGAAATGCTGTTGGTAAACAAGGTCGTCGCCGCACCAGGCCGCCCGGGCATCAGATCCTGGAAATAGAGCATGCCGATACCGGCGATGATGCCGATAAATATGGCGTTGAACAGTTGCAAGACCATCAGCGCCAGCTTGAATTTAAATACCACCAACCCGGCATAAAACAGAATGCCGGCCGCCACGGCAAACAGCATCATATTGCGCTTGCCGAAACGTTTGACGTAGTAACCGGCCAGCAGCATCGCCGGGATCTCCAGCCCGGCAGCCGTGCCCATTAACAACCCCGCAAGGTTCTCCGGCAGGCCCAGATCGGCGGTGATATACAGCGGCATATCGATGATGTAGAGGGTATTGCAAGTCCACATCAGCATAGAGGCGATAAACAGCCGCCGCACATCAGGGTTTCGCCAGGCGCTGACGGGCGCTATAGGGGTCGAAGGCGCCCCCGCCAGAGCATCGCCCTGCTCCACCGACTGGCCGCGCGGCACGGAAGGCAGAGTAAACCACACCAGCAAGGCGCAGATCGCGAAGGTGGCGGCAGCGATCATAAACATCCAGGTAAAGCCGTAGTTCAACGCCAGCGTGAACGCCAAAGGTGGGCCAATCACCCACGCCAGTGAAAGTTGCGCACGCATGACCGAACTGAACATCACTACTTCACGCGCCGAGCTGTCGGCATATTCCCGCGCCAGCGCGAAAATCTGCGGCATGGCGGTATTGGCAATCGCCGACATCAGCACCCCGGCGGTGATCAGCGTCAGGTAGTCGCGGTTGAAGGCAAACAACAGGCAGTTACCGACCGCCATCAGGCAACACACCAGGATCAGCGTGCGTCGGTCACCGCGCGTATCCGAACGCTTGGCCAGCAGAAAGCTGACGGCGATGCCGGCAATGGCATTGACGGTGTAGAACAACCCCACCCAAAGCGGACGCACCTTAACCTCGGTGGTTAGGAACAGGCTCAGCGTCGGTGCCAACAACGCCCCGGCGATCCCGGAAAGAAAAGCAATCAGCAGGAATGCGGCAAAGATGGGATTAAAGCGGCGCGGCAACCAGTACAGTCGTTTCATATCTTCGTCCCTGCCCCTAAAGCGGAAGACAAAACCTTAGGCTACGGTGAAAAAAATGCAAGGACATCGCCGCGGCCAATAATAAAAAAACCAGTGGGTATGACCCCACTGGCTGGTGAACAACACCATTACTCAGAAACATTTTTGCTACCGCAACCTCAGAGGTGCTCGCGATACTGCTTGTCCGTCATATCCTTGATATCCCACTGCGTCAGGTGGGCCAACATATCCAGCCGGGCCTGTTCCGGCACCAGGCCCAGCCAGTCGGCGTGCTGGCGACGCACCGCGCTGAAATAGCGCTGATAGAACTGTTTTGACAAGAAAGCTTTCATCATTCGCCCTCCCCCTTTCATTGAGGAAAATTATCGGCGTAATATGGGGAAAGATAAATTGATGAGTTGATGCCGGAGCGTTCCTCTTTTATGTCTACCTCACGTTTGCAACAGCAGTTCATTCGCCTGTGGCAGCGCTGCCACGGCGAGACCACCGACACCACGCTGCAAGAGTTGGCTGAAGTGCTCACTTGCTCGCGCCGTCACGTGCGTTCATTGCTCGGCGCCATGCAACAGCAAGGATGGCTGACCTGGCAAGCGGAATCGGGGCGCGGCAAGCGCTCGCGGCTCACCTTCCACTACACCGGCCTGGCGCTGCAGCAGCAAAGAGCGGAGGAGTTGCTGGAGCAGGACCGCATCGATCAACTGGTGCAACTGGTCGGCGATAAAAACGTGGTGCGGCAGATGCTGCTATCCCAGCTTGGGCGCAGCTTTCGGCAGGGTAAACACATCTTGCGCGTACTCTACTATCGGCAGCTGTACAACCTGCTGCCTGGCTCGGCGCTGCGCCGTTCGGAAACTCACCTGGCCCGGCAGATTTTCAGCGGCCTGACGCGAATAAACGAGGAAAACGGGGAACTGGAATCGGATCTGTCGCATCACTGGCAGCCGCTGACGCCCTTGCACTGGCGTTTTTATCTTCGTCCGGCGATACATTTTCATCACGGCCGCGAACTGGAAATGAACGATGTGATTAGCTCCCTCACTCGTCTGATCCCTCAGCCGCTGTTTTCGCATATCGAGAGCGTGACCTCACCGACGCCTTTCGTGATTGACGTGCACCTGCACAACCCCGATTACTGGTTACCCTGGTTGCTGGGCAGCGTGCCTGCCATGATCCTGCCGCGCGAGTGGCAAAGCATGCCGGAGTTCTCACGCCATCCGGTGGGCACCGGGCCGTACAGCGTGGTGCGCAACCACCGTAGCCAGATGAAAATCCACGCCTTCGATGACTACTTCGGCTACCGGGCACTGATTGATGAGGTGAATATCTGGGTGTTGCCGGAGCTCACCGAAGAGCTGGTACATTCCGGCGTGCAACTGCAGGCGGATGACACCGGCAACAACGAACTGGAAAGCCGGCTGGAGGAAGGCTGCTATTTCCTGTTGTTCGATCAACGCTCTCCTTTGGCGGCCGATCCGGCCATTCGCAGCTGGCTGTGCGAGCTGATTAATCCCATCTCGCTGCTGAGCAATGCCGGGTCGATTTATCAACGCTATTGGTCGCCGGCCTATGGCATCCTGCCGCGCTGGCATCACAATCGCGCGCTGGCGCAACAACCCAAGCCGGGCGGGCTAACCGAGTTGACGCTGACCTACTACAGTGAACACTCGGAATTCCATGCCATTCAGCAGGCAATTGAACCGCTGCTGGCGCTGCACGGAGTGCGGCTTAACGTGCAGGTGGTGAGCTACGACGCCTGGCATAAAGGGGAAGCGGCCAGCGATCTGTGGCTGGGCAGCGCCAACTTTTACCTGCCGCTGGAGTTTTCGCTGTTCGCCACCCTGTATGAGCTACCGCTGATGCAGCACTGCATGAATGAAGATCTCGCCGCAGATGCGGCGCTGTGGCGCGCCAATGCCCTGCCGCTGGCGGATTTTTGCCAACGGTTGGTCAACGGTCACCAGTTACACCCGCTGTTTCATCACTGGTTGCAACTGCACGGCCAGCGCAGCATGCGCGGCGTGCGAATGAATACCCTTGGCTGGTTCGATTTTAAATCCGCCTGGTTTGCGCCGCCGGAAGCATAAGCGCCTTTCGCCGGCGCCCGTTAGTCTCTACAATAGCGCCGTCTCAACGGGGTGCGAAACGGCGGCGGCGCGATGAAAACGCGGCGTGCAGGTTTTGCTGAGAACAAACCCGTCGAACCTGATCCGGTCAATACCGGCGGAGGGATTTGAGCATAGCGACCCGGTTTCATCACCTCGCCCTCAGATACCTTTGCCCCCTTATCTTTCAGGAGTGCAAAGTGGTCAAAAAAAGCCTGCCCTTATTACTGTTGTTGTGCGCCGTCCCGGTGTTTGCCAAGCCAACGCTGACGGTCTACACCTATGATTCCTTCGCCGCCGACTGGGGCCCTGGCCCGGCGGTGAAAAAAGCGTTCGAAGCAGACTGCAACTGCGAACTGAAATTCGTCGCGCTGGAAGACGGCGTTTCGCTGCTTAACCGCTTGCGTATGGAAGGGAAAAACAGCACCGCCGACGTGGTTCTGGGGCTGGACAACAACCTGCTCCAGGCCGCGCAACAAACCGGTTTATTCGCGCCTAGCCGCGTTGACGGCGCCAAACTGAGCGTGCCGGGCGGCTGGCAGGATAAAACCTTCGTGCCTTACGACTACGGCTACTTTGCCTTCGTTTACAACAAAGAAAAGCTGAAGAACCCGCCAAAGAGCCTGCAGGAACTGGTCAACGGCGATCAAAACTGGAAGGTGATCTACGAAGATCCGCGCACCAGCACCCCAGGCCTGGGCCTGCTGCTGTGGATGCAGAAAGTGTTTGGCGATAAAGCGCCGGAAGCCTGGCAGAAACTGGCAAAGAAAACCGTCACCGTCACCAAGGGCTGGAGTGAAGCCTACGGCCTGTTCCTGAAAGGCGAAGGCGATCTGGTGCTCAGCTACACCACCTCCCCGGCTTATCATCTGATCGAAGAGAAGAAAGACAGCTACGCCGCGGCCAACTTCAGCGAAGGTCATTACCTGCAGGTGGAAGTGGCAGGCCAGCTCAAGGCCAGCAAGCAGCCTGAACTGGCGGAACGCTTCATGCAATTTATGGTGACCCCGGCGTTCCAGAACACCATTCCAACCGGTAACTGGATGTACCCGGTGATCAAGACTCAACTGCCGGCGGGTTTTGATCAAATGACCGTCCCCCAGACCGCGCTGCAATACAGCGCCGAAGAGGTCGCCAAACAACGCGGTAACTGGATCCGAGCATGGCAAACCGCCGTCAGCCGCTGATCCCGCACTGGCTATGGCCGGGGCTGCTGGCCGCCGGCCTGATCCTGACCGTCGCCGCACTGGCGATGGGCTCGTTGTGGCGGCACGCACCGGAAAGCGATTGGCGTGGCCTGTGGCAGGACAGCTACCTGTGGCACGTAGTCCGCTTCACCTTCTGGCAGGCGTTGCTGTCCGCGCTGATCTCGGTGCTACCCGCCATAGCGCTGGCCCGCGCGTTGTATCGTCGCCGCTTTCCCGGCCGGCTGTTGCTGTTGCGGCTGTGCGCCATGACGCTGGTGCTGCCGGTATTGGTGGCGGTGTTCGGCCTGCTCAGCGTGTATGGCCGACAGGGCTGGCTGGCATTGCTGTGCGGCTGGCTCGGCATCAACTACCGTTTTTCTCCCTATGGTCTGCAGGGCATCCTGCTGGCGCATATGTTCTTCAATCTACCGCTGGCCGCCCGCCTGTTGCTGCAGGCATTGGAAAACATTCCGGTCGAACAGCGCCAACTGGCGGCTCAGCTTGGCATGAGCGGCTGGCAACAGTTCCGCTTCGTCGAGTGGCCGGCGCTGCGCCGCCAGATCCTGCCGAGCGGCGCGCTGATCTTCATGCTCTGTTTCGCCAGCTTCGCCACCGTGCTGTCATTGGGCGGCGGGCCGCAGGCCACCACCATAGAACTGGCGATCTACCAGGCACTCAGCTATGACTACGATCTCAGCCGGGCCGCCCTGCTGGCGCTGATCCAGCTGGCATGCTGCCTGGGGCTGGTAGTGCTCAGCCAGCGGCTGAGCCAGGCGCTGCCGGTCGGCAGCACCCAGGCCCACATCTGGCGCAATCCCGAAGACAGCCTGTGGCGTCGCGTCAGCGATTTTCTGCTGATCGCCGCCGCCCTGCTGCTACTGCTGCCCCCGCTGCTGGCGGTGATTGCCGATGGCGCCAACCAGACGATGGTCAGCGTCCTGCAACAGCAGGTGCTGTGGCAAGCGCTGTTCACGTCACTGCGTATCGCGCTCGGTGCCGGCACGTTGTGCGTGGTGTTGACCATGATGCTGCTGTGGAGCAGCCGTGAACTGAAGCTGCAACAGCGGCTGCGCTGGGGTCAAACGCTTGAACTGAGCGGCATGGTGATTCTGGCGATGCCGGGGATCGTGCTGGCCACCGGTTTCTTCCTGCTGCTGAGCGATACTGTCGGGTTGCCCCAGTCACCCTATGCGTTGGTGATCCTCACCAATGCGCTGATGGCAGTACCCTACGCCCTGAAAGTGCTGGAAAACCCGATGCGAGACCTGGCCGAACGTTACAACCCACTGTGCCTGTCGCTGGATATGCACGGCTGGCAACGGCTGCGCTGGATCGAGCTGAAAGCGCTGCGCCGCCCGCTGGCGCAGGCGCTGGCTTTCGCCTGCGTACTGTCGATCGGCGATTTCGGCGTGGTTGCCCTGTTTGGCAACGAACAGTTCCGCACTCTGCCTTTTTACCTGTACCAGCAGATCGGCGCCTATCGCAGCAATGACGGCGCGGTCACCGCACTGTTGCTTCTGCTGCTGTGCTTCCTGCTGTTTACCCTGATCGAACGCTTACCGGGCCGCCATGCTGACGCTTGAAAAACTGACCTATCTGTATGAACACCTGCCGATGCGCTTTGACCTGCGTATCCAACCGGGCGAACGTGTCGCGGTGCTCGGCCCCAGTGGCGCAGGTAAAAGTACCCTGCTCAGCCTGATCGCCGGTTTCCTGCCGGCCGCCAGCGGCAAGCTGCTGCTGAACGGCAGCGATCATACCGGCACGCCGCCGGCCAAAAGGCCGGTCTCGATGCTGTTTCAGGAAAACAACCTGTTCGCCCACCTGACGGTAGCGCAGAATATCGGATTGGGCCTCGACCCCGGATTGCGGCTGAACGCGGACCAAAAACAACAGTTGGCGCAGATCGCCCGCCAGGTGGGGTTGGAAGAGCATCTTCAGCGCCTGCCGTCACAGCTTTCCGGCGGCCAGCGCCAGCGTGCGGCCCTGGCCCGCTGCCTGATCCGCCAGCGGCCCATCCTGCTGCTCGACGAGCCTTTCTCGGCGCTCGACCCCGCGCTGCGCAATGAAATGCTGCAACTGTTGCAAGAGGTTTGCGACCAACGCAACCTGACGCTGCTGATGGTGTCGCACAACCTGGATGACGCCGCACGCATCGCGCCGCGCACCCTGTTGGTGGTCGACGGGCGGATTTATTACGACGGCCCCACGCAGGCGCTGTTGGACGGCAGCGCACCGGAAGCGCGGGTGCTGGGCATTTCGCACAAACCGTGATCTGCAGCGCGTTTTTTATGCTGGGCGAATAAACCTGTTGTGCGAATTTTTCGCCTGTGGTTTTATAAAAACCTGACTTTTATTACTGATGATAAGGTTCCCTGTGATCGCATCCTCGCTGACTTCGACCCTACTAGTTACCGCGCTACCAGCCGCGGTGATGGTCGTCGTGCGTGTGGTGGTGGTCGTCGGCAATGCGCCGTAGGGTCCGAATCAACGCATCGATTCCCAAACCCCGCCGGCGCAAACCGGGCGGGGTTTCTTGTTTTAGCCCCCTGCCCAGAAAAGCGAACCGGCCCTGAGAAAGGATAGGAACATGGCAATTTCGGGCACGTCACATCAAGGCCAACGCTTCACCGGCGCAGAACTGATCGTTCATTTGCTGGAGCGCCAGGGCATCACCACCGTAGCCGGTATTCCCGGTGGCGCGGCACTGCCGTTGTATGACGCGCTGAGCCAAAGCACCCGCATTCACCACGTGCTGGCGCGCCACGAACAGGGCGCGGGCTTTATGGCGCAGGGTATGGCACGCGCCAACGGCAAGGCGGCGGTCTGCATCGCTTCCAGCGGGCCGGGGGCAACCAACCTGGTCACCGCCATCGCCGACGCCAAACTCGATTCCATCCCGCTGGTGTGCATCACCGGCCAGGTGCCTTCTTCAATGATTGGTACCGATGCCTTCCAGGAAGTGGATACCTACGGCATCTCGATTCCCATTACCAAGCACAACCATCTGGTACGCGATATCCGCGAACTGCCGCAGGTGATTTGCGACGCGTTCCGCATCGCCGAATCCGGCCGCCCCGGCCCGGTATGGATAGACGTGCCGAAAGACGTACAAACTGCGGTTATCAGTCTGGATGAACTGCCGCCCGTCGCGGTGCCTGACACGGCGCCGGCCTTCGAAGCCGCCGCCGTGGCGCAAGCCGCTGCGATGATCAACCAGGCCAAACGCCCGGTGCTGTATCTGGGGGGCGGCATTATCTGCGCCAACGCTTACCAACAGGCGATTGAGCTGGCCGAACGCGCCAACCTGCCGACCACCATGACGCTGATGGCGCTGGGCGCCATGCCGGTACAGCACCCGCTGTCACTGGGCATGCTGGGAATGCATGCGGCCCGCAGCACCAACTTTATTCTGCAAGAGGCCGATCTGTTGATCGTACTGGGCGCACGCTTTGACGATCGGGCGATTGGCAAAACCGAACAGTTCTGCCCTAACGCCAGCATCATTCATGTGGATATCGACCGCGCCGAGCTGGGCAAGGTAAAACAGGCGAATATCGCCATTCATGCCGACGTCGGTCAGGTGCTGCAACAATTGTTGCCGCAAATTGAAGCGCAGCCGCGCAGCGAGTGGCTGGACACCGTCAACGGTTTGAAACGCGAGTTCCCGTTCAGTATGCCGAACGCCGAAGACCCGCTGAGCCACTACGGTTTGGTGCTGGCCGCCGCGCGCTGCGTGGATGAAAGCGCCATCATCACCACCGACGTGGGTCAACACCAGATGTGGGTGGCGCAAGCCTATCCGCTCAGCCGGCCGCGCCAGTGGCTGACCTCCGGCGGCCTGGGTACCATGGGCTTTGGCCTGCCGGCGGCTATCGGCGCGGCGCTGGCTGAACCGCAGCGCAAGGTGTTGTGCTTCTCCGGTGACGGCAGCCTGATGATGAACATTCAGGAAATGGCCACCGCCGTCGAGCATGATTTGGACGTGAAAATTATCCTGATGAACAATCAGGCGCTGGGGCTGGTGCATCAGCAGCAAACCCTGTTCTATCAGCAGCGCATCTTTGCCGCCGCCTACCCGAAACGCACCGATTTTATCAAGATTGCCGCCGGTTTCGGGCTGGATACCTGCGATCTGAACGCTGCAGAAGATCCGCAGGCCGCGCTGGCCGAGGCGATCCAACGCCCTGGCCCGTGCCTGATCCACGCGCTGATCGATATCAATGAAAAAGTCTTCCCGATGGTGCCGCCGGGTGCCGCCAACATCGACATGATTGGAGAATAAGCCATGTCAGAACAACACAATAATCCACAGGTGATCCTTGAGCTGGCGGTCCGCAACCATCCCGGCGTGATGTCGCACGTGTGCGGCCTGTTTGCCCGCCGCGCCTTCAACGTGGAGGGCATCCTGTGCATGCCGTTGAAAGACGGCAAACAGAGCCGCATCTGGCTATTGGTGGCGGACGATCAACGGCTGGTGCAGATGATCAGCCAGGTAGAAAAACTTGAAGACGTGTTGCAGGTGAAACGCCACAACGAAGACGTGCGGGTGTTTGAACAGCTGGAAGCGTTCTTCCAGTAATGTGAACAAGCACCAAGCCTTATCCCCTATGAATTTCACGCAGCAGCCTTGTTCGCTGCCGCGTGAAAGACGACGGGGATATCAACCGGCCAGTACTTTCCACAGCAGGTGACGGTACACCGGCATCAAAGGTTGTTGGCACAGATAATAAAAGGTGCCGAGCGCCAGTATCCAACCCAGCACGCAGGCCATCCGCAACCGCACCGGCGACAGCCAGTTGCTAAGCCGATCGGCGCTGCGCTTGCCTTCTCGCCACCAACGCCAGCTCAACCAGGCGGCCAGCCAAATCAGCACCACCACCGCAAACAGCAACCATTTGAATAACGCGCTGCTGGCGCTGGCGGGAATGTCTATCGCCACGCCGGCCAGAATACCCGGGAAGAAATAGACCGGCGGCCAAGCGATGCAGCCGATAATGTTAGGCAGGGCGAATTTGTACGGCGGCAGGTCGAGCATCCCGGCGACCATCGGCACCAGCGGGCGCGTCGGGCCGACAAAACGGCCAATCAGAATGGTCGCCATACTGTGTTGATGCAACGCATGCTCGGTCTTGTCGAGCATCGCCTTGTTCTTTTTCAGAAATGACCAACGATGCAGCGGCCCCTTGAAGGCGCGGCCGATAAAGTACGAGATCCAATCCCCCAGCAGGCAACCGAGGATCCCCGCCCCCCAGGCGTAATAGAAATCCACCTGGCCGCTGCCGATCAGCGCACCAATGCTGGCCATCATTACCGTGCCGGGCAGCAACAACCCAACCAGCGCCAGTGATTCCAGAAACGCGACAAACATGACGACCATCAGAGTGAAAGCCAATGACTGGGTGATCAAGTGCTGCAGATAGGCTTCCATATACCTCTACTCGTTATCAAAAGCGCGTGGGCGTGGGATTGTCCGGTGCGGCCGGAGGTGAGTCAACCGATGAATTGTATGCGTTTTTGGCAAAACCGCCCGGCAATGGACAATCACTGTATAAAAACCCATACTGTAACCTATGCCTATTGCCTTTCAGTTTAGCTTCTCAGGAACCGCGTAATGTCACTCCAACAGGGTTTTCTGCTCACCCGCCACTGGCGCGATACGCCCGCAGGTACCGAGGTGGAGTTCTGGCTGGCGACCGACCACGGGCCACAGCAACTTCGCCTGCCACCGCAGACCTCCGTCGCTTTTATCCCAGCCGAACAGCGCCAGCGCGCTGAGCTGTTGCTGCGTGAAGAGCGGCAACTGGAGCTGAAAACCCTGCCGTTGACCGATTTCCATCATCGCCCGGTACTGGGGCTGTACTGCCGCCAGCACCGTCAATTGATCAAACTGGAAAAGCTGCTGAAAGACGGCGGTGTCAATGTCTACGAAGCCGATATTCGCCCGCCGGAACGCTACCTGATGGAGCGTTTTATCACCGCGCCGGTGTGGTTCAGCGGCCGGCCCAATGGCAGCGGTCCGCTGCTCGACGGCCAGATGAAACCGGCACCGGACTACCGCCCGACGCTGAAAATAGTCTCGCTGGACATTGAAACCACCGCCCACGGCGAGCTGTATTCAATCGCGCTGGAAGGCTGCGGCCAGCGTCAGGTGTACATGCTGGGGCCGGCCAACGGCGGCAATGAACCGCTGGATTTCGAGCTGGAATACTGCACCAGCCGCCCACAGATGCTGGAACGGCTGAATCAGTGGCTGGAACGGCACGATCCGGACGCCATCATCGGCTGGAACCTGGTGCAGTTCGATTTACGCGTGCTGCAAAAACATGCCGAACGCTACCAAATCCCCCTGCGGCTGGGCCGTGGCGGCAACCTGCTGGAATGGCGCGAACACGGCTTCAAGCAGAATCACTTTTTCGCCTCTGCGGCCGGGCGGTTGATTATCGACGGTATAGAAGCGCTGAAATCCGCCACCTGGAACTTCCCTTCTTTCAGCCTGGAGTACGTAGCGCAGACGCTGTTAGGAGAAGGCAAATCCATCGATAACCCCTACCAGCGGATGGCGGAAATCGATCGGCGCTTTGCCGAAGACAAACCGGCGCTGGCGCGCTACAACCTGAAGGACTGCGAGTTGGTCACGCGGATTTTTGCCAAAGCCGAGCTGCTGACCTTCTTGCTGGAACGCGCGACCGTCACCGGGCTGGCAGCGGACCGCAGCGGCGGTTCGGTGGCCGCGTTCAGTAACCTGTATATGCCGCGCATGCACCGGCTGGGATTTGTGGCGCCCAACCTCGGCGAACAGCCGGAGGAACACAGCCCCGGCGGCTTTGTCATGGATTCACAACCCGGCCTGTATGATTCGGTGCTGGTACTGGATTACAAAAGCCTGTACCCGTCGATCATCCGCACCTTCCTGATCGATCCGGTCGGGCTGGTGGAAGGCATGCGGCACCCAGGCGATGCCGATTCTGTACCCGGTTTTCGCCACGCACGTTTCTCGCGCGGCAAACATTGCCTGCCGGCGATCGTCGAACAAATCTGGCAAGGACGCGAAGCGGCAAAGCGCCAACAGAACAAACCGTTATCCCAGGCTTTAAAAATCATCATGAACGCGTTATACGGCGTGTTGGGGTCAAGCGGTTGTCGCTTTTTCGATCCCCGGTTGGCTTCGTCGATCACCCTGCGCGGCCATGAGATCATGCGCCAGACGCGCGAACTGATCGAGGCACAGGGCTATCAGGTGATCTACGGCGACACCGATTCCACCTTCGTCTGGTTAAAACAGCCGCACAGCGAACAGCAAGCGGCGCAGATTGGCAGGGCGCTGGTGGAGCAGGTCAACCAATGGTGGCAGCAGCATCTTCAGCAACAATTCGGGCTGGAGAACGCGCTGGAGCTGGAGTTTGAAACCCATTACTCGCGCTTCCTGATGCCCACCATCCGCGGCGCCGAACAGGGCAGTAAAAAACGTTATGCCGGGCTGATCGTCAAACCCGACGGCAGCGAAGAAATGGTCTACAAAGGCCTGGAAACGGTGCGTACCGACTGGACACCGCTGGCGCAACAATTCCAGCAGTTGCTGTACCAGCGCATATTCAAACAGCAGCCGTATCAGGATTTTGTGCGTGAATACGTCAGCAAAACGCTTAACGGCGACTTTGACGATCGGCTGGTCTACCGCAAGCGCCTGCGCAGGAAACTGGAAGAGTATCAACGCAACGTACCGCCGCACGTCCGCGCAGCACGTATCGCCGACGACTATAATCGTCAACAGGGGCGGCCGCTGCAATATCAGAGCGGCGGCTGGATCAGCTACGTCATGACCGTGGCCGGGCCGGAACCCCTGGAGACCCAACAGTCAGCAATAGATTACCAGCATTATCTGGACCGCCAGTTGCAACCGGTGGCAGACGCTATACTCCCTTTTCTGCACGACGATTTTACCACGCTGGTGACCGGGCAGATGGGGCTTTTCTGACATTGCGCCCGCCAGGTGGGCTTTGGCGAAGGGTTAAGAAAAATCATCGGGTTTTGCAGGTGACGAACGCGCCGCCTTCCATTACCATAGCGCCCTTCCCAAATTCTGAACCACGCTGCGCCCATGCCGTCTCGCGACGCCCGCATGGCGTGAACAGCTATTGCCCGTCAAATTAAAATAAACCGGGATTAGCAAACGTTTGATACAGGTGCCGCGGCCCTCCCCGCCCGGTAACAAGACTTACTTAAAAAGAATCGAGCCGACAACATATGCCTTTTACACTTGGTCAACGCTGGATCAGCGATACGGAAAGCGAATTAGGTCTGGGAACCGTCGTGGCACTGGATGTGCGCATGGTTACCCTGCTTTTCCCCGCAACCGGTGAAAACCGACTCTATGCCAGAAGTGACTCGCCAATCACCCGCGTGATGTTCAATCCGGGCGACACCATCAGCAACCACGAAGGATGGGAGCTGCAGGTAGAAGAGGTCAAAGAGGATAATGGCCTGCTGACCTATATCGGCACCCGCCTGGACACCCAGGAAAGCGGCGTAGCGATGCGCGAGGTGCTGCTGGACAGCAAGCTGACTTTCAGCAAACCGCAAGACCGTCTGTTCGCCGGCCAGATCGACCGAATGGATCGCTTCGCCCTGCGTTTCCGCGCGCGTAAATACCAGAGCGAGCAGTATCGCCTGCCATTCGCCGGCCTGCGCGGCATGCGTGCCAGCCTGATCCCCCACCAGTTGCACATCGCTTATGAAGTCGGGCAGCGCCACGCGCCACGCGTACTGCTGGCAGATGAAGTCGGTCTGGGGAAAACCATCGAAGCCGGGATGATCATTCATCAGCAACTGCTGGCGGGCCGCGCCGAGCGCGTACTGATCGTGGTGCCGGAAACGCTCCAGCATCAGTGGCTGGTCGAAATGATGCGCCGCTTCAACCTGTATTTCTCGCTGTTCGACGACAGCCGTTACTCGGAAGCCAAACTCGACAGCAGCAATCCGTTTGAAACCGAACAACTGGTGATCTGTTCGCTGGACTTCGTGCGCCGTAACAAGCAGCGCCTGGAAGAGCTGGCGGACGCCCAGTGGGATCTGCTGGTGGTCGACGAAGCCCACCATCTGGCCTGGAGCGAAGAAGCGCCAAGCCGCGAGTATCAGGTCATCGAACAGCTGGCGGAACATATCCCCGGCGTGCTGCTGCTGACCGCAACTCCGGAGCAACTTGGCCAGCAGAGCCACTTCGCCCGTCTGCGCCTGCTGGATCCGAGCCGTTTCCACGATTACCAAGAATTCGTCAGCGAACAGCAAAAATACCGCCCGGTTGCCGATGCCGTTACCCTGCTGCTGAGCGGCGAACGTCTGGCCGATGACAAGCTGAACATGCTGGGCGAACTGATCGACGAACAGGACATCGAACCGCTGCTGAAAGCCGCCAATAGCGACGCAGACGGCGCCGAGCAGGCTCGCCAGGAACTGGTCACCATGCTGATGGACCGCCACGGCACCAGCCGCGTGCTGTTCCGCAACACCCGTAACGGCGTTAAAGGCTTCCCGCACCGCAATCTGCACCAGATCAAACTGCAACTGCCGACCCAATACCAGACCGCAATCAAGGTGTCCGGCATTATGGGGGCGAAGAAAACCGTTGAGGCGCGCGCGCGCGACATGCTGTACCCGGAGCAAATCTACCAGGAGTTCGAAGGCGAGAACGCCACCTGGTGGAACTTTGATCCGCGCGTGGAGTGGCTGCTGGATTACCTGGTGGCCAATCGCGATAAGAAAGTGCTGGTGATCTGCGCCAAGGCCGATACCGCGCTGCAACTGGAGCAGGTGCTGCGTGAGCGTGAAGCGATCCGCGCGGCGGTGTTCCACGAAGGGCTGTCGATTATCGAACGTGACCGCGCCGCCGCCTATTTCGCCTCAGAAGAAGACGGCGCTCAAGTGTTGCTGTGCTCGGAGATCGGTTCCGAAGGCCGTAACTTCCAGTTCGCCAGCCACCTGGTCATGTTCGACCTGCCGTTCAACCCGGATCTGCTGGAACAGCGTATCGGCCGTCTGGACCGTATCGGCCAGATGCATGAAATTGAAATCATGGTGCCGTACCTGGAAAACACCGCTCAGGCGGTGCTGGTACGTTGGTTCCATGAAGGTCTGGACGCCTTTGAGCACACCTGCCCGACCGGCCGCACCATTTATGACAGCGGCTACGAGCAGTTGATCGGCTTCCTGGCTGCGCCGACCGAACAGGAAGGGCTGGACGAATTCATTCACGCCTGCCGCCAACAGCACGACCACCTCAAAGCGCAGCTGGAACAGGGCCGCGATCGCCTGCTGGAAATGCACTCCAACGGCGGCGAGAAAGCTCAGGCACTGGCGGAGGCCATCGCCAATCAGGACAACGACGTCAACCTGGTGGGCTTTGCGCTTAACCTGTTCGACATCGTCGGCATCAACCAGGACGATCGCAGCGACAACCTGATTGTGCTGACGCCGTCCGATCACATGCTGGTACCGGACTTCCCTGGCTTGCCGCAGGACGGCTGCACCGTCACCTTCGATCGCGAGCAGGCGCTGTCGCGTGAAGACGCGCAGTTCGTCAGTTGGGAACACCCGATCATCCGTAACGGCCTGGACCTGATTTTGTCCGGCGATACCGGCAGCTGTGCGGTGTCCTTGTTGAAAAACAAGGCGCTGCCGGTCGGCACCTTGCTGGTCGAACTGGTGTACGTAGTGGAGGCTCAGGCACCGAAACACCTGCAACTGACCCGCTTCCTGCCACCGACGCCAATCCGCATGCTGATGGACCGCAAAGGCACCAACCTGGCGGCACAGGTCGAATTCGAAAGCTTCAACCGCCAGTTGAACGCGGTGAACCGCCATACGTCCAGCAAGCTGGTCAACGCGGTACAGCAAGACGTACACGCCATGCTGCAACAGGCGGAAAGCCTGGTTGAATCCCAGGCACGCGCACTGATTGAACAGGCGAAACAGGAAGCGGACGACAAGCTGAGCACCGAGCTGGCGCGTCTGGAAGCGCTGAAGGCCGTTAACCCGAACATCCGTGATGACGAAGTGGAAGCGCTGGAGTTCAACCGAAAACAGGTGCTGGTCAACCTGAATGAAGCAGGATGGCGCCTGGACGCTATCCGTCTGGTGGTGGTCACTCATCAGTAACCTGCGGCACGGGGAACTCCGGTTCCCCCTCCCCGTACAGTCACTTTCAGCGGAGCCAAGATGGAACCCTACAATCCCCCTCAGGACCCGATGCATATCCTGTATCAGGATGAGCACATTATCGTGGTCAACAAGGCGAGCGGCCTGCTGTCTGTGCCTGGCCGCGCACCGGAAAACAAAGACAGCCTGATGACGCGCATTCAGGCCGATTTTCCGGCCGCCGAATCGGTGCATCGTCTGGATATGGCGACCAGCGGGGTGATTGTGGTGGCGCTGAACAAGGCCGCAGAGCGTGAGCTCAAACGCCAGTTCCGCGATCGCGAGCCGAAGAAATCCTATATCGCCCGCGTGTGGGGCCATCTGGAGCACGATGAAGGGCTGGTGGATTTACCGCTGATTTGCGACTGGCCTAACCGGCCGCTGCAAAAGGTATGCTTCGAAACCGGCAAAGCCGCGCAAACCGGGTATCTGGTGCTGTCGCGCGATGCCGATGGCAGCACGCGGGTAAAACTGACGCCGATCACCGGCCGCTCTCATCAGTTGCGAGTGCATATGCTGGCGCTGGGCCACCCGATCCTCGGTGACGGGTTTTATGCCCATCCCGAAGCCAAGGCAATGGCGCCGCGGTTGCAACTGCATGCGCAAGAACTGTGCATCACACACCCGGCATTCCAGACGCCGATGCATTTCCGCGCCGAGCCGGATTTCTGAGCTCATCGCCCAGGGATACCCTAAATAATTCGAGTTGCAGGCAGGCGGCAACTAAGCGCAGCCCCGGTAGCGTACAAAAAGTACCTGCCCGGGGTAAGCGCAGGCAGCCAACACGCCTGCGGCTCGAAGTATGACGGGTATCGTTATTTGAAGCCTTTCTCGCGTTTGATCAGGTCATACGCCGCCTGAATCTCCTGCGCTTTCTGCTTGGCCATTTCCATCATTTGCGGCGGCAAACCTTTCGCCACTAGTTTATCCGGATGGTGTTCGCTCATCAGCTTGCGGTAGGCGCGCTTGATGGTGGTAGCGTCGTCACTGCTGCTGACACCCAGCACTTTGCAGGCATCCTCCAGCGTTGGCCCGCGCTGCGCTTGCTGATAGCCGCCCTGCTGACCACCGCCAAACTGACGCCCGCCTTCCATCATGCTGAGGAACTGATCGAACTGTGCACGCGAAATGCCCAGCTCTTCAGCGATCACATACAGCACCTGACGTTCGTTCGGATGCAGCGAGCCGTCGGCAAACGCCGCCTGGATTTGAATTTCCAGAAACATCCGAATCAGGTCAAAACGGCCGAAACAGATGCTGCGGAACTGCTGCAGCGTCTCTCTCAGCGGGAACTGGCTCTGTTTGCCTTCACGAAACGCCTGCTGCGCCGCCGTACGGGCTTCCCCGTGCAGTTGCAGACGATCCATAAACAAGCTGGCGATCTGAATATCCGCCTCGGTAACGCGCCCTTTTGATTTGGTCAGGTGACCCATCACCTGAAAAGTGGTGCGGAAAAACAGCGTTTGCCGCGTTTGCTGGTCGGCGAAAAAGCCCCGGCTGCGCTTATTGCTGCGCGCAGTGTCGATCATATGACCGACAATCAGCCCCAAAACTACACCCCAGAATCCCGCGCCAGCCCAAATGGCAACGATGACCCCGAGCAGTTTTCCCCAATACTGCATATACTCCTCAATTATCATGCCGAAAGCCGCCGGCTCCCTTCTGTCTTAGATAAGGGTTAAGGCGATTTTTCCCAGGATTTGGATTATCATACCTGTCATTTATCTTTGCGCCTAACGACGACGCAAGTAAACGGCAGGATTTAACACTAGCGCAACGCAGATGAGTGATATAGTCTCTGACCGTTTGCCGGACATGACGCCTCTGATGACGGAACACCAAAACCGCGTATGAAAAAAAGTTTCCCAACACTGCTGGCCACAATGATTTGGACGGCACTCTACAGTCAGCACGCGCTGGCTGATCTGGCCGAGCAATGCATGCTTGGCGTTCCTGTTTATGACAAACCGCTGGTCAGCGGCGATCCGAACAGCCTGCCGGTCACCATCCATGCGGATGACTCCAAAGCAGACTATCCGAAAAGCGCCCTGTTCACCGGCAACGTGAATATCGAACAAGGCAACAGCACCCTGACTGCCAAGCAAGTGGAACTGAACCAGACGCAAAATCCGGGGCAGACCGAACCGGTTCGTACCGTGACGGCAACCGGCGATGTGCACTACAGCGATAATCAGATCAAGCTGAAGGGCCCGAAAGCCTGGTCGAACCTGAATAATAAAGATACCGACGTCTATGAAGGCGACTACCAAATGGTAGGCCGTCAGGGGCGCGGCGATGCCGACAAGATGAAAATGCGCGGCGCCAACCGTTACACCATTCTGGAAAACGGCACCTTTACCTCTTGTTTACCTGGCGATAACAGCTGGAGCGTCGTCGGTTCCGAAGTGATCCACGACCGTGAAGAACAGGTCGCTGAAGTCTGGAACGCCCGCTTCAAAATCGGTGGCGTACCGGTGTTTTACAGCCCGTACCTGCAATTGCCGGTCGGCGATAAACGCCGTTCGGGCTTCCTTATCCCGAATGCAAAATACGGCAGCAACAATGGCTTTGAGTTCATGTTGCCGTATTACTGGAACATCGCGCCAAACTTCGACGCCACTATTACACCGCACTACATGTCCAAACGTGGCCTGCAGTGGCAGAACGAATTCCGCTATCTGTTGCAGCCCGGCCTGGGTCTGATGGAGTTCGACTGGTTGCCGGACGACAAGGAATACAGCAAGGACAATCCTGACGACAGCACCCGCTGGTTGTTCTTCTGGAAACACAACGGCGTAATGGATCAGGTATGGCGTTTTAACGTTGACTACACCAAGGTCAGCGATTCCAAATACTTTACCGATCTGGACTCGAAATACGGCTCAACCACCGACGGTTACGCAACGCAGAAATTCAGCGTTGGCTACGCCATTGACAACTGGGATGCCACCTTAAGCTCCAAGCAATTCCAGGTCTACGACGACACCGATCGCGCCAGTTCCGAATCCTATAAAGTGCAACCGCAACTGGACCTGAACTACTATAAAAACGATCTCGGTCCGTTCGATTTGCGTATTTACGGCCAGGCGGCCAAGTTCACCAGCGTCAACCCGTACAGCCCGGACGCCACCCGTTTGCATCTGGAGCCAACGCTCAACCTGCCGTTGACCAACGGTTGGGCCAGTCTGAATACCGAAGCCAAACTGCTGGCCACCCATTATCAGCAGGACATTCCTGACGGTTTCGCCAACAACTACAAGAGCCGTACCGGCAACGATGCGCCAGGCCTCGAGGATTCGGTCAACCGCGTGTTGCCGCAGTTCAAGGTCGACGGCAAAATGGTGTTCGACCGCAACATGAACTGGTCGGAGGGTTATACCCAAACCCTGGAGCCGCGCGTGCAGTACCTGTACGTGCCGTACCGCGACCAGAGCAACATCTATACCTACGACACCACTCTGCTGCAAACCGACTACTCCGGCCTGTTCCGCGACCGCACTTACAGCGGCCTGGATCGCATCGCTTCGCAAAACCGTGTTTCCACCGGTTTAACCACGCGAATTTATGATGACGCGCTGGTTGAACGTTTTAACGCTTCCGTGGGTCAAATCTACTACTTCAGCCGTTCACGCACCGGCGACCAGACAAGCGGTTACGACAACAATGACGATACCGGCAGCCTGGCATGGGCCGGCGATACTTATTGGAAGATTGATGACCATTGGGGCCTGCGTGGCGGGCTGCAGTATGATACGCGTCTTGCCAGCGTCTCATTGGGTAACGGCGTGCTGGAGTACCGTCAGGATGCAGAACGCGTTCTGCAGCTGAACTACCGCTACGCCACGCCGGAATATATCCAGACGGCGCTGAACACCGCACAGGTTCCAGCTTATCAGGATGGGATCTCTCAGGTGGGCGTAACCGGCAGTTGGCCGATTGTCGATCGCTGGTCAATCGTGGGCGCTTATTACTACGACACCCGCGCGCAACAGTCCGCCGATCAGTTGCTCGGTCTGAAGTACAACACCTGCTGCTGGGCAGTGACTCTGGGCTATGAGCGCAAGATCACCGACTGGAACAACAGCAACCAAAGCAGCGTTTATGACAACAAAGTTTCATTCAATATCGAACTGCGTGGCCTGAGCAGCGATCACAGCCTGGGCTCCGCGGAAATGCTGCGTTCCGGCATTCTGCCTTACCAGCGTGCATTTTGATACTTTGTAACACTTTGAAAACGAGAACTTTCACCCGCATTTGCGGATTACAGAATGGGAAATGTATGAAGAACTGGAGAACGCTTATTCTCGGATTGGTGGTTTGCGCCAATACCGCGTTCGCAGCACCCCAAGAAGTGGATAAAGTCGCCGCCGTCGTGGATAACGGCGTAGTGCTTGGGAGCGACGTGAACAGTCTGTTGCAGTCGGTGAAACTCAATGCGCAACAGGCCGGCCAGCAATTGCCGGATGACAATACGCTGCGTCACCAGATCCTTGAGCGTCTGATTACGGATAACATCCAGTTGCAGATGGCCAAGAAAATGGGGATCACCGTTTCCGATGCCGATCTGGACAAAGCCATCGGCAATATCGCCGCACAGAACAAAATGAGCATCGATCAGATGCGCAGCCGTCTGGCGTACGAAGGGTTGAACTACAACACCTATCGTTCCCAGATCCGCAAGGAAATGCTGATTTCTGAAGTGCGCAACAACGAAGTGCGCCGTCGCGTCACTATCCTGCCTCAGGAAGTGGACGCGCTGGCAAAACAGGTTGGCGCCCAGAACGGCAGCGATACCGAGATGAACATCAGCCACATCCTGATCCCGTTGCCGGAAAACCCGTCACAGCAGCAGGTTGACGAAGCAGAAGCCATGGCCAAAAAGCTGATGGGTGAAATCAACGGCGGTGCCGATTTCGGCAAACTGGCGATCTCCTATTCTGCCGACTCCCAGGCGCTGAAAGGCGGCAACATGGGTTGGGGCAAGCTGCAAGAAATCCCTACCCTGTTTGCCGAAAGACTGGTTAACGCCAAAAAAGGCGACGTGGTCGGCCCGATCCGCTCCGGTGTCGGTTTCCACATTCTGAAAGTGAATGATATCCGCGGCGCCAACCAGTCCGTATCCGTGACCGAGGTTCATGCACGCCACATTCTGCTGAAGCCTTCCGTGGTGCTGACCGACGATCAGGCGCGCGCCAAATTGCTGGCGGTAGCCGAAGCGATCAAGAGCGGCAACGCCAAGTTTGCTGACGAAGCCAAACAGCTGTCTCAGGATCCGGGTTCTGCACTGCAGGGCGGCGATCTGGGCTGGGCTTCTCCGGACATTTACGATCCGGCCTTCCGCGACGCGTTGATGAAGCTGAGCAAAGGCGAAGTCAGCCAACCCGTTCACTCTTCCTTCGGCTGGCACCTGATTCAGTTGCTGGATACGCGTCAAGTGGACAAAACCGACGCCGCGCAGAAAGATCGCGCTTACCGCATGCTGTTCAACCGCAAGTTTGCTGAAGAAGCGCAGACCTGGATGCAGGAACAACGCGCTCAGGCTTACGTGAAGATCCTTGACGGTAATGCACAACAATAATCGCATAGTCATCACCCCCGGCGAGCCCGCCGGGGTTGGGCCGGATTTAGTGGCAGCGCTGGCGCAACAGGATTGGCCTGTTGAGTTGGTGGTGTGCGCGGATCCGGCCTTGTTGCTTGAACGCGCCCGGCAGTTGAACCTGCCGTTGCAGCTTCGCGACTATCAGGCGGGCCAACCCGCCCAACCGCAGCGCGCAGGGACCCTGACGGTGCTGCCGGTCGCCACCGCTCATGCGGTGGTGGCGGGCGAGCTGAACGTGGGCAACAGCGCCTACGTGGTGGAAACCCTGGCACGCGCCTGCGACGGTTGTCTGAACGGCGAATTCGCCGCGCTGATCACCGGCCCGGTGAACAAAGGCGTGATCAACGACGCCGGCGTGCCCTTTATCGGCCATACCGAATTCTTTGCCGATCGCAGCCGTTGCGATCGCGTAGTGATGATGCTGGCAACCGAAGAGCTGCGCGTGGCGCTGGCGACCACTCACCTGCCGTTGTTGGCGGTGCCAGGCGCCATCACTCGTCAAAGCCTGTTCGAAGTCATTCGCATCCTCGACAACGATTTGAAAACCAAATTTGGCATCGCCCAGCCGCAGATTTATGTCTGCGGACTGAACCCGCACGCAGGGGAAGGCGGCCATATGGGGCGCGAAGAGATCGATACCATCATCCCGGCGCTCGATGCGTTGCGCGAGGAGGGCATCGTTCTTATCGGCCCGCTGCCGGCGGACACCCTGTTCCAGCCCAAGTATCTGCAACATGCCGATGCGGTGCTGGCGATGTATCACGATCAGGGTCTGCCGGTGCTAAAATACCAAGGGTTCGGCCGGGCGGTAAATATCACCCTCGGTTTGCCTTTTATTCGTACCTCGGTCGACCACGGTACCGCTCTGGAACTGGCCGGCACCGGCACCGCCGATGCGGGCAGTTTCAAAACGGCCTTGAATCTCGCCATTAAAATGATAATTAATTGTAATGAATAATAAAGTCCACCAAGGGCACTTTGCCCGCAAACGCTTTGGACAAAACTTTTTAACCGATCAGTTTGTCATCGATAGCATTGTCTCTGCCATTCACCCGCAACCGGGCGAAGCGGTGGTTGAGATCGGCCCCGGCCTGGGCGCACTGACCGAGCCGGTCGGCGCACGCATGGACCGCATGACGGTGATTGAGCTGGACCGCGATCTGGCGGCCCGCCTGGCAAACCATCCGCAGCTGAAAGACAAACTGACCATTCACCAGCAAGATGCCATGACGGTGAATTTCGCCGATATGGCCGAGCAGGCCGGCCAACCGCTGCGCGTGTTTGGCAACCTGCCGTATAACATTTCGACGCCGCTGATGTTCCACCTTTTCAGCTATACTCAGGCCATTCGCGACATGCACTTTATGTTGCAAAAAGAGGTGGTCAACCGCTTGGTTGCCGGCCCGAACAGCAAAGCCTACGGGCGTTTGACCGTGATGGCGCAGTACTACTGCAACGTGATTCCGGTGTTGGAAGTACCGCCAACCTCTTTCACTCCGGCGCCGAAAGTGGATTCCGCCGTGGTACGTCTGGTGCCGCACCAGGTGAACCCAAACCCGGTGGGCGATGTGCGTATGCTGAGCCGCATTACAACTCAGGCATTCAACCAACGCCGGAAAACCGTTCGCAACAGCCTGGGCGATCTGTTCACCCCAGAGCAGTTGACGGAATTGGGTGTCGATCCGACGTTAAGAGCAGAGAATATTTCTGTGGCGCAATACTGTAAGCTGGCTAACTGGCTTTCAGCCAATCCCGCGCCGCAGCAATAAGGAGTAGTGGTCATGATTGATTCGCCCCGTGTATGTATTCAGGTACAAAGTATCTACGTGGAATCACAGTCGATACCTGAGGAAGAACGTTACGTCTTCGCTTATACCATCACCATCCGCAATCTGGGGCGTTTCAACGTACAGCTGCTGGGCCGTTATTGGTTAATCACCAACAGCAATGGCCGCCAAACCGAAGTTCAGGGCGAAGGCGTGGTCGGCGAACAGCCGCTCATCCAGCCCGGCGGTGAATTCCAATACACCAGCGGCGCGGTTCTTGAAACGCCGCTGGGCACCATGGAAGGCCATTACGAGATGGTTGATCATCAGGGTCAACCGTTCCGCACCGCTATTCCCGTGTTCCGCTTAGCTATCCCAACGCTGATTCACTAACTATGTCGACATATCTTATCGGCGACGTTCATGGCTGTTTTGATGAACTGCAGTCGCTATTGGCTCAGGCTGCCTTCGATCCGCAAAACGATCGGCTGTGGCTGACCGGCGATCTGGTCGCCCGCGGTCCCGGTTCGCTGGACGTATTGCGCTACGTGCGTTCGCTCGGCCCCTCGGTGCGCATGGTGTTGGGCAACCATGATCTGCATCTGCTGGCCGTCTATGCCGGCATTAGCCGCAACAAACCCAAAGACCGCATTACCCCGCTGTTGGAGGCCCCGGACGCCGATGAGCTGATCAACTGGCTGCGGCGCCAACCGGTGCTGCAGGTGGATGAAGAGCTCAAACTGGTGATGGCGCATGCCGGCATCACGCCACAGTGGGACATCGAAACCGCCCAGCTGTGCGCCCGCGAAGTAGAAGCGGTACTGAGCAGCGACAGCTATCCGCTGTTCCTGGATGCCATGTACGGCGATATGCCGAACAACTGGATCCCGGAACTGAGTGGGTTGGCGCGCCTGCGTTTCAGCACCAATGCGCTGACGCGCATGCGTTACTGTTTCCCGAACGGTCAGCTCGACATGATCTGTAAAGATGCGCCGGGCACCGCCCCTGCACCGCTGAAACCCTGGTTTGAATTGCCGCGCTTAGTGGATCCTGAATACACCATTATTTTTGGTCATTGGGCATCGCTGGAAGGTAAAGGCACGCCAGAGGGTATTGTGGGCCTTGATACCGGCTGTTGCTGGGGAGGCGATCTGACCATGTTGCGTTGGGAAGACCAACGGTACTTCACTCAACCTTCGCACCGCCGCGACATACTTGACGGCGCGAATACGCTGGCAGCGTCATGATAAAACCGGGGCGGTTCGACGCTGCCCCGGCCTTTTCTGCTTATAAACTTAAGCGCCAATCACCCCGCCATCCTCACGCGTAATCATCAATACTGACGAACGCGGACGCGGACTGTTGTTCGGGAAATGAGAATCGCCTTCTTCACCCGGGTGCTGCACGTTGACGAACATCGTCTTGTAATCCGGCGTGAAGGTGATGCCGGTCAGCTCGCACGATTTCGGCCCAACCATAAAGCGACGGATTTCACCGCTCCGCGGGTCCCCCACCAACATTTGGTTATTCCCCTGCCCGGCATAATCGCCCTTGTTGCTGTACTTGCCGTCGGTGAGGATCCACAGGCGCCCTGCCTTATCAAAACCTAATCCGTCCGGGCTGTTAAAGGTGTTATCTGCGGTGATGTTCGGCGTACCGCGATTGACCCCTTCCGGGTGCGCGATCGGGTTGCCGCACAGCGCATAAATATCCCAGGTAAAAGAGGCTGCGGTAGCATCGCCGCCCTCATCCCAACGGATAATCTGGCCGTAAACATTGTTCGGTCGCGGATTGGCGGCGTTCAGCGGCATCCCTTCTTCACCCCGCTTGCTGTTATTGGTCAGCGTGCAGTAAGCGCGCCCGTCATGAGGGTTCACGGCGATCCATTCAGGGCGATCCATCCTGGTTGCCCCCACTTGCGCCGCTGCCTTGCGCGCGAAAATCAACACCTCAGCCTCATCGCGGAAGCCGTTTTCCGGCGTCAGGCCGTTTTTGCCGAACTCCAGCGCAATCCAGCGCCCCGTCCCCTTCAGCGGCGTGCCGCCGGCGTCACCGTCAAACTGCGCCACATAGAGTGTACCTTCATCCAGCAGGCTGCGGTTATTGGCCGGATTGGCGATATCGACCAGGCCTTTGGATACGTACTTATAGATATGTTCGCCACGCTCGTCGTCGCCCATGTAGACCACCAGACGCCCGTCTTTGGCGACGGTCACGGCGGCATTTTCGTGCTTGAAGCGGCCCAGTGCAGTGTGTTTGATTGGCGTTGACGTAGGGTTCATCGGGTCGATTTCAACGATCCAACCGTGACGGTTGAATTCGTTCGGGTTCTTCGCCACATCAAAGCGATCGTCATAGTCAGGCCAGTTGCGCTCCGGTTCGCTGACCTTCAGCGTATAGCGCTTCTGTTCCGCCGTGGTCTTGTAATCGGCCTGGTGGGTACCGAAATAGGTATCGAAATTCTCTTCGCAGGTCAGGTAGGTGCCCCAGGGGGTTTTACCGTTAGCGCAGTTGCCGAAGGTGCCCAGCACCTTGCGTCCGGTGGGATCGGCCGCGGTTTGCAACAGCGGATGGCCGGCTGCCGGGCCGCTGAACTGCATCTCGGTGTTGGCGGTGATGCGGCGGTTATAGCGCGAAGGACGTTCCACTTCCCAGCGTTGGCTATCCCCGGTGCGCTTCACCGCCACGATGGAAACGCCATGCGCCGCCTGGGATTTACGTACGTCCTCCAGGCTGGTGGCCTTGCTGCCGCCGTGGGCGAACAGATACTGCTCGTTAACGTATTCGTTGTTGATGGCCATCACGCCGTGATTGTCATCAATCGGGAAGAAACTCATGCCGTCATTGTTGTCGCCAAACTGCTTTTCCTGATCGGCGGCGCTATTGTTGCCCTGGGGGTCAAACGCGGCGGCGCCCTCCACCAACGGCTCCCCCCAGGAAATCAACACCTCGGCGCGATACCCCGGCGCGATCACCACCTCATCCACGGTGGAGGCCGCAATGCCTTTAAAGCCCAACAGCTTGTTCGGTGGCAAATCTTCGGCCAGCGCCTCGGCGGAAACCGTCCAGATACCGCCGCCAAGGAAACCCGCCAGGCCCACAGCGCCTGCGCTGCCGAGCAGCAGTTTACGACGGGTAGGATCGGTCAGGCGGTCGGCGTCTAATTGCTCAATTTTGCTCGTCATGGTTTCATTTCCTTTTTTAATGGCGCCGCGATCAAAATTCACCAGAGTTGCCGGGCGCTCGAAGTTGAGCTTCATACTAATCAGGAAGTGTGACGAAAATGTTACAACCAAAGGGCGCAAAAACGACAAAGGGCACAATCTCTTGTGCCCTTTGGGAGAAGGTGACTAACGCCCGAAAATCAACGGCGTTCTAAAATCTCAAAGCAGTAACTGTGAGAGTTCAGTTCGTCAGCGTCATGGAATTCGCTGAACGAGGTTTCCCACTCGTCCGGCTCATAGTCCGGGAAATGGGTGTCGCCACCGACTTCAGCGTCGATATGCGTCAGATACATGCGGTCAGCACGCGCCAGGAACTGGGTGTAGATATGCCCACCGCCCATGACCATCACTTCTTCGACATCACCGGCCGCAGCCAACGCTTCGTCCAGAGACGTAGCCCAGGTTACTCCGGTTTCACTGCCGGGGCGGCTGCTTAAAACGATGTTATGGCGGCCCGGCAGCGGACGACCAATGGACTCGAACGTTTTACGGCCCATAATAACCGGTTTATTCAGCGTGTTACGTTTAAACCACGCTAAGTCCGCCGGCAGGTGCCACGGCATGGCGTTTTCCATGCCAATAACGCGATCCGCCGCCAAGGCAGCGATCAGGCTGATAATCATTGTTAAACCCTGTGTAGGCAGCAAAATTGCTCACACTATACGTAAAGGCCTATCTGCCGTCGATAGGCTAATCAAGCAAGATGAATATATAAGATAGCTCTTATCAGTATATCTAATAACCAGGGTTTACGGCCGTCGGATTTCATACCCCGGGACGTTTTCGATACAGCCACAACCCCGGCAATGACAGCCCTATCGATAACGCGCCAACGATAAAACACGCCTTGAGAAAATGGGTCATCATGGTGGCCATCAACGCCTCGCTGTAACCCAGGTGCGAAATCTCCACTACGGTGATCATCGCGGTATAAGCGGAGATGCCCGGGAACATCGGGATTACCGCCGCCACGGTAAACACCTTCGGGTGCGCCAACAGCCAACGCGACCAGTAAATACCAATCATGCCGATTAAAATCGCCGCCAGAAACGACGCCCATTCGATGTTCATGCCTGCATGTATCATCAGCATGCGCGAACCCCGGCCGACTGCGCCGAGCAGGGCGCAATAGCGTAGCGCGCGCAACGGCACGTTGAACAGCATGGCGAAACCCAGCGCCGGTACCGCCGCCAGCAGCATCTCTTGCAGCAAAGCCCACAACAGACTCATGACCACCCCCGCAAATCCCACAGCGACATCGCCATCACCACGCCGATACAGGTAGCCAGCGTCAGCAGGCTGGCCATCGCCCAACGTGCCAACCCGGTATTGACGTGGCCTTTGAACATATCCGCTACCGCGTTAATCAGCGGGAACCCCGGCACCAGCAACAGCACGCTGGCGGCCATCGCCACGGTGGAGGTTTCGCTGAATGCCGGTAGCCGCAATAACAGGCCGGAAACCGAGGTGGCGACAAACGCCGTGAGGCAAAAGTTGATCAGCGGATTCATATGACGGGCGGTGAGCATCTGGCGCACCCACATCGCCAGGCCGCTGGCGATAAAGGTCACGGCAAACGCCTTGTTGTCGCCGCCGTTCAGCATGCTGAAACAGCCGCACGACAGCGCCACCATCAGTACTACCAGCCAGCGCGGATAACGCAGCGGGCGAATTTTCGCGAAGCGCCGGGCGACATCGTGCGCATCCGCCAGCCGATGCTCCGCCAGAATGACGATATGCTGCACCTCGGTCACCATCTGCATATTGATGCCGCGATCGATATTCTTGCGCGTGGTGGTCAGGCATTCGCCATGACTGATGGTGGTCAACACTATCGCATTGGCCGAAATGGAGCTTTCCACGCTGTCCATACCCAGCGCTATGCCCAGCCGGGTCGATAACTGTTCCACCACCATGCTTTCGGCGCCGTGCTGCAACAACAGCAAAGCGCATTGAATGCACAGGCGAGTGATTTCACGTTGTTGCCGGTGCGGCCCCGGCATTTCGATCGTTGCGGTTTGATTCATAGTGTCCCATGGTGCGCCCTGAATAAAAGTTCATCATATTGCCTAACAGGGCCCCAATGGGTTGATGCTAATCAGGAGAAGCGGCGTTATTATCAGCGCAATGACGCCTTTTGTGCAGAGACACAAACCATGCTTGAAACTTCGCTGTTCGTCGCCGGCCTTGCCGCCCTGGGCATGTTGTCGCCCGGTCCGGATTTTTTCCTGGTGATCAAAAATGCCGCCCGCTATCCGCGCCCAGCGGCCATGATGACCGCCGTAGGGGTGACCTGCGGCGTCGCTACCCACATGTCTTACTGCGTTGCCGGGTTAGCGGTGGTGATCACCACTACCCCCTGGCTGTTCAACGTGCTGAAATATGCCGGTGCGGTCTACCTGATCTGGGTGGGTATTCAGGCGCTGCTGTCGCGCGGGGGCGGCAAGTTGAACGTCAGTAACCTGCCGCAGCAACAGGTGAGCCTGAAAAGCGCTTTTGTTCAGGGCTATCTGTGCAACCTGCTCAACCCCAAAGCCACGCTGTTTTTCCTGGCGGTCTTCACGCAGGTGCTGCAGATCGACTCCGGGCTGGGCGAAAAACTGTGGTACGCGGGGATTATCCTGGGCCTGTCCGCCGTCTGGTGGCCAGTATTGGTGTTCTTGTTCCAGAGCGGACCGGTGCGTCGCGGGTTGGAAAAAACGCAGAAGGTGGTCGACAAGCTGCTGGGTGGCATGCTGATCGCGCTGGGCATCAAGGTTGCGCTGAGCTGATTTACCCGTCATACCTGTCGCCGCAGCTTTGTTGGCTGCGTACATTTACCCCGGTCACTTGGTTCACCAAGCTCCCGGGGATTCACGTACTTGCCGCCTAGCTGCAGCACCAGGCATTTTGGGTAAAGATCACCATGGTTAGCCTTTGGCTTCCACCACTTCGTCTTCCGGTGCCTTGCCGTCAATACTGCCGCGCCAACCGGTTTGCGGTACCTGAGCCAGCCGGTTTTGATCCTGCTCAATGGCCGCACTGAGCATTTCCTTAGCGCGCTGCAGGCTGGCGATGCGGAACTCGGTATCCTGGTAATTCTCCAGCGTGCTTTCCAGCATCTTCAGGTTGTAGCGGCGGAAGGTATCTGCCTTTTCCCTCGCCTCGTAGGCATCCAGCCCCAGTAACTCCAGTGTCTCACGGCCAATGCGCAGCGAACTTTCGAAGGTTTCGCGTTCCGGGCTTTCCACCCCTAACTGCCGCAACTGATACCAGTGATCGACATCGCGCGCACGCGCCACGATTTTCAGGTGCGGGAAGTGCCGTTTGGCCAGTTCGGTCAGTTGCAGGTTGGCTTCCACGTCGTCGATGGCGTTAATCAGCACCTTGGCGTGCGCCGCGCCCGCAGCTTCCAGCAGATCGGCACGGGTTGCGTCGCCGTAAAACACTTTGGTACCGAATTTTCTCAGCGTTTCAATGTGGTCAGGATCGTGATCCAACACCACGGTGTGTACGCCGTTGGCCAACAGCAAACGGCCGGCAATCTGGCCGAAACGGCCGAAACCGGCAATGATCACGCTGGCGTTTTCTTCATCAATCACATCCGCCGGGCGTTCGTCCTTCGGCGCATTTTTCTCCAGCCTTGCGGCCACCACCAGTAACAGCGGCGTCGCCGCCATCGACAAGGCTACCGCCAGCGTCAGCGATTTGGCCCAGTCCGGTGGTAACACGCCGGCCAGCTGTGCGGCGCCGAAGATCACGAAGGCAAACTCACTGCCCTGCCCCAGCAAAATGGCAAACATGCCGCGCTGGCGTTTTGGCACGCCCAGCCACGGCCCAATCAGCCACAGCAACGCCGCCTTGATCAGCATAAAACCCAGCAATAGCGAGGCAATCAGCAACGGATGATGGAACAGGGTGCCGAAGTCGATCGACATACCGACACCGATAAAGAACAGCCCAAGCAACAGACCCTTGAAGGGTTGAATGTCGCTTTCCAGCGCATGACGATATTCCGAACTCGCCAGCAGCACCCCGGCGAGGAAAGCGCCCATCGCCATCGACAGCCCGGCCATTTCCAGCAGGATGCCAAAACCGAACACCAGGAACAGCGCTACGGCGCTGAACACTTCACGCATGCCCGAACGAGCGACAAAGTGCAGCAACGGACGGGTGACATAGCGCCCAAGCAGCACCACGATCGCCAACGCGCCCACCACCTTCGCCGCCGACAGCGCGAACGCGCCCAGTGTGGTGGTCGCGCCGCTGCTGGCCAACAAGGGGATCATCGCCACCAGCGGGATCGCCGCAATATCCTGGAACAACAGCGCCGCGAACGAGCTGCGGCCAATCGGTGCCGGCATCAGGTTACGCTCGCTCATCGCCTGCATGGCGATGGCCGTTGAAGACAGCGCCAGCGTCAGACCAATCAGCAACGCCACCTTCCAGTCCAGCCCGAGGAAATAACAGAACGCGCTCAGCGCCAGCCCACACCCCACCATCTGGATACTGCCCCCGCCAAACACCGAGGCGCGCAGCGTCCACAGCCGTTTAGGATCCAGCTCCAGCCCGATGATGAACAACATCAGTACCACGCCAATCTCGGCAAAGGTCAGAATAGACTCTGCGTCGGAGACCAGCTTCAGCCCCCAGGGGCCGATAATGCAGCCGGCGATCAGGTAGCCGAGCACCGAGCCCAGTCCGAGACGCACTGCAATAGGTACGAACAGCGCGGCCGATCCGAGATAGATCAGCCCCTCAATCATCATCTTGTGATTATCCATGGCCGACTCCCTGATCCGCAGGCTCACTGTGTTCCATCAGATACTCTACCAAACGCTGGCGGTAGGCCTCGCCGGCGGCAATCAGCGCCGGTTCGTTACAGGTAAAGGTATTATGCACGGCAAAATACGGTTGCCAGTTCATGCCGCAGTAGAGTGCAGTCGCCTGCAGCGGCTGCCCCAGCGCGGCGAAATTTGGGTAATCGCCCAGTTCGAAATGATGCTCGTCCCCGCCGCTGGTGACCGCCCACAGGCAGTCTTTGCCCACCAGCGCATCGCCGTCATGGCCGTAGGCCCAGCCGTGCTCCAGCACCTTGTCGATCCACAGTTTCAGCAGCGGCGGCAGGCTGTACCACTGCATGGGATGCTGGAACACCACCATATCGGCGCGCTCCAACGCACGCTGCTCTGCGTTGATATCGATGTTGAAGTCAGGATACAGCTCATAGAGCGCACGCACTTCCACGTCAGGAATGTCTTTTACCGCCTGCAGCAAACGGTGATTGGCATGCGAATGCCGGGGATACGGGTGAGCGTAAATAATCAGAATCATGGGGGTCGTCGTTCCTTCATTCCGTGCCAATACATCAAGCATATACCAATCACATAGCCTGACAGTTTGCTGAATGATTGATAGCGGAAATTTCTAATTCAAGGCAACAAATTTGCTGAACAAGATAAAAAAATAAGGGCGCTGCATGTGCAGCGCCCTCTGGCATTACGGCATCACCGGATTACTTGGTGATGCGAGCGTGCAGCTCCTGCACCGAGGTAACCTGCTCGGTCGGATCCGCTTTCAGCGCCATCGCGGTGGCAAAGCCGCCGTTCAGGGTGGTGTCGTAATGCACCTTGTACTGCAGCGCGCTGCGGCGAATCAGCTTGGAGTCCTCAATCGCCTGGCGACCGGCCGTGGTGTTCACGATGTAGGTGTACTCGCCATTCTTGATACGGTCCTGAATGTGCGGACGGCCTTCATGCACCTTGTTGACCAGACGCGGGTTAATGCCCGCCTCGCCCAGCACGACCGCAGTGCCGTGGGTCGCGTCCAGCTCGAAGCCCTGTTTCAGCAGGCTTGCCGCCAGATCCACCACGCGGGCCTTATCGCCTTCACGCACCGACAGCAGCGCACGGCCTTGTTTCTTCATGCCTGACTGGCTGCCGAGCATGGCCTTGGAGAAAGCTTCCGCAAAGGTGCGACCAACGCCCATCACTTCCCCGGTAGAGCGCATTTCCGGCCCCAGAATCGGGTCGACGCCAGGGAACTTATTGAACGGCAGCACCACTTCTTTCACTGAATAGTAAGGCGGGATAACTTCTTCCGTTACGCCCTGCTGGGCCAGCGTTTTGCCCGCCATGACCCGGGCGGCTACCTTGGCCAGCGGCACGCCGGTGGCTTTGGAAACGAACGGCACGGTACGCGCGGCACGCGGGTTGACTTCAATCAGGTAGACTTCGTTGTTCTTCACCGCGAACTGTACGTTCATCAGACCGCGAACCTGCAGTTCGAACGCCAGTTTCTCGACCTGTTGGCGCATCACGTCCTGAATTTCTTTACTCAGGGTGTAAGCCGGCAGTGAGCAGGCGGAGTCACCGGAGTGCACGCCCGCCTGTTCGATATGTTCCATGATGCCGCCAATCAGCACGCGCTCACCGTCGCAAATGGCATCGACGTCCACTTCTACCGCATCATCCAGGAAGCGGTCCAGCAGCACTGGCGCGTCGTTGGATACGCTGACGGCGTTCTGGAAGTAACGGCGCAGGTCGATTTCGTCGTAGACGATCTCCATCGCACGGCCGCCCAGCACGTAGGAAGGACGTACCACCAGCGGGTAACCGATGCCGGCCGCTTTCTCTACCGCCTGTTCGATGGTGGCAACGGTGGCATTGGCCGGCTGCTTCAGGCCCAGACGATGTACCGCCTGCTGGAAACGCTCACGGTCTTCGGCACGGTCAATCGCATCCGGGCTGGTGCCGATAATCGGCACGCCCGCGGCTTCCAGCTCACGCGCCAGCTTCAGCGGCGTCTGGCCGCCGTACTGCACGATCACGCCTTTCGGCTTCTCGATGCGCACGATTTCCAGCACGTCTTCCAGCGTCACCGGCTCGAAATACAGGCGGTCGGACGTGTCGTAGTCGGTGGAGACGGTTTCCGGGTTACAGTTGACCATAATGGTTTCGTAACCGTCTTCGCGCAGCGCCAGCGAGGCGTGCACGCAGCAGTAGTCGAACTCGATGCCCTGGCCGATACGGTTCGGCCCACCGCCCAGCACCATCACTTTCGGACGGTCGTTGGTCGGGTTGGACTCGCACTCTTCTTCATAAGTGGAGTACATGTAGGCGGTGTCGGTCGCGAATTCCGCCGCACAGGTATCCACACGCTTGTAAACCGGGTGCAGGCCATAACCGTGGCGCAGCTTGCGGATTTCGCTCTCGGCTACGCCGGCCAACGTGGCCAGGCGTGCATCGGCGAAACCTTTACGTTTCAGGGTACGCAGGAATTCCTGGGTCAGGCCATTGATGCCGGATTCGGCAACCTGCTCTTCCAGGCGCACCAGCTCTTCAATCTGCACCAGGAACCAGCGATCGACGTTGGTCAGGTTAAACACGCCGTCTACCGACATGCCGGCACGGAACGCGTCCGCGATGTACCAGATACGGTCGCAACCGGCATCTTTCAATTCGCGACGGATTTTGGTCAACGCTTCCGGATCGTCCAGGCTCACTTTCGGGTCGAAGCCGGTGGCGCCCACTTCCAGACCGCGCAGCGCTTTTTGCAGCGACTCTTGCTGAGTGCGACCAATCGCCATCACTTCGCCGACGGATTTCATTTGGGTGGTCAGGCGGTCGTTAGCGCCGGCAAATTTCTCGAAGTTGAAGCGAGGAATTTTGGTAACCACATAGTCGATGGACGGCTCAAACGACGCCGGAGTGCGGCCGCCGGTGATGTCGTTCATCAGTTCGTCGAGGGTGTAACCCACCGCCAGCTTGGCGGCGATTTTGGCAATCGGGAAGCCGGTGGCTTTTGAGGCCAGCGCCGAAGAACGGGACACGCGCGGGTTCATTTCGATGACGATCAGGCGACCGTTTTTCGGGTTAACCGAGAACTGCACGTTGGAACCGCCGGTTTCCACGCCGATTTCACGCAGCACCGCCATCGAGGCGTTACGCATGATTTGGTATTCTTTGTCGGTCAGCGTTTGCGCCGGAGCCACGGTGATGGAGTCACCGGTATGGATGCCCATGGCGTCGAAGTTTTCGATAGAGCAGACGATGATGCAGTTATCGTTCTTATCGCGCACCACCTCCATCTCGTACTCTTTCCAACCGATCAGTGATTCGTCGATCAACAGCTCTTTGGTTGGTGACAGATCCAGGCCGCGCTCGCAGATCTCTTCGAACTCTTCGCGGTTGTAGGCGATGCCGCCACCGGTGCCGCCCATGGTAAAGGAAGGACGGATGATGCACGGGAAGCCAACGTCAGCGGCAACCGCCAGCGCTTCTTCCATATTATGCGCGATGCCGGAACGCGCAGTATCCAGACCGATTTTCTTCATCGCCACGTCGAAACGGCGGCGGTCTTCGGCTTTGTCGATAGCATCGGCCGTGGCGCCAATCATGGTCACGCCGAACTCGGCCAGCACGCCCTGACGCTCCAGCTCCAGCGCACAGTTCAGTGCGGTCTGGCCCCCCATGGTCGGCAATACCGCATCCGGGCGCTCTTTTTCGATGATTTTACGCACCACTTCCCAGTGAATCGGCTCGATGTAGGTCGCATCGGCCATTTCCGGGTCGGTCATGATGGTGGCCGGGTTGGAGTTCACCAGAATGACCCGGTAACCCTCTTCGCGCAGCGCTTTACACGCCTGGGCACCCGAATAGTCGAACTCACACGCCTGGCCGATGACAATCGGGCCAGCGCCGAGGATCAGGATGCTTTTTATGTCTGTACGTTTTGGCATTTTTTTACTGCTCCTGATTATTTGGCGTTAGAACGGTAAGTCTCGATCAGTTCGATAAAGTGGTCGAACAGCGGCGCGGCATCGTGCGGGCCCGGGCTGGCTTCCGGATGGCCCTGGAAGCTGAACGCCGCTTTGTCGGTGCGGTGAATGCCCTGCACCGTATGGTCGAACAGCGATTTGTGCGTTACGCGCAGTTCGGCCGGCAGGTTATTTTCGTCAACCGCAAAACCGTGGTTCTGTGCGGTAATCATCACGCAGTCGTTATCCAGATCTTTCACCGGGTGGTTGCCGCCGTGGTGGCCCAGCTTCATCTTCACGGTTTTCGCACCGCTGGCCAGCGCCAGCAACTGGTGGCCGAGGCAGATGCCGAACACCGGAATGTCGGTTTCCAGGAACGCTTTGATGGCGGTGATGGCGTAATCGCAAGGCTCCGGGTCGCCCGGGCCGTTGGACAGGAAAATGCCGTCCGGATTCATCTTCAAGACGTCCTCTGCCGGAGTCTGCGCCGGCACCACAGTCAGACGGCAGCCGCGATCCACCAACATGCGCAGGATGTTGCGCTTGGCGCCGTAGTCGTAAGCCACCACGTGGAACGGCAGCTCGGAGGCCGGCTTGGCTTCCGGCAGGTCGCCTTCAAGCGTCCAGCTACCCTGCTGCCAGCTGTAGGCTTCTTTGGTGGTCACTTCTTTCGCCAGGTCCATGCCTTTCAAACCCGGGAAACCCTGCGCCTTGGCCAGCGCCAGCGCGGCGTCCGGCGAGTCGGCGGCGATGATGCAGCCGTTCTGTGCGCCTTTCTCGCGCAGCAGGCGGGTCAATTTGCGGGTATCGATATCGGCAATCGCCACGATGTTATGACGCTTCAGGTATTCAGACAGGCCTTCTTCGCTGCGGTAGTTGCTGGCAATCAAAGGGAGATCACGAATGACAAGGCCTTGGGCGTGTACCGCGGAGGATTCTGCGTCGGAAGCATTGGTGCCGACATTGCCGATATGAGGATAAGTAAGAGTAACGATCTGGCGAGAGTAGGAAGGATCAGTGAGGATTTCTTGATAGCCGGTCATCGACGTATTGAAGACCACTTCCCCCACTGCCGTACCCTCTGCCCCGATGGCCCGACCGTGGAATTGGGTTCCGTCTTCCAGAACCAATAGCGCTGACTTAATCAAAACACCCTCCGAGGAATAATCAATCACAATATTTGCATATTAATTCAGATATCGCGATCTAAATCAATGCAAAAACCGCCCTCAAGGCCAATTTTTGGCAAATTGGGCGCATTTTAATGATGAGTGCTCCGCTTGTCTACCCAAAGCGCCATTTTTTCTCTTATTTTTGCACTTCTCAACGTTTAATAGGGTCAGCAGCCATAAAAACCCAGCTAAACTCGGGTGAGTAAACGGTTGCGAGGAAGAATGATGAAAAAGTGCGTTTCCAAAGGCTAATTCCTGGTAATAAAACATCAACAAGGGGAATTTTTGACGATAAAACGCAAGAAAACCATGAAAAATACGAGACACAACAATAAAAACAACAAAATGAGTCATTTTTAATGTTAAAAAAAAGGACAATAAAATTATTGTCCGTTAATCACATGGTTATGATCAATACAACCACATCACGATGGTATTCAAATCGATTACAACCGGTCTAAACCGAGTACGTCTCGCATATCAAACAGGCCTTTATCGCGACTATGCAGCCAAGACGCTGCCCGAACCGCACCGCTGGCAAAAGTCATGCGGCTGGAGGCTTTATGGGTGATTTCTACCCGCTCTCCGATGTCGGCAAACATGGCGGTATGCTCCCCGACGATATCGCCGGCACGAATGGTGGCAAAGCCTATGCTCTTGGGATCGCGCTCGCCGGTATAACCTTCGCGCGCATAAACGGCGCACTCTTTCAGGTCACGCCCCAGCGCACCGGCAATCGCTTCGCCCATTGCCAACGCAGTGCCCGAAGGAGCATCCACTTTATGGCGATGGTGCGCTTCAACAATCTCAATGTCGGTGTAGTCGCCCATCACCTGAGCGGCTTTTTCCAACAGTTTCAGTACCAGGTTGACGCCCACGCTGAAATTGGCGGCGAACACAATGCCAATCTGCTGTGCGGCGGCACGAATGGCCTCTTTGCCGGCTTCGTCAAAACCGGTGGTGCCGATCACCACCGCCTTGTTATGTTCGACACAGAAAGCCAGGTACGCCAGCGTACTTTCCGGGCGGGTGAAGTCGATCAGAATATCGAAGTCATCGACCACCTTTTCCAGGCTGTCGCTAACGATAACGCCCAGCGCACCCACGCCCGCCAGTTCGCCGGCATCGGTGCCGATCAGGCTTGAGCCCGGGCGCGACACCGCAGCCCCCAGCACTACGCCCTGCGCCTGATGTACCGCCTGGATCAACTGGCGCCCCATGCGGCCGCCGGAACCCGCAATCGCAATGCGGATTTGTGAATCAGTCATGCTTGCTCTCTTCTTGATTAGACGCCTACTCCATAGGCTATAGGTTTAGGGTAACTGCCCCACAGGATCACCGCCAGAAGATTCATTTCATAATTAGAAAATTATGATATCCCCCGCTTTTCATCAGTAATGTTGTCAATAGGTTAACAACCGGTCAAATAAAACCCGTTTTTCAATTGTACATAATCATGCAAATTTGATGAGAGAAACCTGCATAAAAAAGGCGCCGCAAAGGGCGCCCAGAGGTACTCGATTACGGCTTTCAGCCGGTTAAGGCGGCCACCTCTTCGGCAATCGCCACCAATGCATCATGGCGGGCATAGTCGGCCTGTACCAGCGCAGCACGCTGCCGATAAACCGGCTGTGACAGGATCTGCTGCACGGCCTGCCGCAGTTGCGGCTCATCCGGCTCGCTCGTATGCAGGTTAATCCCGCAGCCCGCAGCCACCACCCGAGAAGCCGCCTCGAGCTTATCTTCACCGGTACCGGCGACAATCAACGGCACGCCATGATCCAGCGCGTAGTTGATCGAGCCATAACCGCCATTGGTGATCAACAGCGCCGCCTGCGGCAGCCAGTGATCGAAAGAGATAAACGGCCGTACTCTGGCGTTATCCGGCCGTTGCGCCAGCACACCGTCAACCGAGCGGCCGCCGGTGGTCGCCAGCACCCGTACCTCTAACCCGGCCAGCGCTTTCAGCGTCGGAACAATCAACTGGTGCAGATCGACATTCGCCAACGTACCCTGCGTCACGATAACCAACGGCCGAGGATCCGCTTCATCCCACTCGCACTCGCCTTGTTGTACTGCCGCCGCACCGCGCAACGGGCCGATAAATCGCACGCCTGCCGGAAGATCCTCACGGGGATACTCCAGCGCCGGGGTAGCCAGTTGCAAAAAGCGATCGCAGCCGCCTATCAACGCATCCGTGAACGGCTGCTGCAACGGTCCGCCACCGGATTGCACCATCGCGGCATTGAAACGCTGCTGTACCTCATCGATCAACACGCGAGTGGCTTCGTCCACCAGTTGTTCACGTGGCAGTTCGAGCGGCAACAGCGCCGGGGGAATGCGCGGCCCGTAGAAAATGGAATCGCGTGAAGAATACGACAACGGCGTCACACCAATACCGATCACCGGCAGACGGTCAGTTGCCTGCAACAGCGGCAATACCCCGTAAAAGCAATTTTCCACTATCAGCAGATCGGTCACCTCGGCGGCTATCGCCGCCCTGAGTTGCCGGTCCAGCAACGGGATCGGCGCAGCGAAGAAATCCTTCAGCGCCAACGCCATCTGCGCATTGCCCGGCGGCAGCGCGGCGCGTTCGGGAAAATGCTGCTCCAGATAGCGATAATCGAAATCCACCTGCGCATCGAAGGGCACAAACTGCGCGCCCACCGCTTCGGCACGTTCGCGGAACAGCGCACCGGTCATCACCCGTACCCGGTGGCCCTGCGCAATCAGGTAGCGGGCAATCCCCAGTATCGGATATACGTGCCCTGGGGTGGCGACGGCCGCCATCAGTATACTTGCCATAATGTCCCGTTATGCCTCTGCGTTGGCCGGCTTCAGCGCCAGGTTGGCGCACACCGGATTGCTCTGAATATGCACGCGCTGTAGATGACGAGCGGAGCGGGCGGTGAAACCTTCACGTCCGTGCAGCAGCGAGAAGTTATCCGCCACCACCACATCGCCCTGCTGCCACTGGTGGGCGTAATAATGACGGGGATCGTAGAGATGCTGCTGTAGAGTCTGATGGAAAGCCTCTTGCTCTGCTTGCGGTACGCCATGATATTCAAGCGCATGCTGGTTAAGGAACTTCTTGCCCTCCGTCGGCGGTTCGTTGTAACGCATGATCAACCCGCTGCCGCTCGGATGCGTCACCACCAGCGGCGAACACACCTCGCCGCCATAGTGAACCACTTGCTTGATCCGATAAGAAATAGACACCTTCAGCCACTGCGCCAGCAGCGACTCATCGGCATTGGCCAGCAGCCGCGTAGTATCGACAAAGGTGGTACGGCCACCTTCATCCTGCGACGGTGCCGCCACGCAGTGGAATAACTGAAACTCCGGAATGGTCGGTTTGTACATGCCATCCCAGTGCAACGGGACGTAGCTGCTGTCGAAAATGTGATCTTTGGCGTCCGGCTGCTCCTTCACGTCCAGTACAGCGCCGAACGGCCACATCATGATCTCTCCCCAACCGCCGGCATAGCGGGTCAGCACCTGAGGATCGGTAAAACCGGAGTCGAAGCCGCGCAGCACCAGCAAATGATGTCTTTGCGCCAACCTGCGCAGCGCCGCTACCGGCAGATCGCCGATCTGTTGCCCGGGATGCTGCGGGGTCAGCACTGCGCCAAACGGCGTATTCAGTTCAATGCGGCAATTCAGTTGTTGATTGTCCATCGGTGACTCTCCTTGAAGCGAATTTGCTGCTCACACGGCAACCGTGCCGTTAAAACACGCCCGTCAACGTGGCGGGCGTAACGTGGCGTCGCGTGTTACGCCACCTGAGGTTGTTCGATCAGGTAATGGCTTGGCGTGCCGCGGATCGCCACCAGCTCACCCGCCAGTTGCTGAGCGTCTTTGCGCTTCATCAGCACGAACTGGCCGTTGACGTTTGCCGCCACACCGTGCCACGGCGTCAGCCAGTCGTCTTTGGTCGGCATCATATGGATGCCCATTTTCAGGCTGTCAGCGGGTTGCGGGTGGATCGACAGGCGTATCGCCGCGGGGAAATGTTGAGCCAGCAGGTTACCCCAGGCCCAACTGCGTTGTATCACGCCGCAGGCACGCTGTTTGGCGTCTTTCTGCAACGCTGCGTTGGAGCCGCTGTAACCCGGCAACTGGCTGTCTTCATACAGAAAACGGGTAATGGCGCGATACAGCTGCAACCCCTGTTCGTCCTGCATCAGTTGCTGTTTGATGACCTCCTCCGGTTCGGCGTAGCCGTCGACCAGCAGTTGACGCAGCAGGTCGTAGTCGTCGGTATGTTCCGCCAGCCCTTCGACGTCACCCAGGTTGAACACGCTCAGGTGCGTCGCCCCCACCTCGTGCAGCAGGTTTTCAATTTCGCGCTGATAATGGTTGATAGCATCGTCACTGACGCGGATCAAATCGCCGAACACATGGCCATCAGAGCAGATCACGATATGCGCGCCCGGCGGGTAATAAAGCTGGATGCGCTGACAGAGAGAATTAAGGAATATCAGCGATAGCCGTTCCGCCATATCGGGAACCGCGCCGATGACTTTATTGGTATTGGGCGATTTTGTCGGGAAGGCCGGCAGCACAAATTCGAGACGCTGATTGTTTGCAATGAATGCCCGAATACGCGGCAATTGCACCTGAGAAACGACCCGCTCTTCCTCAGTATTTGACGCATCAAGCCCGGGAAAGCGACGCCGATATTGTAATAGCTCATGCAAAATTTTTAATGACACGGTTTCAATATGGGCATTATCCACAATTAACTCCTGTTCAGATGTGGCGTAAGAAATTTATTCGCAAACGCAATAAGACTTATCAAAAAGAGGAATGACGCACAGGCAATAAGACTCACCGTGGCGTTTATCTGCTTCGGGAAATATAGAAGAGATAATGCTATATTATTAGCCCTTATAATTTGCAATCTTGGTTAAGTTGTACTTAACAAACTATGAGTAATATTCTAAAACGCATGGCTATTTTTTCTAAAGTTGTCGATTGCGGCGCGTTCAGCATGGCAGCCAAAGAATTAGGCATTACCACCTCAGCCGTCAGCCAGCATATCCGCCAGCTGGAAAACGAACTGGGCATTCAATTACTTCTGCGCTCTACCCGCTCACTGAGCCTGACCGAGGCAGGTCTGTGTTTTTATGAGGATTGCGTGTTGATGATCCATGCCGCCGAGCGGGGTCAACAGCGTATTGCCGCACTGCGCGGCGAACTGGCCGGTGAACTGCGCGTCGCCACCTCCACGGAGTTCGCCACCCATTATCTGGTGCCGGCGTTGCAAAGTTTTCTGGATGAACACCCGCGCATCACGCTGCGGCTGGAAATCCATGACGAAAAAATCGACCTGATAGGCCAGCGGATAGATTTGGCGATCCGTGGCGGCGTGCTGGCTGATTCCAGCTACGTCTCCACCCGCCTGGCACGCTTTCGCGAAGTGTTGTGCGCCTCTCCAGCCTACCTTGCCGGCCACGGCGTGCCGGAGACTCCACAGGCGCTAACCCGCCATCAATGGGTCACTTTCACTCCTTTGGGGAACCCGCAATTTGTCAGGCTGATCCACGCGAATGGCGATGAACACCGGTTACGCATGACCGGGCGCTTATTTACCAATAACGGCATGGCGATGAAAGAATTGGCGCTGGCCGGCAAGGGGATTATCCGTAATTTTTTTGTCAATGTTGAACGTGAATTGCGCAGCGGTGATTTGGTGGAAGTGTTGCCTGAATGGCGGTTACCGGAGATTAATTGCTATGCGATTATGCCACGCCGGGACAGCCAACCATTAAAGGTTCGCCGTTTACTGGAACATATGAAAATCCATTTAAAAGAAAAAGAACAAAATTCCGTAGACCAGTTACGCACTTAATTAAATAAGAAGTATCTGTAACACCAATTACTTTAGTTTTTTAACTTTTCAGCCGATTGCTGACCAGCACCAGAGCGTTATTTTTAGATTGCAGCCTAATGATATCATCTTTAATAACTTTATTTTCGCCAATATAAGCGTTTATCCAAGATCAATTCAAATAGTCAGAACGAATTTGGCTTTAAGTAACAGAAAATTTGAATCAACTCATCTCTATTTCTAAATCCTCTATTTTCCCGCTGCGCATCCCCAAAATGCAAAACGGGGAGCTGATAGCTCCCCGCGGTAACGCTTTTGCCAAAAGGCTTATTCGACCTGTCTGATATCAACACGCAGCTCTTTCGGTACTTCAAATACGATATTCTCTTCACGGCCGCTGACTTCATGCACATCCACACCGCCCATCGCTCTCAGGCGGCTGATGACATCCTGAACCAGCACGTCCGGCGCCGAAGCCCCGGCGGTCACGCCGATGTTACTGGCGTTTTTGAGCCAGGCTTCCTGAATATCCGCCGCGGAGTCGATCAGGTACGCCGGCTTGCCGACGCGCTGAGCCAACTCGGCCAGACGGTTGGAGTTGGAAGAGTTCTTCGACCCGACCACCAGCACCACATCCGCATCGCCGGCCAGGTTGCGCACCGCTTCCTGACGGTTAGTCGTGGCATAGCAGATGTCGTCCTTGCGCGGCCCGATAATGCTCGGAAAACGCTGGCGCAGGGCATCGATCACTTCTGAGGTGTCATCCACCGACAGCGTGGTCTGCGTCATAAAGCACAGGTTGCTTTCGTCCTTCACCTGCAGCTGCCACACGTCTTCCGGCGACTCCACCAGATACATGCCGCCCTTCGGGTTGCTGTACTGGCCCATGGTGCCTTCCACTTCCGGATGGCCGGCATGGCCAATCAGGATCGCCTCGGTACCCCGGCGGCTGGCTCGCGCCACCTCCATATGCACCTTGGTCACCAGCGGGCAGGTAGCGTCAAACAGCATGGTCAGATCACGGGCTTTGGCTTCTGCCCGCACCGCCTGGGAAACCCCGTGCGCCGAGAAGATCAGAATCGACCCGTCCGGCACTTCGGCAATCTCTTCGATGAACACCGCCCCACGCTCGCGCAGGCTGTCCACCACGTAGCGGTTATGCACCACTTCGTGACGCACGTAGATAGGCGCGCCGTAAATCTCCAACGCGCGCTCAACGATACTGATCGCACGATCAACCCCGGCGCAAAAGCCCCGTGGGTTAGCCAGCAATATTTGCATGCGTCTCCTCCTGCTGCGGGTCAATCTCCAGCACTTCGATATCGAAGCTCACCGGATGGCCCGCCAACGGATGGTTGAAATCAACGGTAATCGAATCTTCCGCTACTTCACGCACCACACCCGGCATTTCGCTGCCGTCGATGGCGGTAAACAACATGATGGTGCCAACGTCCGGCACCCCGGTTTCCGTGAAATCACGGTGTGAGAAAAACTGGACCAGATCCGGATTCTCTGCACCGAACGCCGCTTCCGGCTGCAGGGTAAAGGCGCATTTGTCGCCCGCACGCAGGCCGAGCAGTTGCTCTTCCAACGGTGCCGACAGGCTGCCGTCACCCAGGCGGAACAACGCCGGTTTACCGTTACCGCGGGTCGACTCTGCCGTTGAGCCGTCTTCCAGTTTCAGCGTAAAATGGACCAATACGGCGCTGTCACCGTTAACCTGAGCCGTCATATTACTCACCTTTACTCTTTGCGCCTTTGCTCGCCGGCGACAGGAAACCTTCCAGCACAATCATCGCCGCCCCCACGCAGATAAAGCTATCCGCCAGGTTGAAGGTCGGGTAATGCCAGTTGCCCACATAGAAATCGATAAAATCGACCACGAAACCGTGCCAAAGACGATCAAACAGGTTGCCGAGCGCACCGCCGATGATAAAAGCATAGGCGATGTTGTTCAGCTTCTGCTGCGCCTGGCTGCGGTACATCATTACCAGCAGCACCGCCACGATGGCGATGGCGATGCCGGCGAAGAACCAGCGCTGCCAGCCGCCGTGATCGGCGAGGAAGCTGAATGCGGCACCGTAATTGCGCGCATAAAACAGATTGAACGACGGGATCAACGGCTGGGACTGGCCCAGCACGAAGTTACCGAGGATCCACTGCTTGCTGGCAAAGTCCAGCACCAGCACCACTACCATCACCCATAGCCAACGCAGGCCGGTCGAACAGATTGGTTTACTCATCAGGCACTTGTTCTCAGGCGTAGTTACGCTTTTCGCCGTCGCCGGCTACGTTGATCACACAGCGGCCGCAGATGTCTGCGTGATCCGCCACCAGGCCGATGTCAGTAGTGTAATGCCAACAACGCGGGCATTTTTCGCCTTCTGCCGTGCTGAAGGCAATCTTCAGACCTTTCACCAGTTCGGATTCCTGCGCGTCCGCCGGCGCATCCGCCAGAGGTGCAACGCGTGCCGCCGAGGTCAGCAGCACGAAGCGCAGCTCGTCTTTCAGGCTATTAAGGCGCTCAGCCAGCTCGCTGTCGGCATACAGCGTTACCGCCGCCTCCAGAGAACCGCCAAGACGTTTATCGGCTCGCGCCTGCTCCAGAACCTTGTTCACTTCGCCACGCACTTTCAGCAGCTCGGCCCAGAAGGCATCGTTCATGCTTTCGCCTTCGGCCAGGCCGAACAAGCCGTCGTACCACTCCTCAGTGAACACGTACTGCGCGCGTTTGCCCGGCAGGAAGCCCCAGATTTCGTCAGCGGTGAACGACATGATCGGCGCCATCCAGCGCACCAGCGCTTCTGCGATGTGGAACAACGCGGTCTGGCAGCTGCGGCGAGCAACGCTGTCGCTCTTCGCGGTGTACTGGCGATCCTTGATGATGTCCAGGTAGAAGGAGCCCATCTCGACCGAACAGAACTGCATCAGACGCTGCACCACTTCATGGAAATCGTAGTTGGCGTAAGCCTGCTCGATATCCTGCTGCGCCGCCAGCGCACGGCCGACCGCCCAGCGATCCAGCACCACCATATCCTCCGGTGCCACACAGTCGGTGCTCGGCTCGAACCCGTTCAGGTTGGCCAGCAGGAAGCGTGCGGTGTTGCGGATACGACGGTAAGAATCGGCGGAGCGCTTAAGAATTTCATCGGAAACCGCAATCTCGCCGGTGTAATCGGTCGAGGCTACCCACAGACGCAGAATGTCGCCGCCCAGCTTGTTCATCACGTCCTGCGGACTGACGGTGTTGCCGATCGACTTGGACATCTTGCGGCCCTGGCCGTCAACGGTGAAACCGTGAGTCAGCACTTCCTTATAAGGCGCCTTGCCCTTCATGGCGGTGGAGATCATCAGTGATGACATAAACCAGCCGCGATGCTGATCCGAACCTTCCAGATACATGTCGGCGCCGTGGCCGTTGAACTCAGGGCGTACGTCCACGACCGAAGAGTGGGTTGAACCGGAGTCGAACCATACGTCCAGGGTATCAGGCACTTTCACGTAGTCGGCGGCATCGGCGCCGAGGATATCGGCCGCGTCCAGATCCCACCAGGCCTGAATGCCGTCCTGCTCTACGCGCTTGGCCACTTCTTCCATCAGCTCAACGCTCCGCGGGTGCAGTTGCTCGGTGTCTTTGTGCACGAACAGCGACATCGGCACGCCCCAGGTACGCTGACGCGAGATGCACCAGTCCGGGCGGTTGGCCACCATCATTTCAATGCGCGCCTGGCCCCATTCAGGGATCCACTGCACGCCCTTGATCTCTTCCAGCGACTGCTGACGCAGGCCTTTCTGATCCATGCTGATGAACCATTGCGGGGTGGCGCGGAAGATGATCGGCGTTTTGTGGCGCCAGCAGCATGGGTAGCTGTGCACCAGTTTTTCCACGTGCAGCAGCGCGCCTTTCTCGCGCAGCAGTTCGACGATCAGATCATTGGCCTTGAACACGAACTTGCCATCCAGCAGCGGGTAGGTGCCGGTCAGGTAGCAGCCGTTCGGCCCTACCGGGTTGGCCACTTCCAGGCCGTATTTCTGGCCGATCACGAAGTCGTCCGGACCGTGGCCAGGCGCGGTATGCACCGCACCGGTACCGGCATCCAGCGTCACGTGCTCGCCCATAATGGCCGGCACGTCGAAGCCCATAAACGGATGCTGGAAGCGCAACAGCTCCAGATCGGCGCCTTTGCAGCTGCCCAGCACCGTCCATTCGGTGATGCCGGCGCGTTTCATCACGCTCTCGACCAGCTCGGCGGCCAGGATCAGGCACTGACCGTCGACCTGCACCAGCTGATAGCTGAACTCCGGATGCAGCGAGATCGCGCGGTTGGCCGGCAGGGTCCACGGGGTGGTGGTCCAGATAACCAGCGAGATAGTGCCATTGAAGTGGCTCACGCCAAACTTGGCCGCTACCGCAGCCGCGTCGGCCGCATGGAACGCCACGTCGATCGACGGAGAAGTCTTGTCGTAGTATTCCACTTCCGCTTCGGCCAGCGAAGAGCCGCAGTCGGTACACCAGTGTACCGGCTTGGCGCCTTTCAGCAGGTGACCGTTGCTGATGATCTTGCCCAGCGCGCGGATGATGTTGGCTTCAGTTTTGAAGTCCATGGTCAGGTACGGGTGATCCCAATCGCCCAGCACGCCCAGACGGATGAAGTCTTTCTTCTGACCTTCAACCTGCTCGGCAGCATACTCGCGGCATTTCTGACGGAATTCCGCCGGGGTGAGTTTCTCGCCCGGTTTGCCGTACAGCTGCTCTACTTTCAGTTCGATCGGCAGGCCATGGCAATCCCAACCCGGAATATAAGGCGAGTCGAAACCGGACATCCCTTTAGACTTGATAATAATGTCTTTGAGAATCTTGTTAACCGAGTGACCAATGTGAATGCTGCCGTTCGCATACGGAGGGCCGTCATGCAAAATGAAGGATTTTTTGCCCTTTTTGGCAGTACGAATAATCCCGTACAGATCCTGTTCATACCAACGTTGCAGCATGCCAGGCTCACGCTTGGCGAGATCGCCGCGCATCGGGAACCCTGTTTCCGGCAAGTTCAGGGTATTCTTGTAGTCACTCATTAGATTCTCGGTTCCGTTTTCGGCTATAGAGATTAAACCGGTGTCTGTAGCCCGAAGAACTTTCGGGCCGTCACCACATCATTGGCGATTTGCTGCTTCAGCGCATCGAGCGAAGCAAAACGCTGTTCATTGCGCAATTTCGCGCGGAGCACCACGTCAATATGGCGCCCGTAAAGATCCATTGTGACATCCAGCAGGTGGACTTCCAGCTGCTGTCGCACGCCGGCAACGGTTGGGCGCGTGCCAATGTTGGCCACGCCCGGGAGCGGTTCAGGGCCCAGGCCATAAACATCCACTGCATAAACCCCTTTCACCGGCGCAACCAGGCGCTTCAGCGGCAGGTTGGCGGTTGGGAAGCCAATGGTGCGGCCCAGCTCATCGCCGTGCACCACCCGGCCTGAAATGCTGTACGGATGGCCCAGCAGCGCTTCTGCCTGCGCAAGGTCGTCATCGCGCAACGCATTGCGAATGGCCGTGCTGCTGATGCGTTGATCGCCTTCACGGAAGGTCGGCGTGCTGATCACCTCGAAGCCGTATTCTTCCCCGGCTTTCTGCAATAGCGGAAAATCGCCCTGGCGAGCTGCGCCAAAGCGAAAATCATCCCCGACCATCAGGAATTTTACGCCAAGCTTTTCCACCAGCAGTTCGGCGACGAACGCTTGGGCGGTATTGGCGGCGAAACGCGGATCAAACTTGACGCACAGCAGGTAATCAACCCCCGCCTGCGCCAGGTATTTGGCCTTGTCACGCAAACGCGTGAGACGGGCCGGCGCCTTGTCCGCTGCAAACATTTCCAGCGGCTGCGGCTCAAAGATCATGACCATCACTGGCAGCCCGAGGCGCTGCCCTTCTTGTTTCAGCTGCTCCAGCAACGCCTGGTGACCGCGGTGTACGCCGTCAAAGTTGCCGATGGTGAGCACGCAACCATGGTGACGTGCCCGGATATTGTGAACGCCGCGAATTAGCTGCATAGCTGGCTCAAAACAGTGGAAATCGCCGGATTATACCTTGTACAGCGGTTAAGGTTAACCCGCGATTGGTGCCTTTATGTAATAGACATACCATACCGGAGATAATCGGCAGGTGAAACGCCCTGACCGCAGTTTATCCGGCGCCATAAACGCGATTACCGACTACGGCCAATGGCTTGCGACCACCGCGACAAATCATTGGCGAATTTTCTCGCGAAAGACTGTATTCCCATGACCGAAGCTGGTAAAATCCTGCGCCATCACAACGTAGCAAGTGCCGCCCGTACAAACGGCGCTTATTTGCACAAATTCATTGACAAACGCAGGCCAAAAGGGCATATTCCTCGGCCTTCGAATTGTCCTCAATAGAATATATTTGGGAGTTGGACCTTGGCTAATATCAAATCAGCTAAGAAACGCGCCGTACAGTCTGAGAAACGCCGTAAGCATAACGCTAGTGGTCGTTCAATGATGCGTACCTACATCAAGAAAGTAGAAGCGGCAATCGTAGCTGGCGACAAAGAAGTAGCACAAAACGCATTCAACGTAATGCAACCAATCGTGGACCGCAAGGCTGCTAAAGGCCTGATCCACAAAAACAAAGCAGCACGCCATAAGTCAAACCTGTCGGCGCGCATCAACGCAATGCAATAAGCATCGTGTTGTCTGCTTGATAAAAAAAACCGGCTCAGGCCGGTTTTTTTACGTCTGCAATACCCGGTCTAGTAAGCAAACAGCGCCGAGAAATCCTTGTTGCAGACCCTTTGCACCGCCGGATGCTGGATCATTCGCTCGGCAAAGATGATGTAGTACTCTTCCTGTACGCTATCGATACGCCCAATCTCCACCACGTCATCATCGTTATAAGTGTCCTGCGCATACAGAGTCGGCGCAACGAAGATCGCGTTGTGGTACATGCCAAATGTCTTCATCAGTGCGGCATCATCAAATTCGCCCAGAATCTCCACCTGAATGCCCTGGGTGTTAAACCAGTTGAGCAGTTTACGCCCCAGCATCGAACGGCGGCCGGGTATCAACAGCTTGCGCTGCTCCAGACAGGCGGGAAACGGCAGATCCGGTGCCGGCTGACGACAAAAGAAGCTAATGCCGCACTCCCCCAGCTTGAGCGAAAACAACCCTTCCTGCTGGCTGGAATCCACCGGGCAGTCTGACAGGATCATATCCAGCTTGTGCTGGCTGAGCTGTTCCAACAGCATCTCATGCGTTGATTCAAAGCAACGCAGGTGAATTTGCTCGTTATCCACCACCACCGCCGTTTCCAGTACCTGACTCACCAGGCGTTTGGAAAGCGCATCCGCTACACCCACGTCGAACAGCAGGTTAGATTCTTTGCGATAATTGACGATATCCAGCATTTCCTGGCTGAGCATAAACATCTTGTCGGCGTAACGGAAAACCAGTTGCCCCAGCTCTGACGGCACCAGTCCACGCCCCTGACGCTTGAACAGCTTGCCGTCCAAACGTTCTTCCAGCGCTTTGATCTGGCCGGTAATGGTCTGCGGCGTCAGAAACAACGCTTCGGCGGCGCCGACCACCGAACCTTCTTTGCAGACCTGCCAAAAGTAGTAAAGGTGATTAAAGTTGATATGCGACATCCTCACGAGGTGCTCTCCTTAACGTTTCGCATCGGCAAAGGGTCTGCCGTGATGAGCGATTAATGTCCTTGCTGTATTTTCAGACAACCTGTTGCTGCATTCGTCCCAAACAGAATGGTCGAAGCTGAACATATTTTATACCGAACAGCTCCGACCAGCTATTTTAGTGTGTCCCCCGTCAACAGGGGATCCCCTAAAGGCGTTATCTGACTCTCGGTAACGACAGGCGCAACAGACCGTATCCCACTACTGCCGCGGTGGTGGAACCAATCAGGATACCCAGCCGCGAGTAGGTGCTTAATGCAGCATCGGCATCGCCAAAGGCCAGCGACGCGATGAAGATCGACATGGTGAAACCAATACCACAGAGCACAGAAACGGCAAACACCTGTTTGAAACCAATTCCTTCAGGCAATCGGGCGATACCCAGCTTCACCGCCAGCAGGCTAAAAGTGAAGATGCCCAAGGGTTTCCCGATAAACAGACCCGCTGCAATCCCCATTGGCAACAGCGAGGTCAGCCCGCTCAGCGACACGCCCTGCAATGAAACGCCGGCGTTGGCGAAAGCAAACAGCGGCAGTATCAGGAACGCCACCCAAGGGTGCAGCCCATGCTCCAGCGTCTCTGACGGCGATGGCCCCTTCTTCACATGCAGCGGTATCATAAAGCCGACGATCACCCCGGCCAACGTTGCATGCACCCCGGACTTCAGGATCGCCACCCACAACACCAGGCCGACAAGCATATAGAGCGAGGTTTTTCCCACGCCGCGCCAGTTCATCAACGCCAGCACGGCAATGGAAGCCGCCGCCACGCCCAGCGCAGCCATCGACACTTCATGGGTATAGAACAGCGCGATAATCACGATCACGCCCAGGTCGTCGATAATCGCCAGCGCCAACAGGAACACCTTCAGGCTGGTGGGTACGCGGTTCCCCAACAGCGCCATGACGCCAAGGGCGAACGCAATGTCGGTGGCCGCCGGGATAGCCCAGCCCTGACGGGTGACCTCATCCGCACCGTTGAACATCAAATAAATCAGCGCCGGCGCCAGCATACCGCCCAACGCGGCGATCGCCGGAAATACCGCCTTGTCACGCCCGGCCAATGAGCCTTCCATCAACTCACGTTTAACTTCCAGCCCGACCACCAGGAAAAAGATCGCCATCAGGCCATCGTTAATCCACAGCAGCAAGGGTTTGCCAATCTCCAGCGAGGAGATTTTCACCATGACAGGTAAATCGAGAAAAGCGTGATAAATCCCCTGAACCGGGGTATTGGCCATGATCAACGCGATAATCGCGGCCACAATCAGGATAATGCCGCCCGCGGCTTCCTGACGTAAAAACTGACGAATAATGTTGGTCACAATACGTCTCTCCACAGCATTGCGGGGCAGACACAAGCGCCCCAGGGACAATGTAATGGAATGAGTATAGACGCCGTTTAAGCTCGAAAAAATACGTTTATAAATGCTATAAGACTCGTAAAAACCGAACAATTGAAGATATGAGTCACACTTAAATTAGGGGTCAGTGAAAGGCCTTAGGCAATAAAAAACCCCGGACTCGACACCGGGGTTTCATGCAACAGGCTAATGAAAACAGTGAATTAACGCGTCAAATCGTCAAAAAACTTTTTCACGCCATCGAAGAAGCTCTTCGAACGCGGGCTGTTTTTATCGCCGGATGGGCCACCGAGGCTCTCTTCCAGCTCTTTCAGCAACTGCTTCTGCTTGTCGTTCAGGTTAACCGGGGTCTCCACCACCACGCGGCACAGCAGGTCACCCTGGCTGCCGCCACGTACAGATTTGACACCCTTGCCGCGCATGCGGAACAGTTTGCCCGTCTGGGTTTCTGCAGGTACCTTCAGCTTCACGCGGCCATCCAGCGTCGGCACTTCAATCTCGCCGCCCAATGCCGCCATCGCGAAGTTAATCGGCACTTCACAGTACAGGTTATTGCCTTCACGCTCGAAGATCGGGTGAGCCTTCACCTGAACCTGAACGTACAAATCCCCCGCCGGTGCACCATGCTCACCCGCTTCACCCTCACCCGCCAGGCGGATGCGATCGCCGGTATCTACGCCGGCCGGGATTTTCACCGACAGCGTTTTGGCTTTCTCTACCCGGCCGTGGCCGTGGCAGCTGTTGCAAGGGTCTTTGATGATCTGACCGCGGCCATGACAGTGCGGACAGGCTTGCTGTACGGTAAAGAAGCCCTGGCGCATTTGCACCTGACCCTGGCCATGACAGGTCGGACAGGTGACTGGCGAACTGCCGGGTTTCGCGCCGCTGCCGTGGCAAACGCCACACTCTTCCAGCGTCGGGATACGGATCTCTTTGGTAACGCCACGAACCGCTTCCTCGAGGGAGAGCTCCATGTTGTAGCGCAGATCGGAACCGCGGCTGGCGCGCTGACGGCGGCCACCACCGAAGATGTCGCCGAATACGTCGCCAAAGATATCGCTGAAGTCGGCGCCACCGCCGCCAAACCCGCCGCCACCGCCCATGCCACCCTGTTCAAAGGCTGCATGGCCGTATTGATCGTAGGCCGCACGCTTTTGCTCGTCGGTCAGGACCTCGTAGGCTTCCTTGACCTCTTTAAATTGGGCTTCGGCGTCTTTCTCCTGGTTGCGGTCAGGATGGTATTTCATCGCCAGGCGCTTGTACGCCTTTTTTATCTCACGCTCTTCCGCCGTCTTGGAGACGCCGAGAATCTCGTAATAGTCTTTCTTCGCCATTATTTCTCTTACCCTTAACATGCGTGCACGGGCGTAGAGTTGCCTCGACGCCCGTGCTGGTTTCCGGTAACGGCCTGGCGGCCGTTCCGTGCCCGCTTAAGGGCGATTATTTCTTGTCTTTGACTTCTTCGAACTCAGCGTCAACCACGTCGTCGTCTTTCTGCGCCGCGTTGTCAGCACCGGCATCAGCGCCTTGCTGAGCCTGCTGCGCCTGAGCCATTTCCAGCAGCTTGCCGGAAACCTGCACCAGCGCCTGAGTCTTGGCTTCGATATCGGCTTTGTCTTCGCCTTTAACCGCAACTTCCAGATCTTTCAGCGCCGCTTCGATAGCCGTTTTGTCTTCTGCCGGCAGTTTGTCGCCTGCTTCTTCCAACTGCTTACGGGTGCCGTGGATCAGGTGATCGGCCTGGTTACGGGTCTGCACCAGCTCTTCGAACTTACGGTCAGCTTCGGCGTTCAGTTCGGCATCGCGCACCATTTTCTGGATTTCTTCTTCGTTCAGACCGGAAGAAGCCTTGATGGTGATTTTCTGCTCACGGCCGGTATTCTTGTCTTTGGCGGACACATGCAAAATACCGTCGGCGTCGATATCGAAGGTCACTTCGATCTGCGCCATACCGCGTGGAGCAGCCTGGATGCCGTCCAGGTTGAACTGGCCCAGCGACTTGTTATCGTTAGCGCGTTTACGCTCACCCTGCAGCACATGGATGGTTACCGCAGACTGGTTGTCTTCAGCGGTAGAGAACACCTGGCTGTGCTTGGTCGGGATGGTGGTGTTTTTGGTGATCAGCGGAGTCATCACGCTGCCCATGGTTTCGATACCCAGCGACAGCGGGGTAACGTCCAGCAGCAGAACGTCCTTCACATCACCGGCCAACACGCCGCCCTGTACCGCAGCACCCACCGCAACGGCTTCGTCCGGGTTAACGTCTTTACGCGGTTCTTTACCGAAGAAATCAGCGACTTTCTTCTGAACCATTGGCATACGGGTCTGGCCGCCCACCAGGATCACGTCCTGAATGTCGGAAACCGACAGGCCTGCGTCTTTCAGCGCAACTTTCAGCGGCTCGATGGAACGCGCAACCAGATCTTCGACCAGCGACTCGAGTTTGGCGCGAGTCACTTTGATGTTCATGTGTTTCGGGCCGCTCGCGTCTGCCGTGATGTACGGCAGGTTGACGTCGGTCTGCTGAGCGGAAGACAGCTCAATCTTCGCTTTTTCTGCGGCTTCTTTCAGACGCTGCATTGCCAGCGGATCTTTACGCAGATCCATACCCTGTTCTTTCTTGAACTCTTCAACCAGGTAGTTGATCAGACGGCTGTCGAAGTCTTCGCCACCCAGGTGGGTATCGCCGTTGGTTGCCAGAACTTCGAAGGTTTTTTCGCCGTCAACGTCGTCGATTTCGATAATGGAAATATCGAAAGTACCGCCGCCCAGGTCATAAACCGCGATGGTGCGGTTGCCGACTTCTTTGTCCAGGCCGTAAGCCAGAGCTGCAGCGGTCGGTTCGTTGATGATGCGTTTTACTTCCAGACCTGCGATACGGCCGGCGTCTTTGGTCGCCTGACGCTGTGCGTCGTTGAAGTATGCAGGTACGGTGATAACCGCTTCAGTTACCGGTTCGCCCAGGTAATCTTCCGCCGTTTTCTTCATTTTCTTCAGCACTTCAGCAGAAATCTGCGGAGGCGCGATTTTCTGGCCTTTCACTTCGATCCAGGCGTCGCCGTTATCCGCGGCCACAATTTGGTACGGCATGATGTCTTTATCACGCTGTGCTTCTTCGTCCTGGAAACGACGGCCAATCAGGCGCTTGATCGCAAACAGGGTATTTTGTGGGTTAGTCACAGCCTGACGCTTAGCCGGCTGACCAACCAGAATCTCACCGTCTTGGGTATAGGCGATAATAGAAGGAGTTGTGCGGTCGCCCTCGGCGTTTTCCAGCACGCGCGCCTTACCACCATCCATAATTGCTACGCAGGAGTTGGTAGTCCCCAGGTCGATACCAATAATTTTGCCCATCTAAACGTCTCCACTAATAAATTCATAATCGGTCAGGTTGCTAACCTATATGCGGGCGATTTTTTGCTTTTCAACTGCCCGCTATCTCAGTCTTTCCCGCGGTCAGCAACTGCGGTTGCAAATAAGATGGGGCCATCCGACTCAGCATCAAGGGGCAAGGTGAAAAAAATTTCTTTTTTATCGTCACTCAGATCATTGTTTCCTGCTCAGGGGATCATTATGATGCCGCGCGCTCTGATGGAAGTTACGGGTTTTTCGGCCATTCAGACCATTTATGAATTTACTTAGCTATTTCCGTTAACTTTCTGTTATCGCAGAGGACATATGCACACCAACAAGTTGGCAAATCCCGGCCCGCTCGGCCTGATGGGCTTCGGGATGACCACCGTCTTGCTGAACCTGCACAACGCGGGCTTTTTCCCACTGACTTCCGTCATCATCAGCATGGGGATTTTCTTCGGTGGCCTGGCCCAAATTATCGCCGGCCTGCTGGAATACAAGAAGGGCAATACCTTCGGCATGACTGCCTTTATCTCCTACGGCAGCTTCTGGCTGAGCCTGGTCGGCATTCTGCTGTTGCCACGCCTGGGTCTGGCCGAACCGACCGATGCTACCGTATTGGGTGTCTATTTGGCGCTGTGGGGCGTTTTCACCTTGTTCATGTTCTTCGGCACGCTGTGCGCCAACCGTGCGCTGCAATTCATCTTTGCCAGCCTGACGCTGCTGTTCGCCCTGCTGGCGATTGGCAATATCACCGGCAACCACGCGCTGCTGACCTTTGCCGGTTATGAAGGGGTGATCTGCGGCGCCAGCGCCATTTACCTGGCAATGGCGGAAGTGCTCAACGAGCAGTTCGGGCGCAGGGTGCTGCCGATTGGCGAAGTGACGGCCAAACGTGCGGAACCCGCTCTGGCAATGGCGTAATCGCTTTTGGCCTGAAACAAAAAACCCTGCGTCGCAGGGTTTTTTTTCAGCTGTAGGAACCGGCGCGTTGCGCCTTGGTTTCACTGTTTAAATCGCGGTGCAGGTAGATGCCCAGCAACAGCCCGATGCCGGACAACGCCAGCACGTAGTAAGCAGGCGCTAACGGGGTTAACTTCATGATCAGCGTGACAAATATTGGGGTTAAACCACCAAAAATAGCGTATGCGACATTGTATGAGAACGAAATCCCGGTAAAACGCACTTCCGCCGGAAAAGCCCGCACCATCACGTAAGGTACCGCGCCTACGACCCCAACGCTGAAGCCCACCAGAGCGTAACAGGCGAACAGCATTTCCGGGTGCACCCCCACCGTCCGATAGAACAGCCAACTGCAGCCGGCCAGCAATAAACTGCCGACGATAAAGGTTTTGCTGGCGCCAAAGCGATCCGCCGACAATCCGGCGGCAATGCATCCGGCAATCAGCATGATGGTGGCAATGCTGTTGGCCTGCAGCGACAGCGCCGGGGCGATGCCAAACTGCTTTTGCAGATAGGTTGGCGTCATCAGAATGACCACCACGATACCGGCGGACAGTAGCCAGGTGAGCAGCATAGAGACCGCCACCTCCTTGCGATGATTAAGCACCACGGATTTTAGCGGCAGCTCCTTGGCCAGCGCTTTGCGCGCCTGCATCTCGACGAAGATGGGCGTTTCCTGCAGCCAGCGGCGCAAATACATCGCCACCAGCCCGAAGATACCACCGAGCAGGAACGGGATGCGCCAGCCGCCGCCGAGAATGGTTTGTTGGCTTAATGTGGTGTTGAGTACCGTCGCGACCAGCGATCCCAGCAGGATGCCGACGGTCAGGCCGGCGGTCAGCGTACCGCAGGCGAAGCCGATACGGCGGCGCGGCACGTGTTCGGCGACGAAGACCCAGGCGCCCGGCACTTCACCGCCAATCGCCGCCCCTTGCAACACACGCATCAGCAACAGCAGCAGCGGCGCGGCAATGCCGATATTGGCGTAGGTGGGCAACAGGCCCATCGCCAGGGTCGGTAACGCCATCAACAGAATACTCAGGCTGAACATTTTTTTGCGGCCAACCCGATCGCCGAAATGCGCCATCACGATGCCGCCCAGCGGCCGGGCCAGATAACCGGCCGCGAAGATACCGAAGGTCTGCACCTGTCGCAGCCATTCCGGCATGTCCGCCGGGAAAAACAGCTCGCCCATCACCGCGGCAAAGAAGACGAAAATGATGAAGTCATAAAACTCCAGCGCGCCGCCGAGAGCAGCCAGCGTCAGAGTTTTGTAGTCTTGCCGGTTTAACCGGCGATTATTATCGTGAGGCATAGGGTACCGTCGGAAAAGGCTGTAGAAGTAAAAGCCGCAGGCTTTCTGTAAACGAATTCTTACTATAGCGGCAAATTATTTTCACACCAGACGGACTGAAGCTAATCTCACAGATTGCTGAAATTTAGAGGTTTATCTCGCGGCGCGCGTTCTTCGGGCGAAATGCTGCTACCACCGCCTCCTGCGTTTCCACATAAGGCCCTTCGAGCAGTTGGATGCAATAAGGCACGCTGGCGAAAATGCCGTGCACCACCGTCTTGCCCTGCTCATCCCTCACCCCTTCCAGCGTTTCCTTGATCGACTTCGGCTGCCCGGGCAGGTTGATGATCAGCGCCTGTTTGCGGATCGCCCCCACCTGGCGTGAAAGAATTGCCGTTGGCACATAGTGTAGGCTGATTTGCCGCATTTGCTCGCCGAAGCCGGGCATCACGCGATCGGCTATCGCCAGGGTGGCATCAGGCGTCACGTCGCGTCGCGCCGGGCCGGTACCGCCGGTGGTCAGCACCAGATGGCAACCCATCTCGTCTACCAGCTCACACAGGGTCTGTTCGATAAGCGTCTGCTCATCGGGGATCAGGCGGGTTTCCACTTTAAAGGGTGAGACGAGCGCGGCGGTCAGCCACTCTTCCAATGCCGGAATGCCTTTATCCTGGTAAACGCCGCCGGAAGCGCGGTCGGAAACAGAAACCAAACCAATACGTAATATGTCCATGCGTAACCTCTACAGCCTGATGGGGTCGGGGCGGGTTCACTGCCCATCCCGTTATGAATCCTGAAATTATAAAGTGTCTGGGCCATCGCCGGGTGCGGCGAGCATAAAAAAAGGCGGCCGGAGCCACCTTTTTCGCGCTGATTGCGGTAATTACAGCAGATCGGCGATCATTTTTTCCAGCTTGCCCTGGTCTACGGCAAACTTGCGGATGCCGTCGGTCAGTTTCTCAACGGCCATTGGATCCTGGTTGTGCTGCCAGTAGAACTCAGGCTCGGTCAGCGCAGCAGGGCGCGCTTTTACTTCGCCGGTGTAAGCCAGTTTACGCTCCAGTGCGCCTTCGCTCTCTGCCAGTTCTTTCAGCAGCGCAGGGGCGATGGTCAGACGGTCGCAACCGGCCAGTTCGATGATTTCGCCCACGTTACGGAAGCTGGCGCCCATCACCACGGTGTTGTAACCGTGCTCTTTGTAATACTGGTAGATCTCGGTAACGGAAACCACACCCGGATCTTCGTTTGGCGCGAACTCTTTCTTGTCGCCATTGGCTTTGTACCAGTCGAGGATACGGCCAACGAACGGAGAAATCAGGAACACGCCGGCTTCAGCGCAGGCACGCGCCTGAGCGAAGGAGAACAGCAGGGTCAGGTTACAGTTGATGCCTTCTTTTTCCAGCTGTTCTGCTGCGCGGATGCCCTGCCAGGTAGAAGCCAGTTTGATCAGGATGCGATCGTTGCTGATGCCGGCATCGTTGTACAGTTTGATCAGGCGTTTGGCCTTGGCAACGCTGGCTACGGTGTCGTAGGACAGGCGTGCATCCACTTCTGTGGAGATGCGGCCCGGAACCAGTTTAAGGATTTCCAGACCAATGTTGACGGCCAGCTTGTCGGCGGCATCGGCGATCTGCTGTTCGCGATCGCTGCTCTGCTCGCGCGCCCAGGCAACGGCTTCGTCAATCAGTTTACGGTATTCAGGAATTTGAGCTGCATTGAGGATCAGCGAAGGATTGGTTGTGGCGTCTTGCGGTTGATACAGCTTCATTGCCGCGATATCGCCCGTGTCCGCAACCACAGTAGTGAGCTGGCGCAGGGAAGTTAATTTATCGGTCATGTTGGCATTATCTCATCGTTTGTGCATGAACTTTTGGCATCGTTCAACCATGCCCTGCCTTGATAATAACATGCGCAAGGCCCGGTGCAAGGCTGGAAAATCGCGGCCAGACGGCGTTGGTTTTTTCCTTGGGCGAGCAACCGTTTACGCCGATATCTTTCGTCATTTCCGAACTAATGAAAAGGCAATAACGTGCTATCGATGAAATGAATTATGTTAAATTCGCGCGAAATGAGGTGACAGAGCCGAAGAGATGAGAAAAATCTCAATTCATCTGAACCCGACGACTCTCGGCTAAGCTCTTGTAAAAACTCGCTCAAGGTATTTTCACCCGCAGTGGATACTGTGCGGTGCGCAATGAATTTCAACCAGGAGGGATCCGTGACGGACCTGATAGATTTTATAAACACCGTTTTGTGGGGTTCGGTACTGATTTATTTGCTGCTGGGCACGGGCATTTATTTCACCCTGCGTACCCGCTTTATTCAGGTTCGCCATTTCGGCCACATGTTTTCGGTACTGAAACACAGCAACAAGAGCGACGGCGCAGGTATCTCTTCTTTTCAGGCGCTGTGTACCACCCTGGCGGCGCGCGTCGGTACCGGTAATCTGACCGGCGTGGCGATAGCCCTTACCGCCGGCGGCCCAGGGGCTATCTTCTGGATGTGGGTCGTGGCGTTTATCGGCATGGCTACCTCGTTCGTTGAAAGCAGTCTCGCCCAGCTCTACAAAACCAAAGACGATCAAGGTAATTACCGCGGTGGCCCGGCCTACTATATGGAAAAGGGCCTGGGCATGCGCTGGATGGGCGTGCTGTTCTCCCTTTTTCTGATCATCGCCTTCGGTCTGGTGTTCAATGCTGTCCAGGCCAATTCCATCGCCCAGGCCTCCGCCGTCGCTTTCAACGCGAAGCCGCTCTATGTGGGGATCGGTCTGGTGTTGCTGAGCGGCATCGTGATCTTCGGTGGCATCCGTTCCGTCGCACGTGTGGCCGAACGGGTGGTACCGCTGATGGCCGGTGCCTATCTGCTGCTGGCTTTCTGGGTGATTGGCCACAACATTGAGCAGATGTCGGCGATCCTCACGCTGGTGGTCAACAGCGCTTTCGGGCTGCAGGAAGCGGCAGCCGGTGCCGTCGGCTATGGCATTTCTCAGGCAATGACCCAAGGCGTTCAGCGCGGTCTGTTCTCCAATGAGGCCGGCATGGGTTCCGCGCCCAATGCGGCGGCCTCGGCGTCACCTTACCCGCCGCATCCAGCCTCGCAGGGCTACGTGCAAATGCTCGGGGTATTCATCGATACTATCGTTATTTGCAGCGCCACGGCCGCAATCATTCTCTCCTCCGGCGTATTGGATCAGCCGGTAACCAGCATCAGCGGCATCGATATGACCCAGCGGGCCCTCTCCGCCGCCGTCGGCAATTGGGGGGCGCCCTTTGTCGCCGTCGCCATTTTCTTTTTCGCTTTCACCTCGATCATTGCCAACTATGCTTACGCCGAGAGCAATCTGGTGTTCCTTGAGCGCAACCACCCAGCCGGCCTGGCGATTTTCCGCTGCGCGGCGCTGGGTATGGTGATGTTTGGTGCACTGGCCGAGCTGCCGGTGGTGTGGAAAATGGCCGACACGTCGATGGCGTTGATGGCAATCACCAACCTGACGGCGATCCTGCTGCTGTCGCGCGTGGCGCTGAAACTGGCCAACGACTACCACCGCCAGCGCAAATTGGGGCAATTACCCACTTTCGACGCGAACCGTTTTCCCGAGCTGAAATCCCAGCTTGAACCTGGCGTATGGGATAAAGGTTAACTTTTACGGGTGCGTATCACTGCTCTCTTCCTATACCCTATGAATTTCGAGTTGGCCGCTCAAGCCGCATCCATGCGCTCGCGGCATTTGTACATCCCTGTACGGCACAGCTAGGCGGCAAAGCCGCTTACCCCAGGCGCTTATTTGAGTAAGTCACTGGCGTAAGCGCCTGCGGCCAACAACGCTGCAGTTTGAAAGGCGACGGGTATCAGACCCATTGCCCCTTTTTCTCGCGCTTTTTGCTACAGTACCCGTTCTTGGATAAACAGGATTTGGCCATGCTCGTTATTATTTCACCTGCAAAAACCCTTGATTACGAAAGCCCGCTGGCGACTGAACGCTTCACGCAGCCCGAATTGCTGGACAAGTCGAAGCAACTGATCAAAATCTGCCGCGAACTGACACCGGCACAAATCTCCAGCCTGATGGGCATCAGCGATAAACTGGCCGGCCTGAATGCCGCTCGCTTCAGCGACTGGCAACCTAAATTCACCCCAGACACCGCCCGCCAGGCGTTATTGGCTTTTAAAGGCGATGTGTATACCGGCCTGCAGGCGCAGGACTTCAGCGAAGAGGACTTTGATTTCGCTCAGCAGCACCTACGGATGCTGTCCGGCTTGTATGGCGTGCTGCGCCCGCTCGATCTGATGATGCCTTACCGGCTGGAGATGGGCATCAGGCTGGAGAATCCCAAGGGCAAGGACTTGTACGGTTTCTGGGGCGAGCAGATCACCAAAAAGTTGAACGAGGCGCTGGAACAACAGGGCGACGACGTGGTAGTCAATTTGGCTTCCGACGAGTACTTCAAATCGGTGAAACCGGCCAAATTGCACGGCACGCTGATCAAACCGGTATTTCTCGACGAGAAAAACGGCAAATATAAGGTGATCAGTTTCTACGCCAAAAAAGCGCGTGGGTTGATGAGCCGCTTTATCATCAAAAACCGCCTGACACAGCGCGAGCAATTGGTTGATTTTAATCTGGAAGGCTATGTCTTTGACGAAGCCGGTTCCCAGGGCAATGAACTGGTGTTCAAACGCCCCGAACAGTAAAAAAGAACGCAAAAAAAAGCCGTCGCAACGACGGCTTTCGTTTTTAGGCTGGGCGGTTTCAGGCCGGCAGAGCCATCAGGAATTTACGCAGCTCGGCGAAACCGGCTGGCAGGCTGTGAGACAGCAGCGGCAAATCGGCACGCAGCGCCAGTGCCTTCGGCAACGGCAGCTCCTGGCCGAGGATCTCTTCCACGCTCTCCTTGAACTTGGCCGGATGCGCAGTGCCGAGGAATAAACCAAACTCCCCTTCTTGCAACTGATCGCGCAGAGCGCGGTAAGCAATCGCAGCATGCGGTTCTGAGAGATACCCCAATTGCGCCAGTTCCCGCATGGTGTCTTTGGTGGTTTCATCGCTCACCGCCGCACGACCCAGCTCTTTCAACTGCCAGATTTTACGGCGGAACAGCTCCTCCACGCGCGGCCAGTTGTTCGGTTGGCTGACGTCCATCGCATTCGACAGCGTAGCGACCGTGGCGTGCGGCTGCCACTGGCCGTTGGTCAGGAAGCGCGGCACGGTGTCGTTGGCATTGGTGGCAGCGATAAAGCGCTTCACCGGCAGGCCCAGCGACTTGGCCAGCAGGCCGGCGGTCAGATCGCCGAAGTTACCGCTTGGCACCGAGATCACCAGTTGATTGCGCGCTTCCTGCGGCAATTGCGCCACCGCTTCGAAGTAGTAGCAAATCTGCGCCAGCAGGCGGCTGATATTGATGGAGTTTGCCGAGTTCAGGTGCAGCGCCTCTTTCAACTCCTGATCGTCAAAGGCCTGTTTCACCAGCGCCTGGCAAGCATCGAAGTCACCGTCGATCGCCACGGTGTGGATATTGCCGCCCAAGGTACAGAACAGTTTTTCCTGCAGCGGGCTGATTTTGCCCTGCGGATACAAGATGACCACGCGTACGTTTTTCAGGCCATAGAAAGCGTGCGCCACGGCGGCGCCGGTATCGCCGGAGGTCGCCGTCAGGATAGTCACCGGCTGATCGCCCGCCACTTCCGCCAGCATTTGCGCCATAAAGCGGCCACCGAAGTCTTTGAACGCCAGCGTCGGGCCGTGGAACAGCTCCAGACAGGCAATGTCGTCTTCTACTTGCGCAACTGGCGCAGGGAATTCAAACGCCGCCGCCACGCGCTTATGCAGCGCCTCTTCCGATACTTCATCGCCGATAAACGCCGACAGGATGCGGGTGCTGCGAGTGACAAAGTCCTGCTCCAGCAGGTGATCGATTTCGGTCAGTTCGAACTCCGGCAGCTCTAGCGGGAAAAACAGCCCTTGCTGTTTGCCCAGGCCCTGTTTGATCGCCTGTGCGAAGCTGACCTGCTCGTTGTGATCCTTAAGGTTGTACAGTTTCATGCGTTATCCCAGTAGTCGTGCGCCTGCGGTATCCAGACGGCAAATATGAACAAAACCTTCGTCGTTTTGCAGATAGTGATTGGTCAGCCAGTCGGCCATGCGTTGTGCGGTGGCGCCGTCGTCACAGACGGCGAACAGCGTCGGGCCGGAGCCGGAGATACCGCAAGCCAGAGCGCCGATGTCCTGCGCGGCCTTGCGCGCGTCGGCAAAGCCCGGCAGCAGGCGGGTGCGGTACGGCTCGGCAATCACGTCCTGCATCAGTTTGGCTGCCAGGCGCGGCTGCTGAGTGTGACAAGCATGGATAAAGCCCGCCAGATAGCGACCATGGCTGATGCAGTCCTGACGGCGGTACTGCGCGGGCAGAATTGCGCGCGCTTCGGCGGTGGACACCTTGATGCCCGGGTAGGCCATCACCCACAACCAGTCTTTAAAGCAAGGCACTTCCTGGCTGATGAAGCCCTCTTCTTCCAACATCAGTTGCAGGCCGCCCAGGTAGCAGGGGGCGACGTTGTCGTAATGCACGCTGCCGGAGATACGGCCTTCCAGCTCGCCCATCAGGCCCAGCAGCGTCATTTTGTCCAGCGGACGATTGCAGAATTCATTCATCGCCATCAACCCGGCGACTACCGAACAGGCGCTGGAGCCCAGTCCTGACCCGATCGGCATGTTTTTCTCAAGCCGCATCGCCACCGGGATCTGCCGGCCGATCTCCTGACAAAAACGCTCCCAGCACTGATAAACGATGTTTTCTTTCGGATCGTCGGGCAACTTGCTGACAAAGCGGCCGGCGTTTTGCAGGCTGAACGTTTCGGCGGCCTCCACGCTGACGCAGTCACCCAACAGGGTGCCGTCGATTGGCGACACCGCAGCACCCAGAACGTCGAAGCCGACGCTTACGTTGCCAATTGAGGCCGGTGCATACACCTTAACCATATTAAACTCCCAACTTCCATGACAGTGTGCGCAACAGGTCGGCAAATACCCCCGCCGCAGTCACATCATTACCGGCGCCGTAGCCGCGCAGCACCAAGGGTAATGGTTGATAGTAACGGCTGTAGAAGGCCAGGGCGTTCTCACCGTTTTTCACTTTATACAACGGATCGTTGCCGTCTACCGCATCAATGCGAACCTGACAGCGACCATCTTCGATCACGCCGACGTAGCGCAACACCTTACCCTGCTCGGCGGCGTTAGCCACGTTGCGGGCATATTCTTTATCCAGCTCCGGCAGGCGTGCCAGGAAGGTTTCCACATCACCGGAAGCGTCAAAGGACGGCGGCAGCGCCGACTCGACCTCAATGTCCTCCAGCTCCAGCTTGTAACCCGCCTCACGGGCCAGGATCAACAGCTTGCGGGCAACGTCCATACCGGAAAGATCGTCTCGCGGATCCGGCTCGGTGTACCCTTTGGCCTTGGCCTCCAGGGTCGCCGCCGACAGCGACATGCCCTCGTCCAGCTTGCCGAAAATGAACGACAGCGAGCCGGACAGGATACCGGAGAAACGCGTCAACTCATCGCCGGCATTCAGCAGATTTTGCAGGTTCTCAATCACCGGCAAACCCGCGCCGACGTTGGTGTCGTACAGGAACTTGCGGCGTGAACCGGCAGCGGCGGTGCGCAGCTGTTGATAGTAGTTCATCGACGAAGTGTTGGCTTTCTTGTTCGGCGTCACCACGTGGAAACCATCGGCCAGGAAATCCGCGTATTGGTCGGCAACCGCCTGGCTGGAGGTACAGTCGACGATCACCGGGTTCAGCAGGTGATACTCCTTCACCAGACGGATCAGGCGACCAAGATTGAACGGCTCTTTGGCGCCGGCCAGTTCCTCTTTCCAGCTGTCCAGAGCAATGCCGTGCACATTGGTCAACATGGCTCGGGAATTGGCGATACCGCAGATGCGCAGATCGATATGCTTTTGCTTCAGCCAAGGTTGCTGGCGATAAATCTGCTCGATCAAGGCACCGCCGACGCCGCCGACGCCGATGACAAACACTTCAATCACCTGATCGGTATTGAACAGCATCTGGTGGCAGACGCGAACGCCGGTGGTGGCGGAATCATTGCTGACTACCACAGAGATGGAACGCTCCGACGAGCCCTGAGCGATGGCGACAATATTGATATTGGCGCGCGCCAGCGCGGAGAAGAAGCGGGCCGAGATGCCGCGCAGCGTGCGCATGCCGTCGCCCACGACCGAGATAATCGCCAGCTTTTCCATCACGTCCAGCGGCTCAAGCAAACCGTCTTTCAGCTCAAGGTAGAATTCATCTTCCAGCGCACGGCGGGCACGCTGCAACTCGCTCTGCGGCACGCAGAAACTGATGCTGTACTCGGAAGAGGATTGGGTAATCAGCACCACCGAAATACCGGTGCGCGACATCACGGCGAACACCCGCGCGGCCATGCCGATCATCCCCTTCATCCCCGGCCCGGAAACGTTGATCATCGCCATATTGTTCAGATTGGTGATGCCCTTTACCGGGGTATCGCTATCCACATTTTCACCGCCGATCAGCGTGCCGGGGGCCTGCGGATTGGACGTGTTTTTGATCAGGCAAGGGATTTGGAACTGAGCAATAGGGGCGATAGTACGAGGGTGAAGCACGCTGGCACCGAAATAGGAAAGCTCCATCGCCTCTTGGTACGACATCGACTTCAGCAACCTGGCGTCCGGCACGGTGCGCGGGTCGCAGGTATAAACGCCATCGACGTCGGTCCAGATCTCGCAACAGTCGGCGCGCAGACAAGCGGCCAGCACCGCGGCAGAGTAGTCAGAACCGTTACGACCCAGCACCACCAGCTCACCTTTGTCATTACCGGCGGTGAAACCGGCCATCAGCACGATGTGATCCGCCGGTATCGCCGCTGCGGCGATGCGCAACGTGGATTCGGTGATATCTACAGTCGACTCCAGATAATGCCCTTGGGCCAGCAGCTTCTCTACCGGGTTGATCACCGTCACCGGGAAACCCTTGGCGCGGAATACGCCTTCCATGATGGCGATGGAGAGCTTCTCGCCACGGCAGATAATCGCCGCGTTCACACTGTCCGGACACTGCCCCAGCAGCGCTACGCCGTGCAACACCTGCTTCAGTTGTGCGAATTCCTGATCGACCAGGGTCTTCAGGCGATCGTATTCAAAACCTGGCAGAGCCTGCGCCAGGCCGCTCAGCAGATCCGCGAAGATACGCTCCGCATCGCTCATATTTGGCAGAATGTCTTGCCCGGCCACCGTTTTTTCAATCATCGCCACCAAGTGATTGGTGATCTTTGCAGGCGCGGACAATACCGTGGCTACCTGTCCCTGACGTGCATTACTTTCCATGATGTCGGCAACACGCAGAAAACGTTCTGCATTCGCTACCGAGGTTCCGCCAAATTTCAGCACTCGCATTTCTGATCTCTCCCGAATTTAAGCCGAAAAAAAAGCCCGCACTGGTTAGGTGCGGGCTTTTTTCTTTTGTTTCCTGTACGCGTCAGCCCGCCCCGTTACCTGTGGTTTCGGTGGTGGTAATAATTGTGATAATCAGGCTGATGTTTCGCATTTTTCTGTCTGTCTCATTAAATACTCTGTCCCCTCTATTGGTTAAAGCAATCGCTTTCCCAAGTCAAATTATTTCTTGTTTTTGCTCATTGGCCACCCCACCTGGCGAGTGAGTAATGCGATAGCAGAAAAACCAAATGACAGAACAAAAAAACAACCTGAAGGCATTTTTGCAGTGGATCATACTGCTTAATGGCCAGCACTTGCGGGTATCACTTTGTGAGCTTTTTTTCGATGTCATGCAGCAAAGTATGCAACATCGCCGTATCCCGTTGTGGCAGCGCGCCCAGCCTCTGATGCAGCCAATCGCGCAATTTTTGGTCATCACTGACCCCCAGCGCGCTCAATAATCCTTCGGCGCGCTGACGTAACGCTCGCAATTGCCCCTCATTGGCCATCGTCTCCTGCGGCGCGCTGACGCCCATCAATTCCGACAACTGGTAGCAATACACCATTACCGCCTGACCGAGATTCAGCGACGGGTAGTCTGCCTGCATAGGTACGCCGGTCAGCAGATCGGCCAGTTCCAACTCTTCATTGGTCAGGCCGGAATCTTCGCGACCAAACACCAGCGCCGCCTGATTCACCCACTGACCGCGCTCGCCCAACTGCCCCAACAGTTGCTGCGGTGTACAGTAATAATGGAAACGCGCGCGGCTACGGGCGGTGGTGGCTACCGTGAAGTCTACGTCCGCTAACGCCTGTGCCAGGGTGGGGTAAGTTTGCACGCCGTCGAGGATATCACCCGCCCCATGGGCGACCCAGCGCGCTGCAGGTTGCAGGTGCGCTTCGCTATCGACGATGCGTAACGAGGTGAACCCCATGGTTTTCATCGCCCGCGCCGCTGCGCCGACGTTTTCCGGCCGTGCCGGTGCCACTAAAACAATATGAAGCTGCATCAATACTCCACAGAAAGAGGAATCGCGAGTTTTTGACTGTTCGGGATAGTCTGATTATATTTACAACTGCGCAACAAAAATCCCGGCAATTGCTACAGAAATGTGTAAATGGGTTATTGAACAGATAAATTGGGTGTAATAGATATTATTACTACTTATGTTTTACTGTTCTTATTAATCAATATGTTAAAATAACGCCCCCATCAATAAGCTCATAATTGTAACCCATTAAGCGCAACAATGCTGAATCGTAGACAGAATTTGTGGTTCTGTGACTTAAGCTGGCAGTTCTGTAAGTGTTTTTCACAAAACTGTTAACGTGCTACAATTGAATTTGATATATGTCAACAAAGCGTAGTTTTGTTGGGTGATGAATTCGGCACGCACTGTTATATTGCTGTTAATAGGGTTAGGATAACCGCCGTTTTGGCACCTTTGGGGCGTAGGGAATAGCCGCTCCACCAAGCTAGCGATCTTGTTGACATTAGATGGAAAGTGCATCAAGAACGAGTTTACGTACTTTAGTCATTTGGTAAGAGGGAACGTGAGCGCTATCTCTGCCCTCGTCTAAGAAAACAAAGACTTCTGTACTTCCTATTTTCTATTTTGTTGGCAATTTTAGGTAGCAAATATGCAGACCCCGCACATTCTGATTGTCGAAGACGAGTTAGTCACTCGTAACACCCTGAAGAGCATTTTCGAGGCGGAAGGCTACGTTGTTCATGAAGCCAATGATGGTGCAGAGATGCACAACATCCTGTCTGAAAATGATATCAATCTGGTTATCATGGACATCAATCTGCCAGGCAAAAACGGCCTGCTGCTGGCGCGCGAACTGCGTGAACAGGCCAGCGTTGCGCTGATGTTCCTGACCGGCCGCGATAATGAAGTGGATAAGATCCTCGGATTGGAAATCGGCGCTGATGACTACATCACCAAGCCGTTTAATCCTCGTGAATTGACCATTCGCGCACGTAATCTGCTGTCGCGCACCATGAACCTGGGCAGCGTCGGCGAAGAACGTCGCCTGGTAGAAAGCTATAAATTCAACGGTTGGGAGCTGGACATCAATAGCCGCTCACTGATCAGCCCGGCGGGCGAGCAGTATAAGCTGCCGCGCAGCGAATTCCGCGCCATGCTGCACTTCTGCGAAAACCCGGGCAAGATCCAATCCCGTGGCGAGCTGCTGAAGAAAATGACCGGCCGTGAGCTGAAACCGCATGACCGTACCGTAGACGTGACCATTCGCCGTATCCGCAAGCACTTCGAATCAACCCCGGATACGCCGGAAATCATCGCCACCATTCACGGCGAAGGCTACCGTTTCTGCGGCGATCTGGAAGAGTAATTCCTCCCGCTCTAAAAACATCAGGGGTTCAGTTGAACCCCTGATTTTATTTCGCTTCGCCCCAAGGGATGATTGGCACCGCGCTCAGCGCATTCTTCGGTGAACCATCCACCACGCGGTCTGAATAGCTCAGATAAATCAGCGCATTGCGGGTAGCATCGTAGAAACGCACCACCTGCAGCTTTTTGAATACCAGCGACGTCCTTTTCTGGAACACCACCGTCCCTTCCGCCTTGCCGTTTTTAATTTTATCGTTCAGGGCAATCGGCCCCACCTGTTGGCAGGAAATAGCCGCATCCGCGGTATCTTCCGCTAATCCCAGGCCGCCTTTGATGCCGCCGGTTTTTGCCCGACTGATATAACAAGTTACATTTTTAACATCCGGATCGTCGAACGCTTCCACCACAATTTTGTGGTCCGGACCAAAGAGTTTAAATACCGTATCGACCGATCCTACCTGTTCAGCCTGCGCACTATTTACCGTTGCGCAAACTAAACCAAACAAAAATATCCATCCTTTTTTCATTCACTTAACTCCAACGGCTACCGCCTGAAAAAACAGGCTCAGCGATCAATATTGTTTATGTTTTAGGTCACAGAATCGGGATTTTTCTGGTCCGCACCGATCTTTTTAGCACAGAGCGTGAAAAAAATCTTTGAGAGTCTCGGAGGAAAAAAATTGCTATTATGCGGCGTCGTTATTTCTTTGCGCCCGTTTAAGGTGTGCCCTGTCCAACTCTTGCGCAGCGAGCTGCAAGAAGCAAAGAGTGCTACGCAAAATGGCTCATGGATTGGTCTGATAGCGCAAGCACCTGCGTAATGAATAAACAGTTCGGGTTCCCACCCTAAAGCTCTACGAGGAAGATCTATGGATCAAGCCGGTATCATTCGTGATCTGCTTAGCTGGCTGGAAAGCCATTTGGACCAACCTTTGTCGCTGGACAACGTGGCGGCAAAAGCGGGCTACTCTAAATGGCATCTGCAACGGATGTTCAAAGATATTACCGGTAACGCCATCGGCGCTTATATCCGGGCAAGACGACTGTCTAAAGCTGCGGTGGCGCTGCGTTTAACCAGCCGACCGATTTTGGATATCGCCTTGCAGTATCGCTTCGACTCGCAGCAGACTTTCACTCGCGCGTTTAAAAAACAGTTTGCGCAAACGCCGGCATTATATCGCCGGGCCGAAGACTGGAACGCGTTCGGCATCTGCCCGCCAATCCGCCTGGGTGCCTTCACCCTGCCGCAGCCGGAATTCGTCACGCTGGCGGAGCAGCACCTGATTGGCCTGACACAGAGCTATTCCTGCACGCTGGAGCAAATCTCCAATTTCCGTACCGAGCTGCGCTCACAGTTCTGGCGCCAATATCTGGGCGAAGCCGAGACGCTGCCACCGGTACTCTACGGGCTGCATCACTCTCGCCCGAGCCAGGAAAAGGACGACGAGCAGGAAGTGCTGTACACCACGGCGCTGGAACCGCACCACGTGCCGGATAAGGTACAGGAAGGCCAGCCGCTGGTGTTGCAGGGCGGTGAGTACGCGATGTTCAGCTATGAAGGGCCGGCCTCTGGCCTGCAGGACTTTATCCTGACGCTGTATGGCACCTGCCTGCCGGCGCTCAAACTGACGCGCCGCAAAGGGCACGACATCGAGCGCTTTTATCCCAAGGGTGACCGCCGGCCACCCCAACCGCCGACCGAGATCAACTGCGACTACCTGATCCCGATCCGCCGTTAACGCTGCAGTTCGTCCAGCGCGGGCATGTCCAGATGCGTGACATCGCCCGCCGTTTCCACAATCCAGCCGGAAGCCAACCACGGGCTCTGCTGATGGTCAACGCGCGACAACGAACAGTTACGCAAACGCAGACGGCGCTCGGCATAGGCCGGCAGCCCAAGCACGGTGCTGATCAGGCAGCCCAGCGCAATACCGTGGCTGACAATCAGCGGCTTACTGCCTTCAGGCAGCATCAGGCAACTTTCCAGCGAGGCGCGCATGCGTTCACCCAACTCGCTCATGGATTCACCTTGAGGGATACGGCCGTCAGCAGTACCATCGACCATCTGTTTGCGCCACTGTTCTTCCTGCGGCGTCAGGCTTTCGATCAGACGTTCTTCCAGCACTCCCATATGCAATTCACGCAAACGCGGATCGCTAATCACTTCGCAGCCACAAGCTTCTGCGATGATTTGCGCGGTGCGGCGGGTACGCCCCAGATCGCTGGTAATAACATGCGTGATGCCCTCTTTACTGACACGCCGGGCAACCAGATGCGCCTGATGTTCACCTTTGGCGGTTAACGGGCTGTCGGACTGGCCCTGGATACGGCGAGCCGCATTCCATTCCGTTTCGCCATGGCGAACGAGGTATACCTGTAACATTTTGCTTTTCCGTTATACTGCGTGAAACCTGAGTTTATCTTCGTCAGAAGTGGCTTGCGCAAGCTTCTGACATAGTGAATAGGCTCTTAGCTTAAGGATGCCAAACCCGTTATGTATCATGTTGTCGCTGCAACTACCAACCCGGCAAAGATCAAGGCTATTCAACTGGCCTTTGATGACGCCTTTGGCGCGGACCAATGTCGCATTGAATCTGTCGACGTCGCCAGCGGCGTCTCACTGCAACCGATAGGCAATCACGAAACCCGTACCGGCGCACGCCAGCGCGTAATGGAAGCCCGTCAGGTTCGCCCGGAGGCCGACTTTTGGGTCGGCGTGGAGGCAGGCATAGAAGAGAATATGACCTTCGCCTGGATGACGGTGGAAAGCCCGCATACTCGTGGCGAATCGCGCTCAGCCAGCCTGATGCTGCCGGAGGTAATTTTACAGGGAATTCGCGCCGGCCGCGAACTGGGTGCGGAGATGGCGGCCATCACCGGCAATACCGAGGTGAAGCGCCAGGGCGGCGCTATCGGCATCTTTACCGATGGGCGATTGAGCCGCACCAGCGTTTATCATCAGGCTCTGCTGCTGGCATTGGTACCTTTTCACAATTCTGTCTACCAAAGCCACAACGGCACGCCGAATAAATAACCGATACCGGGCGCGGCGCTATTGCGCATCGCCCAGTAACTGTTGCTCCAGCCACTGTTTCAGCGCCGGCGTCGCCGCTTTCAGGCTGTTCGAACCGCGAGTGATGGTGGCAATCCCCGCCCCCAGTTCATTCTTCAGCTCGCGCTGGCTCATCTCGCCGCGCATCAACTCCTGAATAATCCGTACCCGCGTGCCTAACGCCGTACGCTCATCCGGTGTCAGCAACAGTTGCATCAGCGGCTGATGCAACTCCTGAGCGAACGAATTTTGCAGCAGCGCGACAAAGCGCAGCCAATCCTCATTACCTTGTTCTGAAAGAGCCGGATCGTTAAGCGATAATTGCGTCATGGCAAGCCACCATACTATTTAACTAGTACAGCAGCATACCATAGCGCCGTCAAAATCAATAACGTCTCTGCCACTCGGCATCGGTCAGCACCTTGGCCGGGCGGTGCATCAAATAACGGTAAAACGCGTCGTAAGCCAGCACGTTCTTCACGTAGGAGCGGGTCTCCGAGAACGGGATGCTTTCAACAAAAGCGACCGCATCGACACGCCCTTCGCTGTTGCCCAACCAGGTATTCACCCGCGATGGGCCGGCGTTATAGGCTGCCGACGACAGGATACGGTTACGACCAAACTGCTGGTAGACGTACTCCAGGTAACTGGTGCCGATAGTAATATTGGTACGCGGATCAAGCAGTTGGCTCGGGCTTGAGTAACCGGGAATATTGTACATTTGCACGGTATGTTGCGCGGTCCGCGGCATCACCTGCATCAGGCCGCTGGCCCCCACCGGCGACTGCGCTTTCGGGTTCCAGGCGCTCTCCTGACGGGCGATCGCCATGGCGTAGCTCGGCGTGATGCCCTTGTCATCGGTAGCGCTGCGGAACTCTTGCGACCAGGCCACCGGGAAGCGCTCCTCGAGGTGATCCCACAGCTTGCCGACGATGGTCGCCTGCACGCTGAGATCGGCCCATTTCTGCTCGAAGGCATAACGCGCCAGCGCTTCCTGTTCAGGCCTGCTGCGGCTGGCAACGAACGAGGTCCACTCGCTGCGCGCCAGGTTATCCATGTTCCAGTACATCAGTTCACGCACGCGGGCGATTTCCGGCCCGTCCACCAGTGAGGCGCGGGGTTTTGCCGCCACCGCCACCATGACCGGGTACGGCTTATTCAGTTTCTGCGCCGCCACCATAGGATAGAAACCGCGTTCGTTCATCAGGCTGCGCAGGATCTCTTCACCCTCGCTGCGTTTGCCTTCATCCAGCAAGATACTCGCACGCCAGTAGCGCCATTCGTCTTTATTGCGCGATTCTGCCGGCAGGCGCGAAAGCCAGGTCGCCACACCCTGACGATCGCCGTTGCCCAACGCCATGCGCACACGGCGTTCCAGCAGCGTCGGAGACTGGCTGCGCAGGATGACCTTATCGCGCCACTGGGTCTGCTCGAAGGTCGCATCGCTGCCCATCAGGCGCCACGCCACCGCTTCTTCCAACCCCAACCGCTCGCTGTCGCTCATTTTCTGCAGGCGAGCGATACTCGGGATCATTGCGCGGGCATTTTCAGCATCCTGACGCGCCAGCCGCTCGAAAGCGATGCCGGTCGCCGCACGGGTAAAGTCAGTCGGCCCTACGCTGCGGGCAAAAGCCTCTACGGTGGCGGGATCGTTTTGCAGGCGCACCAGCGCATCACCCATGGTCTGATATTCTGACGGCAACTGGCGATAAAGGCCGTTAACCAGGCTGCTGTTGCCCTCTTTTAACGCCAGCTTCATGCGCTCCAAAGTATTCAGAGGCGTTTGCTTGCCGGCACCCTGCCAGACATTGAACAGTTTATCGCAAGCGCCCGGCAGCGTTTTACCGCTCATCCAGAGATCGTCCGCGCCGCTCCAGGCCGCCTGTTGATCGCCGGTAGCCCATTTGGCGTAGTAGTAGTTACAGCGTGCCGCGACCGGTTTGGGGGCCTGCGGGCTGAAAGCCAACAGAGTGCGCCAGTCTTCACGACGCGCCAACTCATTGACAAACCGAGGTGCCAGCGACTTGGCGGGCGGCAGCGTCGGGTGCTGCTTGATAAAGTCATTCACCTCGGAGAAACCGGCCTGGCTGAGATCCTGCGTCAATTCGCGGTATTCCAGATAAGGGTAAAGCGGATAATCACGCAACGTCGGCATCAGTTGTGCCACGACATCCATCTGATTACTGTCCCACGCCTGCTTGATTTGCAGGTAACGCTGACGCTGCGCGTCGAGAGAGTCCGCCATTGCCGCGCCCGAGAATGCCGTCAGGCACAGCCCCACGGCCAACAACCGCCACTTGTCTACCTTGACCATACTTACTCTTTCCTCGCTGGTTGTGTTGCCGGAACCCTTTCCCCCCTTGCCGCGCTGCGCCAGCGGTCAAGGCCCGGAGAAACCGGCTCTTCGAGTGTTTCGCGCCCTGAAGTGGAATACACATCAAAGCAAAAAAGGTGTGCAGAGCGATAAGCTCAGACATCTACCATAGACAGCGCAATTGCCTATCCATTCAACTACTGTAGAAGAAGAAGTTTATCGTCATGAGGGACGCCAGGTAAAAAACGTTTACCCTGGCTGACAAATTAAATAAAGGCGTCACGTAAATCGCCGCACTGCAGCCCAACGCCGCTTTCTTTGCCGAAAACGCCTGGCAAACTCCCCGGACCGTTTTTATACTGTTAAAAAAGATAGGATAAATCCGAGAAAATGGCACATAAAGCGCGCAACAGCGATATCTTATAATACAATCCGCGCCAATTATGGGTTAGATAGTGTTCATCACACAGTGCGATTGATAGTACTTAGTATTACGTTTACCCCTTCGGTCGGGTCAGGTTTCTCATTGTTAGATCACCGCTACCTTACTGCGGATGTTGGCAGGAATGGCAGATGAAGATGGCGAAAAATGCCGTGATGATAGCAGCCAGTACGAAAAGCTCATTCACGAGCTTCGTTTGCGCACGTCTGGGTGGCGACCGCCTGTTACCATTCATTGTGGTCTTGCTGATGGCGTTTCCCGGACTGGCCCGCTCCGACACGGGCAATGCCTATCAGAATCGCACTCATGCCGTCACCACCGTCGTGGTCGGCATCATCAGCTATGCCCGCTGGCCCAGTGAGCCCAAACCAATCCGCCTGTGCGTAACGGCGCAGACCCAATATGCCGAAGGCCTGTTCGATCCTATTTTGCTGAGCGCTCCCCGGCCGATCAAAGCCGAGCGAGTGCCCTTTGACAGCCCCCTGCTGAGCACCGGCTGCGACGTAATTTATTTGGGTAATATCAACGCTGGCCAAAAACAAAACTTTATACAGCGCATTCAAGGCCATTCCATTCTCAGCATCAGCGAGAACGACGGTGAATGCTCTGCCGGCAGCGCTTTTTGCCTGCAGATTGACGGCGACCAGGCCAGTTTCAAGGTGAACCTGGACGCTCTGGCACGCAGCGGCGTTCGCGTTCATCCTAACGTGCTGCAGCTGGCGCGCAAACAGGCGCCGCCGCTATGATATGGTTGCGCAAGAACCGTTCCGGGCATTCGCGGCCCACTCTGGGCCGGGTACTGCAACGAGCCAATCTCGGGTTGGCACTGATAGCCGTCGGCACCGCCGGGATTTTCTTGACGCTGGTGGCGCTGTTCGCGCTACGCGCCTACGCCAACCACAACCTGCACCTTATTGCGCGCTCCATCAGCTATACGGTTGAAGCTGCAGTGGTGTTTGGAGATCGCCCCTACATTCGCGAGGCGATGGTACTGATCGCCTCCAAAGAAGAAGTGTCGGAAGCCAAAATCCTGGACAACAGCGGTAACGTGCTGGCCAGTTGGCATCGTCCCAAGGATGGCCCGCTGCACGGCCTGGAGCAGATTGTCGCTCACTGGGCGCTGCCGGAGCCGGTGGTCTTGCCGATCACCCACGAGGGCAAACAGGTCGGCAAGGTCTGGCTGAGCGGCAATGGCGGCAGCCTGCTGCGTTTCCTGCTGCGCGGTATCCTGGGCATGATCGCCTGCCTGGTACTCAGTACCCTGTGCGCGCTGGTGCTTTCCCGCCGTATGCTGCTGGGCATTGTCAGTTCGCTGGATGATATCGCCAATGTGGCGCATGCGGTGCGGCGCGATCGCACCTTCGGGCTGCGGGTGCCGTCGGCACCCATTGCCGAACTGCACGAATTGAGCAACGACTTCAACGGCTTGCTCGATGAACTGGAGGCCTGGCAGGCGCACCTGAAACAGGAAAATGATTCACTGACCCACCGGGCGACCCACGACAGCCTGACCGGGTTGCCGAATCGCGCCTTTTTTGAAGGCCGGCTGAGCCGCGCACTGGGCGATATTGAGCCGACGGAAAAACTCGCGGTATTGTTTATCGACGGAGATCGCTTCAAGGAGGTGAATGACAGTTACGGTCACGCTGCCGGTGACGCGGTGCTGACCACCATTGCCGGGCGCATTCGCGCGCAACTGCGCGAAAGCGATCTGGTCGCGCGTTTAGGCGGCGATGAGTTCGCAGTGCTGTTGGCGCCGGTTCACAGTACGGAAGATGTGCTGCAAATTGCCGACAACATTATCGATTGCATGACCCAACCGATAATTTTGCCGAACGACGAGGCGGTGACGACCTCTCTGAGTATCGGTATTGCGCTTTACCCTGAACATGCACTAACGCCTCAGGGTCTTTTGCACGAAGCTGACGATGCGATGTATCAGGCAAAGCATCGTTATAACGGAGGCTGGCGGCTGGCAATACAGAAATAGAGCCCCAGTTATAAAATTAAAACCAGGGATTTGATTATGATACAGCAAACACTAAAAAACCGTTTTTCACTGCTGGCGATAATGTTTGTCGCCTTGCTCACCCTTGCAGGGTGCCAGAGCAAACCGCAGGGCCTGACGCCCGAGCAGATCGCGTTGTTGCAGTCTCAAGGGTTCAAACTGACGGATAACGGCTGGGAATTCGGCCTCTCCGACAAAGTACTGTTCGGCAACAACATCGGCAAGCTGAACCCGGAAAGTACCGAAACGGTTCAGAAAATGGGCCGTGCACTGATGAGCGTAGGCATCACCAAGTTCCGTCTGGATGGTCATACGGATAACTACGGTGAAGACAGCTACAACGACCAGCTTTCGCTGCGCCGCGCCGATGCAGTGGCCGATTTGCTGGCCAGCGTAGGCATCCCGCGCGCCAATATCGAAACCCGCGGCATGGGCAAGCGCGATCCGGTCGCCGATAACCGCACCTCCAGCGGTCGTGCGGAAAACCGCCGCGTCGCGATCGTCGTCACACCTTAAACTGCCGATATGCGCCTGTTAAAGGCGCATAAAGGGTTATACTTAGCGATCGCTGATGATGTCTGGGATCCGTGTTCGAAACGGGCTACACTCCGCAGCCAGACATCCTATAAAAACTGATATAGAGAGGCTTAGAGCAACGTGGCTCAATACGTCTATACCATGCATCGCGTCGGCAAAGTGGTTCCGCCGAAGCGTCACATCCTGAAAAATATCTCCCTGAGCTTCTTCCCTGGCGCCAAAATTGGCGTACTGGGCCTGAACGGTTCCGGTAAATCCACCCTGCTGCGCATTATGGCCGGTATCGATACCGATATCGAAGGTGAAGCGCGCCCGCAACCGGGGATTAAAATCGGCTACCTGCCGCAGGAACCGCAACTCAACCTGGAACACACCGTTCGCGAATCGGTTGAAGAAGCGATGGCCGAAGTCGTCGGTGCCCTGAAACGCCTTGATGAAGTGTACGCGCTGTACGCTGAAGAAGGCGCCGACTTCGACAAGTTGGCCGCTGAACAGGGCCGCCTGGAAGAGATCATTCAGGCCCACGATGGTCACAACCTCAACACCCAACTGGAGCGTGCCGCCGATGCATTGCGCCTGCCGGAGTGGGACGCAAAAATCGCCAACCTTTCCGGTGGTGAGCGCCGCCGCGTAGCGCTGTGCCGCCTGCTGCTGGAAAAACCGGACATGCTGCTGCTGGACGAACCGACCAACCACCTGGATGCCGAATCCGTGGCCTGGCTGGAACGCTTCCTGCACGACTTCGAAGGGACCGTAGTGGCGATCACCCACGACCGTTACTTCCTTGATAACGTGGCCGGCTGGATCCTCGAGCTGGACCGTGGCGAAGGTATTCCGTGGGAAGGTAACTACTCTTCCTGGCTGGAACAGAAAGACGCTCGTCTGGCGCAGGAAGCCTCAACCGAAGCCGCTCGCCGCAAATCGATCGAGAAAGAGCTGGAGTGGGTACGTCAGGGTGCCAAAGGCCGTCAGTCTAAAGGCAAGGCCCGTCTGGCGCGCTTTGAAGAGCTTAACAGCACCGAATACCAGAAACGTAACGAAACCAACGAACTGTTTATCCCACCTGGCACCCGCCTGGGCGATAAAGTGGTTGAAGTTAACAACCTGCGTAAATCCTACGGCGACCGCCTGCTGATCGAAGATCTCACTTTCGCGGTACCGAAGGGAGCCATCGTTGGCATCATCGGTCCGAACGGCGCGGGTAAATCCACGCTGTTCCGCATGATGTCCGGCCAGGAACAACCTGACTCCGGCAGCATCGTGCTGGGCGATACCGTCAAGCTGGCGTCGGTCGATCAGTTCCGCGACAGCATGGATAACGCCAAAACCGTGTGGGAAGAAGTGTCCGGCGGCCAGGACATCATGCGCGTGGGCAACACCGAAATGCCAAGCCGTGCCTACGTTGGCCGCTTTAACTTCAAGGGCGTCGATCAGGGCAAACGCGTGGGCGAACTGTCCGGTGGTGAGCGTGGCCGTCTGCATCTGGCCAAGCTGCTGCAGGTTGGCGGCAACGTGCTGCTGCTCGACGAACCGACCAACGACCTGGATATCGAAACCCTGCGCGCGCTGGAAAACGCCCTGCTGGAGTTCCCGGGCTGTGCGATGGTGATCTCGCATGACCGTTGGTTCCTTGACCGTATTGCCACCCACATTCTGGACTATCAGGATGAAGGTAAGGTGGAGTTCTTCGAAGGCAACTTTACCGAATACGAAGAGTACAAAAAGCGTACTCTGGGTGCCGATGCGCTGGAACCTCGCCGTATCAAGTACAAGAAAGTCATCAAGTAACATCAGGTTGACTATCTATGCTCTCAAGCCCGCATCTTGCGGGCTTTTTGTTATCCCCAATCCAGTGCCTGTGCATAGTCCACAAAAACCGGGTGCTGCAACACCACATCGATAAAACAAGCCAGCGCCGGCGAATTCAGCTTGCGGCTCGGGTAGACCAGATACAGCTCATTCCCCTCCGCCCGCCATTCCGGCAATACTTCCACCAGCTGCTTTTGCGCCACCACCTCGCGGCTGAGGAACGCCGGCAGCAGGGTAATGCCGGCACCGGAGATGGCACACTCGCGCGCATACAGCAGGTTGTCAGTGATATGCAGCATCGGCAGTTGCCAACGGTAATACTCGTCGCCCCGACGCAGGCTCCACGCAGGCCAGGCGCGGTGCGCAATGCAACGGTGCTGCTGCAACTGCTGCGGATGAAGGAGCGGCGGGAACTGCGCCAGATAGGCCGGCGCCGCCAGCAAATAACGCGGGGCATGCCCCAGGCGGCGGCCAATCAACGAGGAATCCTGTGGTTTGCCGGTGCGCAACGCGGCGTCATACCCCTCTTGCACCAGATCCACCATCGCGTCGGACACCGAGACTTCGAGCGAGACATCCGGGTACTGACGCTGAAAATCCGCCGCCAATCGCGCCAGCAGCGTCGCCCCCAACCCGGCGGGTGTCGAGATGCGCAACCGGCCGCTGGGGTTGTCACGCAGCCGTTGCAGCGCCAGATCGGCCCGTTCGGCAGCGGACAACATCTCCTGACAGTGCACCAGATAACGTTCGCCGGCGAAGGTCAGATTGAGCTGACGGGTGGTGCGGTTGAGCAGCCGCAAACCCAACGTCTGCTCCAGTTGGCTGACGCGCTGGCTGACGCTGGATTTCGGCAAGCCGGCACGGTTGGCTGCGCCGGTGAAGCTGCCGCACTCGGCCACCAGCGCAAACAGCGCCATGTCCTGCAACTGTTTAAACATCATTGTTCACCTCAAGCGAACACTTAGTTATTTATTGTCCATCTTATCACTCCCCACTCAGAGGTCTACACTGAGGGTATTCATTCTAAAGGAGCACAATCATGCCGATTAAAGCCATTGCCGTAGACCCGAAAAACCCCGCCGGTTTCATTGAAATCAACCCGGAAAAACCCGCACCAGGCCAATACGATTTACTGGTGGAGGTCAAAGCGGTGTCGGTCAACCCGGTGGATACCAAAGTCCACGCCGGCCTGCAAAAAAGCGGCCTGCAACAGCCGCGCATCCTCGGCTGGGACGCCAGCGGCGTGGTGCTTGAGGTGGGCAGCGGCGTCAAAGGTTTCAAAGCCGGCGATGAGGTTTGGTACGCCGGTGATATCACTCGGCCGGGCAGCAACAGCACTCAGCAGTTGATTGATTCGCGCATCGCTTCACATAAACCGCGCAGCCTGAACTGGGCTGAATCCGCCGCCATGCCGCTGACCGCGCTGACCGCCTGGGAAGCGTTGTTCGAGCACCTGAAAATCCAGGACGCGACGGAAGGTAAAACCCTGTTGATTATCGGCGGTGCCGGTGGCGTTGGCTCGCTGGCGATCCCGTTCGCCGCCCAGTTGAGCAAGGTGAAGGTGATAGCCACCGCTTCACGCCCCGAGTCGGCGGCCTGGTGCCGGGAGCGCGGCGCCGATCTGGTGGTGGATTATCATGATCTTAAAGGGAATCTGGCGCAGCAGGGCATTGAAACCGTCGATTATATCCTTTGCCTGAACGATACCGATGGCCACTGGAAAGCGATATCGGATCTGATCGCGCCGCTGGGCCACATCTGCACCATCGTGGAGAACCAACAGCCGCTCGATCAAAACGCGTTGAAGCTGAAAAGCGCCGCGCTGCATTGGGAATTGATGTTTACCCGCAGCATGTTTACCACGCCGGACATCGCTCAACAGGGAGAAATCCTCAAGCAGGTGGCGCAGCTGCTGGACGACGGAAAGCTGAGCACCACATTGAGTGAAACGCTGCAGGGGCTGACGGTGGAGACTCTGACCGCCGCGCATAAAAAACTGCTCGACGGGCATATGCAGGGCAAACTGGTGATTGTTTACTGAGGCAAGAGAGGCGCAGCACGCTGCGCCTCCGGCTTATTCCGGCGTGGCGCCCACCAGTCGGCTGGCATCGGCCGCCAACAGCTGTTTTACCAGTTCGACGCAGCGCAAGAAGCGCTCCTCGTAGTCGCTGGACTCCACGTGTGCATACTCGATATTGTTGGCGCGCAGCATCTCTTCCAGCAGGTGCTGGAATGCCTTGCGATCGGTCGGCGCGCCGAGACTGCGCAGGCCATCCGCTACCCACGGGGTGTTATTTTCCAGCAGGATCACCAGATCAAACCGGTACTCGTCGATCAGCGCCTGCACGAAGGGGTGTTCACGTCCTTCGTACTTTTTGCAAAACGCCTGGGTAGTGACAAAATCGGTATCGATAAATGCCACTTTGTTGGCGTATTTCACTGCAAAGTCAACGTACTGTGCCTGACCCAACGCGATCTTGTCGTAGTCGGAATACTGCAATGCCATCTCATCGCCACCCAGGTGCGAGAACACATAGTCGCGCCCATACTCCCAGGCGCTGGTGGTGTTAAAAATGTTCGCCAACTTGTTCACCAGCGTCGATTTGCCGCTCGACTCACCGCCGAGGATCGCCACGGTGCGCACGAAGAAAGGCTTCACTTCGGTCGGAATGTAATCCCAATAGCGGAACGGATCCTGACGGATCTGGCTGCCGCTGATGTTCATGAATGAACGTTCGGGATCGATCAGAATGGTTTCCATCGCCAGGTGCTCGCGATAACGCGGGGCGTCTTGCGTTTCGCTGGAATAGATAAAGCTCGGTACTATGCCCTTCTGTTCCATGAAGGCTTTCATCCCGTCGCTCCAAACGTTCCAGCCGTGCGGATAGGGTTCGATACCCTGCTCGTCGAACGAATGAATATGGATGTTTTTCTGGTACTTGAAGGTTTGCAACAGCCAGCGCAGACGGTCGCTGACCGTGGGCTGTTGCGACATCGAACTGTTCTCGAACAGTTCCCGGTCACGCGGTTCGTCGTGACACAAAATCACGTGCAGCTCATCCACCTGGCTGCAAGCGCGCTGAATCAGGTAAATATGGCCGGTGTGCAGTGGGTAAAATTTACCAAACACCACACCGACCTTTTTCTCGCGACGCGGGAATTCCAGGCCCAGAAAACGGTGCAACGCTTCCAGTTTCTGAGCGCTTGGGCTTTTGATTTTGTCGTTCAACAGCTGGCTGAGGTAACCTTTGGTCATGCCGCTGGCATCCGCCACCTGCTGCAGGGTACAGCTCTTCTGCTTGATAGATGCCTTCAGGTAGTCGAATTGCCGCATAATCCCTCCGTTTAATATGCTAAACAAAATAGCATATTCTGCGCATCACATGGCAATTAATAGAATTGTTCCAGCACGTCCAGGGCGTCCGCCAGCTTCTTCACGCCGAACACCTGCATATTTGCCGGCGGCTTTTTCGGCACGTTGGCGTGCGGCACGATAGCCCGCTTGAAGCCGTGCTTCGCCGCCTCGGAAATACGCTCCTGCCCGCTCGGCACCGGGCGAATCTCTCCCGCCAACCCCACTTCGCCGAACACCACCAGATCGTTCGGCAACGGGCGATCGCGCAGGCTCGACACCAGCGACATCAGCAACGCCAAATCGGCGCTGGTTTCACTGACTTTCACCCCGCCGACCACGTTCACAAACACATCCTGATCCGACATCTGCAACCCACCGTGGCGGTGCAACACCGCCAGCAGGATCGCCAGCCGGTTCTGCTCCAGGCCGACCGCGACCCGGCGCGGGTTAGACATCATCGAATGATCCACCAGCGCCTGGATCTCAACCAGCAGCGGCCGGGTTCCCTCCCAGACTACCATCACCGAGCTGCCGGAAGTGACTTCGTCACCACGGCTGAGAAAGATGGCTGATGGGTTGCTGACTTCACGCAGACCCTGCTCGGTCATGGCGAATACCCCCAGCTCATTGACCGCACCGAAGCGGTTTTTATGGCTGCGCAGAGTACGAAAACGTGAATCGGCATCGCCGTCCAGCAATACCGAACAGTCGATACAGTGTTCCAGCACTTTAGGCCCGGCCAGCGAGCCGTCTTTGGTGACGTGGCCAACCATGACAATCGCCACGCCGCGCGTTTTGGCAAAGCGCGTCAGGTAGGCCGCGGTTTCCCGCACCTGCGCCACGCTGCCCGGCGAAGACTGAATATCCGCCATGTGCATCACCTGGATCGAGTCTATCACCATCAGCTTCGGCTGCTCTTGTTCGGCGATCAGGCAGATCTGCTCGATACTGGTTTCCGACAGCATGTTCAGGTTACCGGTCGGCAACCCGAGGCGGTGAGCGCGCATCGCCACCTGTTGCAACGATTCCTCGCCGGTGACGTACAGGGTTTTCATCTGCTCGGACAGCTTGCACAGCACCTGCAACAGCAGAGTACTTTTACCGGCTCCGGGGTTGCCGCCGATCAGGATCGCGCTGCCCGGCACCACGCCGCCGCCCAGTACGCGGTCAAACTCAAGAAAGCCGGTGGAAAAACGCGGCAACTCGTCCAGGCTGATGTCCGAGAGTTTTTGCACCTTGCTGATGCCGGCATCACCGGCATAGCCGCTTAAACGCTCGGAGCGAGAAGAAGAGGACACCGCAGCCAGACGAACTTCTGTAATGCTGTTCCAGGCGTGACAAGCGCTGCACTGTCCCTGCCAGCGCGGATAATCTGCGCCGCACTCATTACATACAAACGCCCGTTTTGCTGCTTTTGCCACGTATTACCTCAATCTTTTGTTTATACCCTAAATAATTGGAGTTGCATCACAACAAAACCAACGGTTTTGTTGAACAGCGCTTGCGCTGGCCCCAACGGGGCGAGGCCTGGCCGAGTAACGCAGCCAGAGCGAGAATCCTCAGTCACTTACTTAGGTAAGTGACTGAGGTGAGCGCACGCAGCTAACACAGAGGCAGCTTCAAGTATGACGGGGTTAGCGAACTTCGTGTTTCAGGCTGCCGGTCAGTACGCACAGCACGCCCATCAGATCGGCATGGCGAATGGACACCTGCGCCTTGTCATACACTTTCGGTTTGGCGTGGTAGGCAATACCCAGCCCGGCCGCCTGTATCATTTTCAAATCATTGGCACCGTCGCCGATAGCCACGGTCTGCTGCGGCGGAATACCCAGTTTTTCCGCCAACGCGACCAGCGTATCGGCCTTGAACTGCGCGTCAACTACCGGCCCCAGCACTTCGCCGGTCAGTTTGCCGTCGCGGATCCCCAGTTCGTTGGCCGCCACCGCCACCAGCTTCAGCTTATCGCGCAAATACTCGGCATAGTAAGTGAAGCCGCCGGAAGCGATTGCCACATGCCAGTCCATCGCCTGCAGCTTGCGCACCAGGTTGATCAACCCCGGCATCAGCGGCAGTTCATCGCGTACCTGTTTGAGGATATTGGCATCGGCACCTTTCAGCTTCCCAACGCGCTGACGCAGGCTGGCGGTAAAATCCAGCTCGCCGCGCATTGCGCGTTCGGTCACTTCCGCCACCTCATCACCCACGCCCGCCAGCTTGGCGATTTCGTCGATGCATTCAATCTCGATCGCGGTGGAGTCCATGTCCATCACCAGCAGCCCCGGGGTGCGCAAATGGGGGATCTTGCCGAGCGGCGCTACGTCCAGCCCGTTCTCCGCCGCCAGTATTTTGGCGCGCGCCGTCAGAGTGCCCGCCAGCCGCACGACCTGATAGTCCTCTACGCACCAGGCGGTGACGATCACCATCGCCGCACCCAGCTTGCGCTGGAAATGAGTAATGCGCGTTTTATCCAGTTCTCTGCCATATAATAGCCAACCGGTATGACCCGCCCGATAATCCAGCGGCATCACTTCGTCGCCGCTCAGCGAAAGGGGAAGACCCGGCCATTGAGAGATCTCTGCCGGGAGATCGCAATAGGTCAGACTATTCGACATCATTAACTCCTGAAAAAACGCTGCATGATAAAACGACGCATCAAGCTATCCTATCGCCATTGGTTCTGGCAACATAAAGTGTCCAAGATGCCCAAGGAACCTGAATGGCTCGCGCTAAACTGAAATTCCGCCTGCACCGCACCGCTATTATCCTGATTTGCCTGGCTTTGCTGGTGCTATTGATGCAGGGCGCGTCCTATTTTAGCCTGAGTCACCAGTTGGCGCGATCCGAACAGGTGGAAGAACTGGCGCAAACGCTGACCAAACAGGTGGCCTCCAGCCTGGCGCCGCTGCTCGATGACGACAGCGACGTCGACAACCAGCGCGTAGACGCCATCCTCAAACAGCTTACCGACCACAGCCGCATTCTGGACGCCAGCGTCTATCAGTTGGACGGCACGCTGGTTTCCCACGCCGGTGAACAGATCAGTATACGCGATCGCCTGTCACTTGACGGCAAACGTGCCGGCAGCTATTTCAATCACCAGTTGGTGGAATCCATTCAGGGCAAAGACGGCCCGATAGGTTTTATCCGCATTACGCTGGACACCCACGTGCTGGCGACCGAGTCCAAACAGGTGGATAACACCACCAACCTGCTGCGCCTGATGATCCTGCTGGCGCTGGCCATCGGTATTATTCTGGCGCGTACCCTGCTGCAACATCGCCGCAGTCGCTGGCAGCAATCGCCGTACCTGCTGACGGCCAATACGCCGCTGGAAGAAGGCAATACGGTGGAAGACGACGACGACAAGCCACAGGATAAAGAAGAAGCGAAACAGCCTTAAGCCAGGCACATAACTTGCTCGACATTATTCATGTGTGAATAGATCGGTGAATAGATTACTGGCGCCAACTACCTGTACGGTAAAGCATTCGAAGAGAATTCTTGCGGAGGATGAATAGATTGGTGCAGAGGCGCAGCAGGATGCTGCGCCCGCAGTATTGTTACTCTTTGTCGCCCAGCAGCACGGATTCCAGCGCGATAACGATCATCTCGTTAAAGGTGGTTTGGCGCTCTGCGGCGGTGGTGGCTTCGTGACGCAGAATGTGGTCGGAAACGGTACAGATGGTCAGTGCCTTACAGCCGAACTCTTCATACAGCTCAGCCGCTACGCCGTAGATGCCGGCCGCTTCCATTTCTACGCCCAGGATGCCGTACTTCTTCATCACCTGGAACATGTCCGGATCCGGCGTGTAGAACAGGTCGGCGGAGAAGATGTTGCCCACGCGCGCCGGGATACCTTGTGCCGCCGCAGCGTCTACCGCGTTGCGCACCATGTCAAAGTCGGCGATCGCCGCATAGTCATGATCTTTAAAACGCATGCGGTTCACTTTGGAATCGGTGCAGGCACCCATGCCGATCACTACGTCACGCAGTTTGATATCGTCGCGCACTGCGCCGCAAGAGCCCACGCGGATGATTTTTTTCACGCCGAATTCGGCGATCAGTTCACGCGCATAAATGGAGCAGGACGGGATACCCATACCGTGGCCCATTACGGAGATTTTGCGGCCTTTGTAGGTCCCGGTGAAGCCCAGCATGCCACGCACGTTGTTCACTTCCACCGCGCCTTCCAGGAAGGTTTCCGCAATGTATTTTGCACGCAGCGGATCGCCCGGCATCAGTACTACGTCAGCGAAATCACCCATTTCAGCATTAATGTGCGGCGTAGCCATAATTCTCTTCCTTCAAATCGTATTAAATAAAAACGTTAAACGTATAAGCCTTTGGATGTCGAGCCGCAACCAACAACGCTGCGGCTCGAAATATGGGGCTTAGAACATGGATTTACCGTAATCCATCGGCGACACGCCAAAATAGTTGGCAACGGTCTGGCCGATGTCGGCAAAGGTCTCACGGTGGCCCAGCGAGCCCGGCTTCACTTTCGGGCCGTAAACCAATACCGGAATGTGCTCACGAGTGTGGTCGGTGCCCGGCCAGGTCGGGTCGCAGCCGTGGTCGGCGGTGAAGATAATGATGTCTTCATCTTTGACCAGTTTCAGCAACTCCGGCAGGCGGCGGTCAAACAACTCCAGCGCGGCGGCATAACCCGCTACGTCGCGGCGGTGGCCATAAGAAGAGTCAAAATCAACAAAGTTGGTGAATACGATGGTGTTGTCACCGGCTTTTTCCATTTCGATCAGGGTCGCGTCAAACAGCGCGTCGATGCCGGTGGCCTTCACCTTTTTGGTGATGCCGACGTTAGCGTAGATATCGGCGATTTTACCGATCGACACCACTTCACCGCCCTTCTCGTCCACCAGTTTTTTCAGCACGGTAGGCGCCGGTGGCTCTACCGCCAAATCGTGACGGTTGCCGGTACGCTGGAACTCACCCGGCTTGTCGCCGAGGAACGGACGCGCGATCACGCGGCCAATGTTGTAACCGCCTTCGGTCAATTCTTCGCGGGCGATTTCACACAGCTCATACAGACGGTCCAGACCGAAGGTCTCTTCGTGACAGGCAATCTGGAACACCGAGTCGGCTGAGGTATAGAAAATCGGCTTGCCGGTTTTCATGTGCTCTTCGCCGAGTTGATCGAGGATCACGGTGCCGGAGGAGTGGCAGTTACCGAGGTAACCGGGCAGATTGGCGCGCTCCACCAGCTTGTCCAGCAGTTCCTGCGGGAAACTGTTGTGCTCGTCACTGAAATAACCCCAATCGAACAATACCGGTACGCCGGCGATTTCCCAGTGGCCTGACGGCGTATCTTTACCGGAAGAAAGTTCGCTCGCATAAGCGTAGGCACCGATGATATCCGCATTACTGTCCAGCCCCTGCGGGAAGGTACCGGTGGATTCTTCCGCCGCTTTACCCAGGCCCAGACGGCTCAGGTTAGGCAGGGTCAGCGGGCCCTGACGGCCAACGTTGGCTTCACCGCGCGCGCAAACCTCGGCAATGTGGCCCAGGGTATCGGAACCCTTGTCGCCAAAACGCTCGGCATCTTCGCTTGCGCCGATGCCGAATGAGTCCAATACCATAATAAATGTGCGTTTCATCTGTGTTCTCCTGCGTGTTCTCACGCTATTGCGGCTGCAAAACTGCAATCGCCCTTAATTCTCTAAATTTATACCCAATGGATTTCGAGTTGTAGCTAGGCGGCTAGCGTGTGTATCCCCAGGAGCTTACTCAAGTAAGTGACTGGGGTGCGCGCATGCAGCCAACAACGCTACAGCTTGAAAGACGATGGGAATCACTCTTTAGTGATGCGCTTGTAAACCACTGGCGTCGCTTCCGGCGCCTTGTCACTCAGCACCATAGCGCTGCGTACCGCTTCGGCCGCCTGCTGCCAACTCTCTTCGTCGTTGGCGTGGATCACCGCCAGCGGCTGCTGGGTATCCACTTTATCGCCCAGACGCGCCATGCCGGTCAGACCGACGCTGTAATCGATACTGTCGGTCGCGCGGCGACGACCACCGCCCAGAGATACCACCGCCATGCCCAGCGCACGGGTGTCCATCGCGTTGATAATGCCCTGTTTTTCAGCGTAAACCGGCTTGCTGAGCGTCGCGGCCGGCAGATAGCTGTCGTAGCGCTCGACGAAATCGGTCGGGCCCTGCTGCGCCGCCACCATGCGGCCAAACACTTCTGCCGCTTTGCCATTGTCCAGCACTGCCTGCAATTTGGCTCGCGCGTCGGCGTCATCTTTCGCCAGGCCACCGGAAAGCAGCATTTCCACGCACAGCGCCATCGTCACTTCCCGCAAGCGCGGGTTGCGGTATTCGCCGGTCAGGAAACGCACCGCTTCGCGCACTTCCACCGCATTACCGGCGCTGGAGGCCAGTACCTGATTCATATCGGTCAGCAGTGCGGTGGTTTTACACCCTGCGCCGTTGGCCACGCCAACGATCGCCTGCGCCAGATCGGCCGACAGCGCATAGGTCGGCATGAAGGCACCGGAGCCGACTTTAACGTCCATCACCAGCGCGTCCAGCCCTTCCGCCAGCTTCTTCGCCAGAATAGAGGCGGTAATCAGCGGGATAGAATCTACGGTAGCGGTGATATCGCGGGTAGCGTAAAAACGTTTGTCCGCCGGTGCCAGCGAGCTGGTCTGGCCGATAATCGCCACGCCAACGTCCTGAATAATCTTGCGGAAGGCACTGTCGTCCGGGAAAATGTTAAAGCCCGGGATCGCCTCCAGCTTGTCCAGCGTGCCGCCGGTATGGCCCAAACCACGGCCGGAAATCATCGGCACGTAGCCGCCACAGGCCGCCACCATCGGGCCGAGCATCAGCGAAGTGACATCGCCCACGCCGCCGGTGGAGTGCTTGTCGACCAGCGGCCCGTTCAGCGACAGGCTTTTCCAATCCAGCACGGTGCCGGAATCACGCATCGCCATGGTGAGCGCCACGCGCTCCGGCATGGTCATATCGTGGAAATAAATGGTCATCGCCAGCGCGGCGATCTGACCTTCGGAAACCACATTGTCACGGATGCCATTGATGAAGAAGCGGATTTCCGCCTCGTTCAACGGCTGACCGTCACGTTTTTTACGAATAATTTCTTGTGCCAGGAACAAAGCATCCCCCTGATTGAGCTAATGTAGGGTGCAGGCAGGCGCTGCGTCGCGCCTTGCCGACGTTATCGATCAGTATCCGCTGCCGGGCGCTGCGGTGCTGTGGCCCAGCGTCGTCAGCAGGCTGGCTAACAGGCTGGAGGCGCCGAAACGGAAATGACGCGCGTCGGCCCAGCCTTCACCCAGAATACGATCGGCAAGTTGCAGATAATGCAGCGCGTCTTCCGCCGTGCGCACGCCGCCGGCCGGTTTGAAGCCCACCGTTTTGGCGACGCCCAGATCGCGGATCGTCGACATCATCAACTCTGCGCTTTCCAGCGTGGCGTTGACCGGCACTTTACCGGTAGAGGTTTTGATAAAATCGGCACCGGCGTTAATGGCAATTTCCGACGCTTTACGGATCAGATTGGCCTGCTTCAATTCACCGGTTTCAATAATCACTTTCAGCAGCACGTTGGCCGCCTGGCAGGCTTGCTTGCACTGTTTCACCAGCTCAAAGCCGACCTGCTCATTACCGGCGATCAACGCGCGGTAAGGGAACACCACGTCGACTTCGTCGGCACCATAGGCGATAGCCGCACGGGTTTCCGCCAGCGCGATGTCGATATCGTCGTTGCCATGCGGAAAGTTGGTGACGGTCGCGATGCGGATGTCCGGCGTCCCTTGCTCACGCAGGGCCTTGCGCGCCACGGGAATAAAGCGCGGATAAATGCAGATGGCCGCGGTATGGCCGGCCGGACTGTCGGCCTGACGACACAGCGCGATCACTTTCTCATCGGTGTCGTCATCGTTCAGCGTGGTTAAATCCATTAGGGCCAGCGCACGTTGCGCTGCTGCGGTTAATTCGGTCATAAAACTCTCCAACTGCGAACCTGTGTGTTGGCGAGCGGACTTGGTTCCTTGAAGATAGCGCCGGGGAACGGGTTCCCACGGCGGCAACTGAGATCCTTCTCACCGCACTTGGCCCTGCATATCGAGCAGGGTCAGTAATAGCTATTTGAACACGATCGCCCGGGGCAATTCGCGCTCAGAGTCACACTATATGAAATAACACTGTAACAGGCCGGAATTATATGTGAAGAACATCACAAAATAACGCGATATCGTTCACAAATTCGCTAAAGAAACGGATGCAGACGACGAGCACGACATCGCGTGCCCGTCTTAGAGTATAGGCGGTGTCCAGCAAGAGGGCTTGGCAAGCCATTGCGGAACCTTGCCTGGCTTACAGCGCCAAAAAGAACCCGGCGATGGTGGCACTCATCAGGTTGGAGAGCGTGCCGGCCGCGACCGCCTTCAGGCCGAAGCGCGCAATATCGTGACGACGGTTCGGCGCCATGCTGCCCAAACCGCCGAGCAGGATCGCCACCGATGACAGATTGGCAAAGCCGCACAGCGCAAAAGAGATGATCGCCTTGGTATGCGTCGACAGCACCTGCAACCCTTCCGCCGCCACCACGTCGTCCGGGCGTAAATAAGCGCCGAAGTTCATGTAAGCGACAAATTCGTTGACGATAATCTTCTGGCCGATAAACGAGCCGGCGGTCATCGCCTCATGCCACGGCACGCCGATCAGGAAGGCGATAGGTGAGAAGACCCAACCGAGCATCAGCTCCAGCGACAGCTGCGGGTAGTCGAACCAGCCGCCGATACCGCCAAGGATGCCGTTCAGCAAGGCGATCAGCGCGATAAACGCCAGCAACATGGCGCCGACGTTCAACGCTAGTTGCATGCCGGATGCCGCACCGGACGCCGCAGCATCGATCACGTTGGCCGGGCGGTCATCTTCGGCGATCAGTGTCGTCGCATCGTCTTTATCGTGGGTTTTTTCGGTTTCCGGCACCATCAGCTTGGCGAACAGCAGCCCGCCCGGCGCGGCCATAAACGACGCGGCGATCAGATACTCCAGCGGTACGCCCATCTGGGCATAGCCGGCCAGTACCGAACCGGCCACCGAAGCCAGGCCACCGCACATGACGGCGAAAAGTTCTGACTGGGTCATGGTGGCGATATACGGACGCACCACCAGCGGGGCTTCGGTTTGACCGACGAAAATATTGGCGGTCGCCGACAGCGATTCGGTGCGCGAGGTGCCCAACAATTTGTGCAAGCCGCCGCCCAATACGCGGATCACCAGTTGCATGATGCCGAGGTAATACAGCACGGCAATCAACGAGGAGAAGAACACGATCACCGGCAACACGCGCAGAGCGAAAACGAAACCGCCGCCACCGAACACCTCAAACATCTTGTCGGAAACCAGCCCACCGAAGATAAACGAAATCCCCTGGTTGCCGTAGGCGATTACATTAGCCACACCGGCCGACATGCCGCCGAGAATGCTGCGGCCCACCGGCACGTACAGCACCAGCGCGCCAATGGCCACCTGAATGATGAATGCCCAGACAACGGTGCGCAATTTAATGGCGCGTCGGTTGCTGGAGAGCAGCACGGCGATGGCGATCAGTGCCGCCATCCCTACCAGGCTCATGATGAGTTGCATGCAAAGTATCCCTGTTGCGAAAAAGAAATGCATCCCTACCCGGTAGAAACGAGAGGTCCGCCAAAGAGTGATTTCGGGGTGCGATTATACGGAGCGGGGCAGCACCCGCACCGATTTATGTCACAAATGCATACAACAGGAAGCAAATAAAAATCTTATAACGTGATGAAAATCACGTTTTTTTGATGATTTTATCGTTCAAAGATGAAACAGGGCGCGGGTGTTGTGTTGCAGGTGGGCGGCAATGTCATCAGGGGATTCCGAGCGCAGTTGGCATAATATCCGGAACACCTCTGCGGCACGTTCAGGGCGATTCGGTTGCCCCTGGTAACCGGCCAGCGGCATGTCCGGCGCATCGGTTTCCAGCAGCAGTGAGGTCAGCGGCAACTGGGCCATTACGCTGCGGGTTTTCTGCGCTCGCTCATAACTGATGGTGCCACCGACACCAATGTAATAGCCCAGGCGAATAAATGCCTGCGCCTGCGACAGGCTGCCCGCAAAGCCATGGACCACGCCACGGCGCGGCAATGACACGCGGCGCAACGCGGCGGCCAGTTGATCGTGTGAACGGCGAGAATGCAGGATCACGGGCAGATCATGCTGTTTTGCCAACTTCAGCTGGGCTATCAACAACCGCTGCTGGCGCTCAAACTGCGGGTTTTCCATGTACAGATCGAGCCCTATCTCACCAACCGCCACCAGCTTCGGCGGCCGGCTGGCCAGGAACCCGGCCAACTGCTCAAGCTGCGGTTCCTGATGCTGGGCAACATACAGCGGATGCAACCCCAACGCGGCATACAGTGGTTGATGATCGCGCGCCAGTTTCAACACCCGCGCAAAACGATCGGCAGTCACCGTCGGCACGATAATGCGCCGCACACCCGCTTGTTCGGCCAGCACCAGGCTCTCACCCTCATGGCCGCTGAAAGGCGGAAAATCGAAATGGCAGTGGGTGTCGGTAAAATCGTGACTCACAGCCCGCCCCCCTCGCCCGGCGGCACGTCACCCGGCAGGATAATTTTCGGCGTAACCAGGCTGGCTTCCGGTTGCGCCGCAAGGCCTTGCGGATGATTGACATCGGTTATGATCGGCGATGGCATTCTGACATTCTCCGGCTGGAGCAGACGGCGCGACAGCGCTTTTTTCACTTTAATGCCGTCCCGCTCCTCTTGCTGCATCAGCCAGTGGCCAACGGTCGCCAGGAAGTAGCGCCCACAGCGGCGACCCAGATGATAATCCTGATTCAGCGACGTCACGCGGCTGCCCAACGCATTGCTGGCCAAGGGTTTCGGCGGGAAAATCTCAAAGATGCGCAGCTTGCCCGGCGGTTTCTCAATAAACTGCTGAATGCGGTGATAGCTTTGCTCATGGTGTTGCAGGATGCGCACCATCTGCTGCAGGCTGCTTTCGCTCAGCCAGTGCTCCATGCGTTTCATCCACTGCGGCGTGTAATACATCTGAGAAGGCACGGTACGAATGACCACAATAGTGTCGGCACCGCGGCGATAGGCCTCTTCAACGGGGATCGCGTCACTGATGCCGCCGTCTTGATAGCTGACGCCGTCCAGCTCTACGCCCATGCGATAAAAGCCGGGGATAGCGCTGGAAGCTTTGATCGCCGGCAACCAACTGGCACGCTGCGCCGGCAGGTAAGTCGGTTCGAAGTCATCGCTGCGGCAGGCGCACATCAGGAATTCACGGCCATCGACCAGATGCTTTTCGGCCACATCCATCGCCAACGGCAAATGTTGCGAGGTCGTGTCGACCAGCCAGTCGAGGTCAATCAGATGCCCACCGCGCACAAAGCGCAGCGGGTTAAAGAAGTCAGCGGTGGTGGTATAGCGGGTGATGACCCGTCTTGCGTAGCCCATCTGGCCGCAAATAAAGGCCGAGAGGTTTTGCGCGCCGGCAGAAGTGCCGATCATCAGGTCAAAAGGGTTAAAGCGGGCACGCTGAAACTCGTCCAGCACGCCGGCGGTAAAAATGCCGCGCTGCCCGCCCCCTTCACACACCAACGCCATTTTACCGGGCCGGTATGGTTTATACGCCAGCGGTTCTATATTGCCGAGCGTGATGGGTATTCTGTATCCCAACCCAGTATCCTCAGTGAGACGTTTTTTCCGAGGATACCTCGTCTTGCTCTCTTCCGTAATCCTCTTGCAGTACGCCAGAGAGGCAGTCATTGCTGCCCATCAGCCAAATGCAGTCACTGCCGGACCATTCCGCCACGGCCTGACATACCTGTCCCCTCAGCTGTTTCCAGCGTCCGAGGATGATGTCGCTGTTCATGACACACCTCTCTACTGCAAGAAAAGGAATCAAGCTTTGTTACACTTTGAGGGAAGCTACGGGCGTCGGCGGCCGGTAAACAGGCTGACCAGGAACAGGATAATACCCACGACGAAGACGATTTTTGCGGCCCAGGCGGCGGTACCCGCCAGCGTCCCAAAACCTAACGCCGCAGCAATCAATGCAATGACTAAAAAGATAATGCCCCAACGAAACATAAGCCTCTCCTTACCATAGTGAAAAAAATCATCACAGCCTGGGTCCTTCTCGGACATCCTCAGGTTGCGGGTTAATTTCTTTTTTTGGTGGTGCATCCTGGGTTGCCCGCGTGGCCAACCCAGGATCTGGTGCTTGTTGTTACGCGTACCAATAATTATGGCTTAACGACCAGGTCGTTCTTGACGCTTTTCACGCCGTCGATAGCCTTGGCGATGCTCTCTGCCCGTTCAGCTTGCGCCTGGGTTTTCACTTCGCCGGAAAGCTGCACCACACCGTCGGTAGTCTCTACTTTCACGTTGCGAGAAGGCACGATGTCATCGGCCAGCAGTTTGGCTTTCAGTTCGCTGGTGGTCGCTGTGTCACCGGCGTAAGCCTTCACCGACTGCTTGGCTTCATCTTTCACATGCAGCTTGTCGCTGACGGATTTCACGCCTTCCACTTTACCGGCCACTTCAACCGCGTGCTCGGCCTGCGCCTGGCTGCCGACAAAACCGCTCAGAGTCACGGTGCCTTTTTCCGTTTTCACGGAGATGTCGGTGCTTTTGATGGTTTTATCGTCGACCAGCGCACTTTTAACTTTAGCCGTTGTTGCGCTGTCATCCATGTAACCGTCAACTTTTTTCATGGAGCTATCGATTTTGGCACCCGCGCTATCAGCGGCACTTGACGCTTTATTGAGCAGCGTATCTTCAGCCAGCGCGCTGCCACTAACCAGTACGGAACCCAAAACAACAGCCATCAGTGATTGTGCAAATTTGGTATTTTTCATCGATCTCTTCCTTTGGTTACGGATCCAAATTATTGCGGATCCTTCAGCCGCCATGATGCGACCCACTCAGTAAATACTTCACGATTTCTATACGATCAAACGTTCACGCTAAAACGATTGCTGTCACACAAGGATTATTGCAACACCTGTGCCAACCTTAAAATACCATTACAAATCAATGATAAATAAAAAATAGCTCATTATTCAACCCAAAAACTGTCGCCGATCAGCGACAATGGTAACGAGTAAAAACAACAATTTAGCTATCTCATTGATCTTTAACAGAACGGCCTGTCTCCAATTGGCAACACTGCCGAACAACTCTCTACCCATAAAGTAAAAAGCAGTGAATTACGCTTAATGGATACGCCCTCCCCTGTTAAATATAGACTATAGGGAGGAAAATGCAGGGAATACCGGTGAAACCCTGGCGGCTGGGGGGCTAAAGGAACTGATGAGGGAGATTTATTAATTAGCAGAATGTGGTGCGGCAACATAACAACGGGGCGCCCTAAGGCGCCCCGTTGTTCTATCAGTGTTCGCGCGTCTTGCGGAACACCACTTCCGGATAACGCTCCTGCGTCAAATTCAGGTTCACCATGGTTGGCGCGATGTACGACAGATTGTCGCCACCGTCCAACGCCAGGTTAAGCTCACTCTTGCGTTTGAACTCTTCGAATTTTTTCACGTCGCTGCACTCAACCCAACGGGCGGTCGAGACGTTGACCGACTCATACAAGGCTTCCACGTTGTATTCGCTTTTCAAGCGTGCAACCACCACGTCGAACTGCAGCACACCCACCGCACCGACGATAAGATCGTTGTTGGCAATTGGCCGGAACACCTGCACTGCCCCTTCTTCGGACAGCTGAACCAGGCCTTTCAGCAGCTGTTTCTGCTTCAGCGGATCGCGCAGACGGATGCGGCGGAACAGCTCCGGCGCAAAGTTCGGGATACCGGTGAACTTCATGTTTTCACCTTGGGTGAAGGTATCGCCGATCTGAATGGTGCCGTGGTTGTGCAGGCCGATAATGTCGCCAGGATATGCCTCTTCCACGTGCGAACGGTCGCCCGCCATGAAGGTCAGCGCATCGGAGATCACCACGTCTTTGCCGGTACGTACCTGGCGCAGCTTCATGCCTTTCTCATAACGGCCGGAAACCACACGCATAAAGGCTACGCGGTCGCGGTGTTTCGGATCCATATTGGCCTGGATCTTGAACACGAAGCCGGTGAATTTATCTTCCGCAGCCACCACTTCGCGGGTGTCGGTGTTGCGCGGCATCGGCGCAGGCGCCCAGGTCACCAAACCGTCCAGCATATGGTCCACGCCGAAGTTGCCCAGTGCGGTACCGAAGAAGACCGGAGTCAAATCACCGCTCAGGAAAGCTTCACGATCGAACTCGTGAGAAGCGCCTTGCACCAGTTCCAGCTCTTCACGCAGCTGCGCGGCCAGATCTTCGCCCACCGCGACGTCCAGTTCCGGGTTGTTCAGGCCCTTGACGATACGCACGTCCTGAATGGTGTGGCCTTTGCCGGTCTGGTAAAGGTAGGTTTCATCCTTGTACAGATGATAAACCCCTTTGAACAGCTTGCCGCAGCCGATAGGCCAGGTGATTGGCGAACAAGCGATTTTCAGCTCACGCTCAACCTCGTCCATCACTTCCATGGGATCGCGAATATCGCGGTCCAATTTGTTCATAAAGGTCAGGATCGGGGTGTCGCGCAGACGGGTAACTTCCATCAACTTACGGGTACGATCCTCAACGCCTTTCGCGGCGTCAATCACCATCAGACAACAGTCAACGGCGGTCAGGGTACGGTAGGTATCTTCGGAGAAGTCCTCGTGCCCCGGGGTATCCAGCAGGTTAATCAGACACTCGCGGTACGGAAACTGCATCACCGAGGTGGTGATCGAAATACCACGCTGCTTTTCCATCTCCATCCAGTCGGACTTGGCGTGCTGGTTGGAGCCGCGGCCTTTTACCGTACCGGCGGTCTGGATAGCCTGTCCGAACAGCAATACCTTTTCGGTAATGGTGGTTTTACCGGCATCGGGGTGCGAGATGATGGCGAAAGTTCTTCTTTTCGAGACTTCGCGGGCAAATTCACTAGGAGACATGTTTTTCAGATTCTACGGTTAGTCCGCCCTGCGACATCATCAGAACGCGCCGCGCACGGCGCCAGGCAAAGCGGTAAATAAAAGATAATAGCCGGGCATTTTCGCTGATTTGTCAACCGGTGACAATCAATGCTTTTCCCGGCGAGAAAGATAGGCCAGGTACACCCGCTATGCCAGCGGCAGCGCCATCACTATCGCATCTTCACGCCCGTTGGCGCTCGGATAGTAATTACGGCGGAGAGTCACTTCGTTAAAGCCGAGATCTTCATACAGCGCAATGGCCGCACGGTTAGAGGCGCGCACTTCAAGCCACAGCGTGACGACGCCGCGGGCTTCCAACTGCGCAATCAGCGCTTCCAGCAGAGAACGGCCGAAACCGCGACGCTGCCAGTCAGGATGAATCGCAATATTGAACAACGTCGCTTCATCGAGCACGATCTGGGTAATGGCGAAGCCCGCCATCTGCCCTTCGGCGTCCAGTTTCAGGTTAAGGTAGCGATCGCCCTGATTGCCGGCAAAGGTGGCTTGCGTCCAGGGAAAGGCGTGGCTGGCCTGCTCAATCTTGAAGGCCGTGGCCAGATCGGCCGCCGTCAGGGTAGAAATAGTGTTCATGATGACAAATCTGCTGCCAGAGTGCGCGCTTGGCACTCGCGTCGAGGGAAAGCTCGGCCAGTGCCGGGCTGTGTAGTTGTGCGCCGGCCACCGCGAGCGGCTCCGCGACGCCCAGCCGCCAACTATTGCATTCGGTATCCTCAGGCAGCATCGCTACCTGGTCCGGCGTCAGGCCATAGGTTTGCGCCGGGGTCAGCCCCAGGCTGCGCAACACGTCGCAAAACAGCGGATCGTTATGCTCAGGCAGCGGCTGCGCCACCACCAACAAACGCACATCGGGCGGCAGGCTGACCGCTACTTCGCCCTGCAACACGCCCGGGCGGCGCAATGTCCACTGCGTAATACCCAGTTGTTGTAACAGCCAGTCGCGTTTTGATGCCATGCCGATTCCTGTCAGGAGCTACCCGTTGTGGTGCGCCATGCCTGCCATGCGCCGCGCTATGCTAACAAACCCGCGCGGCCTGCGCCAACAAACCCGTCGAACATATCGCCACAAAGCTCTATAATCCCCAGCTTAATTTCCAGGAGCAAAAAACCGATGTCTGCATTAACCCCCGCCAGTGAAGTCATGCTGCGCCACAGTGATGAGTTTATTGAACGCCGCGTACTGTTCGCCGGTGACCTGCAGGATAGCCTGCCGGCCCAATTCGAAGCCGCGGACGTACGTGTCCATACCCAGCAATACCATCACTGGCAGTTACTGAACCGGGCGATGGGTGATAACGTGCAGTTCGGTCTGACCCTGGATGCCGAATTCGTCGCCGAATGCGATACGTTGATCTACTACTGGCCGAAGAGCAAACAGGAAGCGCAGTTCCAGCTGTGCAACATTCTGGCGTTGCTGCCGGTAGGCGCAGAAGTGTTCGTGGTGGGCGAGAACCGCAGCGGCGTGCGCAGTGCGGAACAGATAATGGAAGACTACGCCACCTTGGTGAAAATCGACAGCGCCCGTCGCTGTGGCCTGTATCACGGTCGCCTGGATACCCAAACCGAATTTGATTTGGACGACTGGTGGGAAAGCTACCCGCTGCACGATCTGGAAGTGAAAACCCTGCCGGGCGTGTTCAGCCGCGATGGGTTGGACGTAGGCAGCTCGCTGCTGCTGTCGACCCTGGAAAAACACATGAAGGGCAAAGTGTTGGATCTGGGCTGTGGCGCCGGCGTCATGGCCTCAGTGCTGTCGAAACTGTCGCCTAAGGTGAAGCTGACGCTCAGCGACGTCAACGCCGCCGCAGTGGAATCCAGCCGCGCTACGCTGGCCGCCAACGGTATCGAAGGCGAAGTCATCGTCAGTAATGTCTATTCCGACATTACCGGCCGTTTCGACATGATCATCTCCAACCCGCCGTTCCACGATGGCCTGCAAACCAGCCTGACCGCAGCCGAAACCCTGATCCGCGGTGCGTTAAAACACCTGCCGATAGGCGGTCGTCTGCGCATCGTGGCCAACGCCTTCCTGCCGTACCCGGACATTCTGGACGCCACCTTCGGCAGCCACGAAGTGCTGGCGCAGAACGGACGCTTCAAGGTATATCAAGCCACCGTCGCCCGCGCGCCGCGCGATGCGAAGAAAAAGAAGTAACGGCTAGCCGCTGAATATCATGACCAAGAGCGCAGCGTTTCCACGCTGCGCTTTTTTTTTAGCCATTGATGTAGGTCATCGACTCCGCGCCATAGCGCGGGCCCGCCGCCGCCTGGAACGGGAACACCGCTTCAATCGCCGCCAGTTCGGCCTCGCTCAACGTCAGCTCAGCCGCCGCGATATTCTCCTCCAGATAACGACGACGCTTGGTGCCCGGGATCGGCACAATGTGTTCGCCCTGCGCCAATACCCAGGCCAGCGCCAGCTGTGACGGTGCGACGCCTTTGCGTTTCGCCAGCTCAGCGACCTTTTCCACCAGCGCCAGATTGCGGGCAAAGTTCTCGCCCTGGAAGCGCGGGTTGCTGCGGCGGAAATCGTCGGCGTCCAGATCCTCCGGCCGCTGGATCGCCCCGGTCAGGAAACCGCGCCCCAGCGGGCTATAAGGCACAAAGCCGATGCCCAGCCGCGAGCAGGCCGCCAACGTTCCCTGCTCGGCATCGCGCGTCCACAGAGAATATTCGGTTTGCAATGCGGTAATCGGGTGCACCTTGTGCGCACGCTCAAGCGTGGCGACCGAAGCCTCACTCAGCCCGATATAACGAATTTTACCTTCGCTGATCAGGTCCGCCATGGTGCCAACCACTTCCTCAATCGGCACTTCGGGATCCACACGGTGCTGGTAGTAAAGATCGATCACGTCCACCCCAAGCCGCTGCAGGCTGCCCTCCACCGAACGGCGGATATATTCCGGCCGGCTGCTGACGCCCCGGGCGGCGGGATCGGTCGGATCGCGCAGAATGCCGAATTTGGTGGCCAGGAAGACTTGATCCCGTTTGCCCTTGATCGCTTTGCCAATCAGTTGCTCATTGGTATGCGGTCCGTACATATCGGCGGTATCCAGCAGGGTTACCCCCAGTTCCAGCGCCCGATGCAAAGTGGCAATGGCTTCTTTTTCATCGGAATCGGTCGAGTAAAAGTCACTCATGCCCATGCATCCCAAACCCAGAGCGGAAACGACCGGCCCGTTAAACCCTAATGTGCGCTGTTGCATTGTGCTGCCCTCTTGCTGTTTTTTAACCGGAGTGGTGTCGCAACAAAGTCTGGTTGTTTACCCTATAAAGATAAATAATGCAGATTACTCATCACTGTTCAAAAATCGCTAACAATTACGGACGGTAAAATGGATCAGGTTCAGGCCATGCGTATTTTCACTCGTATCGTCGAACTGGGCAGCTTCAGCCGGGCAGCCGAGCGCCTGCAACTGCCGCGCGCCACGGTCAGCAACGTGCTGAAACGGCTGGAGCAGCGTCTCGGCGTACGGCTGCTGATCCGCACCACCCGTCAGGTGCAGGTGACCAGCGAAGGCACGCTCTATTATCAGCGTTGCGTACAGCTGCTGGGCGCGCTGGAAGAAGCGGATACGTTGTTCAGTCGCCATAAGTTGCAGCCTTCCGGCAAGGTGCGTATCGATATGCCGCATTCGCTGGCGCGTGAAATCGTTATCCCGGCGCTGGATGATTTTTATCGGCGCTATCCGGACATTACGCTGGCGTTAGGCGCCAATGACACCCACGTGGATCTGCTGCGCGAAGGCGTGGACTGCGTGCTGCGCGCCTGGGAAACCGAGGACGACAGCCTGGTGGCGCGACGCATCGCCATGCTGCCGCAGTTGACCTGCGCCTCTCCCGGTTATCTGGCGGCGTTCGGCGTTCCCAAGTCCATTGACGACCTGCAGCAACACCGCGCGGTGGGGTATTTTTCCCTCGCCAACAACCGTGATTACCCGCTGGAATTTTGCCGCAACGGGAAACTGGAACTGCGCGAGCTGCCCACCAGGCTGAGTGTCAGCGGCGCCGATGCTTACACCAGTGGCTGCCGCGCCGGCATCGGGCTGATACAGGCGGCGCGCTATTCACTGGCACCGTGGCTGGAAAGTGGGGAATTGGTGGAAGTACTTGCGGAAACGCCACCGCCGCCGATGCCGATTTACATCATGTATCCACCCGGCCGATTTCTTGCGCCGCGGGTCAGAGTATTGATTGACTGGCTGATTTGGCTGTTTGAAAACCCTAAAAGCAGCGATATGGCTGTTTTTCCAGCAAACGCCCGCAATCAGGGGAAATAACTATTGACGTACCCGCCAAAATCTCTAGAATTCGCCTCCGTGGTAACGTTACTCCGGTAATGTTTTGGGTATGCGAAGGTGGCGGAATTGGTAGACGCGCTAGCTTCAGGTGTTAGTGTCCTTACGGACGTGAGGGTTCAAGTCCCTCTCTTCGCACCAAATAACCACATGATTTATATTGCACGCAGCATCGATGCGAAGGTGGCGGAATTGGTAGACGCGCTAGCTTCAGGTGTTAGTGTTCTTACGGACGTGAGGGTTCAAGTCCCTCTCTTCGCACCAAGCGGGCGACGTAATATAAATCTAAAAGCAACAACATCGACTGTGCGAAGGTGGCGGAATTGGTAGACGCGCTAGCTTCAGGTGTTAGTGTCCTTACGGACGTGAGGGTTCAAGTCCCTCTCTTCGCACCAATTGATGAGTTTCCTCCGGTAGTTCCTCTGAAGTCACCCCCAAAAATACCAAAGACTCTCCGCTCAAGCGGCTTTTTGCGTTTTTAGCTGAAGCTGAAGCTGAAATTCAGGCTGACCGCCGCCAATCCACCGGCCAGCGCCATGCACGAAGGCAGCAGCAAATAATGACGCCAGCGGCTGTTAAACAGCATAACCAACGTCGCTAACATGGCGATCACGATGAGCGTGCGCAGTTGCATCATATCCAGGTTGATCAACGCCAGTAACGGCATTAAGGCGCAAGGCAGCAAAACGCCCCAGGCGCTGGCCAGACGGTTGCCAAGGCACCAGCTAACACCCCACAATCCACATGCGGTAATCATGGCTGCAATCATGATAACCCTACCCTTTAAGTGATAATGATAACCAATATCATATAACACTTTTTTTCACTGCGCATCATTTTCGCCGCAGCGGCCAAACGCGGATGACAGCATGGTGAAAAAATGATAGTTTGCCATAAGAAAAGTCTTAGTCGCAGTAGCGTGCTAATAATCACAATTAAAAACCATTTAGTACGGGTGTTTAATTTGCACTGAAAGAATTTTTCTAACCTTAATTTTTCGACAGATCGATATTGTAAAGAGTGAACTCCGTATGAACGCGCGTTCTTATCAGGAACTGCTGACCAGCAAGCACCGCTTATCATTGTTTTTATTTTTGTTGATGAATGCGGCGTCTTCTTTATTTACAATATTGGTCCCATTTCAGGATAAGCCTGCATTTACCCTGCCTTTATTAGCCATACCGCTATTTTGTCTGGCTGCATTGTTATTTACCCTGCATTCCATGCGGCAATTCGTCAAAAAACTTAATCTGTTTGCCTGCGTTATTGGCCTGCTGTGGGCGGCACATATTTACATTAAAAGTCAGTATTATGCGCCCAATAATCAAAGCTTTTTATTAATTAGCCTGTTCAGCATGTTCTTTATCAGCGCCATTGCCTTAACCGATAATTTTATCGCTTTTTGTCTGCATGCCGTCCCTTCCGCGCTGGTCATTCTATTACTGGATGGTATGCACAATACCGTACGGATAGTATTCACCACGGTGCTGCCCATTATCGCTTTCTCAATCCATCACCTCATGCTCAAACGCAGCGAAGCCTTTACCCAGACGTTGGTGGCTAATCTGTATAACGAACGAGACAGGTTCAGTAATTTAAGCATGATCGATCCGCTAACCGGCCTTTATAATCGGCGTGGACTGGAAAACAAGATCAATATGTTGCCGGAATCCCAATCGGGTCGCCATTTCGTTCTGCTGCTCGATATCGATCACTTCAAAGCCTATAACGATAACTATGGGCACACCATGGGCGATCAAGCGCTGGTACAAGTGGCTATTGCCATCCGCGACTCGGTACGTTCGCGCGATATTGTGGTGCGCTACGGCGGGGAAGAGTTTCTGGTACTGCTGACCAACGTCAGAGAAGATTACGCCGCGCAACTGGCTGAAAGAGTGCGCCAACGCGTGCAAGAATTGAAAATTCCCCACCGCTTTAACCAATTAGAGGTGACTACCGTCACGCTCAGCGCCGGTATCGCCATGCTGGACAAGCTTGACGTGTCCTCGGCGATCCGCGCGGCCGATGCGGCGCTGTATCTGGCTAAAAACAACGGCCGCAACAACATTCAACTGGCAGATAACGTCCAGGTTGCGGCGACCTTGTGACCCGCTAACCATCCCGCGTCATGATTTTCGGGGGGGGGATAAGCGAGCAACCTCAGGCATTCGTCGCCGAGTCCGGCAAAGGCTTCAACCCGTTCAACAACAGTTCCACGCCATCCAGCGCCTGCGCCAGCGCCTGGGTTGCATCAGGGCGATTGGCAATCCAAAAAGCCGCGTCCATCAAGCCGCCATTAATCAAATGCGCCAGCACTTCGGGCGAGGTTGGCGCGATATGTTTTTCTTCCATCAACGTTTTCAGCATACGGGTCATCGAAGCGACACAGTGCTGTTTGCCGGCCTGCAAATGCTCCGCACCAAGCACGGACGGCGAATCGCGCAGCAAAATACGTTGCACTTCCGGTTCCATCGTCATTTCAAGATAGGCCCGGCATCGCCCTTTGAATGCACTCCAGCAATCTGGCGCCTGGGCGGAAATATCGGCCAGGCGCGCATCCATTTCCGCATCAATTTCTTGCGCTACGGCAAGAAACAACCCTTTTTTATCGCCAAAGTGGTGATACAGCGCGCCGCGCGTCATGCCGGCCTGCGCCGTGAGCTCATCCATCGCCGTATCGGCATACCCGATGCTGCCAAATTGCCGACGCGCGGTCGCAACCAGCTTTTTGCGCGTTTCCTCGATCATTTCCGTTCGTGCTTTACGTGCCATTTTGATGCTCCGGGCTTAGCGGTGATGACGTTATAATTGACATACACATCGTATGTCAATTAGGTTTACATACGTCTCGTATGTCAATGAGGCCGAACCTTACCCATCAATACTCTGGAGTTTTCATGGCCAACCCTTACCTCGAGCTTTTCAGCGCACCGGGCAGCAAAGCATTTTCCCTTGCGGGGCTTATCGCACGCATGCCCATCTCCATGCTCGGGATCGGCATTATCACCATGCTCGCACAATTGCGGGGGTCTTATTGGTTGGCAGGAGCCGTAGCGGCGACCTTTGCGTTTTCAATGGCGCTGCTGGCGCCGCAGATCTCACGCGCGGTTGATCGCCTGGGGCAGCGCCGCGTGTTGCCTTGCGTCACCGCCGTCAGCGTAGCGGGCATGCTGTCATTGTTGCTTTGTACGCATTATCAGGCACCCGATTGGACCCTGTTCGTCTTCGCGGCGGTATCCGGTTGCATGCCCAGCATGCCGGCGATGGTCAGAGCCCGCTGGACCGAAATCTTGCGTGGAACGCCGCGCTTGCACACCGCCTTTTCGTTTGAGTCCGTGCTCGATGAAGTCTGTTTTATTATCGGCCCCCCCATTTCAGTAGGCCTCAGCGTAGCGATCTTTCCAGAGGCGGGGCCATTGGCAGCCGCCATTTTGCTGACGATGGGCGTCACAGCCTTTGTCTGGCAAAAGCGTTCGGAACCGCCGGTTTATCCTGACGACAGCGCGGATCGCGGCTCCGTCATTAAGCAGGCGCCAATGCAGATACTGGTGCTGGCTTTAGTCGCATTGGGCACCATTGTCGGCACCGTCGACGTCATCAGCGTCGCCTTTGCCGAACAGCGTGGACAGCCAGCCGCAGCCAGTCTCGTCCTGTCGGTTTACGCCATAGGCTCTTGCCTGGCCGGGTTGGTTTTCGGTGCCATGAAAATCCCGGTTCCCCTGCCCCGCCTGTTTTTATACGCCGCTCTGGCCACGGCGATAACCGCCTTGCCCTTGCTGCTGGTTGACGATATTTTCACGCTGGCGGCCACGGTATTTGTCGCGGGCTTGTTCTTTGCCCCGACCATGATCATTGCGATGGGGTTGGTTGAAAATATCGTTCCGCCCTCCCGGCTAACGGAAGGGTTAACCTGGATGATCACCGGGCTGGGGATTGGCGTAGCGCTCGGCGCCGCTCTGGCAGGATGGGTTGTCGATGAAGCAGGGGTAAAAGCCGGGTTCATCATCACGCTTTCTGCCGGCCTGGTGGTATTGCTGGTCGCCGCCGGCGGTTACCGATTAATGCAAAAATCCGTGCATGCGGCCTGATTGCCCGCCGCTGCCCGAGCCGGCGGGCCGTGGGTCTAGCGGCGGCGCTGCTGCATGCCGTAGACAAACACCACGGCAAAGCACAGCAACGGCAGCAGGTACGACAGCGCGGTGCTGTATCTGTCCGCCAGTGCCCCCATAAAGTAAGGCATGATGGCGCCGCCGACGATCGCCATGATCATAAAGGAACTGGCGCGTTTGGTGTGTTTACCCATATTTTTCACCCCCAGGGCGAAAATGGTCGGGAACATGATCGACATAAAGAAGAACACGCCAATCAGCGCCACCACCGAGATCCCATCGATACTGAGCATCACCACGCCGCACAGCAGAATATTGATCAGCGAGTAAAACATCAGCAGCGTGGCGGGTTTCACTCTGCCCATCAGCCAGGTGCTGAAGAAGCGCCCGATCATAAAACAAATCATGGCGATGGAGAGCAGGTAGGAGGCACTCTGGTTAGAAACATCGCTCCAGTGTTCGGTGGCGTAGTTAATGAAGAACGCCCCCACGCCGACCTGCGCCGCTACGTAGAAGAACTGGGTTATCACCCCGCCGACAAAGTGCTTGTGCTGCCACAACCCTTGCGCAATTTCACCCTGTTCCGGCTGCTCTTCCTCACGGATATCCGGCAGCCGGGTGCGGCTGAACAGCAAGGCAATCAGCAGCACCAGCACGGCGATCGCCACATAAGTCACCTTCACTGCGCTCTGATCACCGCCGCTTGCCCCCTGGGTGGCGGAGAAAAACAGCGTACCGCCGATCATCGGCCCGATGAACTGCCCCAGGCCGTTAAAAGACTGAGCGAGGTTGAGCCGCCGTTCCGCGCCCTGCGTATCGCCCAGCACCGTAGCGTAAGGGTTGGCCGCGGTTTCCAGGCAACCCAGGCCGCAGGCAATGACAAACAGCGCAAACAGGAAGGCGCCGAAGCTGTTGGCGGAGGCCGCCGGCACAAACAACAGAGCCCCCAGCGCATACAGACACAGCCCTACCAAAATGCCGGCCTTGTAACCTTTCTTATCCATAAAATAGCCAGCGGGCAACGCCACCAGGAAATAAGCGCCGAAATACGCCGCCTGCAATAATCCCGACTGCGCCTTGGTCACGTGCAGTGTTTCCTGAAAATGTTTATTTAATACGTCCAACAGGCCATACGACAGCCCCCACATAAAGAACAGGCTGGTGACCAGGATAAAGGCCCAGCGTACATTGGAGGTCGCCTTGACGCCCAGCTGTGGCGGGGCCGCACTTTTTTCAGCAAGCATTGATATATCCTCGGGTAGGGTAATGAGATGTTGTTATTGCTGTTGCAAAGAGAATATCCGCTCCATCGCCACCCATTTTTCGCCCTGCGGCGTCCAGGGGGTGGCCACCTGGTATTTCCACATCAGGGCTTCCCAGCGCTGCACATGGGGATTGTTCTGGCCGGCGGCGTCAAACCGTCCGGCATCGAACGCGGGGCTGACTTCAACGATCATGAACAGCCGGGTGCCCAGCCGGTAAATCTCCATATCCAGAATGCCGTGCTCGCGCAGATGTTCGGCAATTTCCGGCCAGACGCGTTGGTGGTGGCGCTGATACTCCTCAATCAGCGCCGGTGAATCGACCAGATCGAGCGCCTGGCAAAAGCGCTGCGGCAAACCCGCCGTGCCGCTCATGTGATCGCCCGATCAAGGTGCAAATAACCACCGTCCACCGACAGCCACTGCCCGGTGGTGTGCGACGATCGCGATGAGATCAAAAACACCGCGGTGTTGGCGATTTCCTGCGGCGTGGTCATCCGCTGTTCGAACGGAATGCGCGCGGTAATTTTCTCAAGCTGCTGCTCCGGCTGTTCGAAGGTATTGATCCAGCGCTGATACTGCGGCGTAATCACTTCCGCCGGTACGACGGCATTCACTCGCACGCCGTCGTGACGCAGCGACACCGCCCACTCGCGTGTCAACGCCAGTACCGCCCCCTTGGCGGCGGTATAACCGCTGGTGCCGCCCTGCCCGCTGAGTGCGGTTTTGGACGCGATGTTGACGATGGCCCCCTTGCTGCTTTGCAACGCCTGCTGGCACAGGTGCGCCATCAGATAGTAATGAATCAGGTTTTTCTCCAGCGATCCGACAAACGCCTCTCGCCCCGCTTCCAGCCCTACGCCGTCGTTCACCCCGGCGTTATTCACCAACCCGTCGAGGCGGCCGAAGGTTGCCAGGGTTTGCGCCACCGCTCGCCGGCAGTCGTTTTCTTCGCAAAGATCGGTGATGATCACGTCGCTTTGCGGCTGCAATCGGCGCAGTGCCGTCAGGAAATCCGCCTCCGGCTCCGCGTTGGTGACAATCACCGGAATCGCCCCTTCTTCCGCCAGCAGGCGGGAAATGGCGGCACCGATGCCGGAACCGCCGCCGGTGACGATCACCACTTTATCGTTCAGATACAAATCCATGACTCAACTCCGTTAATTCGTCGCTAACCCCTGGCCAGGCTGTAAACGCGGCTGGCAGTACCGCCCCAAATTGCCGCCTGCTGTGCAGGGCTCAGCGCGGCGACAGCCTGTTCGCACAGGTGATAAACCTGGCCGTAATCGCCGGCCAGCAGGCACACCGGCCAGTCGGAACCGAACATCAGCCGCTGCGGGCCGAATGCCTCCAGCGCCACCTCAAAAAACGGCAACAGCTGCTGCGCCTGCCAATCGCCGCCGGGCGCTTCGGTGATCAAGCCGGACAGCTTGCAGGCCACGTGGGGCAGCGCCGCCAGCGGTTTGATTTGCTGCGCCCAATGTTGCGCGCCACGGGCGATATCCGGCTTGCCGAGGTGATCCAGCACCAGCCAGTAATCGTCGTGCCGGGCGGCAAACTGCGCCGCAGCCGCCAGCTCCCGGTGGGTGACCAGAATGTCGTAGACATAACCGTGCCGCTGCAGCGTCTGCATGCCGCGCCTCACATCCTGCCGCTCCAGCCAGGCTGCCGGTTGCGGCTCATCCTGAACCAGATGACGCAGGCCGCGCAGCAGCGGCTGTTGGCGCAGTTCATCAAGCCGCTGCGGCAGTTGAGGCGAGGCAATGTCCAGCCAACCCACCACGCCGGATATGCCACGGCTTTGCTGCACCTGCGCCAGCAGCGTTTGGGTTTCCTGCTCGCACTGGCGGGCCTGCACCACCAGCGCGCCGTCGAAACCGTGGCGTTCCAGCAGCGGTCCGAGCTGCGCCGGGCCGTAGTCCTGGCGCAGCACCGCCATCTGTTCGCTAATCCACGGATACTCCTGCGACCGGTAGCGCCAGTAGTGTTGGTGAGCGTCGATACGCAGCATGCCGTGCTCCCGTTTCAACCGCGAAACCGATACTGTTCGATCGACGCAGGGTGCATCTCGATCGAATAGCCAGGGTGTTGCGGCGGCATGTAGGCCGCGCCCCTGATGTCGCAAGGATGAATAAAATGCTCATGCAGGTGGTCAACGTATTCGATTACTCGCCCGTCGTGGGTACCGGCGATGCACAGGTAATCGATCATCGACAGATGCTGCACGTATTCGCACAGCCCTACGCCACCGGCATGCGGGCACACCGGCAGGTTGTATTTCGCCGCCATCAACATCACCGCCAACACCTCGTTGACCCCGCCAAGGCGGCAGGCGTCGATCTGCACCACGTCAATCGCCCCGCGCATGATGAACTGCTTGAACATAATGCGGTTCTGGCACATCTCGCCGGTGGCGACCTTGACCGGATGGATCCCTTCGCGGATGCGGCGATGCCCCTCGACGTCGTCCGGGCTGGTCGGCTCTTCGATAAACCAGGGTTTGGCGAACGCCAGGTGCTTCACCCACGGGATGGCGTCGTTAACTTCCCACACCTGGTTGGCGTCGATCATCAGTTGGCGATCGGGACCGATCACCTCGCGGGCGATGCGCACGCGGCGGATATCGTCTTCCAGGTCGCGGCCCACTTTCAGCTTCAGGTAGGAGAAACCGGCGTCGACCGCTTCCTGACACAGCCGACGCAGCTTGTCGTCCGGGTAGCCCAGCCAGCCGGCGGAGGTGGTGTAGCACGGATAGCCTTCCTCCAGCAGCCGCGCCAGACGCTGTTCTTTGCCCTCGGCCCGCTGCTTCAGCAGGTTGAGCGCCTCCTGCGGCGTAATGCAGTCGGTGATGTAACGGAAATCGATGCAACGCACCAGCTCCTCCGGCGTCATCTCCGCCACCAGCCGCCACACCGGTTTGCCCACGGATTTGGCCCACAGATCCCATACCGCATTCACCACCGCCCCGGTCGCCAGGTGGATAGCGCCCTTGTCCGGCCCAATCCAGCGCAGTTGGCTGTCGCTGGTAAAGCGCCGCCAAAAAGCGCCCATATCGGCGGCGATCTCCTCAAGCCGGACGCCGACAATCTGATGCTCCAGCGCGCGGATCGCCGCGCAGCAGATCTCGTTGCCGCGGCCGATGGTAAAGGTCAGCCCGTGGCCGCTCAGATCGGCGTGGTCGGTCTCCAGGATCACGTAAGCCGCCGAATAGTCCGGATCCGGATTCATCGCGTCGGATCCGTCCAGCCCCAGCGAAGTGGGGAAACGAATATCTTCAACCCGCAGTGCGGTAATCGTCGTCATGATGCGGTTCCCCATCAGGCCTGTACGGTTGTTTGACGCTGTTCACCCAGTCCCTCGATGCCCAGACGCATCGTCTGCCCGGCCTTCAGGTAGACAGGATGCGGCTTCTGCCCCATGCCCACTCCCGGCGGTGTGCCGGTAGAGATCACGTCGCCCGACTGCAGGCTCATAAAGCGGCTCAGGTAGCTGATGATGTGCGGAATGCGGAAGATCATGGTGCTGGTGTTGCCGTCCTGATAGCGTTTGCCGTCCACTTCCAGCCACAGGTTCAGGCGGTGAGGGTCGGCAATTTCATCGGCGGTCACCAGCCAGGGGCCGGTGGGGCCGAAGGTGTCGCAACCCTTGCCCTTGTCCCAGGTGCCGCCGCGCTCAATCTGGAATTCACGCTCGGAAACGTCGTTAATGACGCAATAGCCGGCGACGTGGCGCAGGGCATCCTGCTCACTGATATAGCGCCCGCCCTGGCCGATGATCACGCCCAGTTCTACTTCCCAGTCGGTTTTGACCGAATCGCGCGGAATTTGCACATCGTCGTTTGGCCCCACTACCGCGCTGGTCCATTTGCTGAACACCACAGGTTCGCCGGGGATCGCAGCACCCGTTTCCGCCGCGTGATCGGCGTAATTGAGGCCAATGCAGATAAACTTGCCGATGTGGCCGACGCACGGCCCCAGGCGCGGTTGCCCCTCGACCAGCGGCAGTTGGTTGATATCCAGCGCACGCAGTTTTTCCAGTGACGCCGGCAGCAGCGCCTCACCGCTGACATCGGCGATATGCTGCGAAAGGTCGCGGATCTGGCCGTTATTGTCCAACACCCCCGGACGCTCCTGCCCCGGAACCCCATAGCGTAAAAGTTTCATAGATTCCTCAATCCTCCGTAGAAGCGCCTTCGACGACGCCGCAAAAAGTAAAAATCAGTTGCTCCAGCCGCCGTCGATAATCTGCACCGTGCCGGTGGTATAAGAACTGGCATCCGAGGCCAGATACAAAGCCAACTGGGCAATCTCGGCGGTAGTGCCGATGCGGCCAATCGGCTGGCGGGCGACAAACGCCTGATAAACCTCTTCCTCGCTGCGCCCCTGTTCACGCGCCTGCTCGGCAATGCGCTGGCGCAACGACGGCGACTCCACCGTGCCGGGGCAGATGGCGTTACAGCGAATGCCCTGGGTAACGTAATCCGCTGCCACCGAACGCGTCAGGCCGATCACCGCCGCCTTGGTGGTGCTGTAAGCAAAGCGGTTCGGCACCCCTTTCACGCTTGAGGCGACCGAAGACATATTGATAATCGAGCCGTTTTTACGCGCCAGCATCCCGGGCAGAAAAGCGCGGATCATGCGAAACATTGCCGTCACGTTTAGCTCGTTGGCGAACGCCCACTGCGCTTCGCTGCATTCCAAAATCGATCCGCTGTGCACCACGCCTGCGCAGTTAAACAGCACGTCGACTGGCCCGAGGGTTTCCGCCGCTGCGGCTATTGCGGCCGGATCGGTCACGTCAAGCGTCAGCGCCTGAATGCCGGGCAGCCCCTGCAGTTGGCCGATGTTGATATCGGTGGCGATCACTTCCGCGCCCGCCTCGGCGAACAGCCTGGCGGTGCTGAAACCGATACCCTGTCCGGCGGCAGTGATCAGCACGCGTTTCCCGGTTAAATTCATTTTTGCTCCCTCGGCCTAAAGGTCCAATGGTCAGGCCATTAAAGGCGATTAAAGGTCAGACCTTTAACATGACAAAAGACGCTTTACGCGTTATCGTTTGGTGAGAATGTAATGAGACACACTTAAAACAGCATTTTGATTAACCAACTTTTTACACTTGATTAACCATTACTCAAGCAGCTTGACGAATAACTGTGCGCTGAATCACTTATCGCTAAACAGCTCAAGGTAACCCATGCCCATCACTCGACTGGAAAACCCTCGTATTTACAGGCAGATAGCCGACCAACTAAAGCGGCTCATCGAGAACAATGAATTTCCCCCGGGCAGCCGCCTGCCGTCCGAACGGGATCTGGCCCAGCAGTTACAGGTCAGCCGCGCCTCGGTACGTGAGGCGCTGATCGCGCTGGAAGTGATTGGTCTGGTCGATGTGAAAGTCGGTAACGGAGTGATCGTGCGGGCGCAGGCACCGATTTTGGCCTCGCAGGAGCCGGTGATGGCGCAGGCCGGGCGCGACCAATGGGCGGAAATCGATGACGAACTGAATATCGAACTGGATTTTAACGCCGAGTTGCCGCCGTTCTCGCTGCTGCAAACCCGTTTGTTGATCGAACCGGAAACCGCCGCGCTGGCGGCGCGCCACGCCACCGACGAAGAGTTGGCGGGAATTCGGGCGGCCTACGAGCAAAACTGCCGCGATAACCGCGCCGGATCGGCCACCCATCCCGGCGACCGGCTGTTCCATATCCGCATTGCCCAGGCCAGCGGCAACCCGGCCTATGCGTTCGTCATCGGCCACCTGCTCGGCCACCGCTACGGCAGCATGTTCCGCGTGCTGCAGCGTCACTATACGCCGGAGGATATGCCGCACCGTTCAGAACAGGAACATAGGGCGATCCTGGAGGCGATCGAAGCGCGTGACGTGCGCGGCGCACGCAAGGCCATGAAAGCGCATCTGGATGAAGTGATCGCCATCTTTACCCGCGCGCAATAGGCCGTTTCGGCACGGCGGGGGCAAGGGTAAATATTTTGACGGACCGCTCTTTTTTCCACATGCAGCCGGGGCCAAGGCACATTACACTGGCAGCATATCGCACCCTATGGCTTTCAAGTTGCAGCGAGCGCAGGTAACAACGCCGCAGCCTGGAAGACGACGGGTATAGGCCGTGTCTCAATCACGCCACGGCCCGGGCCCTCTCCCTGCAGCCTTTTAACATGGATAACGATCGTTGAAGAACTCTTTCCGCGCTTCATTGCTGGCGTTGAGCCTGTGCGCTTCGCCACTGGCCGCTCAAGCTGCCGACCCGCAACTGGCCTCGCAAATCGTCGACCAGTATGCCGAACACATTTTCTTCAACAGCGGCGCCACCGGTATGGCGTTGGTGGTGATTGATAACAATCAGGTGGTTAACCGCAGCTTTGGCGATACCAAGCCGGGCAACGATCTGCGCCCGCGCCCGGATTCGCTGATCCGCATCGCCTCGATCACCAAGCTGATGACCAGCGAAGTGATGGTCAAAATGGCGGCGGAAGGCCGGGTCAAGCTGACCGATCCGCTGCGAAAATACGCCCCACCGGGCGCCTCCGTGCCGGCCTATAATTCGCGCCAACCCATCACCCTGCTGAGCCTGGCGACTCACACCAGCTCGCTGCCGCGCGAACAACCGGGCCAAAAACCGGCGAAAACGCCGGTGTTCACCTGGCCGACCAAGGCACAGCGCTGGCAGTGGCTCGAACACGCCAACGTCACCGTGCCGCCGGGCGTGCGCGCCGCCTATTCCAACCTGGCCTATGATCTGCTGGCAGATGCTTTATCGCGGGCGGCAAACAAACCCTACAGCGCCCTGCTGCGCGAAAAAATCACCGCGCCGCTCGGTATGGTCGACACCACCCTCACCCCCAGCGCCGAACAGTGCTCGCGCCTGATGGTGGCGGCTGCCGGGCCAAGCGCCTGTCGCGATACCACCGCAGCGGGCGGCAGCGGCGGGGTTTATTCCACCCCGCGCGACATGCAGCGCTGGATGCAACAGTTCCTCTCTTCCAACACCGCCGGCGCACGTAAATCGACGGCGGCCAGCGAACAAACCATGTACTTCCAGCGCAACGATCTGGTGTCGCTGAAAGGCATGGACGTGCCGGGTGAGGCAAGCGCGTTGGGATTGGGTTGGGTGTATATGGCACCGAAGGACGGCCTGCCGGGCATTATTCAGAAAACCGGCGGCGGCGGGGGTTTTATTACCTATATGGCGATGATCCCGCAGAAAAATATCGGCGTCTTCGTGGTGGTAACCCGCTCAGATCTGACCAAATTCACCAATATGAGCGATCCGGTTAACCGGCTGGTGGGGGATTTGGCGGCCAATAAAAGCTAGCGCCGCCGAGTGGATTTCGGGGCGAGCAGGCTCGCCCCACTAACACTCACGCCAGGATCATTTCGTGCATCACCGGGTGGAAGTTGCGTTTGAAGTAGATCAGACCGTTACCGGCGGCACTCACCAGGATCTGGCGGATCTGCACCAGATACACCTGGTGGGTGCCGATGCTCTGGATCTGCGCGATCTCCCCTTCCAGGCTGGCCAGCGTATTGCGCAGGACCGGCTGGCCCAACGGCCCACTTTGCCACTCCTCCAGTCGGAAGCGCTCCTCCATGCTGACGTCGGTCATGCCGGCGAAATGGCGTGCCATCAGCTCCTGCTCATGGTTCAGCACGTTGACGCACAGCCGCTGATTCTCCTGGAAGACCGGGTTCATCGCGCTGTTGCGGTTAATGCAAACCAGCAGTGTCGGCGGCGTATCGGTCACCGAGCAGACTGCGGTAGCGGTGATGCCGCAGCGCCCCGCCGGGCCATCGGTAGTCACAATATTCACCGCGGCAGACAGGCTGGCCATGGCGTCGCGAAACAGCAGACGGTGTTCATTTTCCTGAGACATACAACCCTCCTCCTGAATTACTTCAGCAGATTATCCAGCTGATTAATATCGCCATTGTTATGCAGGTGCGGCACTTTCCAGCCGTGCTGATCGTAATCGGACAGGCACTTGTCGACCATCTGCATCATCTGATCCATGGTGCCGGATCCTTGCGCGTGGCGCAGACACTGCAGGCGGATCTCATCCTGACTGCCGGCATAGTTGATCTCATACAGCTCATGACGGCCGCCGAACTCGCTGCCGATCGCATCCCACATCAGCTTGAGGATCTTGATGCGCTCAACATGATCCATTCCATCGGATCCGCGCACGTAGCGAGCCAGGTATTTGTCGATCTCCGGGTTGTTCATGTCGCGCACGCTGGACGGCAGATAAATCAGCCCGCTGGTAACGTTCTTCTCGATAATGTGCTTCACCTTGGTGTAGGCCATCGGTGCCATCACGCGGTAGGTCTGCAACGCGGCGGAATCCGGCAGATAGGCACCGTTTTCCCATTTTGTGGACTCCGCGCACATCGCATCGCTCAGCGACCAGAACAGGTTGCGCCAGGCTACCACTTCGCCAAGATCGGCCTGCACGCCGCGGAACTCCAGCACGCCGGTACAAGACAGGCTCTTTTGCAGCAGCGCGGTGATAAAGTCCATCTTCACCGCCAAACGCACGCAGGCCTGCAGCGGAAACAGCCGGGCGAAACCGCCCTGGGTGCTCCAGCGACGGCAGCGATCGAAATCGCGGTAGATCAGCACGTTTTCCCAGGGGATCAGCACGTGATCCATAATCAGGATCGCATCGTTCTCGTCAAAGCGGCTTGAGAGCGGGTAATCGAACGGCGATCCGGTCGCGCCGGCCACCAGCTCATAGGAGGCGCGGGAAATAAGTTTCACCCCTTCGGCCTCCATCGGCGCCACAAACATCAGCGCAAAGTCCGGGTTATCGCCCATCACCTGAGCGGAGCCGAAGCCGATAAAGTTGTAGTGGGTCAACGCCGAGTTGGTCGCTACCACCTTGGCGCCGCTGACGATAATGCCGGCGTCGGTCTCTTTCTCCACCTGGATGTAAACGTCTTTCACCTCGTTGACCGGCTTGTGGCGGTCAATCGGCGGATTGACGATAGCGTGGTTAAAGTACAGGCCGGTTTCCTGAATGCGCTTGTACCAGTGGCGGGCGTTATCGGCGAACTGGCCGTAAAACTCCGGATAAGCGCCCAGCGCGCAGCCGAAGGCTGCCTTGTAGTCCGGGGTGCGCCCCATCCAGCCGTAGGTCTGGCGCGACCAGTCGGCGATGGCGTCACGCTGCTGACGCATTTCTTCCGGGCTGCGGGCGTAGCGGAAGAACTTGTGGGTGTAGCCGCCGTTGCCGGTGTCGGTATTCCAGCACAGGCGATCCTGGCTGACCGGATCGTGCAGCGAGTCGTACAGTTGGCCGACCGAAGCCGCCGCATTGCGGAACGCCGGGTGGGTGGTGACATCCTTCACCCGCTCGCCGTAGATATAGATTTCGCGGCCGTCCTGCAGGCTTTTCAGGTATTCGGCGCCGGTGAACGGGCGTTTGCTGTCGGCACGAAAGTCTTCTGGTTTCATCGGGTGATCCTCGGCAATGGATGCGTTCTTTGTTAAAAAAATGTTTTCCTTTGGTTGCTTAATTGAAGCCCCCAACGCCGATTTCGAGAAGAGACTTTTGCGGCAATCGCCGGTACTTTTCAGGCAAATTGGCCGCCATCGCGGCGAATTGTGATCCAGGTTACGAAAGGGGATGTTGTGCGGCGCGGTAGGTCGAAGGCGAGCAGCCTTCCAGGCGATTGAAAAAACGGGCGAAGTAGGCCGGGTCCTTGAACCCGAGGCTGTAAGCGGTCTCATGCACGGTACAGGCGCTGAACAGCAGCATACGCTTGGCTTCGCGCAGCAGCCTGTCGAAGATCAGCCGTTTGGGGGGTTGGTTGGCGAAGCGGCGACACAGGTCGTTCAGCCGTGATTCGGTCACCCCCAGCGCCTGCGCGTAGTCCGGTACCGACAGATGATCGCGGAAGCGTTCATCCACCATTTTGTTGAAACGCTGGAACAATTTCAGCTCGCCGCGCACCCCGCCGGTGGCGGTATCCTCCAACGCGGCATTGCGCAGCAGCAGGGTAAACACCGCCTGCGCCAACAGCGCCAGCGTCTGCTCGCGGCCGGCCAGCTGCTGGCCGAATTCACGGCGGATCAATGCCCAGTAATGGCTCAGCGCCGTCAACTCCTGTGGGGCGTCCGCCATCGACAGACAGATGCCCGGCATATCGAGCGCCAGATTGCTGCCGGGGTACAGCCGTTCCAGCAGCGGCCAAATCAGCTCCTGGCGTACCGTCAGCACGTGGCCGTCACTGACCGGCTCGGTGAAGAACGCATGCGGTACCGAGGGCGGCGTCAGGATAAACAGCGGCGCCTGCACCGAATAGTGCTGGCTGTCCAGCTGCAATTCAATCTTGCCGGTCTCCAGAAAATGCACCTGGAAGAAACGGTCATGCCAGTGCACCTGCATGTCGCGGCCAAAAAACGCCGCCAGACCGGCAAAGGTTTCGTAGTGCACCTCATCGGCGGCGTAGCGCGCATCGTATTCTTTGCAGATGTCGATATTGGCGATAAAACCGGTACTTTTCTGCACATCATCCTCCCTCAGCGATGAGATCAGTGATAAGCCTTTTATCAGGCGTCATTGTCGCAGGCAGTTTGGCCATGGACAGCGCACAGGAACCCGAGCGTACACGCAGTACGTAAGGGTTCCGAGCACTGCCCCAGGCAAAAATGGCAAGTAAAATAGCCTAATATCAGGTTTATGGCGTGGCCCGCGGACGCGAGCCTTGCATCGGAATGCGCCAGACGATCAACGCCCCTATGACCAACAGCGCCGCCACGAAATACAGCCCGGCATTAAAACTGCCGGTAAGATCCTTAAACCAACCGATCAACAGCGGGCTGACCGCCGATCCTATATTGCCGGTGGCGTTGATCACTGCGATCCCTATCGCGCGCGCTTCCAGACTGATGGATTGATCCGGCGTGGTCCAGAAGATCGCCATCGCCGTGAAGGAACCCACCGAAGCCATGACGATCCCAAGCAGTTGGATCAGGCTGTGATCGGTGGCGGAAGCCAGCAACCAACCGGCGGCGGCAAACAGGTACGGCAGCGCGGTATGCCGCTTGCGCTCCTGCAGACGATCCGATCGTTTGCTCCACCACACCATGCCGGCGATGGTGCAGATCTGCGGGATCGCCGCCAGAATGCCGATCACGATATTGCTGCTGCCTTGATTGAAGCTCTGCAAGATCTGCGGCGTCCAGATGTTGATGGCGCTCAGGGTATTGGTCAGGCAAAAATAGGCCAGCGTGTACATCAGTACGATCGGGGTGAACACCTCACGCCACAGGCTGCGCTGCTGCATCGCCCGATTGCTGCGCGGCCCGTTGGGTTGCACCAGTTGCAGCTTGTCGGCGTCCATCATCGCCTTCAGGCTGGCTTTCTCTTCGTCGGTCAGCCATTTGGCCTTGGCCGGCGTATCGTCGAGATAGAACCACACCACCACGCCCAGCAACACCGAAGGAATGCCTTCCAGCAGGAACAGCCATTGCCAGCCCTTGAGGTTCATCACCCCGTCCAGCGCCAGAATGTAGCCCGATACCAGGGAACCGATAGCCATCGTCACCGGCATGGCTATCATAAACAGCGCGTTGGCGCGGGCGCGGTAAAACGCCGGGAACCAATAGGTGAGATACACCAGAATGCCGGGCAGGAAACCGGCTTCGGTGATGCCGACGATCATGCGCAGCACGTACAGGCTGGTCGGGCCGGTGGCGAACAACGTGCAGGTCGAAGCGATGCCCCACAGCACCATGATAGTCGCGATCCAGCGCCGCGCGCCGACGATCCCGAGCATGATATTGCTGGGAATGCCGAAGATCACATAGGTGACGTAAAACAGCGTCGCCGCCAGGCCAAACATGGTCGAACTGAGGCCGAGATCCTTGCCCATCGTCAGCCCGGCGAAACCGATGTTGATGCGGTCGAGGAAAGAGAAAACAAACAGCACAAACAGGAAAATAATCAGTCGCCGAAATAGCTTTTTAATCACCGATTGCTCGGCTGCGGTTAACGCTTTATGTTGCTGCGCCGGGTTGACCGGCGGCAGCGAATCGACGTGGTTCATGATTGCTCCGATTAATAAACGCTCGGGGATCGCGCTTCCGGTCTACCCTGCTTGAAGTCGCTCGCCAGCGATTCCGCCGCACGCGCCAGCAGAGTGGTGTCCACCCCAACGGCGACAAACAGCGCGCCGGACGCCAGATAACGCTGCGCCAGTTGCGGATCGGCCATCAGGATGCCCGGCGCTTTGCCGGCCGCACTGATACGCGCGATGGCGTCGTCAATGGTGCGTTGCACTTCCGGGTGCTTCGGGTTGCCGGCAAAACCCATGTCGGCGCTCAGATCCGCCGGGCCGATAAACACCCCGTCGACGCCTTCCACCTGCAGGATAGCGTCCAGATTTTTCACCGCCTCGCGGGTTTCGATCTGCACCAGCACGCACATCTGCGCATCGGCCTGCAGCAGATAATCCGGTACCCGATTCCAGCGCGAAGCCCGCGCCAGCGCACTGCCGACGCCACGTACGCCGTGCGGCGGATAGCGGGTGGCTCGCACCGCCTCGCGCGCTTGTTCGGCATTCTGAATCATCGGGATCAACAGGGTTTGCGCACCGACGTCCAGCAACTGTTTGATGATCACCGCATCGTTCCACGGCGGGCGCACCACCGGGTGACTGGGGTAAGGCGCTATCGCCTGCAACTGGCCCAGCACCGTCTGCACGTTGTTGGGCGCGTGTTCGCCGTCGATCAGCAACCAGTCGAAGCCGGCACCGGCCAACAGCTCCGCGCTGTAGCCGCTGCACAGACCCAACCACAGGCCAATCTGCGGGCGTTTTTCCTGCAATGCCTTCTTAAAAGAATTGGTTAACATCTCTTTCTCCGTGGTAAACGGGCACAGTGTGCAGCGCCCCAGCCCCTTGAAGCTCGGCCTGCCGAACCTGCCTGTTAAACGAACCGGCAGCTGATGCAGCCCATCGGGCCATAATCAACGTGAAAAGTGTCGCCGCGCCGCGCGGGCACCGGCCGGGTAAAGGAACCGCCGAGGATCACCTGGCCGGCCTCCAGCTCTACGTCATAAGGGAACAGTTTGTTGGCCAACCAGGCGACGCCGTTGGCCGGGTGGTTGAGCACCGCCGCCGCCACGCCGGACTCTTCGATTACCCCGTTGCGATACAACAACGCACTGATCCAACGCAGGTCCAGCGCGTCCGGTTTGATCGGCCGCCCGCCCATCACCACCCCGGCGTTAGCGGCATTATCGGAAATGGTGTCGAACACCTTGCGCGGCCTCTGAGTCTGCGGATCGACGTTATGGCTGCGCGCATCGATGATCTCCAGCGCCGGAATGATGTAATCGGTGGCGTTGTATACGTCGAACAGCGTGCAGTTCGGCCCGCGCAGCGGTTTGGCCAACACGAACGCCAGCTCCACCTCGACGCGCGGCACGATAAAACGATCGATCGGGATGTCGCTGCCGTCGTTGAAGAACATGTCGTCCAGCAGCGCGCCGAAATCCGGTTCGGTGATCTGCGAGCTGACCTGCATGGCGCGCGAGGTCAGGCCGATCTTATGGCCCTTCAACGTGCGGCCTTCGGCGATCTTCAGCGCCACCCACTGCCGCTGAATGGCATAAGCGTCCTCAAGGGTGATCTCGGGGTGATCCAGCGACAGCGCGCGGATCTGTTCGCGGCTCTGTTCCGCCTGGTGCAAGCGCTGCACGGCACGGCTAATCAGCTCTTTATCCAACATTTACGGCCCCTTACTCTTTGCGAAATAGCGCATGGACATTGTTTTGCTTGTAGTTCAGCACCGGATCCAGCTCTTCAAGGGTGAAGGACAGCGCCAGATAGCGGCTGGCCATCAACGCGGCAAAGTGTTGCTTAATCAGCGCAAACAGCATTTCCCCTACCTGTTCACGGCTCTCCAGGCTGCGGCCGTGGCCGATTTTCAACGTCATGTGCACGAAGGCGTAATCCTGCTTGCCGTCGGCCATTTGCCAGGTGTCCAGCCAGATGGCGCGGCTGCGTATCCCGGCCAGCGGGAAGATGCCGGTATCCGCCAGCGCCTGATTGACTTTGGCGAACAGCGCGGGCAAATCCGCCTCACGACGGAGGTTGTCGGTACATTCAGCGTAAAAATGGGGCATGGATGCTCCTCAGGCTTCGGTCGGCAGCGGGAACACGGCGTTGACCTGCCCGGTGCCGGAACTGGCGAACAGCGGGGTGACGAACTCCACCTTGCCGTCATACTTATCCCAACCCAGCAGGCCAAGCAGCATCACGGTGTCGTGCATGTTGCCTTCGCCGTAGCAGTAGTCGGCGTACTCCGGCAGCATTTCGCAAAATTCGCGGAACCGCCCTTCCTCCCACAGCTTGACGACCCGTTCGTCCATCTGCTGGTCAAACTGGCGGGTATAGCTGTTCATGCCCTCTTCGGCGCGCTGATCGTCGATAAAGCGGTGCGACAGCGAACCGCTGGCCAGCACCGCTACGGTGCCGTCGTATTTCTCGATGGCGGTTTTGATCGCCTCGCCCAGCCGACGGCTGTCGGCAAAGTCGTGCACCGTACAAAATGCCGAGATCGACACCACCTTGAAATGCTTGTCGCCGTTCATGTAGCGCATCGGGACCAGCGTGCCGTATTCCAGCTTCAGGCTCGGGATGTCATGCGCCTTGGCACGCACCCCCAGTTTGCAGGCTTCGTCGGCGATCATCTGGCCCAGTTCCGGGTTGCCGTCGTAGTCGTAGGTCATGTCGCGAATAAAATGCGGCAGCTCGTTGCTGGTATACAGGCCGGAGAAATGCGCGCTGCAATTGATGTGATAGGCGCTGTTCACCAGCCAGTGGGTATCGAACACGATGATGGTGTCGACGCCCATTTCGCGGCAGCGCGCACCGATCTCTTTATGACCGTCGATCGCCGCCTGGCGGCAACCGAAGTTTTTGCCAGGCATTTCCGACAGATACATCGACGGAACATGCGTAATCTTGGCGGCCAGAGCTAACTTGCCCATACATCCTCCTATCCCCTTCATCCTTGAAGCTGCATCTGTGTTGACTGCAAGCGCTCACCCCAGTCACTTACTTAAGTAAGCTCCTGGGGATTCCCGCTCTGGTCGCCTTGATGCAACGCCAATGATTTTGGGGATATTTTCAGTTTTAAAACATGGCGCTGATTCAAACGCCCCAGCGCGGGATGGGATGATCACCCATGGAAATACAGACGTTCTTCATCTCGGCGAACACTTCAAAGCTGTATTCCCCGCCTTCACGGCCGGTGCCGGAGGATTTCACGCCACCGAACGGCTGACGCAGATCGCGTACGTTTTGGGTGTTGACGAAAACCATGCCCGCTTCAATATTGCGGGCCAGGCGCAGGACCTTGCTCACATCCTGCGTCCAGATATATGACGCCAGGCCATACTCGACGTCGTTGGCCATACGCAAGCCGTCTTCTTCCGATTTGAACGGCAGCAGGCAGGCCACCGGCCCGAAGATCTCCTCCTGCGCGATGCGCATCCGGTTGTCGACGTCCGCCAGCACCGTCGGGCGCAAGAAGTTGCCGTGGCTCAGCCCGGCCGGTTTTTCCGGGCCGCCGGCCAGCAAGGTTGCCCCCTCCTCCACTCCCAGGCGGATATAGCCGGAGACTTTTTCCCAGTGCTGCGGGCTGATCAACGCCCCCACCTGGGTGTTGGGATCCTGCGGATCGCCCACGCGCAGGCGGTTGGCGCGTTCGGCGAAACGTTTGACGAATTCCGGGTAGATACTTTCCTGAATGAAAATGCGCGAACCGGCAGTGCAGCGTTCGCCGTTGATCGAGAAGATGGTGAACAGCGCGGCATCCAGCGCGCGTTCGATATCCGCATCCTCAAAAATCAGCACCGGCGATTTTCCGCCCAGCTCCATGGAAAATTTCTTCAACCCGGCGCTCTCGATAATACGGCGGCCGGTGGCGGTACCGCCGGTGAACGACACGGCGCGCACGTCTTTATGGCGCACCAGCGCGTCGCCGGCGGTAGCGCCGTAGCCCTGCACCACGTTGAGCACCCCGGCCGGGATGCCGGCTTCCAGCGCCAACTCGCCCAGACGATCAGCGGTCAACGGCGACAGCTCGGACATTTTCAGCACCGCAGTGTTGCCCAGCGCCAGACAAGGCGCGGTTTTCCAGGTGGCGGTCATAAAGGGCACGTTCCACGGCGACACCAGCGCGCACACGCCAACCGGCTGGATCAGCGTGTAGTTGAGCATCTTGTCGTCCACCGGGTAGGTGCGGCCGTTCATCTGCTGGCAGATTTCGGCGAAGAACTCGAAGTTGTGCGAGGCTCGCGGGATCAGCACGTTTTTGGTTTGGTGGATCGGCAGGCCGGTATCGGCGGTTTCCATTTCGGCGATTTGCGGCACGTTCTCGTCAATCAGCTCGCCCAGGCGACGCATCAGGCGTGCGCGCTCTTTCATCGGCGTATTGGCCCATTTCGGGAACGCCGCTTTGGCGGCGGCCACCGCCTGGTCGATCTCCAGTTGCCCGCCGGACGCCACCTCCGCCAGCACCTCGCCGTTAGCCGGGTTGCTGGTGGTGAAATACTCTTTGCTGGCGACGTTCTTGCCGTTGATCCAATGGTTAATGGTTTTCATCGCAAGCTCTCCTCGTAATCTTTTTCACTGATGATGTGGTTAACCAGACGGCCGATACCCTCGATTTCCACCACCACCTCGTCGCCCGGCTGCACGTCGGCCAGCCCTTTCGGCGTGCCGGTGGCAATCATGTCGCCCGGTTGCAGCGTCATGAATTCGCTCAGGTAAGCGATCAGGAACGGGATATCGAAAATCATGTCGGCGGTGCTGCCGCGCTGGCGCAGCTCGCCGTTGACGTAGGTGCTGAGCGCCAGGCGGTGCGGATCGGCAATGTCATCACGATCGACGATGTACGGCCCAATTGGTGTCAGGGTGTCGCGGCTTTTCACCCGCAGGTTCGGGCGATAGTAGTTTTCCAGATAGTCGCGGATGGCGTAGTCGTTGCACAGTGTGTAACCCGCCACATAGTCCATCGCCTGTTCGCGGCTGACGTTGCGGGCGGTTTTACCGATCACCGCCACCAGTTCGGCTTCGTAGTGCATATATTCCACACCGGCCGGGCGTACCGACACCTGGCGGTGGCCGGTCAGGGTGTTCGGCGCTTTCAGGAACACCAGCGGTTCTTCCGGCGCCTTGAATTCCAGCTCGCTGGCATGGTCGGCGTAGTTGAGGCCCAGGGCAAACACCGTGCCCTGCGCCGGCGGCAGCCACTCGGCGTCCCGTTCCTGCAACACCGTGCCGTCCGGCAGGGTAACGCGCAGCTGGTCATCCACACGGGCGTTAACAATCTGGCCATGATGGCGAATACGGGCGTGTCTCATGATAATTCTCCTGCCTGCGTCACGCGGTTGGTCAGAGTGGGCAGACCGGCGGCGCGCACCGTCACTTCATCCCCGGGTTTGATCTCTACCCGCTGATGCGGGGTGCCAATCAGCACCGCGTCGCCCGGTTGCAGGGTAATAAAATCGCTGATGGCGGCGATCAGTTCAGGCACCGAGCGCACCAGATCGGCCGTCGACCAGCGATCCTGCTCCACCCCGTTGATTTCGGTGACGATCTCAAGCTTGCCGGTTGCTGACAGCTGGCCGATCTCCCCCAGCGGGCAAAAACCGTCGCGGCACTTCGCCTTGATCGCCGGGCGGTAAAAGCTGCTTTCCGGCAGGCTGACGTCGTTGGCCAGCGCATAGCCCGCCAGATAATCCGCCACCCGCTCGGCCGGCACCTTACGAACGGTATCGCCGATCACTACCGCCAGCGTAGCGCCGCTCTGCACCTTCTCACCGGCCGGGAACGGGATCGCCCCGCCGTTGGCAAGGTGGGTATTGCGCGGTTTGATAAACCACACCGGGGTCTTGGGCGGGGTGTTATAGGGCGGCTCATGGAACGCCTGATCCCAGGCGTCAATCTGGCTGCGGTGGTTCAACGCGACGGAAAATACGGTGCCTTTCATGCAAACTCCTCTTGTGACAGAACATGACAACCGGCATTCATTAATATATTAACGATTAGTTTTATACGCTGTTTAAGGTTTACGCAACGCGGTTGGATTGATTTGTGATCCTGATAACAAAATATTCACAACTCAGGATAATTAGCGATATTATTCAAAGTGTTAATCATTTTTTGGCGTATTTTTACCCGCCAGCCGCTTTTTCGCTTTATACGTTGGGGTAAAACTGGCTATTATTAAGTTATTAACAAATCAGGCTTTGTAGGGGCGTACTCTATTGCGCTCGTGGGCTCAGCATGCTGAGCCCCTACGATAAGGGCCGACATACCGAACACCTTGATAGTAAAGGCCAAACCTATGCATGAATCCTTAACCATTGCCCTGCTGCAGGCGCGTGAAACCGCCATGGGTTTTTTCCGCCCGATCCTGAAAAGCCACAATCTGACAGAACAGCAGTGGCGCATCATCCGCGTGCTGGCCAACAACCGTTCGATTGAATTCCACGAGTTGGCGGCGGAAACCTGCATCCTGCGCCCCAGCCTGACCGGTATTTTGTCGCGCATGGAACGCGATAAGCTGATCTTCCGCCTGAAGCCGGTTAACGATCAGCGCAAGCTGTACGTTTCGCTGACCCAGCCGGGCCAGGAGTTGTACGACGTGGCACGCCATCAGGTGGAACAAGGTTACCGCGAGATTGAAGCCGCGTTTTCGCAGCAGAAGATGGATCAACTGATGACGTTGCTGGACGAGCTGATCACCCTGGGCGACAAACTGCCTGCCAACGTAACCGCCCATCCCACCAAGAAATGATTCAATGAATCGGCATCCTCAAATGAACGGGCGTTGCAGCCAACAACGCTGCAGCGTCAAGTAAGAAGATAATTTGCCTCCGGCAGCAGTGCGCTGCCCTCCCATGATTCAATCACCGGAATTCTCAAATTAATTGGCGTTGCAGCTAGGCGGCCAAGGCGTAAATCCCCAGGAGCTTACTCAAGTAAGTGACTGGGGTGCGCGCCTGCAGCCAACAACGCTGCAGCGTCAAGTAAGAAGAGAATTCGCTTCCGGCAGCAGTGCGCCGCCGTCCACCACCAGCGTCTGGCCGGTGATATAGGCCGCCGCCGGCGAGGCGAGAAACACCATCGCCGCAGCGATGTCTTCCGGCTCCCCCAGCCGCCCGAGCGGCACCGCGGCGGCAATCGCCTGATTGACTGCCGCGCCGCCCAGATTGGCCATTGCCGGCGTACGGATCATCCCCGGCTCCACGCCGTTAACCCGAATGCCCGCCGGTGCCAACTCCAGCGCCGCCGCGCGAATAAACCCGTTCACGCCCGCCTTTGAAGCGGCGTAGTGTGCCAGCCCCGGATAAGCCACCCGCGGCCCGGTCACCGACGAGGTCACCAGCATGCTGCCACCCTGGCGGCGCATCCACGGCAGCGCCGCCTGCGCCAGAAAGAACGGTGCCATCAGATTAACGCTCAGCGTGCGTTGCAACAGCGCGGCGTCAATGTCGGCAAACGGCGTCAGCGGGAAGTAGGCCGCATTGTGGACAACCACGTCCAGCCGCTGATGCTGCTCCCCCACCGCCGCGACCCGTTCGGCAATCTGCGCCGCATCGGCCATATCGCAGGCCATGGCCTGCACCCGCCAGCCTTGCCGCTGCAAAGTGTCCGCCGCGTCCTGCGCCTTGCTCAGTTGCAGATCGGCCATCACCACCGTCGCACCCAGGCGGGCAAAAGCCTCGACAATCGCCAGCCCGATGCCCTGAGCGCCGCCGGTCACCAACACCACCTGGCCGCTGAAAGCATCGGCCGCATAGGTTGCGTTCATCGGCTTATCCCCTTGGATGGCGGGTAGTGTTCAGCACCTGCGCATGAGCGCCCACCGCAAAATTGCTCAGCGCGCTGAAGTCGCTGCCCTGATAGCCGAGGATCTTGCCGTCGGTACGCATCGCCTGCAGATCGATCATCACCACGCCCAGCGTCGGCACGATCTTCTCGCGCCACACAAACAGGTACAACTGCTCGGCGACTTTCACGTAGTGGCAACGATCGACGTCCGCCAACCCTTTCTCCACGCCGTCCAGACACTGCCACGCATAGAAATTGTCGTTAAGGTAGATGTGCTCGTAACGCTCGGTCGGGCTGTAGGTGTACATATTGCGCATGCCGATCAGTTCGTCGGTGAAATGCGGCAGCGCGGCGGCCGTATTATCCAGCGTACCGAAGCGGAACTCGGCGTTGACCGCCGTGAGCGGCAACCCTTGCTCAACGCGGCTGAACGCATCCAGCCGGGTTTGCTGCTCGTCCGGCAATTGGCCGTACACCAGGGTAAAATTGCCCTGATTGCGATCGCACACCAGCGTAATACTGGCGTTGTCTTGTGAAGGATCGAGAAAATCGATAAACAAAATGCCGGAGCGAATGCTGGTGGCACGATAAGCGATACCCTCGCGCGCACCCCAGTTCAGCGTTTGGTCATCGGTAAAATGGCACTTCAACGTTTCGCCATCGGCAAAATGCAATGTCAGCGTGCTGCCGCTCAGCCCGGGTTGCCGTTCCAGCGTATTGCTGTGCGGCGCAAAGCCTGCCGCCAGTGCGCCAACCTGAATAAATACCGCTTCTGAACTCATCTGATTCTCCTTAAAGGGAAGTAAAAGCCAACGTCGGCACGTCGACGATGGTAGAGCCGCCATCGGCCACCAGTGCCGCGCCGGTAATGATTGACGCCTCGGCCGAACAGAGAAAACGGCAGATGCCGGCGATCTCTTCCGCGCTGGCCGGCCGACGCAGCGGCACGTCGCGGCACACCCGTTGATAAGCCTGCTCCAGCGAGATCTGATGGGCGTCCATCAGCGGCTGCATCTCCTCGTCCGCCATCGGCGTAGTCACCCAACCGGGGCACACCGCATTGGCGCGTACCCCGAGCGGGCCATAATCGCGGGCGATGGAACGCATCAGCCCGATCAACGCATGTTTGGCAGTGACGTAGCCGCATACCTCCGGCCCGGCAGCCAGTGAGGCGATAGAAGCGACAAACAGCAGGTTGCCACCGGTTTTCACCAACTCCGGCAGGCAGGCGCGCGCGCTGGCGAAAGCGCTGTTGAGATTGCTGTCCAGCGCGCCTTGCCACTGCGCGTCGCTCATGTCGGTAATGCGCCCAACCCCCATGCCGCCGGCGCAGCCAATCAGGCAATCGATGCGCCCGGCCTGCTGCAAAATGGCCGGCAGCAGGATGCTGTTCCAACTTTCGCCGCTCGACGCATCGCCCATCAACGCCACGGCACCGATTGCCGCCGCCAGCGCCGCCAGCGGCTCGCGGCGGCGGCCGATGATAAACACCCTGTCGCCCTGGGCGGCCAGCAGCCGGGCACAGGCGGCCCCCACGCCGGTGCCGCCGCCGGTGATCACCACCACTCTATTCATCCAGTTTCTCCATCAGTTGGCCGATCATCAGCAGGCTGCTTAGCAGTAACCGCCGCTGTTCCGGCTCCAGCCGCAGGTAGCGACGGCCGGCCGGCAACCGGCTGACCACTTCAGACGCGGCAAAATGTTCGATATCCAGCCGCCAGCAGCCGTCGGCCACGTTCAGTTGGATGCTGCGAAAATCGAGCTGCTCCAGCGTCTGGCCAATCTGCGGGTAACGCTGCAAAGCGCCGATCACCCGCTGCGCCGTGGCATTGTTCCGGGTGGCGCGATAAACCACGCCCTTGCGCCGCAACCAACCACCGGCAGTCATGCGCAGCGCCAGCGGCTCCGCCAACGTGCTTGTTCCCTGCAAGCGGAAGCGGTGGCTGACGATATGCGCCATAAACAGCGAGCTAACCCGTTCGCTGACCTCAATCACCGGCCCCTGCGGCAGCGTCAGGCGCAGTTGGCACGACGCCAGACGTTCGCAGGCGTAGGGCTGCAGATTTTGCGCCAATCGAGTGAGCGTCACACCCGGCTGATAACCTGCAGGCTGTCGCCGCCACACGCGGTTAAGAGAGGGAAGTAAGCCGATCAAAGTGCGCCTCCTCGTTTTCCGTTTTGGCGAAGGCGGTTTCCAGCACCTGCTCGACCGGCACCGGTTTGAACGGGTTGACCTTCTGCACGCACAGCGTCCAGAACAGTGCATAGGCGGCGGTCATACCGATCATGATGCTGAAGGGGATATAGACGTCACGCGGGTTCATGCCTGGCGGAGTGATGTAGATAATCGCCAGCACAATGCCGACGCTGGAGACGATTTGCGGCAGCGGGAACCACGGCGATCTGTAGGCGCGCGGCAGATCCGGCCGCCGGATACGCAGGATCACCACTGAACAAGTCACCAACAGATAAGCCACGCCCCAGGCGCACACCGCCGCCAGCACCAGGGGAATAATGCGCTCGAGATTGCCCTGTATGACGAAGGCGTGTACGCAGGGGATCAGCACCGCCACCAGAATGCCCACCACCGGGGTTTTAAAACGCGGATGCAGATAAGCGAAGATGCGCGGCAGCGCGCCGTCCAGCGCCATGCCGTACAGAATGCGTGGTACCGCCGCCATCAACGTGTTAATGGTTGCCGCCCCGGCCAGCAGCAGCCCGATGCCCAGCCAGTATTTGCCGAACTCGCCCATAACCTGCCCGGCAAAGGCAGGAATCGCCATCGGCGTATCCAGCAGATGAACGCCGTTGGCGGCATCCACCACCACATTTTCCACCTGATGACTGAGCGCGGCGCCGTAAAGCGCCATGCAGACCGCCACGCCGCACAGCCCCAGCGACATTGCACGCGGGATCACGCGGGCGGAACCTTTGATCTCCGGCGCCATCGGCGTCACCAGTTCACAGCCGACAAACATAAACATCGCCATGCCGATCAGACTGAACACCGCAAAGGGATCGCCCAGGCTCAGCGTGCTGCCGAACCAACCTTCCAGCGGCACCGCATGCGGCGACAGCAGCCCGGCGATACCGAAGATCACCAGTGTGCTCCACATGGCGAAAGTCAGCACGATCTCCGCCTTGCCGAACGCCTCGATGCCAAACGCATTGAGCAGGCCGAACAGGATCACCAACCCGACGCCAATCATCCAGGAGGCGTTGTGGGTTTCCATCAGCGTGTTGAGGTGCTCGAAATTCACCAGCGCCATGATGCCGGAGAGAATGGTTTCGGCGGTGCCGGCAAAGATATGCACGATCAGATAGGCCGACAGCGCGCCGGTAATGGCAAAAAAGCGGCCCATGCCGCAGGCGATATAGTCATACACCGAGCCGGAGGTCGGCAGCATCGCCGCCGCCTCCGAGAAGGTGGTGAGTTGGGCTTGCATCATGATAAAGGCAATCAGCATCGCCAGCGCGAAGGTGTCGCCGCCAATACCGAAACCGCTGGTCACGGTGAGGATCACCGGACTGGCCATAATCACCCCGACCGAGCTGGCCAGCGTAGTGGGAAATCCGACCTTGCCCCGCTCAAGGTGGGCGTGAAGCCGCGACGACAGGTTCATGGGTAGTTCCTCTTATAGTTTTGCCCTGGTGTTGCATTTGCAGGTTTACGCCGCTGTTGGCGGTGATCTCACTATAGAGAGGAAAGGAAAATGCTGGCTATCGTCCTTAAGGACGAGGCCGAACCATAGCTTTTTCCTCTTATCTTTTTAGCCCGGCCAGCCGTTATGGTTTGATCTCGATGCGGGTATATTTGGGAGGGACGAAGAAGGAATCTATGCCCAGCGCGGCCGCACTGACGGGGAAATCACTGTAAATTCAGCGAGAAGAAAACAGCGATTTTATTAATATATTAACGAAATAGTGACGTCAGACCGAAAATCGATCACCCCACGCTCAATCGCTGCTTTGTTATTTATGTATTTTATTGCAATCAGGCTCACGTTGTTAATATGTTCTTATTGTGTTGCTGAATTGCTGCAACTATGCTGACATCGTTCATATATTGAACGACGCATTATCCAAGATCGCAGGGTAAAGGAGGGAAATGAATCATGTACAACACATCATCCGATGCCTTTATCAACAGCTGTCTGACCACCATTGCGCATCTGATCCCGGTCTCCGCCGGGGTGTTTTACCTGGTCAATCAAGATCTGCGGCCAGAACACTATATTCTGCACGGCATTTCCGATAAAACGCATCAGCAGTATCTGACCCATTTTCAACAGATTGATCCGCTTAAACCCGCCAATTTCCACCAGCAGGATATCAGCATGGTCGGCATGAGCCCGGCGGCTATCGCCAATAACCGCCACTATTATCATGATTTTATGCTGCCTAATAACATGCTCGATATGACGGAGATTTTTATCCGCCAGCGTAAACGCATTATCGCCGGCGTATCTTTGATCCGCGATACGCCGTTTACCGAGGTGGAGCGCGGCCGCCTGCGCGCGGTATTGCCGCTGATAGAACTGGCGACACGTGATCTGCTGCCCGGCGGCGAAGCCCAGTTGCTGACCGCCAAGGAGCAGGAGATCGTCAATATGGTGCGCGAGGGGGCCAGCAATAAACGCATCGCCCTGAAGCTGGGCATTTCGCTTTCGACGGTGAAAACCCATATGCGCAATATCTTTGCCAAAACCGAGGTAGTGAACCGCACCGAATTGGTGGCCAGCAGCTTTATTGCCCTCGGTTAATTAACCCATAGCGATTGCTTATGGCTGTGCGGACGCGACGCTTCGACATGTAGTTCCCCTCTGGACCACCGCACATTGTGCCCCTACGCCATTCCCGCTTTGCCGCTACGCTGAATAGGGTTTCCGTTATCTTGCCGATGAGAAAATACTATGTCTGAACAAAAGATTAGCTTTATCAAAGGTGGCCATGGCGATATTGCGGTGCATGACTGGAACCATGATCGGCCGCGCTTTCTGGCGCTGCTGGTACACGGTTACGGCGAGCATCTTGGCCGTTATCAGTACGTGGCGCGCACGCTGGAGGCACAGGGCGCACGCGTGTTTGGCCCCGACCATCTCGGCCATGGGCTGTCACAGGGCGAGCGCGTATTGATTGAGGATTACGACGCCGTAGTCGACGACGTTCGCCGCGTAGTAGAGCATTTTCAGCAGCTACATCCAGGCGTGCCGCTGGTCGTCATCGGTCATTCGATGGGCGGCATGATCGCCACCCGTTATACCCAGCGTTATCGCGAAGGTATCCGCGCACTGGTGTTATCCGGCCCGCTGCTCGGCGAAAGAACCCTGATCTCCGACTTGCTCGACCTGCCCGCTATCCCGGACGAACCGCTGGATACCGCCACTCTGTCGCGCGATCCGGCCGTTGGCGAAGCCTATCAGGCCGATCCGTTGGTATGGCACGGGCCGTTCAAACGCCCGACGTTGCGCGCCATGCAGCAGATCCTGGCAAAAATCAACGCAGGTCCGGGTTTCGGCACGCTGCCTACGCTGTGGATACACGGCGATGACGATCGACTGGTGCTGATGGCCGAATCGCAGACCGCCATCGATCGGCTGAAGGGCAGCGATTTCGACGCAATGATCAATCCCGGCGGGCGGCATGAGAGTTTTAACGAGACCAACAAAGATCAGATATTGAAGCAGGTCACCGATTTTATTGGGCGGGTACTGGGATAGCGGATTTCCCCTCTCCCGACGGAGAGGGGCTAACGTTGAGATCAACCTTCGACGATGGCGAGATAGTGTTTTACAAAGCGATCGGAGGTAATTTCCCAGCGCACCGGCGTGCCCTTCTCGACAAACCACGAATCCCCGGCCTGATACTGTACGGATTTCCCGGTGTTCTCATCGGTCAGCGTCGCGGTGCCTTCCCACACCGTGGCGTGTTCGGCAAACGGATACTCCATCACAAAGATGCCGCGCGTACAGCTGAAAACGCCGCAGTTCAGGTTATCGGTCGGCTCACCGAAAAGAGTCGCTACCCCGACGTTCGGTGAACCTGCGATCACTCTGGCACCCAGATTGCTGACGCTGCCAATCTCCAGCAGTTCAGGCAGCGGCTGCTTAAGCAGTAATGGTTTCATGTCTTTCTCCTCTGATAAGAATTAACGACGGCCTTTCCAGTAGCCGGATGTCTGGTGCCAGGCCTTGCCGGCGGTGGTCATCACCCGGCGCAGCCGGTCTTTGCCGAAAATGTTGGCGTGCGGGATCGAACTCATCAGATCGTAACGATCGGATCCTTCGCTCATGCCCTCCGCCAACACCTTGCAGACGATATGGCTTGGCGTCACGCCAAAGCCGGAATAGCCCTGTACGTAGAACACGTTGTCATGCTGCGGCAAAGTACCAATCTGCGGGAACAAGTTGGCGCTGCAGCACAGCGGCCCGCCCCAGGCCAGATCGATCTTCACGTCCTGCAGGTACGGGAATACTTTCAGCATCAGGTTGCGGTTCCAGGCTTTGAGATCCGCCGGGATGTATTCGATCAATCGGGTGGCGCTGCCGAACAGCAGGCGGTTTTCATTGGTGACCCGGTAATAATCGATCACCGGGCGAATATCGCTGTAGGCACCGCGGATCGGGCTGATGCGCCGGATCAGCGCCTCGGACAGCGGTTCGGTCGCCAGCTGGAAAGCGTAGGTATTAATGGTTTTGTTATGGATGAACGGCTCCATGCCGTTGAGAAAGCCGTTGCACGCCCACAGCATCTTGTTGGCGCGCACCGATCCCATGGCGGTGCGCACCTTGATGCGCGAACCGTACTCGACGTTAAGCACGCTGCTGTTTTCGAAGATTTTCACGCCGTAGCCGCTCAATGCCTTGGCCTCGCCCAACAGCAGGTTGAGCGAGTGTACGTGGCCGCCGCCCATGTGCTTCAATGCGCAGGTGTAGGCGTCGGATCCCACCACCTGCTTCACTTCCGCACCGGTATAAAGTTCGATCTCTTCATCCGGCGATACCGCCTTGAACTCTTTCAACCAACTGCGCAGGGTTTTCTCCTGGCGCGCATTGCTGCCAAGGTAGCCGTAACCAAAGCAGAAATCGGCGTCGATAGCGTATTTCTTGATGCGCTCACGGATAATGCCGGCGCCGAGGTTGCTGATTTTGAAGATGGTTTCCAGCCCGGATGGGCCGACGTGGCGTTTAATTTTTTCCAGATCGTGACCGATGCCGGCCATGACCTGTCCGCCGTTGCGCCCGGTGCCGCCGTAGCCCAGATGGCGCCCTTCCAGAATGGCGATGTTGGTGATGCCCTGTTCCGCCAGCTCCAGTGCGGTGTTGATACCGGAAAAGCCGCCGCCGATGATCACTACGTCAACGTCCAGATCTTCTTCCAGCGTCGGGAAGCGCAGATCGTATTTTTTGGTTGCCGCGTAGTAGGTTAACGATTCGATATTATTGTTCACTGCCGCACTCCCGAAGACCCTATGCCCTACAGCGGATTATCGGGAGCGGCCGGAAAAGCCGCCATGTCCCCTTAGGGACATTTGCTACAAAAAATTAACATTATGATGCGATGCGGCGATTCGGCGCGGCCAACAATAGGCTGAACAGTTCGGCCTGCGAACCGATAGCCAGCTTGCTGTAGATGTTCTTGCGGTGGTTTTTCACCGTCCCCAGGCTGATGAACAGCCGGTCGGCAATCTGTTGCGAACCGCAACCGCTCAGGATCAGATCGACAATTTCGCGTTCTCGCGGGGTCAACAGATAACGCACCTGCGCGGGACTGTTCTCTGCCGTATCCGGCAATACCGGCGCGGCGACCACTTCGCCATGCAGACGCGCGATGCTTTTGAGCAACGTCAACGCGCCCCTTAACTCAGCCAATTGCGGATAACGCACCCCCACCGTCTGGCGCACCGAGCCGAAAAATACCCCCAGCCCGCGTTCCGACGTCAGTGGCAGCAGCACGCCGGCTTCGTCGTGCCAGCCGGTTTTACGGTAGAAATTACGGTAATAATCCGTGTGATAGAAACCGCATGGTGCCAACTGACGCAGCGAAAACACCTCGCCGCTGTCACCACCGTTCAGCACCTGATAAAACGGATCCTGCAGGTAAGCGCCCTGCTGGTAGATTTGGTTGACCGCATCGCTGTTTTCGCGCTCGGTTTTGAGCAGGCAACGCGGCGCATGGCCGCGTTCGAAGGCGTAAACAATGGCGTTGTCGAAGGCGAAGAAGCCTTCCATCCAGGCCAGCAGGCTGGGATAAAACAGAGGGGTCGCTACCGCGTCAATCACCGCCGATAATCGTTCGACCTGAATATTCATCTCCGCCCTCGCCATCATTAATAAATTAACAATTACCTTGTTCCGGATAAAACCGGCGGTGTCGTGGCCCGCTTGTTATAAAATGCACTCAGCAGCGCCAAATGCAAGGTTTTGCTTGCTCACATGTTAAACAAATCACAGCTTCGCCAGATTACGGCAATCCGCCGCGCGCGATCCTGGTTAATATATTAATGAATGGGTTTCCGGCAGTGAAAAGCAGTGGTTCACCCGCCGATGCTGGCTTATGCTGTGGTTTTACCGCGCCAAGGAGAGAACATGACCCCCAGCCTGACGATCGCCAACCGGCATACCTGGTTCGGCCACGGCAGTATTAGCCAACTGATCCCACTACTGGCCGCCGATCCCCAGCCGACATTGCTGTTCAGCTGCCGCTCATTCCTCAATGGCGCGGTGCATGCTTCGTTGGCAGAGACCCTGAGGCCGCTGCTGATCGGCACCGAAATCGTCAGCCACGAGGCCTCGCCGCAGGAGATCGACGCCTGGGTCGCGCGTTGGCGCGGCAAGGCGCTGCGGGTGGTAGCCATAGGCGGCGGCAGCGTACTGGATGCCGCCAAGGCGTTTGCTGCCTTGGTGGAGCACCCATTGCCGACGCTGCGCTATATGGAAAAGATCGGCGATACCAAAATCAGCGGCGCTACCCTGCCGCTGATCGCCATCCCGACCACTGCCGGCACCGGCAGTGAAGTGACCCAGAACGCGGTGATCACCGATACCCGGTTCAGCAAGGTGAAAGCCTCGCTGCGCCATAACAACTTCGTGCCGCATACCGCCATCCTGGATCCGCAGCTGCTGGAGGGTGCACCGGACAAGGTGCTGGCCTACTGCGCCATCGACGCCTTTACCCACCTGTTCGAAGCCTATCTGTCCAAAACCGCCAGCGCCATGACGCGCGAGATGTCACTGACCGGCATCCGCCATTTCCTGGACGCCTGGCCGGCGCTCAACCGCAGCGATCGCGCCCGTGAAGCCATCATGCAGGCCTCTTACCTTGGCGGGCTGACGCTGAGCGCTGCCGGGCTGGGGGTGATCCACGGCATTGCCGGCGAGATTGGCGCGTTGCACGATTACCACCACGGCCAGGTCTGCGGCCGCCTGCTATTGCCGTTCCTCGAACTGCTGGCGCAAAGCGAGCAACCGCAACAGCGCGCGCTGATGAACGATCTGGCCGCGCGCCTGTTCCCCGATCAGCAGGACAGCCCGGAACGCTATCTGATCGAATTCATTACCCGCAACGCCATCGCGCCGTTCTGGCAGGATGACCTGCCGATTTCCAGCGACGAACTGGCGGTGACGCTGGAGAAATCCAACAGCAAGAACTCGTTGATCGACTATACCGCTGCGCAACGGCAACTGATGATCGAAAGCGCATTCCGCGTCGAATGATAATATAATGAGATCAAAGCAATAGCGGGAGATCGGAAATGGGTATCATCAGCTGGATTTTCACCGGCATCGCCATTGGCATTCTGGTTGGCGTGCTGCTAAAGATTTTTGGCAAGAAGAAAAAGCAGTAAGCGGGTTTTAAAGGCAAACAGCGCCGAAAGCCTGTTCGAATAAACCGCCTTTACGCAGCAGGTAACGGCGGTTTTGAGCAATTGATAGGCGATTTTTGGCAAGGCGTCGAAAGCCAGGAATAAGCGTTCATCCTCCCTCATGCGCCGCCAGCAGGCACTCGTGGAATGCCTTCACCACCCGTTGCGGGCTGGGTGAACGCCGCACCACACAAGAATATTCACAGTGGTAGCGGAACAACTCCGGTTTAATCGCCCGCATCATATTCTGCGCGACGAAAAACGCCGCATAGTGGTCGGGAAGAAAGCCGACATACTTGCCGGAGAGGATTAAGGTCGCTATCGACTCCTGAGCAAAACCCGTCGCCTTGCGCTGCAAATGCTGCTGCAAACTTAACGCCATATTCGGCGAATGGTAACCCAATCCTGCAAAGGCATAATTGTGCAACAGATCCCAATTCAGCATGTCGTGATGATCGGAAAATAACTCATGCTGCGCACCGCAATATAAGAACATCCTCTCATTGAATAAAGAACTATAAGATAAACTTTCCGCATTGCGGTGCATTGGAATAACGCCAATCTGAAACTGCCCGTCAATAACGCCACGCTCAATGGTATTTATCGGCTCCACGTACATTTGCAAAGACACGTCCGGCGCACGCTCGCTGAATAACGCAATTGCCCGGCCGATGTGCGCCTGCGGATTACTGACCGTATGATCAAATATTGCCACGTGCAGTTGGCCACCCATGCGTCGATGCACGTCATCCACCCCACGGCGAAAAGCCTCGGTGGCCGCCAGCAGGTTGATGGTTTCCTGGTAAATCAACAGCCCTTCGTCGGTGACGGCGAAGCCTTCCCGCCCGCGCTGGCACAGCGTCAGCCCCAGCCTTTGCTCCAGATCCTTGATATGTTTGCTGATGGTCGACAGGCTGATATTCAGCTCCAGCTCGGCGGCGCTCATTCCTCCGCAGTCGACCACCGCTTTAAACACCCGCAGCAACCGCAGATCCATATCCGACAACTGCCCTAAAAGCGCGCGTTTTTTTACTTGCATAAAACCTTAAGTAAGTTTCGACATATGATTATTCACATTAGTGAAGAAGCGGAACATAGTCAATTTCACTCAACAATTCATTAACACGTTTATTTATACCCTATAGCTTTCAAGTTGCGGCCAGCTCGCTCATCCCCAGGCGCTTACTCAGTAAGTAACTGGTGTGAGCGAGTGCAGATAACAACGCTGTAACTTAAAAGATGACGGACATATTTAATTAACCGTACCTGTTCTCCTACCCGGAGGGAAAAATGGCTGATTTAAATCACCGCGAAAATAAACCCGATCGTGAATGGTTAGAAGCACATTGGATGCCATTTACCGGCAACCGTAATTTTAAAGCCAACCCGCGAATGATAAGTCACGCTGAAGGCACTTATTATACCAGCCAGGATGGGCGTAAGATTTTTGATGGTTTATCCGGCCTATGGTGCTGCGGATTGGGCCACGGCCGCCAGGAAATTGCCGATGCGGCCCACCGTCAACTTTCTCAGTTGGATTATTCCCCGGCGTTTCAATTCGGCCACTCATTATCTTTCGAACTGGCGAATAAAATTAAGGCCATGACGCCGGCCGGGCTGGATTATGTATTTTTCACCGGCTCCGGCTCCGAAGCGGCGGACACCTCGTTAAAAATGGCGCGCGCCTACTGGCGGGCCAAAGGCCAGGCAGGAAAAACCTGTTTTATCGGCCGTGAAAAGGGCTACCACGGCGTTAACTTTGGCGGTATTTCGGTGGGCGGCATCGCCGGTAACCGCAAGGCTTTTGGCGCAGGGGCGGAAGCGGACCATCTGCCGCATACCCTGCTGGCGGGTAACGCCTTTTCGCGCGGCATGCCCGCGCAGGGCGCCGAGCTGGCGGAAGAACTGAACCGAATTATCGCGCTGCGCGATGCGTCGACCATCGCGGCCGTGATTATCGAGCCCTTCTCCGGCTCCGCCGGGGTGATAGTGCCGCCAATCGGTTATCTGCAACGCATACGCGAAATTTGCAGCCAAAACAACATCCTGCTGATTTTTGACGAAGTGATCACCGCCTTCGGCCGCTGTGGCGCGTTGACCGGCGCCGAGGCGTTCGGCGTCACGCCAGACATCATGAATATCGCCAAACAGGTGACCAACGGTGCGCAGCCGATGGGTGCGGTGGTGGTCCAACCGGCGATTTACGATGCCTTCATGCACACCGACGAGCCGGAATACCTGCTCGAATTCCCGCACGGTTATACCTATTCCGCCCACCCGGTCAGCTGTGCCGTGGGGCTGGCGACGCTGGATATCATTGAGCGCGAACAGATGATCGAACGGGTACAGGCATTGGCTCCCTATTTCGAACAGGCGGTACATGGCTTGCAAGGCTGCAAGCACGTCACCGATATCCGCAATGTTGGCCTGGCGGCAGGCATCACACTGGCGGCGCGGCCAGGGGAAGCGGCGCGCAGGCCGTATGAAGCGGCGATGCACTGCTGGGAAAACGGGTTTTACGTCCGCTATGGCGGCGACACCCTCCAACTGGCACCGCCGTTTATCAGCAGCGAAGCGCAGATCGACTCGCTGATCAACGCCTTGGGCGACGCCCTCAACGCAACCGAATAAGGAGCGAATGCCATGCCCATTTCACATTGGATCAACGGCCAGCCCGCCGCCGGCGGCACCCGCAGCCAACCGGTGTTCGATCCGGCGACCGGGCTATCGCACCGGCAGGTGCTGCTGGCGGACTCCGCCACGGTGGAAAGCGCCATCGATGCCGCAGAACGGGCCTACCCAGCCTGGCGAGACACCCCACCGCTGAAGCGCGCCAGGATCATGATTCGCCTCAAAGCGCTGCTGGAACAGCACGCAGAGCATATCTGCCGGCTGATTACCGCTGAACACGGCAAGGTACTCAGCGATGCTATGGGCGAATTGCAGCGCGGCATAGAGAATATCGAATACGCCAGCTATGCGCCGGAATTGCTGAAAGGCGAGCACAGCAAGGACGCCGGGCCGGGTATCGACAGCTGGAGCGAGTTTCAGCCGCTGGGGGTGGTGGCGGGCATCACGCCGTTCAACTTCCCGGCAATGGTGCCGCTGTGGATGTGGCCGATGGCGGTCGTGTGCGGCAATACCTTTGTGCTGAAACCGTCCGAACGCGTGCCCTCCGCCACGCTGTATATCGCCCAGTTGGCTTCAGAAGCCGGGCTGCCGCCAGGGGTGCTGAACGTCGTCAACGGCGATCGCGAAGCGGTGGACACCCTGTTGCACGATGTGCGCGTCAAGGCGGTGAGCTTTGTCGGTTCGACACCGGTGGCAGAGCACATCTACCACACCGGTTGCGGCCAAAATAAACGGGTGCAGGCTCTGGGCGGCGCGAAAAACCACGCGGTGGTGCTGCCGGACGCCGACATCGCAGGCAGCGTCAACGCCTTGATGGGGGCGGCATTCGGCTCCTGCGGCCAGCGCTGCATGGCCATCCCGCTGGTGGTCGCCGTGGGGGATGACACCGCCGACGCATTGATTGCCGGGCTGCGGCAATCAATGTCCGCCATGCGTGTCGGCATCGGCAGCGACAACCGCAACGACATGGGGCCATTGGTCACTCAACAGCATTATCAGAAGGTGAAAGGCTATATCGAACAAGGTGTTGAAGAAGGCGCAACCCTGGTGGTCGATGGCCGCACGTTGGCGGTGCGGGATGACGACGGACAAATCAGCCAGGGCTATTTCCTCGGCCCTACGCTGTTCGATAACGTGCGTCCCGGCATGCGGATTTACCAGGAGGAGATCTTTGGCCCGGTGCTGGGCATGGTGCGCGTCGGCACGCTGCAGGAGGCGATGGCGATGATTGACGCCCACGAATACGGCAACGGCACCTGCCTGTTCACTCGCGACGGCGAGGCGGCGCGTTATTTCTCCAGCCATATTCAGGTCGGCATGGTAGGCATCAACGTCGCGCTGCCGGTGCCGGTGGCCTACCACTCGTTTGGGGGTTGGAAGCGATCGCTTTTTGGCGATCTGCACGCCTACGGCCCGGATGCCGTCCGGTTTTACACCAAACGCAAAACCATCACCCAGCGCTGGCCTTCGTCCAGTGACGCCCAACATGCCACCTTCAGCTTCCCGTCCGGGCAGGGGTAATTCCATAATAAAAATAATGATTTTAGAGGGGCGAAGACATTCGCCCTCTTTTTCCACGCGCTCCCTTTAATCAGGCCCGGGCAACGACATGCCATCGCAATGTTCTATCGCACGATCGCCGTCCGCAATATCACTCACTTACGCGTTGTTAATGGGGTATTGAATGAAAGAGCACACACCAGAACATAAATTCAAAGGCAATCTCAGCGTCCTGGACGTGGTGATGATTACCGCCTCCGGCGTCACGCCGGCCAGCTCGATCTTCGTCATTGCCCCCTTGGCGATCGCCAGCGCCGGCAGCGGCGCTTTTATCTCATTCCTGATCGCCGCCTTTATCGCCGCGACCATCGCCCTGTGTTATGCCGAGCTGGGTGCCGCCCATCCCAGCGCAGGCGGCGAATACAGTATTGTCAAACGGCTGTTCGGCACCCTGTGCGGGCTGCAAACCTATTTGTTTATCCTCAGCGCCGCGCTGTTTGTGCCGGCAGTGCTGGCCACCGGTGCAGTGCCCTATCTGAACACCGCGTTGGGTACCCAATTTGACGCCTCCACCGCCGGCATGATCACCATCTTGATCGGCGGCGGCTGCGCTATTTTCAATATCAAAGCCAACGCCCTGCTGACCGGCGCCTTTCTGGTAGTCGAGATCGCGGTGCTGGGTTTAATCGCCTGGCTGGGGTTCAGTCACCCCCACCAGAGCACGGAGATCTTCACTGCGCCGGTCATGCTGGACCCGCAAGGCGTGCTGGCACCGGTCTCCATGCCCTTGATCGTCGCCATGGTCGGCGTCGCGCTGTTTTCCTACAACGGCTACGGGGCGGCGGTGTATATGGCGGAGGATATGCGTGAACAGGGCAAACCTATGGCCACCGCCATCATGCTGACGCTGGCGATCGTGGTGCTGGTCGAGCTATTGCCCTTCACCGCCCTGCTGATCGGCGCGCCCTCGTTAGCCGACATGGCCAAACAGGCCGATCCGGTCGGCTATGTGGTCAGCCAACTGGGCGGCCCGACGCTGGCACGGGTGGTCAGCGGCGCGATTTACCTGTCGGTGTTCAACGCCATTATCGCCATCGTGGCACAGTTCAGCCGGATGATGTTCTCCAGCGGGCGTGATGGCTTTTGGCTCCCGCAGGTGAATCGGGCGCTGAAAAAAATCCATCCTCGCTTCGGCACGCCGTGGATCGCCACCCTGCTGTTCGGCATCCCCTCGGCGCTGCTGGCCTTTTGCTCCAACCTTGGCGATCTGACCTCATTTACCGTGATCCTGCTGCTGCTGGTATACATCATCATGGCGGTAGCCGCGCTGATAAGCCGCCGCCGGACGCGTTTCCACCATCCCTATCTGATGCCGCTGTGGCCGCTGCCGGTGGCGATCGCCCTGCTCGGCTGCCTGTACGTACTGTGGACAATTTTAATCGCCAGCAGCCTGAAAGACTTTATTATCATTGCCGGCATCCTCTGTTTTGGTCTGACGCTGAGTTACATGCGCAACCGGCAAGCCGCCCCTCTTGTTGAACCCTCGATTGAAGGAGAATAACCATGTCGCAACGCGCTCAGGAGTTGGGTATTAACATCGGCCACGGCACACCCGGTCCGCTGAACGCCATCACCGACGTGCCCGGCGTTCGCGTCGGCCACGCCGGCATCCACGCCGATCTGGCCGATGGCCGCAGCGTCCGTACCGGCGTCACGGTGATCGAACCGCGTACCGGTCAGGCGCGGCAGTCGCCCTGCTTTGCCGGCGTTCACGTGCTTAACGGCAACGGCGACGCCACCGGCCTGGAGTGGATCCGCGAAGCCGGCCTGCTCACCAGCCCAATCGCCTTTACCAACACCCACAGCGTCGGCGTAGTGCGCGATAGCCTGATCGCGCTGGAGCGCGAAGCCTTGTCGCCGGCTGACGACGCGGTGTACTGGAGCATGCCGGTGGTGATGGAAACCTTCGACGGCCTGCTGAACGACATCAACGGTTTTCACGTCAAACCCGATCACGTTCGGCAGGCCCTGCAGGCTGCGCATGACGGGCTGCCGCAGGAAGGAGCGGTAGGTGGCGGCAGCGGCATGATCTGCCATGAGTTCAAAGGCGGCATCGGCACCGCTTCGCGCCGCCTGCCCGCCGAACGCGGCGGCTGGACGGTTGGCGCCATCGTGCAGGCCAACCACGGTAAACGCCAGTCGCTGCTGGTCGGCGGCTACCCGGTAGGCCGCCATCTGGGCCATATCGCCTCGCCGTTCACCCCGCAACTGCCGCATCCGGGCATGGGGTCGATCGTCGTCACGCTGGCCACCGATGCGCCGTTGTTACCGCATCAGTGTACCCGCCTGGCCCAGCGCGCCAGTATCGGCATCGCCCGTACCGGCGGCGGCACCGAGGACTCGAGCGGCGATATCTTTCTCGCCTTCGCCACCGGCAACGACGGTCTGCCCCCCGCCGACTACGCCAACAAAGGCGCGTTCACTACCCCGTTGCGCATGGTGAATAACGATTACATTTCCGATCTGTTTGCGGCGGCGGCCGAAGCGGTGGAAGAGGCGATAATCAACGCCCTGCTGGCAGCCAATACCGTTTCCGGCAACGGCCATCGGGCAGAAGGGCTAAGCGCGGAGCAATTACTTATCGCCCTGGAGAAGGCCGGCTGGCGGCGGTGAAAAGCCAAGGGCGCAGTGGTCAACCGCGCCCGCCATTGATCGCCTCGGCGTCGCAAAGCCCAAAACCCGCAATCAAGCCCGACAACGCAGAGCGCGGGCTTTTGGGGCGCGACCTAGGACTCGCCGCCCGGTTTCGGCGCCGGGTAGTCATAATCCAGTTTCAGCGGTTCGGCGTAAACGCTGTCCCACAGTTGACCGTAGAGTTTATCCAGCCGCTGGCTCATCGCCGGGCTGTGCAACACCAGTTCCAGGTTGCGCGAGTTATCCAGATAGCCGCCGGTCCAGTTGCTGGTGCCCACCCAGGCGATTGCGCCGTCGATAGTCATCAGCTTGCTGTGGATCACCCGGGCGAACGGAATGAAACCCTGGCTGGCCGGCGGAATGGTCACCACCTTTATTTGCACGTTCGGCACCAGCGCCAGGCTTTTCAGCCAGGCGATATCCGGTTTTTTGGTGTTCCAGTTGGCCACCATCAGCTCGATCTGCACGCCGCGCGCGGCGGCGCTGCGCAGGGCGTTATCGATGACCGCGTAATAAGGCCGGCTGCGTTCGGGGCCGTAAGACAACGGCGCATAGTCCATCACCTGCACCCGTACCCGCTGTTTGGCGTTCGCCAACAGACGCGGCAGTTCAACCTGCGAGTCAATCACGCCGGCCGGGTTATAGGCGCGTGGGCTGGCGACCAGATAGTTGCCCTGCGGCGTTGCCGCCGTGGGCTGATACGCCAGTTGCGGCACCGGTTTATCCGCCGTCAGCAACGCCTGTGCCCGCCAGTCCTGCTCGAAGATCGCCTGGATCTGCCCGACAACCCCGGCATCGCTGATGCGCAGCCCGGTTTCATGGATATGTTCCAACGCCCGCCAGTCGAAGTTCTGGCTGCCGACAAACGCCTGCTCGCCGTCCACCAACAGGTATTTGGCATGCAAAATACCGCCGCTCAACCGCTGGTAAGGAATTATGCGCAGCTCCAGGTTGGGGATCGCCTTCAACTGTTCCAGCGTCTCCGGGGTGGAGATACGGATCCCCTTCTCTTCCATCAGAAAACGGATTTTCACCCCGCGCTCACCCGCCGCTTTCAGGTGTTGCAGCACGCCGTCCAGCAGCGAACCCTGTTGGTTCGCCACATAGAACTGGCCCAGATCGATGCGGGTTTTCGCCGCATCGAACATCTGCTGCCACACCTCGGCGGTGTTGCGCAGGTCATCCGCCTGCAACGCGGTTTCCACCGGCGCGGTATACACCAGCTCGTAGCCGGGAATATCAAAACGCGCCGCCGCACTTTGGCTCAACATCAACAGACAGCCACCCCATAACGCCGTGTAAAGGCGGCCCAATGGCCGCCGTGGTTGATGGCCATTAGGCATAGCGCGGTGCCTCACTGTCAACCCATTGCTCGCGGCTGTCGTTTTCCGGGCGGCTGGCCGGTGCACCGGCACGGATCAACAACACTTTCAGCAGTTCGTTGATGCGTTCCATGCGGCTTTGCAGGTAGTTGTTGCCCACCAGGCACAAGAGCGCGATGGCGATCCCCAGCCCGGTGGCATACAGCGCGGTCCCCATGCCGGCGGACACCAGGCTCGGTTCGGATACCCCGGAAGCGGCCAGCGCCTTAAAGGTTTCGATAATCCCCATCACCGTCCCCAACAGCCCCAGCAGCGGAGCGGCGGTGACGATGGTTTCCAGCAGCCACAGGCCACGCGCCATCAGCGGTTTGCTCAACAGATATTGTGCATCGACCAAGTCGCCTATCGCTTCGCGGTCACCGGCGCGGTGCTTCTGCTCCAGTACCGGTGCGATCACCGCCAGCGGCAGGCTGTTGCGCTGGGTCAGTTCGTCCGGCAGATCGGCGGCGCGATGCACGTCCGGCGTCAGCGCCTGCTCCAAACGACGGGCCTGGCGCTGGGTGTAGGCAAAATACAGCGCGCGTTCGATAATGATCACCAGCGCAATCGCCAGCGCGGCGTACATCACGTAGAAAATAATGTCGTGCAATAAATTGGCATTCATAATATACCCCTAAAATGAGTTAAAAGGTGGCTTCCAGCGACACGCTGAAGGTGCGCTCTTCCCCGACGTTGTAATACGGCGTACTGGCTTTCACGCCGCCATAAGGCGCGGCGTTGAAGGTGGTGGTACGTACCGAGGTCAGGTATTCCTTGTCAAACAGGTTGCTGACGCCAAAGCGCAGCGCTGCGCTTTTGATGATTTTCTTGTCCACCGGCAAATGCACCCCCGCCGCCAGATCGAACACCGTGCGGCCGCCGATCTTCTCGTCGTTGGTCAGATCGCCGTAGAACGAACTGACGTATTTGCCGCTGACGCTGCCGTAATACAGGCCGTCGTCGTAGCCCAGCGTCATGTTCAGCAGGTTTTTCGGCACGTTCGGCACCTCTTTACCGGACGTCGGCAGCGGCAACCCGCCGTTGCTGACGATGTCGTTCTTCTGCTTCGACTGGGTATAGGTGTATGAGGTGTAGTAGTTAAAGTTGTGCGGCAATTGGCCGCTCCACTCCAGCTCCAGCCCTTTGTTCTCCACGTTGCCGATATTCATCATCTCGTAGTCGCCGGACGAGTTGGTGGTGGAGACCTGACGATCGCTGTAGCGCATATAGAACAGCGTGGCGCTCATCAGCATGTCTTCCTGCTGGAAACGCCAGCCCAGCTCGTGGTTCCAGCTCAGTTCCGGCTTGGTGCTGATCGAGTCGCCGACGTTGTACAGCACGTAGTTCGGTGGGGTACGCATGTTGCGCGTCAGGTTATAGAACACCTGATTTTCCTGGTTCAGCTTGTAGCTGGCGCTGAAGTTCGGCAGGAACTCGTGATAAGTGGCATCGCGCTTCTCCGGCGCGTTGTACAGGCTGCCCCGGTTGTCCCCTTTACGTTCCACGTACTGATAGGCCAGCCCGCCGACGAAGGTCCAGTCCGGCGTGGCGTACCAGGTATCCTGCAGCCACACTTTCTGCGCCGGGGTGATGGTGTATTGGTTACGGCCCTGCACGGTATTGCCGTTGGCGTCCTGCACCTGATCGGAACCGCCCGGCTTGCCCGAAATCTGTGCCGGGTTGCCGTCGTCCTTGATGCTGATAAACGGTTGGGTCTGCAACTGACGCGCGCGTTCATACCAGTAGCCGATATCCAGGCTGTGCTGGTCGTTGATGTCCCACTTCAGCTTGGTGGTAATGCCGGGGCGCCAGGTCTGGGTCCACGACGGGCGGTAATAGGTGTTGGACTGCAAATTGCCGAGATCGTACTGCCCGGCCTTGTCCGACGTATTGGACAGCACCGACGCCGTCTGGCCGGTGAAGCTGCCGCCGTTGCCCCAGTAGTAATACGGCTGCAGGGTCAGCGACAGATTGTCGCGCAGCTGCAACTTTTGGGTGAATGACAGCGTGAAGGTGTCGAACGGGTTGCGGTTGAGCTTGTAGTACTTGTTCAACTGGCCCTTGCTGTTGTATTCCGGCGTAGTGGCATAGTCGGTATAGCGCCCGTCGCTTTCGAACTGTGCCTTGCTCAGGGTGTTGTAGTTGACGTTCTGCTGGCGGTTGTACTTCATGATCAGGTTGCTGCTGTTGCCGTTGCCGTCTTCGTACAGCGAGTTCATCTCGAATTTGTTGGAATATTCGCGCCCTTCACCGCGCCATTTTTTCGCTTCGGTGTGAGAATAGGAGATCCAGTTGCTGAAACCGTTGTACTCGCCGGTTTCCAGACGGGCAAAGGTTTTGCTCAGGTTGTTGCTGCCCAGCGTCTGTTTGACGAAGCCGCCGAAATCTTTTGCCGGCCGGCGCGTCACCATGCCGATATTGCCGCCGCTGGAACCGATATGCGGGCCGTCCGCCTCGGATGATCCCTGGGTGACGAACACTTCCTCCAGGTTCTCCGAGTCACCCAGCAGGTTCGGGTAAACCGCATAGTTGCCGGAGTCGTTGATCGGGATACCGTCCATCGACAGACCGATCTGATCCGAGTTCATGCCGCGCATGGTGTAATCGACGCCGCTCAGGCCGCTGGCGTCGTTACTGTTGACGTTCAGGCCCGGGGTGTATTTCAGTTTGTCGATGGCGTTGGCCGCCGCCGGCATTTTATCCATCGCCTCTTTGGTGACGGTGGAGCGCGCCTTGGCGCTGTCGTCCTGCACCATCATGCCGCCGCCCAGCGACTGCCCTTTCACGCTGATGGTACCGACGTCGGTGGTGTCCGCCGCCAGCGCCGCGCCCGGCAGCATCGCCGACATCACCGCCAGATAAATCCCAGATCGATTGAAAGACTTCATTGTTTCCATCCCCTAAAAAATCAAACTGTTATGCCAGGTCACTAAGGCGCCTGATAATTGAACGTGGCTGAAAATCGTTTTGTCGTTTGCCCGGCGAAAGCGTCGTTCGGGAAAGGCTTCACCTGGCTGATGCTTTGCAAACTGCTCATCGCCGCGCGGTTGAGCAGCATGCTGGCAGCCTTGTTGGCGATGCCGGAAGAGAGCACCCGGCCGCTGCGATCGACCTCCAGCCAGACCTCGACGTTGCCCTGCGGCCGTTCGAGCGAAGCCTGGCGTCCGCTCGGGTAGCGCTTACGCTGTTCCAGTTCGCGGCGCAGTGCCTGCAAATAACCGTTTTCGATCGCCTGGGCGTTGACCTTCGGCGCGGCAGGTGCGGCCGGCGTTGGCGCAGGCTTGCTGACCAGCGCTTTCGGCGCAGGCTGTGCGGATACCGGTTTGGCCTTTTCTACCGGTTTGGCTTTCTCTTTCACCGGTTTGGGCTTGGGTTTTGGCTGCGGTTTAGGGAGCGGCTTGGCCTCGATAATCGGCGCCGGCGCCGGCACCACAGGTTCAGGAATGGGTTCCGGTTCCGGTGGCGGGGGTTCGGGTTGCGGCGGGGTTTCCACCGGCGGCGCCGGCTGAGGTTCCGGCTCCGGCTCGACCAGCGCCAGTTCCATGGTGGTGTCGTCATAGCGTGGCTGGATTTTCAGCGCCGCCTGCTGGCTGGCGAACAGCAAACAGCCCGCCACGATCAGCGCCGGCAGCCAGCTGAAAAGGTGACGTGAACGATAGAGCAGGTACATGTCACAGCTTCCGTGTGGCGATAGAGACGGAATAGAATCCGCCCTGGCGCAGGTTATCCATCACCGCCACCAGCCGCTCCACCGCAACGCCCTTGTCGCTGTTGACGATAATGGTGGTGGTCTGGTTTTCCTGCTGCTGCTGTTTGAGCGTGCCGACCAGCGCGTCAAGCGCCACCGGTTGGCCGTCCAATTGCAATTGCTCCTCTGCCCCCAGCGTGATGATCGCTTTCTTCTGCGGCTTCAGTTGCTGAGCGCTGCCGGCAGAGGGCAACTGGGTCTTCAGCCCCAGCGCCGGGATCACGTTCAGGCTAATCAGCACAAAAAACACCAGCAAAAACATCATCACGTCGATCATGGGGATCAACTCGATGTGCGCCTTGTTCTTTTTCGGTTCGTTCCAGTTACGCATGGCTCTCCCTCCCAAAAGCAAAGCAGCCAATATAGGAGGCGTTTGTTTACCTTTCGTTACGCTTTTGTGATCTTATTCTCACAGAGAGGGTATTTTGCGAGGATTGTTTCAGGCGAAACCTGGCCGGACTGGTTATATAACCAATTAATTAATTGATATTTTTTATGTGATAATCGCAAGCGTATGTGCAAGGCAGGCAAAATAGCGGTGAGTGAATGTTATTACTCTAACAGGCCACAGCAAAACCTTCAGACCCTGTTTTTACGAGAAGAAAATAGCCGCGGCGTGGTACGCAAAATAGCGATTTTCAGCCAAAAAAAAGACGCCCGCAGGCGTCTTGTTCACATCACCGAATCAATCAGTTCACTTTAACCGGCATACCGGAACGGGCTTTGATCGCCGCGTCCACTTCGCTCTGGTTAACGGCAGGATCCATCACCACTTTGCCCACTGGCGCAGAAAGGGTTAACGGCACCGGATCTTTGGATTTCAGTTCTTCTTCGTTGGCGGAAAGCGGGTTGTGCACTTCCACGTAACGGGAACCGTCCGGCTCAACGGTGGCTTTCACCGGCTCGTTGATAAACTGCACGCGGGTGCCGACCGGCACGTTGTCGAACAGATATTTGATGTCGTCGGCACGCAGACGCACACAGCCGTGGCTCACGCGCAGGCCGATACCGAAGTTGGCGTTGGTGCCGTGGATCGCATACAGGCGGCCAACGTACAGCGCATACAGGCCCATCGGATTGTCCGGACCTGCCGGGAACACCGCCGGCAGGATCTCGCCGTCTGCCGCGTATTCTTCACGCATTTTGGCGGTTGGCGTCCAGGTTGGGCCGTCTTTTTTGCGCTGTACCGAGGTTACCCAGTTCAGCGGGGTGTCTTTACCCAACTGGCCGATACCGATTGGCAGCACGACCACGGTGTTGGTGCCTTTCGGGTAGTAGTACAGACGCATCTCGGCGCTGTTGATGATGATGCCCTGACGCGGGGCGTCCGGCAGGATCAACTGCTGTGGAATGGTCAGAGTACTGCCTGCTTTCGGCAAGAACGGATCCACGCCCGGGTTGGCTTCCAGCATATTGCTCAGGCCCATCTGGTATTGAGCGGCAAAGCTCTCCAGCGGCAGTTTGCTGTCTTCCGGTACGGTAATCTGGATGTTTTCACCCACCAGACGGCTGTCTTTGGCAGGTAAAGGATAAACGACAGCGAAGGCAGCCTGGCTGAATGCAACCAGCGCCGTAAACAGGGTTAATAACGCGCGAATGTTCATTTTCATCTTCGTGTTGGTCGGTGGCCACTGGCAGATTATTGATATAGGTTATTTTCGGCCATAAATGACCGGATGCGCATTATATGTGCACATTGAACTAAGTGCTAAACATTACCGGTGTCATGGCGCACTTTTTTGTAACCTGCTGCGGCGTGAAGATGAATTACTGTGAAAAACGCCGCTAAAGCGCGGCGGTTGACGGCGTCGTTCGGCGTATGGGGATCAGGTATTCACAACGGATTGCCGTGCTCGCTCCGTTGCACACCCCACCCGGCGTTGGGTAAAAACGCTCGATATCCTGCCCAGGCCGGCGGACCGCTTTCATCATCGGGATCGCGGTGTCGTACAGGCGGGCGATAAAGTTTTGCAATTCTTCCACCTTGCCCTGATAGACAAAACTGGCGTAGTCGCCTTGCTCGATAAACACCGCCTCGCCTTCCGCCTGCTGATCCGCCAGCGCCACGGTATAGACCACGCGCTTGCCACCGCGTTGGCGGTTGTCCGCTTCCAGGCTGGTGAGACCATACACCACCGTTGGTGGTTCGGCTTGCGTGCGTACCATTTGGCGCCAGGCGTGTTGGCGTAGCTCGTGTTTCGAATGCGGCAGTTGCCCCAGGGCGTAGCTGCCCCGCAGGGAACGCCCCACCAGTTGCATGGCCGGCAGGGTAACGATGTCCGCCTGCGGCAACGGCCCTTCACTCAAACGCAGCGGCGGCTGCATACCGTGGCTGGCCCAATCCGGGCTACGGCGATAGCCGGCCGGCGGCAAACCGAACTGCTTTTTGAAACAGCGGGTGAAGGTCTGCTGGGAATCAAACTGGTATTTATCGGCAATGCAGGCCACGCTGATGTGGGTGAGCCGCAACTCACGCGCAGCCGCGCTCAGCCTTCTGCGCCGGGCGTAGGTCCCCAGAACATGGCCGGTTACCTGTTTGAACAGCCGCTGCAAATGCCACTTGGAATAGCCGGATTTGGCGGCGATATCGTCCAGCGTCAGCGGCTGGTCAAGATTTTGCTCAATCCAGTCCAGCAGCTGCGTTATCACCTGTTGCTGATACATGGATTCCCCCTTATTGACTCAGTAAAGCCAACGCCAGCAGGCGCGCCCGCGCCTCGTCGGCGGCCACCAGCACCGGATAGCCCCAAAATTTGGCGGCGTACTCGGCGAATTCTTCGGCCATCGCGCATTGCGCCTCGTCCGGCTCCAGCATGATCATGCCCTTCACCCACAGCTGCAGCGCTTCACGGTTGTCGCGCTTCCACAGCGCCACCTGGGTGCGTTGGTCGCGATCGGGTTGATCGCCGGCGTCCCCCACCCGGCGATCGGACAAAATGACAAAGGGCTCGGCACGCGCCAGCAGCGCGCTGAACTCGGCCAGTTCGGCCTGCGTATCGCGCCCGTTTTGGCGCATCCACACCAGCGGAAAGTTAACGGGATCTAGAGACATCATCGGCATCCTTGAAAAAGCGCTTGGCACAGGCGCTTACTTTATCGGCGGCGACGCTAGACCGCATTGCGCAATCAAGACATAATATTTTTCAATCACGCCAAATTGAGAATAATTCTCATGACAGTCCAGATCGTCCGGCCGCGCTTTGACATCGACCAGGTGCCGCGCACCATTTTCGCCGTACAAAGCTCGACGATTGATGAAGACTGGGAAGTCGCTCCTCATCGTCACCACAAGGCGCAGCTGATCTACACCGTACGCGGCATGATCCGTTGCGAAGTGGCCAACGGGCTGTGGCTGGTGCCGCCGCAGTGCGCCCTGTGGATGCCCGGCAACGTGTTGCACAATGCCCAGGGCGCCGGTTCGACCGAAGCCTACTGCCTGTTTGTCGATCCCCTGGCTGCCGCTCACCTGCCGCAGAACTGCTGTACGCTGTCGGTATCACCGCTGCTGCGCGAACTGCTGCTGCAGGCCAGCACCTTCGATCCCTTTTACGACGAGCAGGGGCCGGAAGGACGGCTGACGACGGTGTTATTGGATCAGTTGGCGACCGCGCCGATAGAAAACCTGCACCTGCCGGTGTCCGACGATGCGCGCATCCGCCAGCTGATGGAGCGCATGCTGCATAACCCGGCGGATAAATCCACCCTCAGCCAGTGGGCGCAGCGTATCGGCATGAGCGAACGCTCTCTCAGCCGCACGCTGCAACAGCAGATGGGCATGAGCTTCGGCCACTGGCGGCGCCAGCTGCACGTGATGCTGGCGCTGCAGCGGTTAACTCAGGGGGAAAGCGTGCAACGGATTGCGCTGGATCTGGGTTACGAGAGCGCCAGCGGCTTCGTCACCATGTTCAGGAAAGCAGTGGGCAAACCGCCGGCGCGCTATCTGGCGGAGAGAAACGCCTCGGGCCAGACGGCCGGCGGCATTATCACCATGTAAAAAAGCCGGCTTTCGCCGGCTTGAACGTTGCATCAGAAATCGTAAAACACCGTGACCCAGGTGGAATCCGGCTCTTTGTCGCTGGTGTGGGCCAGCGTGCGTTCTACGTACACCGACAGCCCGTAGCCGATGGTGGTGCCCGCGCCAAAGTAAACGTGATTGGCGTGGTATTCTTCGTCGCCATTCAGCTGCAACGAGTCCGCCGCTACGTAAGGCTGGATCGATTTCAGGTACGGCTTATCGATATTGAAGGTGTAGCCGACGAAGCCTTCCACCCCGTAGCCGCTGCCGGCGAAATAATGCGACAGCGTGCGTTCGCGGGTGCTCGGCACATAGTCCTTGTAATAGCTGGCGGTGCCGACGATATACCAGTTATTCGGCTGCCAGGTCAGCGCAGTGCCGGACAGCTGCTGGTGATAGTCTTTCTCGTTATACAGGTTGTCTTTCATCTTCGCGTCGGTGTAGCTGTAGGCGGCGCTGAAGGTGAATTCTTTCGTTACCTTATAGTCGAAGCCCAACCCGCCGCCGCCCTTGCGGCGATAGCTGAGATTATCCGCGGTGTGCAGATCGTCTTCCGGTAATAAATAGTTGGCGTACAGAGTGACCGGCCCAAAATCATTGGTGTATTTAATGCTGTTCTTCGGTTTATTACCGCCGTCATAGTCGCCGGAAATACCGATGCCGGTGCCGCCCGCATGACCGTCGTTATCCCAGACGTCGCTTTTAATGCCGACCACGGAGTAATAAATACCGTACTGATGGCCGTAGGTTAACGTGCCGTAGCGGTCGTCCTTAAAGCCGGCGTACAGCTGGCGCTGGCGATCGCGCTGGCCATCTTCGTTGTAGTGGCCGTCCCAGCTCAGCGCGTGCGCGAGATCGACGCCCCACTCGTAGTAGCCGATGATCGAGGTGTCCTGCGTCAGCGCATAGTCGCCGCTGAAGCGGAAACGGGTGCCGCCGTCGTGGCCGTTTTTGTAATAACCCGGTTCAGGACCGTTATTGAAGATCCACTCGGGGCGAATGCTGCCGCCCACTTTTAAACTGAGCGGCGCCAGCAACACATTGCTCTGCGGGTTTTTATCTAAAATGGTGATCTCAGCCTGCGCGCTGCCGGATAACGCCGACAGCACGACGCCGCCAATGAATATTGGCGTTGTTATATTTCTCATTATTACCCCTGCCCGAAAAAGTTATTTTTATTAATACGGTGGTCTTAAGCCACGCATAAACAATTACCCGATGTGCGCAAATGGCGCAAGAGTTAAAAATTCATGTCATAGCCTATCGTTATCTTAAGCAGGATTAATTTTCGCCACAAAAGTATTCAACTGTAACCAAGAGAAAGTGGATGTAATATATCGCGCAATTAGTAAACTGCCCCACGCGATTTAATCGGAAAAATAACCAAGCTTTTACCCGGAAACTTTCATAGCTAATAACAAATAAATATTATTACCCCCAAAAAACCATCACTCGTGGGTATTATTTATGGCGGGAAAAACGGAGCGCAGCGGCGCGCTCCGGAGGGAAATTACTGCGCCAGCCAGCCGCCGTCCATATTCCAGGCAGCGCCACGCACCTGCACCGCCGCTTCGCTGCACAGGAACAGGGCCAGCTCGCCGAGCTGTTGCGGGGTAACGAACTCCAGCGAAGGCTGCTTCTCCGCCAACAGATCGTCGCACGCCTGCTGCGGATCGACCCCGGCGGCGATGCGCTGGTCGATTTGCCGCTGCACCAACGGCGTCAACACCCAGCCGGGGCAAATGGCGTTACAGGTGATCGGCGTGCGCGCGGTTTCCAGCGCAAGGGTTTTGGTCAGCCCCACCACGCCGTGCTTGGCCGCCACATAGGCCGATTTGTCCTTCGAGGCCACCAGCCCGTGTACCGAGGCCACGTTGATAATGCGCCCCCAGTTGCGCTGGCGCATGCCGGGCAACGCCAACCGGCTGGTGTGGAATACCGATGACAGATTGATGGCGATAATGGCATTCCACTTGTCGACCGGGAATTGATCCACCGGCGCCACATGCTGAATGCCGGCGTTGTTCACCAAAATGTCCACCCCGCCGAACTCGCGCCCGGCGTAGCGCATCATGTCGGCGATCTGCTCAGGATCGCTGAGATCGGCGCCGTGATAGCCGGGCGCCTTCCCCAGCCGGGCGATCTGTTCGCGCGCCTGCTCCACGTCGCCGAAGCCGTTGAGGATCACGCGCGCGCCGGCGGCAGCCAGGCTGGCCGCCAGCCCGAGGCCGATGCCGCTGGTCGAGCCGGTCACCAGCACGGTTTTGCCTTGTAAACTCATGGTATCGCTCCTTTAAACAATGCCGGTCAGGTAGAACACGCCGATCACGAACAGCACTGCGGCGCTCTTGATCAGGGTGATGGCGAAGATGCCGCCATAGGCCTGGCGGTGGCTGAGACCGGTGATCGCCAACAGGGTGATCACCGCGCCGTTGTGCGGCAGGGTATCCATGCCGCCGCTGGCCATCGAGGCCACCCGGTGCAGCACCTCCAGCGGGATCTGCGCCGCATGGGCAGCGGCGATAAAGCTGTCGGACATCGCCGCCAGCGCAATGCTCATGCCGCCAGAGGCCGAACCGGTGATACCGGCCAGCAGGGTGACGCTGATCGCCTCATTCATCAGCGGATTGGGGATGGCCGCCAGCGCCTTCGACAACACCAGAAAACCCGGCAGCGCCGCAATGACCGCACCGAAGCCGTATTCCGAGGCGGTATTCATCGCCGCCAGAATCGCCCCGCTGACCGCCGTTTTACTGCCCTCCGCCAGTCGCCCGCGAATATTGCGGAAGCCGAAAATCACCACCAACGCAATACCCGACACCAGCGCCGCTTCCACCGCCCAGATGGCGGTGATCTTGCCGACCTCGGTTGTGATGGGTTTAGCCAGCCCCGGCAGCGTCAGCTCATGGCTGGTGCCGTACCACTGCGGGATCCAGTGGGTAAAACCGAGGTTGAGCAGCCCGACCAGGATCAGCGGCATAATGGCGATCAGCGGATTGGGCAGGTTGATGTTGTCCGGGGTTTCCGGCTCGTTGAGCAGTTCGGTGCCGTAGCCTTCCCCCTTCGACTGCGCGTTGCGCCGCTGACGCTCAAGATACAACAGCCCAACCGCGATGATGAACAGCGAACCGATCAGCCCCAGCCAGGGTGCGGCCCAGGCATTGGTGCCGAAGAAACTGGTCGGAATGATGTTCTGGATCTGCGGCGTGCCGGGCAGGGCGTCCATGGTGAACGAGAACGCGCCGAGCGCCACCGTCGCCGGGATCAGCCGTTTGGGAATGCCGCTCTGGCGGAACAGCTCGGCCGCGAAGGGGTAGACCGCAAAGGCCACCACAAACAGCGACACGCCACCGTAGGTCAGTAGCGCGCACACCAGCACAATCACCGGGATGGCGTGGCGACGGCCGAGGATGTTGATCGCTGCCGCCACTATCGAACGGGAAAAGCCGGACAGCTCAATCAGCTTGCCGAACACCGCCCCCAGCAGGAACACCGGGAAGTAGAGTTTGACGAAGCCGACCATTTTTTCCATAAACAGCCCGGTGAAAGTCGGGGCCACCGCGCCGGGATCGGTCAACAGCACCGCACCCAGCGCGGCGATCGGGGCAAACAAAATCACGCTGTAGCCGCGGTAGGCGGCCAGCATCAGTAATCCCAGTGCCGCCAGGGCAATCAAAACGCTCATCATCGCTCCTCAATATCGTTGTTATTGTCAGGTACAGAAGTGAGAAGTTAAGGCTTCAGCGCGAAGCGCAGCTGGTGCGCCCGCCGTTGTTGAATTCGCTCCCTGCGGGCCTTATCCCAGAGATAAAACCCCTGGCCGCTACGCAGCCCGGTATTGCCCTGGCGCAGACGATCTGCCACCAGCGTCATCATGCTTTCGTTGGTTGCCAGCTCCGGCAACAAATGACGGGCGATGTCCGCCACCGTCTCCAGCCCGGTCATGTCGGCGGCCTCCAGCGGGCCGACCATCGCATAGCGCCGCCCCAGCGAGGCGCGCATCACCTGATCCACTACCTCGGCGCTGGCGATGCCGCTGTGTACGATATGCAGCGCCTCACGCAGCACCGCAAACTGCAGCCGGTTGCCGACAAAGCCCGGCGCGGCGCGGTCCAGCACCACCGCCTCCAGCGCCATGCCGCTCAACAGCGCCTGCACCGCCGCCAGATGACGCGGTTCGGTGGCGCTGCCGGGCACGATCTCCACCAGCGGGATCAGGTGCGGCGGGTTCCAGAAATGGGCGATCAGCAGCCGCTGCGGATGAATCATGCGCACCGCCAGCTCGTCCGGCGGCAACCCGCTGGTGTTGCTGGCGATCACCGCGTCGTCGGCGATCAACCCCTCCAGTTGCTCGTACAGCGCGTGCTTCAGCTCGAGCCGCTCGGGGATCGCCTCGATCAGCAACCGGGCGCGCGCCACGTCGTCAAGTTGGTCGGTCACACTCAGCCGAGCCAGCGCGGTTGGGCTATCGGCGGCGGCAAACAGCCCCACATCGCTCAGTTCCGCCAAAATGCTGCCCGCCACTGCCGGCACCTCCGCCAGCCGCCGCGGGTCCGGATCGTACAGCAGCACCGCGTGGCCGTGGCGGGCAAAGTGGGTGGCGATGCCTACCCCCATCAGCCCGGCGCCCAGCACCACATAGTCAGGTGAACGCATCATGATCTCCTCGGGTTATCCAACGCGCTCAACCGCCAGCGCCACGCCCTGCCCGCCGCCGATGCACAGCATCGCCAGCCCCTTGTTCACTTCACGGCGCTGCATCTCGTGCAGCAGCGTGACCAAAATGCGGCAGCCGGAAGCGCCGATCGGGTGACCCAACGCTATCGCCCCGCCGTTGACGTTAACCCGCTCGGTATCCCAGCCCAGTTCCTTGCCTACCGCCAGCGCCTGCGCGGCGAAGGCTTCGTTGGCTTCGATCAGGTCGACCTCGTCCAGCCGCCAGCCGGCTTTCTCCAGGCAGCGGCGCGCGGCGGGCACCGGGCCGATGCCCATGAACGCCGGATCGACGCCCGAGGCGGCATAACCGGCGATGCGCGCCAGCACCGGCAACCGCAGCTCGGCGGCTTTTTCGGCGTTCATCAGCAGTACCGCCGCCGCACCGTCGTTCAGCGATGACGCATTACCGGCAGTCACCGTGCCCTCTTTGCGAAACGCCGGGCGCAGCCGAGCCAGCCCTTCCAGACGGGTATCGCCGCGCGGCTGCTCATCGTGCTCGACGCGCTGCGGTTCGCCTTTCGGCTTCGGCACCGACACCGGGGTGATCTCCTGCACAAAGCGCCCGGCCTGCTGCGCCGCCTGGGCCTTCTGCTGCGACGCCAGCGCAAACCTGTCTTGCTCCTCGCGGCTGATGGCGTACTTCTCCGCCAGATTTTCGGCGGTGATGCCCATGTGATAATCGTTGAAGGCGTCCCACAGGCCGTCGTGGATCACGCTGTCGACCAGTTGAGCGTGGCCGAGGCGCAGACCGGCGCGCGCACCGTTCATCAGGTAAGGTGCCTGGCTCATGCTCTCCTGACCACCGGCGATGACGGCCTCTGCGTCGCCGCAGCGGATGGCCTGCACCGCCAGCTGGATGGCCTTCAGGCCGGAGCCGCAGACCTTGTTGACGGTCAGCGCCGGTACGCTGTGAGGCAGCCCGGCGTTCAACGCGGTTTGGCGCGCCGGGTTCTGGCCGCAGCCGGCGGTCAGCACCTGCCCGAGGATCACCTCATCCACCTGCTGCGGCCGCACGCCGCTGCGTTCCAGCAGCGCTTTCACCACCAGGGTGCCGAGATCCACCGCCGTCAGCGGCGCCAGCGCGCCGTGAAAGCTGCCCACCGGGGTGCGGGTGGCGGCCACAATAACCACTTCACGTTGTTGCACATTCACCTCCAGCTTCAGAAACGCATTTCAGGCACCGTCGGCGGCACAATCAGCCGGCCGGCGGTTTTGGCGACGATCTCTTCCACGCTGACGCCGGGCGCGCGCTCGCGCAGCACGAAGGCGCCGTCTTCAATTTCCAGATAGGCCAAATCGGTCAACACCTTGCGGATGCAGTTGGCGCCGGTCAGCGGCAGCGTGCAGCGCGGCAACAGCTTGGATTCGCCGCCCTTCGAGGCGTGGGTCATCACCACGATGATGTTTTCCGCCCCCGCCACCAGATCCATCGCGCCGCCCATGCCCTTGACCATCTTGCCGGGGATCATCCACGAAGCGATGTTGCCCGCGACGTCCACTTCGAACGCGCCCAGCACGGTAAGATCGACGTGGCCGCCGCGGATCATGGCGAACGACTGCGCCGAGTCGAAGATCGACGCGCCGATGCGCGCGGTCACGGTCTGTTTGCCGGCGTTGATCATGTCGGCGTCCAGCTGTTGCTCGGTCGGGAACTCGCCCATCCCCAGCAGGCCGTTTTCCGACTGCAGCATCACGTCCATGCCCGGCGGCACGTAGTTGGCCACCAGCGTCGGGATGCCGATGCCCAGATTGACGTAGTAGCCGTCTTTCAGTTCCTGCGCCACGCGCTGCGCCATTTGTTCACGGGTAAGCATGCCTGTTCTCCTTATGCCCGCAGGGTGCGCTGCTCGATGCGCTTTTCGAAAGTGCCCTGGATCAGCCGGTCGACGTAGATGCCGGGAGTGTGGATCGCCGCCGGATCCAGCTCGCCAGGCGCGACGATCTCTTCCACCTCCACCACCGTGATACGCCCGGCGGTGGCCATCAGCGGATTAAAATTTTGGGCGGTATGACGGTAGACAACGTTGCCGAAGTGATCGGCCTTCCAGCCCTTGATGATGGCGAAATCGCCGGTGATGGCGGTTTCCATGATGTAGGGGCGGCCGTTGAACTCGCGCACCTCTTTGCCCTCCGCTACCGGGGTGCCGTAGCCGGTGGCGGTGAAGAACGCCGGAATGCCGGCGCCGCCGGCGCGGATTTTTTCCGCCAGCGTGCCCTGCGGCGTCAGTTCCACCTCCAGCTCGCCGCTGAGCGCCTGCTGTTCGAACAGTGCGTTCTCGCCAACGTAGGAGCCCACCACCTTGCGGACCTGACGGGTCTCCAGCAGCAGGCCGAGACCGAAACCGTCGACGCCGCAGTTGTTGGAAACTACCGTCAGGCCACGCACCCCGCGGCGGCGGATCTCATTGATCAGGTTTTCCGGGATGCCGCACAGGCCGAAACCGCCCGCCAGCACCGTCATATTGTCCGTCAGGCCGGCCAGTGCTTCCTGATAGCTGCCGACGCGTTTGTCTAGCCCTGCCATATCCTTGCCCCTGAATTCTGTGGCGCAGGGCGGTATGCCCTTGCTTGCGTCAGGGCATCTTCAGGTCACAAAAATGATTTGTTAATTTTGTTTTTATGCCCCATTCATTTAGAATTTTTATTAATCATCCGTTAACCTTAAATTTACAAAGAGTTAACCAAAACAAAAATGAAAATGAGCATCAAACAGTTACGCGCGTTTTTAGCGGTAGCTCACACTCTTAACTTCGCCCAGGCGAGCGAACGGCTGAATATTTCGCAGCCGGCGCTGAGCCTCACTATTCGCGGGCTGGAAGAGGTGCTGGGCGGCCAGTTGCTGTTGCGCACCACCCGCCGCGTGACGCTGACGCCAGAGGGCGAAAGCTTCTTCCCAATGGCGCGCCAACTGCTGGCAGACTGGGACAACGTGGAAGAAGCAATGCACCAGCGTTTTACCCTGCAACTGGGCAAGGTGTCGATCGCCGCCATGCCGTCGTTCGCCGCCAACCCGCTTCCGCCGATCCTCAAGGCGTTTCGCGATCGCTACGCCGGGATCAACGTGGCGGTGCACGACGTGATTAACGAGCAGGTGTTCGAGATGATCCGTGAAGGCCGGGTGGAAATGGGCATCGCCTTTGAGCCGGAACCGAGCGATACCCTGCACTTCACTCCACTGTGCAACGATCGCTTTGTGGCGGTAGTGCCGAAAGATTCACCGCTGGCGGGCAGGCCGCAGGTGAGCTGGAAGGAGCTGCTGACGCTGGACTTTATTACCCTGCAGCGCCCTTCGGCGGTGCGTTTGCTGCTGGAGCAGGAGTTGGCAAGAAGCGGGAGAAACCTGGAAGTGGCATTTGAAAGCCATCAGTTGGTGACGGTCGGCCGCATGGTGGCCAATGGGCTCGGTGCCAGCGCGGTACCGGCACTGTGCGAACAACAGATGGGCGAACTGGGCGCGGTGTGCGTGCCGCTGGTCGGCCCGATTATCGAACGGCGGGTCGGGCTTATCCGGCTCACCCAGCACCGCCTGTCTTCCGCAGCCCAGGCGCTTGCCGGGGTGATCGAAACGCGCATGGCCGCGGCCGCACGGCGCTAACCTCCTCCACACTGTGATTTCCCACCCACCCCCTGCCGAAATAGCTCCCCTTCGCCATGAATAATGATTACTATTCGCAAATACAAGGATCGGCGCGCAACGACGCGACCGGCCGGATTTTCCCTTTTATTCAATGTTGAGCTTTCCTGGCTCCAGGGCAACCGCCCTGTGGGCGATATGCTTTGTTAACTCCATGGAGAGGTTATGAATTCTGCAACCACCACCAGCCGCCGCTTTGGCGCACGCGCCACCTTCCCGCTGCTGCTGCTCACGTCAATGCTGTTTTCCACCCCGCTGCTGGCCCAGGGCGAACCGGAACTGCTGCGCAAACCGGTCGGTAAAGGCGCTTATGAGATGGTCTACAGCCAGGGCGAGAACGCGCTGTATCTGGCCACCTCGCAAAGCCGCAAGCTGGACAAAGGCGGCGTGGTGTATCGGCTGGACCCCAAGACGCTGGACATCACCCAGGTGATTCACAACGACATCAAACCTTTCGGCGCGGCCATTAACAGCAAAACCGATACGCTGTTCTTCGGCAACACCGTCAATAACTCGGTCACTGCCATCGACGGTAAAACCGGTGAGGTCAAAGGCCGCCTGGTGCTGGATGCGCGTAAACGCTCCGAGACGGTAAAACCGCTGGCACCGCGTGAGCTGGTGGCCGACGCCGCGACCGACACCCTGTACATTACCGGGCTGGGTGAATCCAGCGTGGTTTGGGTGGTAGACGGCAAAGACCTTACCCTGCGCACCACCATCACCGAAACCGGCAAGTACGGTACCGGTCTGGCACTGGATGCGGCCGCAAGCCGCCTGTACGTGACCAACGCCGACGGCGAGCTGGTGACTATCGACACCAAAACCAACAAGGTGCTCACCCGCAAAAAGCTGGATGAAGCCAAAGAGCACTTCTTCTTGAACCTCAGCCTGGATCCGGCCACCCACCGCGCCTTTATCACCGACTCCAAGCAGGCGCAGGTGCTGGTTGTCGACACCCGCGACGGCACTGTCCTGAGCAAAATCGAAGTGCCGGAATCACTGGCGGTGCTGTTCAACCCGACGCGCAATGAAGTTTACGTGACCCACCGCAAGGCGGGCGAAGTGAGCGTGATTGACGCCAAAAGTTACAAGCTGCTGCACACTCTCAAGACGCCGACCCACCCGAACAGCCTGGCGCTGTCACCGGATGGCCAGACGCTGTACGTCAGCGTCAAACAGGCCTCCAGCCGCGAAAAAGAAGCCACGGCACCGGATGACGTGATTCGTATCGCATTGAAATAATCAAGCCCGGGGGCGCTTCGGCGCCCCTTTTGGCCTTTAAACTCTAAATCCAACGTGCTTGCCGTCCGGCAGCTCGACATCCAGCCGCAGAGTTCCGCCCATGGCTTCCACATAGCGCTTCAATGTCGATATCTTCAGCTCATTGCCACGCTGCTCTATCGCCGCGACGGAAGGCTGGGAGATACCCAGATTATTCGCCATTTCTTCGATTCGTTACAGGCTCTCCGGGGTACGCGAGGCTAGCATGTCTTTTAAAGTACCCATTAAATTATCCCTCGGCATGGGCTTATTTCACTGCCTCAAATGATAGGCCGTAGCCTATATTCGCAATACCCAAATTGGATGCACCAGAGTATCAGCGGCCAAACAGCCCGTCGGCTTCCTGGACCACTGCCTTTTGGGTCGCCCGCCGGTAGAGGCACAGTTCTTTGCCCGGCTTGTTCTTCATAAACGGCTGCGGGTAGCGCCCGCTGATCAACAGCGCCGAGTAGCCGACGCTGTCATCATAATGAATGATCGCCCCGGCGGCTTTGGCCGCTTTCAATCCGCTGGCCTTCAGGCAGGCAGCCTGCAGCGCTTTATCGCCCTTGGCCCAGGCCGCTTCGGACGAGGCTGCCGCGTTGAAGGCGATGATGACGGCGGCAAATACGATAATGATTCTGAGCATGGCTCTCTCCAACTTGTTTTGTTCTCCGCAGTATATGCAGCCTTTTATTATTCAACCATCAGAGCCACACGCATTATTTACAGCTTTTTTATTCTGCGCGGAAATAAAGTTACGGCGTTTTTACAGACAGTTTTCAGGGCCACGGATAACATCATTACATCGCCATTATGGCCTCACGAGACGGATGCCTCATGTGTTTATACCCTACCTTGTTTATGACTGAACCCGCGTTTTTCATTAAGCTCGGGGGCCACCATGTATTCTAATATTATTGGTTTTAACCCTCTGCTGGCGGATATTCCCGCTTCGCGGTCTCGCTCATTTCGCAAAGAAGTCGAACAGTATTTACAGCGCTATCCGGATACCGAACACGTCGATATTTACCTCAACGATCTGAATGGCCAGTTTCGCGGCAAGCGGCTGCCGGTTGCCGAACTGTTCTCGCTGGATAAGGGCTGCTATTTCCCCTTATCGATTTACGCCATGGATCTCGGCGGGCGGGTGATCGAAGAAAGCGGACTGGGCCAGCAGGCGGGCGAACCGGATCGCTTGTGCCTGCCGGTGCCCGGCACGCTGCGGCCCTGCGCCCGCGATCCGCAACGCCATGCTCAACTGCTGCTGACGATGAAAAATGCCGATGGCGACGCCTGCGAGCTGGAACCGCGCGTGGTACTGCAACAGCTGCTCGGGCGCTTGCATGCCAAAGGCTATTACCCGGTGGTGGCGGCCGAGCTGGAGTTTTATCTGCACGATCCACAGCAACTGCCCGCCGGGAGCAGCCACAGCCCAACGCAGAGTTTTTCTGTCGATGCGCCGGAGCGCCACCACGCGCTGCTCAATGAGATTGAGCATCAGGCCCGGCTGCAGGCGCTGCCGCTGACGGGGATCGTGGCCGAGGCGGCCTCCGGCCAATATGAGTTGAACCTGCACCACAGTGCGCGGGTGCTGGAAGCCTGTGACCAGGTGCTGGCCCTGAAACGGCTGACGCGCCAGATGGCGGAAAAACACCACCAGCACGCCTGCTTTATGGCCAAGCCCTGCGCGCAAGCCGCCGGCAGCGGTCTGCATTTTCATATCAGTTTGCAGGATGAACAGGGCCACAACCTGTTGGCCGGCACGCCGGGTGAACCGAGCGCCACCATGACGCAGGCGATCGCCGGGATGCTGGCGCTGATGCCGGCCTCGATGGCGATATTCGCGCCGAACATCAATGCGTTCCGCCGTTTCCGCCCAGGCATGCACGTGCCGCTGCGCGCCTCCTGGGGCCACAACAACCGCACGGTGGCGCTGCGTCTGCCCTGCGCCGACAGCGCCAACCAGCGGATCGAATACCGGCTGGCCGGTGCCGACGCCAACCCTTATCTGGCGGTGGCGGCGATGCTGAGCGGCATGCTGTACGGGCTGGAGCACCCACTGCCGCTGCCCCCGGCGGCCTGCGGCAACGGGTATGAAAACGATGACGCGGCGGCGCTACCGCTTAGCCAGCAAGAAGCGCTCACGCTGTTCCGGCAAAGCCTGCCGCTGCGCGAAACGCTCGGCCCGGCGTTTACCTCACTGTGGCACACCTGCAAAACCGCCGAATTGCGCCGTTTTGAAGAGCAGGTCACCGAGGCGGAAATAAGCTGGATGCTGTAACGCCGTGGTTTCCCCCCGGTGGCGACCTTATTTATTGGCAATGCACAGAGGACGACGATGAAGTATCAACCTCGGTCGGTAATAACCGACAAAAATAATCAGCCGAACGCAGTAAATGATGGGCCGCTATTCACCTGGCATAAAGGTGCATTGACGATCAGCACCGATCGCCGGCTATTGGACATCGATTTTATTCATCACTTTCTCCGTCATTCGCACTGGGCGCAGGGGATCGACCGCGCCACGCTGGAGCACGCTATTCGCCACAGTCTGTGCTTCGGCCTGTACCGAAAAAAACGCCAGATCGGTTTTGCCCGGGTGGTGACGGACCACGCCACCTTCGCCTGGTTGAGCGACGTGTTTATCACTGCCGAATACCGCGGCAATGGGCTGGGGCAATGGCTGATGCACAGTTGCCTGGAACATCCGCTCATGAGCGGGCTGCACCGTATCATGCTCTACGCCAGCCAGGCGCCGTGGCTGTACGCCAAGGCAGGCTATGAACCGATCAACCAGCCAGACAGGGTGTGGACCATCACGCAGCCCGCGATTGATCAGCCCTCCGGCGCACTCAATATCCCCCAGTCTGTGCACTGAGTAAGGAAAGCCCCATGTCCCGTTTGGTTTTGATCTCAAATAAGCAGTGTGACAGCAAGGATCTGGCCTGCGCCACGCAGGCCCTTTCGCCCGGCAGCACGAGTGAGGCGGAGCGGGGATTGTGGCTGGGCTGGAACGGCGACGTACAAAACTTTGGCGAGCGCCCGGTCAACTATCGGCACAACGTCGGCTATGAACAGGTGACCTTCCCGCTGTCGATCGACGAGTTTTGCCGCCACTATCAGGGCTACTATCACGATGGCCTGTGGCCGGTGTTCCACAACCAGCCGGAGAAAGCGCATTTCACGCCGGAGAATTACCGGGCTTACCGGCAGCTCAACCTGCATTTCGCCGACATCGCCTGCGAGTATGTTTGCCCAGACGACATCATCTGCATCGATGATTACCAGTTGCTGCCCTGCGGCCAGGCGCTCAAGGAACAGGGATTGCTGAACCCGAGCGCGTTCTTTTTTCACCTGCCGTTCCCGTCGGCGGCGCTGCTCAGGCAGATCCCCGAGCACCGCGGGTTAATCGAGTCGCTGTTTTTCTACGATCTGATCGGCTTTCAGTCGCTTGACGACCGCAATAACTTCCTCAGCTATCTGGCCAGCGAATACCCGCTGGAGATGTTGCCCGACGACCAGTTGCAGGTTAACGGGCACATCTTCGCCACCGGCCTCTTCCCGGCCGGGATCAACGCCAGGAAGATTTACTGATTCAGGCTGCCGCCCGCTGGCGTTCCAGTTCACGCACCAGCGGGATCACCTCTCTGCCGAAGAACTCCACCTCTTCCTGGAAATGCAGGAACGCCAGCAGCATCAGGTTCACCCCGGCGTCTTTCAGCGCGATGATGCGCTCGGCAATCTGCTGCGGGGTGCCGATCAGGTTGGTTTTAAAGCCGTCGTTGTACTGCACCAGATCCTCGAAGCTGGATTTGGCCCAGTTGCCTTCGCCCTCCGGCGAGGCCGCCCCGGCGTTCTTCACCTCGTGCTCGAAGCCTTTTACCGCCGCCGGATTGGCGTTGTCGATGATCTCCTGCAACACCGCCTGCGCGGCCTGCTCGGTATCGCGCGCAATGACAAAGCCGTTCACCCCGACCTTCACGCGGTGGCGATTGGCCGTCGCCTTGGTCTGGAGATCGTCCACCTGCTGCTTGATGCCCTCTACGCTGTTGCCGTTGGTGAAATACCAGTCCGAAACCCGCGCCGCCATGTCGCGCGCCGCACGTGAGCTGCCACCCTGGAAAATCTCCGGCAGCGGATCCAGCGGTTTGGGTTTGAGCGAGTAGTCGCGGTAGCGATAAAAATCGCCGGCGAAGGTGAAGCTGGGCTCAGTCCAGATGCCGCGCAGGCAGCGGATAAACTCTTCCGAACGCAGATAGCGCTCCTCGTGATCCAGCCACGGCTCGCCGATGGCCTTGAACTCGCCGCGGAACCAGCCGCTGACGATATTGACCGCAATGCGCGCATCGGACAGGTGGCTGATGGTGGCGATCTGCTTGGCCGCCAGCGTGGGGTTCCACGGCCCCGGCAGCAGCGCGGCGATCACCTTGAGCCTTGAGGTGGCATCCAGCAACGCCTGCGAGAACGACACCGATTCATGCTGGTTATCCGCCCCGTAACCGGCGGTGAAGCGGATCTGGGTCAGCGCGTAGTCAAAACCGGCGCACTCGGCGATTTGCGCCAGCTTGCGGTTGTAGCCGATATCCCAGCCGGTACGCTGCGGGATATTGCTGATCACCAGCCCACCGGACACGTTCGGCACCCAGTAGGCAAACTGAATCGGCTGCTGCTCGTTCGATTTGGACATGCTTTCTCTCCCTTTTTCTGAATGTCGGTGCCGTTATGCGGCGTTTATATAACCATTATTTATTTATAGATATTAAATAACTAAATTTGGTTATAAACCGATTAGCAGGATGCGTGCCAACCGCCTGATCAGTCGATCTAATTGAAAAATAAAAGGTTAGCGAGAGAAGTAAAACAGAACCTGTTGCATTGGCAGCAGCGGCTGTCGGGCGGGTGTTGCCCATGCAGCAGCGAGCGACGCCCTCCATCACTGTGCAAAATATAAGCTATCTTGATTGAACGCCCCTTCCGGCGTGTTGATAGAGGAAAGCACCATGCCTGACTATAGCTATCGCCCGCCGACCACCGACCAGTTGGAGCAATTGATCCAACAAGCCAGCGACCAGCAAACCGAGCCTTTCCCCGATGGGGTGGGTATTGCCATCTGTTGGGATGGCGGCGATTTCCCCGACCCAGGCGGGATTTACCGGTACGGTAATTTACGCGATTGGGATAACAATTCCATGGCATTCACCGATGACGTGCTGTTTAAAATTGCCTCCTGCAGCAAGACCTTTACCGCCACCGCCTACGCTATGGCCCTGCAAAAAGACATGATTGATGACGACACCACCGTCGGGGATATCGTGCGTCCTTCCACCCTCGGCAGCAATTATCTTGATATTCCCCTGCGCAGCCTGGTGAATTACACCTCGGGTTTTCCGGCCGATAATGTGCCGGGATCCGGCACCCTGCCGACGCCTTTTCCGGTTCCTTATGAAGTTGACGAGATGTTCGGGTTCCTGCGCGGCAATCCCTTTGAACCTGAAGAAACCGAGCTCGACTATACCTACTCGAATCTGGCTTTCTCTTTGCTGGGCTGGTTGCTGGCCGAAAAAATCGGCCATGCCAAATTTGCGCAACTCATCGACGGCTGGATTTTCCGCCCATTGGGGATGAACGATTCGCAGTACAGCCCGCCGTATATCAAGGGCACGCTCTCTACCGGGCCTAAACCGCCCGCTGCACCGAAAATGCTCCCTCGTTGCTATACCTATAGCGCCGGCGACAATGGCAATGACGGCACCTACGAGCTCGCATCGCCCAGTTCCGCCAACTTCGACGCGTATTACGGCGGTGGCGGCGTGATGACCTCACCACGGGATATGCTGCAATGGCTGAGGTTTAATCTGGGCCTGAATAAGAACCTGCCGTATAGCGAAATCCTGCTGCAAAAACTCCATACGCCCACAACCGGTGTCACCGCCGGTACGTCACAGCTGTGCATGGGATGGTTCATGACCCCGGCATCCGCTCTGTCACCGGCAAGGCTCTATAAGGATGGCGACCTGGCGGGCGCCAACAGCTATCTGTTGCTGATAGCCAGCGACGCCCCCGGCCAAATCGCTTCTCCTGCCGGGGTTAGCGTAATGGTGAACGTTGAGGGGTTGACGGTGAATGGCACCACTCTTGCCACCTGGCTCGCCAAAAAAGTGATGGCGATAATGAGCGGCGAGGAAACGCCCCCCGTTTGACTCAACCCATTAAGCTGCTGCATACGGCATCGGCTGCGCCCGATGCCGTTCACCCCGAACACGGCCCCAACCGCTTACCCGCCCATTTCAACCGTTCGCCCAGCGCAGGGAACCGCTGACTGAAATTCACATGTCTTCCCCTCTCCAGACCCTTGATGATGAGCTGTTGCCAAACCTACGGCTCCACCGTTATTCGCACCCCGGCCACGCGCCTGAAACATCTTATAAGCGGATTAACTCACTCATTTTTTGCAGATTAGAATATTAAGGACACCTCATGAACCGAGAGGGGATTTTAAAACACATTCCGTGGATGCTACTGGGGATACTCGGTGCTTCCTGCCTGGGCGTGGTTGCGCTGCGCCGTGGCGAACACATCAGTGCGCTGTGGATCATCGTCGCGTCGGTGGCGGTGTATCTGGTGGCGTACCGGTATTACAGCCTGTATATCGCCACCAAGGTGATGAAGCTGGACGCCTTCCGCGCCACCCCGGCGGTGGTCAACAACGACGGCCTGAACTATGTGCCGACCAACAAGAACGTGCTGTTCGGCCACCACTTCGCCGCCATTGCCGGCGCAGGCCCGCTGGTCGGCCCGGTGCTGGCGGCGCAGGTCGGTTACCTGCCCGGCACACTGTGGTTGTTGGGCGGCGTGGTGCTGGCGGGGGCGGTGCAGGACTTTATGGTGCTGTTCATCTCCTCGCGCCGCAATGGCGCTTCACTCGGCGAGATCATCAAAAAGGAAATGGGCCCGGTGCCGGGCACCATCGCGCTGTTCGGCTGCTTCCTGATCATGATCATCATTCTGGCGGTGCTGGCCCTGATCGTGGTGAAAGCCCTGGCGGAAAGCCCGTGGGGCGTGTTCACCGTCTGCGCCACCGTGCCGATCGCGCTGTTTATGGGCATTTACATGCGCTTCCTGCGCCCCGGCCGGGTGGGTGAAGTGTCGGTGATTGGCATCGTGCTGCTGGTGGCGTCCATCTGGTTCGGCGGCGTGATCGCCCAGGACCCGTACTGGGGCCCGGCGCTGACCTTTAAAGACACCACCATCACCTACACGCTGATCGGCTATGCGTTTGTCTCCGCCCTGCTGCCGGTGTGGCTGATCCTGGCGCCGCGCGACTATCTGGCCACCTTCCTGAAGATTGGCGTGATTGTCGGGCTGGCGATCGGCATCGTGATCCTCAACCCCGAGCTGAAAATGCCGGCGGTGACGCAGTTTGTCGACGGCACCGGCCCGGTGTGGAAAGGCTCGGTGTTCCCGTTCCTGTTCATTACCATCGCCTGCGGCGCGGTTTCCGGTTTCCATGCGTTGATCGCTTCCGGCACCACGCCGAAGCTGTTGGCCAATGAAAAAGACGCGCGCTTTATCGGTTACGGCGCGATGCTGATGGAATCCTTCGTCGCCATCATGGCGCTGGTGGCGGCCTCGATCATCGAACCGGGCCTGTACTTCGCCATGAACACCCCACCGGCTGCACTGGGCATCACCATGCCGGACCTGCACCGTTTGGGTACCGAAGACGCGCCGATGATCATGGCGTCGCTCAAAGATGTGACCGCGCACGCGGCAGCGACCGTCAGTTCCTGGGGCTTCGTCATCAGCCCTGAACAGATCCTGCAAACCGCCAAGGACATCGGCGAGCCTTCGGTGCTGAACCGAGCCGGTGGCGCGCCTACGCTGGCGGTGGGTATCGCCCACGTATTCCACCAGATCATCCCTGGCGCCAATATGGGCTTCTGGTATCACTTCGGCATTCTGTTCGAAGCGCTGTTTATCCTGACCGCGCTGGACGCCGGCACCCGTTCCGGCCGTTTTATGCTGCAGGACTTGCTGGGCAACTTTGCGCCCTTCCTGAAAAAAACCGACTCGCTGGTGGCCGGTATCGTCGGCACCGCCGGCTGCGTGGGGCTGTGGGGCTACCTGCTGTACCAAGGGGTGGTCGATCCGCTCGGCGGCGTGAAGAGCCTGTGGCCGCTGTTCGGCATCTCCAACCAGATGCTGGCGGCCGTGGCGCTGGTGTTGGGCACCGTGGTGCTGATCAAGATGAAGCGTACCCAATACATTTGGGTCACCGTGCTACCGGCGGTGTGGCTGCTGATTTGCACCACCTATGCGCTGGGCCTGAAGCTGTTTAGCGATAACCCGCAGCTGGAAGGTTTCTTCTTCCAGGCCGGCGAGTACAAACGCAAAATCGCCGAGGGCGGCGCCGAGCTGAGCACCCAACAGGTGGCCAACATGCAGCATATCGTGGTGAACAACTACACCAACGCCGGGCTGAGCATTCTGTTCCTGCTGGTGGTGTACAGCATCATCTTCTACGGGGTGAAAACCGCGATGGCGGCGTATAAAAACCCGAATCGCAGCGACCAGGAAACGCCGTACGTGCCCGTGCCCGAAGAGAAGCCATCCCACGGCGTAACTGAGGGGGACGTCAAAGTTTCGCCGCAGCACTGATGGCGATTTAACGGATACCCTGCATAATGAAAGCTAAGTAGTACCCAATGGATTTCGAGCCGCAGCACGGCGGCAAATGAGCGCCCCCCAGGAGCTTACACAAGTAAGTGACTGGGGTTCGTGAGTGCAGCCAACACCGCTGCGGCTCGAAAGACGACGGGTACGCAGGGTAATTTTTTGGGAGAAGGCCATGTTCGGAAATCTCGGCCAGGCGGGGAAATATCTCGGACAGGCGGCGCGCATGCTGGTGGGTGTGCCCGACTACGATACCTACGTCCAGCACATGAAAGACAACCACCCGGACAAGCCGGTGATGACCTATAAAGAGTTTTTCCGCGAACGCCAGCAGGCCCGCTACGGCGGCGACGGCAAAGGCGGTATGCGCTGCTGCTGATTTGAGTCAATAAGGACCCGACATGAAACCCATCGCCGTCACCATTTTGACCGGCTTTTTGGGCGCAGGCAAAACCACCCTGCTGCGCCATATTCTGAACGCCAACCACGGCTACAAGATTGCGGTTATCGAAAACGAATTCGGCGAAGTGCCGATCGACAACGCGCTGATCGGCGACCGCGCCAGCCGCATCACCACCCTGAGCAACGGCTGCATTTGTTGCAGCAAAGCCAACGAACTGGCAGACGCGCTGCTGGACCTGTTGGACGGTGTCGACAGCGGCCAGTTGGAATTCGACCGGCTGATCATCGAGTGCACCGGCATGGCCGACCCCGGCCCGATCACCCAGACCTTTTTCTCGCACGAGCTCATTTGCGAACGCTTCCTGCTGGACGGCATCATCACGCTGGTGGACGCCGCGCACGCCGAGCAACAACTGAACCAGTTCAGCATCGCGCAGGCGCAGGTGGGCTACGCCGACCGCATTCTGCTGAGCAAAACCGACGTGGCGCCGGACTGCGAGGCACTGACCCAACGCCTGCAGCTGATGAACGCCCGCGCACCGGTTTACACAGTGACGCACGGCGATATCGACCTGAGCCTGCTGTTCGGCATCGAAGGTTTTACGCTCAACGACAGGCTGAACCTGACGCCGCCCGCCCCGCTGTTCCGCCGCATTCCGCAACCGCAGAACAACATCCGGTCGATCGTGGTGTACCACGACCTGCCGCTGGAACTGATGCAAATTTCAGAAGTGATGGAAGGCCTGCTGCTGGAGTACGCCGACAGCCTGCTGCGCTACAAGGGCATTTTGTCGATCAAGGACGAACCGCGCCGGCTGCTGTTCCAGGGCGTGCAACGGCTGTATAACGCCGACTGGGACCGCGAGTGGCTGCCGGATGAGGAACGCCGCAGTACGCTGGTGTTTATCGGCGTGGATTTGCCTGAGGAGGAGATTCGGGGGCGGATTGGCGGGTTGGGTTGAGATAGCGCCGTTGCGTACTGCACCAGCCAAAGGGTAAGCGAAAGCTTGCCCTTTTTCGTTAACGGGACGAGGTCCCTCCAACAGAAGTGAATATTCAACGCCCCCGCCGGCGGTCGCTACCAAATAAAATAATTTTAAAATCAATTATTACAAAGACACTTCTTGCAATATGAACATCTGCACCTGTAAAAATAAAAAAAGAAATAATTAACGAATTAACCATTAAAAAATAAAAAGACAACGCAAACATTAATGAAATGTTAAAGTTATTAACCATTCATGTTGACAATAAACAACTCAGAAGCTACTGTTATTCCGCCATTAAGGCACATAAATAAAAATATCATTCAATCAGGGAAGAATAATGGAAACCACACCATTTAATTAATAGCCAAGGGAATCCCCGCCATGATTTCACAATCAAAAACCGCCCACTATCAGGTTATTCTTGATGGTGAGGACACAGGTAGCTTTTGCTCCGAGAAGTCACTATTAGATAACTTTGAGAGTAAAGGTATCGATATTCCACATTTATGTCGCGCAGGAAAATGCGGCTGTTGCAAAATGTTGTTAGTCAAAGGTGAAGTGCGTCATGGAAAACAAAGCGCCCTGGCCGAAGATGAGCTTGAGGAAAATATTATATTAGCTTGCTGTGCCTATCCGCTGTCGGATATTGAAGTCGAACTCTACTAAAGAAGGATTCTTTCCGTGAGTATAATTGAAACAACCCTGAAAAAATGGGATCGCGCTGCTATTGTCCGTTCCCGTCCGCGTCGCATACTTAATGAGCAAGATTACCAATCCAGGCAATATTTCCCTACGGAACGCCTGCCGCTTTGCATGCACCCGCGTGTGGCAGCGTTAGGTGACGAAGCGCTGCGCTATATTCAGGTCCAAACGCTTTATCACTATCTGAATGGCATTGCCAACATTGAGCTGGATATTATTAATGACTCAACCTACAAACTATACAAAAATACCGCAGGCGTCGATTTCCCCGCGGATATGCGCCTGGATGCATTAACCGTCGTTGTAGATGAGTCCTATCATGCTCTGGTCGCACTGGACCTTATCAATCAGGTCGAACAGATGACGGGCATAGCGCCGCTGAGCATGCCGAAAGACACCGAAGCGTCCTTCGCGCTCGCGCTCGCGCTTGGTCAGACCCCGGATGAACACCGTGAATTATTCCGGCTGGTGTGCGTTTCCCTGTCAGAACAGGCGTTAACCACCGATCTCATCGATGTCATCGACAATGAAAATATTTTCCCCTCCTTCTATCAGATCATGAAAGACCATGTCGCGGACGAAGGCCGACACGCCCGCTTTTCTCAACAGATACTTGGGCATATATGGCGCCACAGCGATACGCATGCAAAAGAGGCGATGAAACGCCCCATCCTGACCTTTATTGAACACTATACGACGGATGCCATCGCTAAAGAATTTAGCGCCCGGATGCTAGGTCATTTGAATATGGATGCAGAAGCCATCGCCGCCGTCATTCACGACACTTACCCACCTGCCGACACCAAGCCATGGGAAACCAATAATATTGTTACGCAGCAGATGCTGCTGGCACTGGATAAAGCGGGCATACTCGAAGACCTGCCGATTTCAAAAATAACGCAGGCATAAAACAGACAAACCGAATTAAAACTGGGCATCAGCACCGGATGCTCACGTTACACTATTACTAGGAAGCCAATGTGGAACTATTAAACATAGTATTCTCAGGTGATATCCATTGCGGGGAAGCGCTCACCTCAGAAATACAAGAATATGGACATCATATTTACCCGTTATCTTCACCCCTCCTACCAGCCGAAAAAATCGACCTGATAATAACGACAAACAATCATCAGGAGGAATTACAACGACTGCAGAAATTATCTGAAAACGTTCTGGTGATATCGTCCAATAAAGAAATAATCACCGATATTGATAGTTTACAAAAACAAGAATACTTATCCCTGTATTTTATTCAAAAAGAAAAAACCGGCTACCTGTGCGGCAGCCTGATACCCGATGCCCGACATAGCCAACGAAATAACGCAGCGCAGCTGAAAGACTTAATCTGCGACGTAGTGGTCTCTCTGTCACGCGGCATACCGCCTGACAATATCAGTTTGCCTCCTTGCATCGGCCAGAAATGTTATTCCGCTCCGCCAGAACGCCTGCGCGCTTTGATCGTCACGCTTTTACAGCGGCTGGGTGACCAAACCCAGGGGCGTTGCGCGACCGATCTCTGTTTCGTCACCTGGCGAAAAGAGGCTGACTTCCATACCCTTGCCGAAGATCAGGTCACGCCGGAGAATCAAAACCTGCGGCATTTCTTCTTCAATGAAACCGGCATTCTCAAACAAAACCGATACGCGCAAACCCATGCGATGATCTCCCTGGCCCCCGCCGGCGATGGCGTGTGGGTCACGGTCACCGGGGACGATGCCCGTTTCCAACGCTTCACCGACTATCTGGACGCGCTGCTCACCTCTCAGGACGATCCCGCTACCGCGCCGCTGGTCATTTCGCCTGATGAAATACGCCAGTTGGCGTCCTTCAATGATACCGCGGACGCGGCCCTGCTTTCCCAAGATATTGTCACCCTGTTTCGCCGTACGGCGGCGGCAAATTCGGCGCTTATCGCCTTGCACGCCGACGACAGAGAATACAGCTACGCTGAGCTCGATGACGCCTCCGACAGAATGGCTTGCTGGCTGCTCGAACACCGCGGCGACGTAGACGGCCACGACATTATCGCCGTATCCATGCAGAAATCCGCCCTGCTGCCGATCGTGATGCTGGGCATCCTGAAAAGTAATAAGACCTATGTTCTGCTCGACCCGCAGGCCCCGGCAACCCGCAATCAGAATATCCTTGATGATGTGCGGCCCACGCTGATCCTGGCCGATACCCTTCTGCAGGCGGGGAATGCGCCGTGCATTGATCCGGCAACCATTAACTACCAGGCAATGACCCTGCCGGCGTCACATCTTCCCCGGCCGTCTGATGGCCTGGCTTACCTCTGTTACACCTCGGGCACCACCGGCAAAGCCAAAGGCGTCATGATCACTCGTGAGGGGCTTGCCAATGTCGCGCAAAACCATCGCGACTTCATGCGGTTGGAAACCGGCAGTAAAGTCCTGTCGATTGCCTCTCTGGGTTTTGACGCTTTTGGCTGGGATGTTTATGGCGCCTTGATCAGCGGATCAACGCTCTACCTCGCCCCTGCGGCATTGCATACCGAAACCGATGCCTTATTCCGTTACCTCGCGCGGCACGAGGTGAACCATATCACCATTACCCCGGCCATCCTTGAGTTGCTGCCGCGTGAAGCCTGGCGCGGATTAAAATCGATGATTGTGATGGGCGATGCACCGCCGGCGGATGTGGTGGCCTGGTGGGCAGAGCAAACTCGTCTGTGCAACGGCTATGGCCCGACAGAGGCCACCATCGCCACTTCTCTGTGCGAATACCGGCCCGGCGTGGCCTGGAACTGCATTGGCAAACCGCTGAAGAATTACCGCTGCCATATCCTGGATGCGCACAATAATCTGCAGCCTCTCGGCTTCGAGGGTGAATTGTGCATCGCCGGCCACGGCCTTGCCCGCGGTTATTTGAATCAGCCCGAATTGACCGGCGAAAAATTCATCACGATCGCCCTACCCGGCAGTCAGGGTAAAGAACGCATTTACAAAACGGGCGATGTCGCCAAATGGGATAAACAGGGCAATATTATTTTTATTGGCCGCAAAGACCATCAGGTCAAGATCCGCGGCGTGCGCATCGAAATTGGCGAAGTGGAAACGGCCATTCGCACCCATCCGCAGGTAGAAAGCGTGTGCGTGGTAGCCAAACCGCAGGCCGCCGGCAAAGCGCTGGTGGCGTTTGTGCAAGCGTCGTCGCCGGCGCTGACCGCCGATGGCTTGCGGCATTCGCTGGCCCCTCTGCTGCATGCCGCCGCCATTCCGACCGCTTTCGTGTTCTTGCCTGCATTGCCGTTGACCACCAATGGCAAAGTGGCGCGCCAACAGTTGGAAAACTGGGTTATAGAAGACAATGACGGCGATATGGCGCTGCCGGAAACCGAAACGGAAGTGATCCTGGAGCGCATCGTGACCGAGGCCATCGGTTGTACCCGCGCCGACGTCACGCAAGACTTTATCTGCCTGGGTGCACACTCACTTACCATGAGTAAAATCGTTTCGCTGGTCGCCCGGGATTTGTGCTGTCGTCTGAATATCGCCGACCTTTTCCAAAACAATACGATACGCAAGCTGGCGGAATATATTGAGAATAAGGCGGTTTCCGCAGACAGAGCCGTTCCCATCGGCGAGCAACGCCGGGCGGCGCTCAGCCCCCAGCAAAATTTACTGTGGTACCTGAGCGCGCTGAATCCTGATGATTGCAGTTATAACCTGCCCATTGCGGTGGAGATCCGCGGGCCGCTAAATCTTTCGCTGTTCGAGCAGGCCATCAATTTCATTTATGAAAAACATGAAAGCCTGCGTACTCAATTTGGCGAGGCTCAGGGCATCGCCTATCAGCATGCGCTGCCGCATATTCCCATTAACCTTGCCGGGCATACCCTTACCGGGCAGCATCCGCCTCTGGAAGACAGGGTGAAACAGCTTTGCGCCGTCCCCTTCGATATTACCCGCCGCCCGCCGGTCACCCTGCGTTTGGTGCAGTACCATGACCAGCACCACGTGTTAGTGTGGGTGAAACACAACATTCTGACCGACGCCTGGAGTGAGGACCTCATCCTCAACGATCTTTGGCGGCAATACAATCATCTGTGCGGCGGAGGCCCCTACGCACTGCCGGCGCCAGAGGTTCAAACAATTGATATCGTCAATGATGTCGGGGAACCCCGCCTCGAGAGCGATATCGCCTACTGGCAGCAAAAACTGCACGCGTGCAGAGAGTTGGATTTCCCCCTGGACATGCCTCGCCCCCTGGCACCGACGCATGCCGGCGAACGCATATGCCGCCGGTTGGATCCCGCCATCGCGGGGCTGCTGGAACAGCGCGCCAGGGTATTGGGCGCGACTCCCTTCGTTGTGCTTACCGCAGCACTGACCTATCTGCTGAGTAAATACACCAACCAAGACGATATTGTCATTGGCAGCGCCATCGCCGCGCGCGACAACCTTTACCTCGAGCAGGTGAGCGGATTCCACGTCAATACCGTACCGCTGCGCACGGTACTGAGCGCGAGTGACACCCTGGCAACCCTGATCGGTAAAATGACGGAAACCTGTACGGGCGCCTATCGGCACCAACAGCTGTCCTTCGACCGCATTCTCCACCAGCTTGATTACGAGCGCGTATCGAACAAAAACCCGCTGTTCCAAATCATGGCTATTCTGCAAAACGCCGGGGACGTGTGTCAGGCCGGCCTCCATGATTGCTCATTGCAAAAATTGCCGGTGTCTTCGGGTTTCTCGATGTTCGACATGACCTGGAACTTCAGCCTGACCGCAGACGGCATCAGCATTGAGCTTGATTACGCCAGCGAATTGTTTCACGCCGCCAGATTGCAGATGATGCTGAACAATTATGAACAGGTGCTGCATCAGCTGCTGACGCAATCCCCCTCGATGGCGCTTGCCGCTATCAACCCACTCAGCGAGGCAGAGCAAACCCGACTTTTACAGCTGGCAAGCAATACGACGCAGAGCGCGCGTGGGACGCTGATCGAGCAAATTCATGACCTGGCACGCAGGCAGCCGGATTCGCCGGCGGTGAGCTGCGAAAAAGAGAGTTACAGCTACGAGCAACTGTGGCGCCTCTCAGAGCATGTCGCCCATTACCTGAGCGCGCTGGACAGCAACGCGTTTTCTGTCGGCATCATGATGGAAAAGAGCTGCAGGGTGGCGGCGCTGATCCTCGGCGCGCTCAAGGCCGGCAAATACTATATTCCCATTGATGTCCATTACCCGGCGGATCGCGTGCGGTACATGATTGACGATGCGCGCACGAAAATCCTGGTCACCGACGAAGCAAACGCCGCAGTGCCGGCGGATTGCCCGCACGTGACTTTCGAGTCAATACTGTCTGCCCGCCCCGCCGTTGAGCAAACGCGTTCGAATGGAGAAAAGGATCCGCTGGCTTACATCATGTACACCTCCGGCTCTACCGGCAACCCGAAAGGCGTGATGATTAGCCACAGCAATCTGAACAATTTCACCAATGACTTTGCGGACCGGCTGGCCCTGGGGCCTGCTGACAAGATGTTGAGCCTGACGAGCATCAGTTTCGATATTTTCGGTCTGGAGCTGTTTTGCTCTCTGGCCTCGGGTGCCCATGTCGTGCTGTGCCCGCGGGAAACCGCCATGGATCCCGTCAGGCTTTATCATTTTATCGAGCAGCAGCAACCCAGCGTCATTCAGGCCACCCCTACCGTCTGGGGCACCATCGTCAGTCATTTACCGGCGGCGGGCAGCCGACCGCTGACGGTGCTGTGCGGCGGCGAGAAAATGCCCGTCGCGCTGCTTTCACAGCTGCGGCGCATCGCCACTCAGGTGCTGCAGGTCTATGGGCCGACGGAAACCACCATCTGGTCAACCTGCGCCGATCTGACCTTTGAGGGCGACAGCACCTGCATCGGCACGCCGATAAACATGACCGAGGCTTTCATCATGGACTCGACCGGCGGCCTGGTGCCCAGCGGCGCTTTCGGCGAGCTTTGCCTGGGCGGCGCCGGCGTATCTCCGGGCTACTGGAACAACGGTGCGCTGAGCGCCCAGGCGTTCGTCAAACGCCAGGTCCTTGGTACCGTCCATTACCTGTATAAAACCGGCGACATCGCACGCTTCAACAGCCGTGGGCAATTGGAATATCTGGGCCGTAACGATCACCAGGTAAAAATTCGCGGCCATCGCATTGAGCTCAGCGAGATCGACCTCAATTTATCCGCCATGGATAGCATCGCGCATGCCTTGAGCCTGATCGTCGGAGAAGGGAATAACGCCAGGATCGTCAGTTACCTGCAAATGGTGCCCGGCGCGGAGTTAAACGAGAAATCCGTGCGCGCGGCGTTGAAAGGCAGGCTGCCCAACATCATGATCCCCTCCAGCTTTATGGTGCTGTCCGCTTTCCCGCTGACCAACAACAACAAGATCGACGTTCGCAGGCTACCTGCCCCGACGATAACCTACTCGGCCTCCGAAACGGATTACGTGCCGCCGGCCAGCGACGCGGAACACGCCATGCAGGAAATCTGGCAAGCCGTGTTGATGCAGGAACACATCAGCGTGACGGACAGTTTTTTCAGCCTGGGCGGCAACTCGCTGCAGATCCCACGGCTATTGCACGCCATTCGCCAGGCGATGCACATTTCCCTCACTATTCGCGAATTCATCCTGCACAGCCAAATTCGCGAGCTGACCGCGCTGGCGCTCACCAAAACCAGGGAGGAAGCGGATGGAGTGCATTGAGGTGACCTACCGCGGCCGGCGCCACCGAGTGCATCACCATGAGCGGATCCCGCTGTCCGCCATGCTGACATTCGGCGACAACCCAACCAATATCTACGGCGTGGCACCGGCGAGCGCAGCGCCCCTGCGCTACGGCGATTCGCTGGCCAGCGTAGAGCATGGGGGGGCATGCAATGCCTCCCGCATCTCTTTGGTGCCGCATTGTCACGGCACCCACACGGAGTGCGCCGGGCACATCATGCCTGGCGAACATAACGTGGCAGAGTTGGTTTTCGAGCCATTCATTGCCGCCACGCTGATTCGGGTGCCGCTGCAAAGGGCGGGCGAGATGTCGGAAACTTATAATGCGAGCGCCCGGGGAACGGACCTGGTCATTACCCGCGCGGCGATCGACGATGCCCTGTCGCAGGTGGCGCCGCATTATCTTCAGGCGTTGGTGATCGCCGCCAAAGCGCCGAGCTGGCGGCTGGCGGATGAAATACCGCCTTATTTCAGCCACCAGGCGATGGCGCGCATCGTCGAGCTTGGCGTACATCACCTGTTGGTTGATGTGCCTTCGATTGACCGATTGCACGATGACGGCAGGATGGACAACCACCGCTGCTTTTGGGGAATGGGCCTGCCGACGGCGGAGGCGCGCGCAAGATTGCGCTGCTCCGTAACGGAAATGGCGCAGGTTTCGCCGGCAACCCCGGCCGGCAGCTATTTCCTGTCATTGCATTTGCCGGATTGTTCGGGCGACGCCCTCCCCAGCAAACCAATTTTGTTTCCGTTCTCCCGAGGGAATGACGCAGCATGAATTACTCAAGTTATTTGCAGTTAAATCAGCTACTCGCTTTGCAGCAACCGGCCTCGCCGCCGAGCGAACACCGCAACGAGAACCTCTTCATCATTACGCATCAGACGTATGAACTGTGGTTCAAACAACTGATCGATGAGCTCCACTGCCTTATCGATCTGATAGAAAACGGTGACATAGCCGCCGCCAACAATGGGCTGATCCGCATCAACGCCATCACGAAAACCGTGGTGAACCAGATTGAGGTGATTTTCACGCTGAAATTCCATGAGTTCCAAAAATTTCGCGGTTACCTCGGCTCCGCCAGCGGATTTCAGTCCTACCAATTTGCAGGCATTGAGGCGCTGTTGGGTAAAGCGAACGGTAAAAAGTTGCAGCAGTACGGTGAAGATCCGGCCATTCAGAAAATGCTTGGCGCGATCATTCGCCCAATCTCGCTCTGGCAAGCGGTTCAGCGCCACCTGCTGCTGCTCAACGATCGCCAGGGACAACAGGCCGAGTCCTTCAAGGCCATCATAAAAACCGTGCTGGAGGAAGCGTCCAGCGAGTCGCTGTTGCTGAATCAGCTGCTGGATCTGGACTCGCTGCTGCAGGAATGGCGCTATCGGCACGTCAAGCTGGTGGAAAGAACCATTGGCCAACGTAAAGGCACCGGCGGCTCCGCCGGTTCCGATTACCTGAAATCCACGCTGTTTACGCCGATCTTTGACGAACTGTGGGAGGCGATCAACTGATCGCCTTAGCCGAAAACCCGGGGATCGCGCGATCCCCTTCCCCTTCATCCTGAACGGCGATTAACCTGCCATGCACAACATACCCTTCCGGGGAGCCGAGCGATGCCTGAAAGCGCTGACCCCCACACGCCAGGGCAAATTGCGACTGATTTGCTTTCCTCATGCCGGCGGTAGCGCCGGCACCTTCCGCGCCTGGAGCGGCCTGCTGCGCCCGGACATCGAGCTGTTCGCCATGCAATATCCCGGGCGTGAAGACCGGGCGGACGAAGCGCCGGCGTGCCAGCACCGCAGGCTGGTGGCCGAACTGCAGCAGGCGTTGGCCCCCCTGCAGGACAAACCCTGCGTCTTTTTCGGCCACAGCCTTGGCGGCCGGTTGGCCCTGGCGACCGCACTCTCAGCCAGGCTGCCGCCCATAGGGTTGATCGTGTCCGCCTGCTCCACGCCCTACGCGGCAAAGCACGGTCATTTGCTGCGCCTGACGCGCAGCGCGCTGATTGAAACACTTCACGAGTCCGGGCAAACGGCTGAAATCACCGATGAAAGCGCCGACTTGCTTGACGCTTATTTGCCGCTGATCCGCGCCGATCTCCTGCTTGCCAGCCAGCTTATTTTCCCACGGGAAACACATTTGCCGATCCCGCTGGCGGTTTTTTATGGCGAGGACGATCTTTGGGTCGACAGGCAGGATCTGGCGGATTGGCGGTTGCTGGCCGGGGGCGAAGTGCATGAACGACGCTTCCCCGGCAGGCACCTTTTTTTGAACGAACAGCGCAATGCGGTGATAGAGGCGCTTCATGCCTTGCTGGCGGGCCCGCTGAGCGCCCCGCCAACTCCCCGCTGAGGGTTACGCCTGCTCGCTGTTGCGTTTACCCAATGCGACGGTGCGTTCGCCGCGCACGACGGTCCACGCCAGCAGCAGCGCGCAGGCGCTGCTCGCCATCAGCACGATGCCCGGCCGCTGCGCCATCCCGGCCAGCACCAGCCCCGCCGCCAGCATCAGGTAATACATCAGGCCAAGAATTGCGCCCGCCGTGCCCATGCAATCCTTATAATTCCGCAGTGCCCGCGCCAGAATATTGGGGATCGCGATGCCGTAGGCCATCACCACCAGCATCATCGGCAGCACGAACCACAGCTTATCCTCCAACAGGAACACCAGGCCGCCGCCGATCAGCGCCAATACGCAGGCCAGCATCAGCAGCGGCGTAAACAACCACTGTTTGGCGATGAGAAACTTGTTGATTGCCGCGCCGATCCCGACGCCGGCGGCCAGCACCAACCCGGTATAGCCAAACCACTGCGGCGGAATGCCCAGCGCTTCAAACCGAAACGGTGCCAGCTGGTAATAGCTGAACATGCAGACGTTGAACAGGGCCACCAGCCATGCGCTGCGCCAGATATCGCCGTCTTTCGCCATGCGGCCAAACGTGCCGAAGAAAGAACTTTTCACCACCTGCGCCGGGCGCGTTTCCGGCAACTGCCATGCGGCATAGGCCAGCAGCAAGGCGGCTAATGCCGCCAGCCCGGCGAACACCCCCTGATAACCCCAGTAATGGGTCAACAGGGCGCCGCTCAGCACCCCCACCGCGGGGCTGACCGCCATCGCAATCCCCATCACGGAAAACACGCGCGCCAGCTCATAGCCGTCGAACCGGTCGCGAATGGCGGTCTGAGTGCCTACGGAGCCCACCGCCGCGCCAAACGCCGCCAGCACCCTTGCCGCCAACAACAAGGTAAAGCTGGTGCTGAAGATGGCGATGATCGACGCCAGCAGATACAGCGCCAGACCGGCCAAAATGGTGGGGCGCCGGCCGATCACGTCACACAAACGGCCCCAAACGACCACCCCGAATGCGAAAGCGAAAAAGTAACAGGACAGGGTTTGCGCCGCGGCCTCCGCGCTGACGTGAAAACCGTCGGCAATGTGCGTGAGCGCCGGGCTATAGATCGTTTCCACAATCTGGGGAAACATCATCATCAGTGTCGCCAGGGTAAGGGTCAGTCTGCGTTGCATGGTACATCCCGTCTCCAAAAAGAAAGTAGGCCACAAAGTAGCACCTTCCCCACCCTGACCATTACAATATAAAAGACAAAAAACTTATAAAATCGGACACATTTATGGCATGGCTCAGCGCACAGGACGAATTTGATCCCGATGCTATCAACAATAGCGTGTTAGGCATTGCGGCCGAACTGGCGCAGCATGATTCCGGGCCGCACTGGCACCACATGGGGCAGTTGCTGTTCAGCCAGCGGGGTTGTATGCGCATCACACTCAATGAAAGCATTTGCCTCCTGCCGCCGGCACGCATTGCCTGGATCCCACCCAAGGTGGTGCACCGCGTTCAGGTTACCGGCGTGGCGGGCTATCGCTCGGTTTATCTCGACAACCAGCGCTACCCCGGCCTTTCGCCCCATCTGGAAGTGCTGTCGGCCTCTTCTTTGCTGCGGGAAGTGCTGGAGCGGATCGCCCTCGCCGACTTTGCCACCCAGTGGGAAAGCGGCCCCAGCGCCAATATTCTTGCCGTATGCCTGGACGAAATACGGCATGCGCAGCGCGAACCGACCTTATTGCCGCTGCCCAAGGACCGCCGCTTACGGCAACTGGCCGGCATGGAGGAAGTGCCGCCGCTCAATGAGCTGGCGCGCTACAGTGGCGCTTCGGAGAAAACCATCAGCCGCATCTTTCGCAAGGAGACCGGATTGAGCTACCAACAGTGGCGCCAGCAATGGCGTTTGATCAAAGCCATCGAGCTGCTGGCGGAGGGATACGGCCTGTCGGATATCGCCGGTAAGCTTGAATTCTCCAGCGACAGCGCCTTCTCAACCTTCTTTAAAAATATGACCGGCAGCTCGCCGCGCGCCTATATGCTGATCCGCCGTTAATGGCCCGCCTTCTCTGCCGACAAATACGGCCCCGCCGCCACCGAATCGCGCAGGATCAGGCTCGCCGGGAAGGTCGGGCGTTTGCTCAGTTCGCCGCCGTCCAACATCGACACCAGGCGGTTGATGGTTTCCTTAATCATCTCGGTTACCGGCATTTTCATGCTGGAGAGCGAGGGAATGGTGTAAGGCGCCAGCGGGATATCGTCGAACCCGATCACCGACACGGCGGACGGCACCGGGATTTGGCATTCCGCCAGCCGCTTCATGGCGCCGATGGCCATTTCGTCGTTGCTGGCGACGATGGCGCTGAACGCGTGGCCGCCGGCCAGCAGCGCATCGACCGCCGCCATGCCGCTTTGCGCATTCCACTTGCCTTCGACAATCAACGCGTTGTTGACCGCAAGGCCCTGTTCCGCCAGCGCGGATTGGTAGCCGGAGAGCCGCTCCAGCCCGGTGGGCGAATCCAGCGAGCCGGTGATAAACGCGATATCGCGATGCCCAAGTTGGATGAGGTGCGCCACCGCTGCGGCGCTGGTGGCGTGCTGATCGCTGAAGATGCAGTAGCTGTCGTTCAGCCTTAAGCGGCGGTTGATGACCAGTATCGGCTGTTTGTGTTGGGAGATGATCTCGTCCATTTGCGCGATGGAGAGAAAACGCGGGTAGATGATCACCCCGTCGCAGCGCAGATCCAGCAGGAATTCAATGGCGGCCTTTTCTTCTTCTGCGGTGTGCTTGCCGTCCGCCAGGATCAACTGACGGCCGTTTTCTTCCATGATGCGGGCGGACTGAGACATCAGCTCGCTGAAGTAGTTACCGCTGTACAGGGTGTTGGTGACCACCAGCCCGATGGTCTGGGTGGTTTTGGTCGCCAGATTGCGCGCCAGCAGGTTGGGCCGATAACCCGTTTCGGCGATGGCTTTATCCACCAACTCGCGCTTCTCCGGGCTGACATAGCCGCTGCCGGACAACACGCGGGACACCGTCGCCTTAGAAACGCCGGCCTTTTTAGCCACCTCAAGTATTGTTGCCATCTGTGCGCCGTCAAAATCCATTGGATGAGCGCAGTCTACCCAAGACGCCCCCCGTTTGAAATGTTTTCACGCCCGCCAGCGCGGGCACTCCTGATCTAAAAGTGACCAGCTTCACGAAATGAAAAACCAAAAAATCATAATTCTTGCCAACAACAAAATAGATCTACATTATTTTGTGAAACCGGTTTCTTGTGGGCGTTTCATTGAGATGGAACGGCGGATCGCCCAAGCGCGTACTTATACCCTAAATAATTGGAGCGGCATCAAGGCGGCCAGCGAGTCTCATCCCGATGAGCTTACTCAAGTAAGTGATTCGGGTGAGTGAGCGCAGCCAACACAGATGCAGCTTCAAGTATGACGGGTATACCCATAATCTAAGAGACGATACTCCATGCCGAAGAACTACACAGAGATCTCGCAGGCCATCGTGAATGCGGTGGGCGGCCCCGGCAACATCGACGCCGTGACGCACTGCATGACCCGCCTGAGATTCGTCGTTAAAGACAAGGCGCTGATCGACACCCCCGCGCTCAAAGCGATTAATGGCGTGCTGGGCGTGGTGCACAGCGGCGAGCAGTGCCAGGTGATCATCGGCAACGAGGTATCGAAAGCCTACCAGGCGGTGCTGGCGCTCGGCCTGCCGGGTAGCGCCCCCGCCGCCGCGCCCGCAAAACGCAAAATCACCCTGAAAGGCATCGGCGCCGGCATTCTCGATGCGCTGGTGGGCACCATGTCACCGTTGATCCCTGCCATTATCGGCGGCTCGATGGTGAAGCTGTTGGCGATGATGCTGGATATGGCCGGCGTGTTCGAAAAAGGCTCCTCGACCCTGATCATCCTGAACGTGATCGGCGACGGCGCGTTCTTCTTCCTGCCGGTGATGGTCGCGGCCTCTGCGGCGCTGAAGTTCAAAACCAACATGTCGCTGGCGATCGCCATTGCCGGCGTGCTGCTGCACCCCAACTTTATCGATCTGATGGCCAAGGCGGCGCAGGGCCAGGCCGTGGAGTTCGCCTACATCCCGGTGACGGCGGTGAAATACACCTATACGGTGATCCCGGCGCTGGTGATGACCTGGATCCTGTCGTATATCGAGCGCTGGGTCGATCGCATCACCCCGGCGGTGACCAAGAACTTCCTTAAGCCGATGCTGATTGTGCTGATTGCCGCGCCGATCGCGATCGTGTTTATCGGCCCGCTGGGCATCTGGATCGGCAGCGGTATTTCGGCACTGGTGTACACCGTGCACGGCTATTTGGGTTGGCTTTCCGTCGCCATTATGGGCGCCATCTGGCCGCTGCTGGTGATCACCGGCATGCACCGCGTGTTCACCCCGACCATTATTCAGACCATCGCCGAAACCGGCAAAGAAGGCATGGTGATGCCTTCGGAGATTGGCGCCAACCTGTCGCTCGGCGGCTCTTCGCTGGCGGTGGCGTTCAAAACCAAAAACCGCGAACTGCGCCAGACCGCGCTGGCCGCTGCCGCTTCCGCCATTGTGGCGGGGATTTCCGAACCGGCGCTGTATGGCGTGGCGGTGCGGCTTAAACGGCCGTTAATCGCCAGCCTGATCAGCGGCTTTGTCTGCGGTGCCGTCGCCGGTATCGGCGGGCTGGCCAGCCATTCGATGGCCTCGCCCGGCCTGTTCACCAGCGTGCAGTTTTTTGACCCGTCGAACCCGATGAGCATTGTCTGGGTGGGCGGCGTGATGCTGCTTTCCGTGGTGCTGTCGTTTGTGCTCACGCTGATTTTGGGGTTCGAAGACATTCCGGAAAGCGAAGTAACCACCCCGGCGACCACTGCGCCTGCGGCGAATACCGCTAACGCGACCCATTAACGCACCATTTTTATACCCTAGATAATTGGAGTTGCATCCAGGCGGCAAGGCCGTACATCCCCAGGAGCTTAGTCAGCTAAGTGACTGGGGTGTGCGGGCGCAGCCAACACAGAGGCAGCTTCAAGTATGACGGGTAATTATTGAGGATTGCATGTCTGACTTAACATTCCCGCAAGGGTTTTTATGGGGCGGCGCCTTGGCCGCCAACCAGTCTGAAGGGGGTTATCTGGAGGGCGGGAAAGGGCTGACCACGGTCGACATGATCCCGCATGGCGCCAATCGCATGCCGGTGAAGCTGGGCCTGGAGAAGCGCTTTACCCTGCGCGAAGACGAGTTTTACCCGAGCCACGACGCGATCGATTTTTACCATCGCTACCGCGACGACATCGCGCTGATGGCGGAAATGGGCTTTAGCGTATTCCGCACCTCCATCGCCTGGAGCCGGCTTTACCCGAACGGCGACGAGCTGACGCCCAACCCGCAGGGCATTGCCTTCTACCGCAGCCTGTTTGAAGAGTGCCGCAAATACGGCATCGAGCCGCTGGTCACCCTGTGCCATTTCGACGTGCCGATGCACCTGGTGACCGAATACGGCTCCTGGCGCAACCGCAAGATGGTGGCGTTTTTCACCCGCTATGCCCGCACCTGCTTCGAAGCCTTCGACGGGCTGGTGAAGTACTGGCTCACCTTCAATGAGATCAACATTCTGCTGCACAGCCCATTCTCCGGCGCCGGGCTGGTGTTCGAGGCCGACGAAAACCCCGAGCAGGTGAAATACCAGGCCGCGCACCACGAACTGGTGGCCAGCGCGCTGGCCACCAGCATCGCGCATGAGGTGAACCCCGCCAACCAGGTGGGCTGCATGCTGGCGGGCGGCAATTTTTATCCCTGGTCCAGCAAGCCGGAAGACGTGTGGGCCGCGCTGGAGAAAGACCGCGAGAACCTGTTCTTTATCGACGTGCAGGCCCGTGGCGCTTACCCTTCTTACTCCGCCAGGGTGTTCCGCGAAAAAGGCGTGCGCATCGCGATGGAGGAAGGCGACGCCGAGATCCTGAAGAACACAGTCGATTTCGTTTCCTTCAGTTATTACGCCTCGCGCTGCGCCTCTGCCGACATGAACGACAACAACAGCAGCGCCGCCAACGTGGTGAAATCGCTGCCGAACCCGCACGTGCCACGCAGCGACTGGGGCTGGGGCATCGATCCGCTGGGTTTGCGCATCACCATGAACATGATGTACGACCGCTACCAAAAACCGCTGTTCCTGGTGGAAAACGGTCTGGGCGCACACGACGAGTTCAATGCCGCAGGCGAGATAGAGGACGATTACCGCATCAGCTACCTGCGGGAGCACATCCGCGCCATGGCCGACGCCATCGCCGACGGCGTGCCGGTGATCGGCTACACCACCTGGGGCTGCATTGACCTGGTGGCGGCCTCGACCGGCGAAATGAGCAAGCGCTACGGCTTTGTTTACGTCGACCGCGACGACCAGGGCAACGGCACCCTCGCCCGCACGCGCAAGAAATCCTTCTGGTGGTACAAGAAGGTGATTGCGAGTAATGGGGCGGATTTGGGGTGATGGGGTTGGTGGCCTGATTTTTACCAGGCTTTCGGTGCTGAGTGATGCTTGCAACTTTGTTGATTCAATAATTCTAGGGGGTGAGCTTTAGCCCCCCTTCTTACAGCAGAAAGGATCCGTGTTAGTGGGAATATAATTGAACAATACTCCTCCTACAATCCATTATAAAAACCACACAAGAAAATAATTGCAATTTAAATTATTTAAACTAAATTAAATAGCAAAATAATAATAAATAAGCATCAGAAATAAACTATAACCATTACGTGTACAATCAGAATTAATCACTACTAGGCGCAAATATTAAATTATTAATAGGCATCATCTTGATTCATCTTAAATAATGTTGTAGAACCAAAAAAAACTACAATGGTGATGCTATTATGGATAACCTTATCAAAGAAAACATTTCTCCTTTCCTATCAATTCTTTTGGCTGAAATCAATGATGGTAAAAATCATCTTGATGCACACAAAGCAGTTTTTGATATCATAAGTACAGAAGGTAGAGCCCCCAATACTGTCGATCTCTTCGGAACAAAGGGTGAAGACATAGGTGAATTAGGAAGTAGTTACTTCACGCCGTACAAGATAAGAACCATACCAACCTGGTTAAAAGGGTCCGAATTATTAGACTTAGAAAATCATGTTTTTGTTTCTATTTCTGTAGGGAATTATATTGCCTTTTACTTCTCAGAGAAAGGTATGAAAGATGAAATAAGAAGTTACTTTAGCAAGAGCAGGCTTTTATTTTTGACAGCAATTGACATTAAGAAATTGAATTACAACTTCATCAATGAAGATAATGTAAAAATGCTTTGGCTATTAGGAATTCATGGAAAAAACAGTTTTAAAGCTGATTCTAAAGTTCTAGGTGGCGATAACGTTGCCGATACATTAGACCCTCTAAATGATCAGTCATATATGATGTCTGCTGTAAGAACTGAAATTGGGGATACAAAAAGATCCATTGGCCTCAATCCGTTCAAATCATCAATATGGAGAGGGCCATGTAAAGATTGGAGTACTTTTGAAAACAGAGTTGTGGAAATATTAGACATACTAAGTAAAAACAGCAAAATAGAAGACACCCCCATAGGTATTTTGGCGTACCCCATCTCAGAAATGAAGGGAATCAAAACCCCCTATGAATTCTCAATAATTGATTGTGATTTTTTTCCTGAAGAAGATGGTCAGCGGAGAAAAGAATTATTAAAAAAATTGAAAAATAATTACTTTGTAGAAGTTAACCCATCTTTAGCCAGTCACAACATAAGCATTACAATTTACTATAAGAACCATAATATTGGTGAGATAAAGGTTGAGCCAGAGATAAATGATTATGCAGTATCCTTCAATATAGTAAGTAAAAATTATAAAACTAGAAAGCCTTTCGAAGACTATATAAAAATATTCCAATATCCTGAGTTGATTAAATGTTGGTATGAGTCTGGTCACGCATTAATAAATGGAATGCTATTTAAAACTGACTATAGGGATGTTTCATACAACTCATTCCTATGGGCCGGATTTGAAGGTTATAACATAAAACAAGAAAAACCTGAAGTTAATAATTTAATTTCACTAGATAATATTGGAAAACAAAATTCTCTTTTCTGTTGGGTAAAAAAAGGATGGAATGGGAAATGGATAAAACCAGAAAATTTCAATACTACTGAGAATCCTTTAGGTTGGCTTTACTGTGATGATGGAGCTGGAGAAAAAGCCGATTTCATTCATGTAGTAGAACATGATGAATTAATAATATTATCCCTAATCCATGTTAAAGCAGCAAATACAGAGAGTAAGAACCGAAGAGTCTCCGTTGGTGCTCATGACATTGTGTTAAACCAAGCTATTAAAAACCTTAGATATTGCAGCAGAAAAACACTTTCCAAAGATTTGCGAGATAGATTTGATAATTCCACCAGAAAGTATTGTTGGAAAGATGATAATCCGACCAACCCTGAAGATTTCATTAAGTACTTAGAGAGTATAGAAAAAAGCAGCAACTTCCGAAAAAGAGTTATTGTAATACAACCGCACACACAAAAAAGTTGCTATCATGACAATAATAATAGCAACATAAAAAAACAATTAGATGTGCTTCTAGTCAGCACTGATAATGCTATCCGAGCCTCAGGAGCCGAATTTCATATAGTAGGTCTCGATGACTCCGGAAAAAAATAATTGCATGGTAGCTTTACTAGGAGAATATTAATCATCATAATTCCCCAGTCCTGACATTACAGTTATAACTACTCCAATTTTTGCTGCTGAATCATCGACTTTAACTCATCAATAGAGAGAGTTCTATCTTTTTTACGATGGATGATACTGTGACAATTAGCGCAAACCGGCACCAAATCTGTAGCTGGATTAACGGGTTTCTCACCGCCAAGCTCCGAGACCGGCAACAAATGATGGATGTGGATAAATCCCTCTGCATACTCACCATAAAATGCCTTGAAGTTGAAACCACAGACGCAACATGTAGTGCCATGTAATTTCACTGCTTGGTTATTTAACAGTGGTTTACGTTCGTACTTGGTCGTGAAGTAGCTGATTTTTGCGCCTTCAAGATGGGTTGCTTCAGACTCAAAACTGTCGTTGTAATCCCCTTCCTCTTCCATCGCCTTCTCTTCCGGCACTACTACTGCACCCAGCTCCGCATGCTCGACTATCGCTTCAAATATTTCTTCGGTTATAGGGCGTACGCCGCCTGAACGCCAGTAATTTAGCTTACGATGCTCAGGAATATCTTCGAAGTAACCATCGGCCCTTTTGGCCAATAACGCTTTAGTAAACGGTTGGAAATCTATTATGACTGCGTATTGCTCGCCATCTTCACCTTTAGGATCGGGATAAATACTGCCGATAGTCCCAATGGCAAAATAATGTGGCTTAGGAGAAAGTGGTTTCTTATTTTGATCTTTCACTTTTTCTGCCCCCTTACCCCTTTTCCCCCCTTTGTAGTAGACCACGCGAGTTCCGGGTTTGAGCATTTCCACGTAACGCTTAGGGAAGTGATACTCCTTACCAGGCGTATCATTCCATTTTGACTTGTCCATCTCTGCAATCACGGCATACAGCATACGAATACTCACAGCAAAGTAATAACTTTAATGAATATATCGGAACCTATTAATTTTTCAAATGAGTTGGATGTGTACAATAGATTATTGTGTTTAGTTTTTGAAGGTGATGATGTTAGAAATTATTTGCTGCGATCTTTATTCCAATATTGGCAGTAATCACCTGTAATTTTAAACTAGCTATTTTATCGCCAATAGCACAACGATATAATTTTGCTCGCTGCGGCACAATCCGCAGCCGGAGTTAGCGTTCCGAACATACACTGAGCAGCATTATGTATATAATGCTGGGGCTTTGAACATCCAGAATCATGGTGGCCCAGGCGGAGGCTTCGCAAGAAGCGCCGGTTTCCTTAGTGTCCGGTAACGCTAACTCCGTTTGGGCTACCACCATGGGTTTAGCGTCTCACGTGGTAGCAACGCACCACACTAAGGAGAACAGCCACATGGAAAACATTTCCACCTCACAATCCACCACAAGTACCCTCACCCTCTATCGCGAACTGTTCAACCAACTCGATCTCAGCACCTTAGACTCGTCACAGCTCTTAGACTTAGCCGCACTCTCCGCCGAACAAGCCGAAGGGTTATGTCATGGCCTGATGTTATGCGGCAACCTCCTGCAAAAGCATCCGCAAACCGATGACGCCGGCTGGGAACAGCTGAATCACTACCTCAATGCTACGGCTCACTTGGTGCCCGCCCTGTGCAACCTTTATGGCCGCGCACTGCGGGAGATGGAGTGCCAGGAGCTGGCAGGTTAAAAACAGATAAAAATGATAATAATAAGGACGGTATTAGTTTGGTGCCGTTCTTATCCCCTCCAGAAAATCCCATAGATTTCGATTACATATCACGATAAATACATTCACTAAGGTAGGCATTTTCCCCCTGGCCTGGCATAGTTAACGCATTCGATAAATCGATGAGCTAACTGCTGGATGACTACGTATGGCTACCGCCTACTGGCAGTAAGCCCACGCATTGCCCAGAACCTGTTCTGCAATGAGAGGGGGATGTTTTGACTATTAAGATAGAAACGTTATCTTCGAAAGAGGCTGTTTTAAAAGCTATTGAAGAATATAAAGCGCTGGGTTGTGATGCGCTTCTTGAAAAATATAACGTCAAACGAATTAAAAAATGCGTACTCCGTTATAATAATGAAAATTACGACATCAGAGTCATCGCCGCGGCCACCTATATTTATCAATTCGGAAAACCACTAGAAAAAATAATATCTAATAGTGTTTCCAAGATAGCTATTCAGGCACTTAAAAATCTCGGTTTCGATATCGTAGAAACACCACACCCTATTGAGCACTTAGTAAAGGGTAAACTGTACACGCGTAAAGAGCTCATCGACCTCTACGGTGGGCAACTCCAGGGCGGCATCTGGACGCCGACAGAGTTCCCCGTCATCTTCATTTTCACCGGTGAAAGTGGCGAGGCTTATGGGTACAAGGATGGATGGTCTGCTGATGGCAGTTTCTCCTACACAGGAGAGGGCCAAAAAGATGACATGAAGTTTATTAGAGGTAATAAGGCCATCCGTGACCACAAAGAGAATGGCGAAGATATATTCCTCTTTGAAGATAATAAGAAAGATAAGGGTGTAAGATTCGTTGGAATGTTTGAATGTGATACTTGGGATTACATTGACTGCCTGGATTACAAAAAAGATAAAATGAGGAAAGGGATAGTTTTTAATCTATTCCCTGTATCTTCTGCTCGAGAAGTTGATCATGATATTGATACTTCAGAAGTAGCCCCGAAGAAAGAAACACTCGAACAGCTACGTGCCAAGGCGATAAAATCATCCATGATGACGGGCCAACGCCAGCAAGGCGACAGTAAGAAATCTTGGTTCAAACGCAGTGAGGACGTGAAAAAATACGTTCTGCAACGTGCGAATGGCATTTGTGAGTCGTGCGACCAGCCTGCGCCGTTCAAGAAAAACAACGGTGAGCCGTACTTAGAACCCCACCACACAAAACGACTGGCCGATGAAGGCCCCGACCATCCGCAGTGGGTGGGCGCTATCTGCCCTACTTGCCACCGACGGATCCATAGTGGGAGTGATGGGATGGACGTTAACAAAAAGCTTATGGCGAAGTTGGAATTGAAAGAGACTGATTTTAAATAGTTATTTCTTAAAAAACATGCGAGAAATTACCCATGTTGTTTATGATAGGATGGAGTAGTTTTTCCTATACCAATAGTTTATTTTTACACATGAAGCACTTGATTAACCATTTTAAACACAAACAATCATCATCAATCACAATTAAAATAGAAGGATGTAACTTATGCAATCTAGTAATGATGAGCCTATCGAAAAACGCATAGTTAATTATAAGGAGTACATTGACTTTTTTAGAAACGATGCAAACATGCAAGGTATATGGTTGTTCGTCGCCACCTTAGGATGTTGGGGGGGGGTAACTCACTCCGTTATTCGCCTGGCAGCAATGATTATATTGCTTTTTATTTTCTTTTATTTAATAAACTCTAATAACAAAGAAAAACGCCCCTTCCAAAAAATAGAATCAGAAATAGAGTCATTAATTACCTCACAGTTAGAAGGTGATGAGAAAAAAGCTAGGCTATACGATTTGGGTCAACTTTCCCGTTACAGAAAGTCTGTTAAAAACATACTGAAACACTCACCCATACTCCTAGCTTGCTACACGTTTTACATGATTAGTTTTATATATTTTTTACACGGCATTTTGGGAGGTTTAAAATTAGGATAAATCATAAAATAGCACCAACCACAAGTCAGTCTAACTATGTTTGGGCTGACAATTACATTATATCTTTACATATCAACACCAACGAAAATCATCGATCAAATCCACAAGATAATTTCATTGAAATAAATTAAAAAATACATTCTAATTAAAAATAGAAAATCCAGTTCTAAGCATGTGCATTTTATTTTAATATGCTTTTAGTGATCATCCAAAATACTGATTATGCCCCTAGTGGAAATCGCCATGCATAAGATCCGGTTCACTGAACACCGGTTGTAAGCATACCGGTTTTAGTTCCACGCACTTTTTGATATTTCTGGTTTTTCAGCCATCAGCCGGTACTCTTCCGGCATCAGGTCATTCAGGGATTCATGAGGTCGCTCACTGTTGTGTTCATTCAACCTGAGATCGGCTCTATCTCCCGTGCTTCGTTCAGCGTTGTGAACAGATAAAGAACATTATTAATTACATTCAACTCATTAGACCTATCCATAAAAAAATCCACGCCGGTGCGTGGATTCAATTTCATCGCCAAGGCCAGGTATCACGTTATTCGAAGCAAACGTCGGGGTTATCCGCCAGCGAAACGAAATTCTTCGTATTTTTATCCAGCGTGCGGATCTCGCCACTTTCGATGTCGTACACCCAGCCGTGCAGACGCAGGCCGTTGTTGCGCAGACCCACGGCAACGGACGGGTGAGTCTTAATATTATTTAGCTGAGCTATTACGTTCTCTTCAACCATAGCGTTAACTTTGTCGGTTTCGCTATCCCACGTTTTCTTCTCTACCACCGCTTTTGCCGCGTCCGCATAGTGCAGCCAGTGGGCAACAGCAGGCATCGGGTCAAGGCATTGGCAAGAAGCTATAGCCTTCATGGCGCCGCAGTTCGAGTGGCCGCAAATCACGATATCCGTAACGCCAAGCGCCACAACCGCGTATTCAATGGTCGCCGACACCCCTCCCGGCTCCGGGCCAAAGGAAGGAACGATGTTGCCTGCGTTACGGATAACGAAAAGCTGCCCCGGCTCTTGCTGAGTCACAAGCTCCGGCACCAGGCGGCTGTCAGAACACGAAATAAAAAGCGCTTTAGGGTTCTGGCTGGAGGCAAGGCTGCGGAAGAGCTCCTGACGCTGAGGGAAAATCTCTTTCTGGAAGCTGAGGAAACCTTCAATGATATGTTGCATAACACGCTCTCTGGATCTGTAGTCTCGATAACATGATAAGCATCACTTCCCGTTAGTCCAGCACATCTTAGAGGGAAATGAACGTTCAAGGGACTGCGGAACGTGCCTGCTAAGTAAGGGCGTTTCATTAGCGCCAGACCTTCTTCCGCAATGAGCCGGAATGACTCGACTCTATTCCCCCATTATTGCGATTGCAGCATCTCTATTACCCGGATGTAGCCAAATTTTAGGTTACAGGTCGGTGGCACTTCATGCGTCAGGTTCTTGAGCCCTTTTTCGGCGCTCTCAGGAAACAAATCGCTCCATCAGCCATTTGATTCATTTCCTCTTTAGGTTTGGTGCTCACGGCTTGGTCACACTGCATCATTTTTGGAGCACATTTTTATAGAAGTGGCAATGACGAGGTGCAGCAATCCGTTGATGAAGATAGTCGGGGTCAGATAAGGAAAACTTGCGGAGCAAAATCGCAGACACAAAAAAACCACCTTTCGGTGGTTTCTTACCCGCACTGTACTAATGGTGCGAAGGCCGGACTCGCACAAAACAAATAACACAATAAAAAAAAAGGATTTTTTATAAAAAAATTAAAGCAGACCACCAATTTGACCACCAAACGTAAACTACAAACTATCGACTGATACCTACAGTTATTTAAGAAAAAAGAATCATTTCTCTCTCAGGAAAACAGAACTGACGTAACCCACAGACTCCTCCCTCTCTATAAATAACATTTTGATATATTGATTGTTGTTTTTTTTAAAAAAAAGAATATTAGAAACTGGAATTTTACGAGGACTATCTATATTATGATGAAATGACTAGACCGAAGAAAAACTCCAATCTTAGAAAAGCAATGTGCGAACGTTTCGTGGTCGCGATGCAACAGTTAAACCTCACGCCCCAAGAACTATCACGCATTCTTGGGTACACGAATTACGCTACTATCTCCAAGGTTTTAAAAGGAGAGGCGTTTGTAGATACGGAAAAATTACATATTATTTCAAATCTTGTTACCCCAGAAGGTAAGCGAGTTGATATAAACTGGCTAATTAGTGGCCAAACGACAAGTAAGGAGCAACTAATGCTTACCAATGAGATTGAAAGTTTAGCTTGCTCATTAGAAAAAAACATGAACGTAAACAGTAATAATTTTTATGAACCTAATGATTTTAGCCACATCAAAGAGCTTTCCTATGGAGTTGAGAAAACCGGTAACATGTTAATTCATGGAGATAATCTTGATGTGATGTCAGTATTGGCAAAGCAAGCGCCTGAAAGTGTACGATGCGTATATCTCGATCCACCATATAACAATGGTGAAAGTTATTTACATTATTATGATAATATGAGTCATGAAGAATGGTTAAATGCAATAACTCTGAGATTGCGTTTAGTTAAAGATGTTCTCAAACTGAATGGCAGTGTTTGGATATCTATCGATGATTCTGAGTTACATTATCTAAAAGTTGCTGCGGATAAAGTTTTTGGAAGAGATAACTTTGTAGCAACAATAATTTGGGAAAGACGCACAACACGTGAGAATAGGAAAGCATTCTCTCGAAATCACGAATATTTATTAGTATATGCAAAGAACGCAACTTTATGGACAAAGTCAAGAAACTCACTTCCTCTTTCAGAAGAAGCATTTGAACGTTATAAAAATCCCGATAATGACCCAAGGGGTGTATGGCAGTCGATTTCCGCAAATGTACAAGATGGGCATGCTACCCCCCAACAATTTTATAAAATAAAATCACCAAGTGGTAAAGTTAACATCCCTCCCAAAGGTCGGTGTTGGATATATTCTGAAAAAAAAATGTTAGATGAAATAGCAGCAAACAACATTTGGTTTGGAAAAGATGGTAATGGTGTTCCGCGCATAAAAAAATTTCTTTCAGACAGAAAAGAAGGACTTGTTCCTGAAACCATTTGGCAGGCAAAAACAGTAGGTACTACAAGTGATGCGAAAAAGCATCTTTTATCATTATTTAAAGAAACTACTATTTTTGACACGCCTAAACCAGAGAATTTAATCTCAAGAATACTTCATATAAGCACTAATCCTGGTGATATAGTTCTTGACCCTTACCTTGGTTCAGGAACAACTTGTGCCGTCGCTCATAAAATGAACAGAAAATACATAGGGATAGAGTGTGGTAACCACATTGAGTCCCACTGTGTTAATAGAATGAAGAAAGTTATTGATTCTGAGACTGGTGGGGTCTCACTAGATTTTAACTGGATGGGTGGTGGTGGTTACGATTTTTACAGGCTAAATAAGAAAAATAAAAAATGAAAAAATATAACTTTAAACCTATATACTACTTAGGCGCTAAGTCAAGATTTCTTGCAGACATCAACTCTGCAATTGATGACATATCCCCGAAAGGAGGTCGTGTTTGTGATCTATTTTCAGGTTCAGGAGTCGTTGGGGGATACCTTTCAAAAACCAGACCTGTAACTGCTGTAGATATTCAGGAGTACTCTCGTATCTTGAGTTCAGCAATCCTTAATCCTGCCGGAATGAATTCAAAATATATTGAGGAGATAATAAGTAACATAAAACATTCGGAATTACTCAATGAGATAATTGAATGTGTAACACCAATGCTAGAAATCGAAGAAAATTATATATCGCAAGCAAATATCGGCAGACCAGATTCTTTAGTACACCTTTTAGAATCGCCTCCATTGACTGTTTGGAACAAAGACTCTGCTATAGTAGACTCAAGCCTTAATGAGGCAAAAGAGAAATCAATTCGATCTCTAATGAATAAAGGGCTATTAACCAACCCAAACACAACGGTATTAAGATATTTTGGTGGAATTTACTTCTCATTTTATCAATCAATTATTTTAGACATGATATTGCACGAGTCAGAGAAATATGATGGTGAGGTAAGGGACACATTAAAAGCCGTAGCACTCAGCACGGCTAGTAGTTTAGTAAATACCGTTGGGAAACAGTTTGCACAACCTTTGCGCCCACGAAACAAAGACGGTTCAATAAAATCTAACATCACAAGTTTAGTTAATAGAGATCGTACTATAGATCCTTTACAAAGCTGCACAGATTGGTTGCATAGATATTCTTCACTTCCACTGACTGATGGTAATTCAATTGCACTACGCATGGACTATAAAGATGCAATCACTGAGTATGGAGACGAACTATCTGTTATTTATGCAGACCCACCATATACCCGAGATCATTATAGCCGTTTTTATCATGTTCTAGAAACGATGAGTCTACGAGATAACCCTAGCATTTCAACCTCTATAAAAGGAGGAAAAATCGAGTGGAGTAGAGGTATTTACAGAGAAAATAGGCATCAGTCGCCATTCTGTATACGCTCATCTGCTCCAAGTGCGTTTGAAGATCTTTTTAAAAAATCTAGTGATTATAACATTCCACTAGTTTTGTCTTATTCTCCACACGAGGATGGAGATGGAACTCATCCTCGTGTTGTTTCTACAAATAAAATAATAGAGATAGCAAATGCTTTTTACAAAAAGGTTAGTTTTATATCCATTGATGGTATAGCACATAACCAATTGAACCGCCGAGATCTTAATCTTAAAAAAAGAGCATGTGCTGAGGTCATTTTGAAATGCTCCTTTTAACCTTCACTGAAGTCAAGATTTTTCCAGAGCGGTGACTCTGGCCAAACTTTCTTTACCTGATGCGCTAGGAATATTATTCGGCGCATCTTTTTCCCTGGCGATGGAACTGCTTCATCTAGTAATTTTTTCATTTCTTCGTGCTCTTTAACACCTGGCATTAATAGCATATACAAAAAGGTTCTGACTGCAATCTTCACAAAAATACCCAAAGGCCTTCCATCTTCAGGATACGGAAGATCACTTGCTGCATCGAGTTCAAAACGGTAGTTATGGCTTGATACTGTTACGGCAGGCCTAACCTCAGGCTCTCCGATAACCCCATTATCATTTACATGGAAGAAATATACCCTCACATTATTTTTTTCAGTTGATGCGCCAAAAAAGTTAATGAAATTTTGAGCGTCGAAATTTGCTTGTTTCCATCTACTTCCTGACTTTGGTATTTCCGCCACCAGAACGTCCATTGTATTAACAACATTCGGAATAGCATCCACATCTATTACTGACTCATTTAAATCGATGGTATCACTGGCTGAGCTTTCTTTTTTAACTGTGAGTGACTTAAGTATTTTTTTTCGCTCAGAGTTTCTTTCTAAAAGAGTTATTACCTCTTGACTATCTATATCATGAAATTTCTCCGGTTCACAAACTAAAAACCTTCCCCATTTTTCTTTAATTTTGTTAAATTCAGAATTAATTAATTCATTTACATCGAAAGCTTCAACATTCCATCTTAATCCTCCAGCAGTTAGGTTCCCTGAACCGGTAATTATTACCCCACCACTATCCTTTTCAAACCATATGAACTTAGGATGAAAAATGGTTCTCGCGCTATCAGGCAGGTAGGCTTTTACACTTAAATTTTCATATTTACTCCTAATTAAATTTAATTCATTTGCTGCGGATGTGTCGGTAATTGCATCGACACCTACAATTAATTCAAATTTGCTTCTTCCTAGAAAATCTGTAAAAATCTTGTCATTAATAAGTAGCTTAACTCCTCCTTTAGACATAAATGCAAATGAACCTGCGCCTCGTGTAGCTCCTTTGCATGCATCTAAAATAGCATCAACTAAGTATACGCTTTCTGAATCATTGGGATTTTGTATTAGAAATTCCATTCCTTCCTTCTCATTAAAAGTTACGTTAGAGCGCAATGATCACCTCCGTTAAACCCATCAAAAGAGGCGATATCTTGCAGTACTACTTTTATCATAAGTTACTTCATTTTTACGCATCAAAGTTGTTCTGCGTGCAATGCTATCCCCGCCACGCCTGCGCGCTTCATGTGTCGCTTTTCATGCAGTTGCATGAACGGCCGCAGACCGTGCCAGCACTGGTGCGGCAGGGGATGAAAAGTGCATTTTCTTGCATGCAAAATCATGCACCCTATGCATGCACGCGCAGTTTGAGGTAGGCTAGCCAGGAAAAAGGCTGTTTTTGGACTTGGGGACGGTAAAAGCCCCGCAGCAAAATCAGCATTGCAGCGGGGCCTGCTCAATCAGTGAAGTGTTTGATTTCGGCTATAACGGCGGTAACGGTTTAATGTCCTTTTTTCCGGCGGCGGTAAATCATCACCGGTTACCGTCTCCGCTTTTATAGGCTGACATAAAATCTTATCGACGCTCTCCACCGTTTTAAAGGTGCAGGAACACACGATGTTCTGGCACTGGTAATAGGCTTCTTTCGTCCGCTCCGTGATATAGCGACTGGTACGGGTATAAGACGAATGAGTACACAGTGGGCAACGCATCATGATTTTTCCCCCTTCTGTTGCAAGCGCTGACGTTTTTCCGCCAGTTCCCTCGCAACCTTCATCCGTGTCATCGGGCTATTTTTCAGTTCTGGCAACACTCCCGTCTCAGCAGGGATCGTCAGACCGATGTCATTGAGCACCGGGCGTTCAATGTTCTGTAGCGCTGTGGCCGCAGTAACACGACCACTCAGCGCCCCCAGCAGGCGTTTTTCAAGCATTTCCTGCGGGTCGCGCCAATATACGCCGTAAGCCTGTTTCGCCAGCGCGCAGGCATTAATCACCTCGGCGCTGAGGATGACGGCATTGAGGGCATCGACGGCCTTATCCATCGCATGTTCGGCAAAGGCCTTCAGGGCCGCTTCGTGCGCCGTCACCACTTCCGGGGCTGTTCTGCCGCAACTGAGGTGAAGCTGCATTTTGTCCAGCTCCATTTCTTCAACCAGACCGTCGAACTCTTTCGCCAGCTCCCGTTTGGAAATCCGGCTGTGATGCTGCGCTTGCAGTTCCGGGGTCATTTCCCCGCGCAGCTTACGAAACAAAGTGCGCCACTGGCTTTCTGCCTCATGACTTTCCACTTCCGTGTCTTTCTTCTGTTGATGACAGCGGGCAATCCCCGTAATGACGTCTGTCAGTGCCTGATAGTTTTTGTCGTGGGCGGCGCGGGCATCACGCAGGGCTTGCAGCTTGTCGTTGATGTGCTGGGGTAATGCAGTCGTGCTCATGGGGTTATCTCCGGTGTCAGTCAATGTGAGGCTATTCTGCTGACTGCCGTATAACATCGCCATTCATCCCGGTTGGACTGTCCGCAGGACAACAGCCCCAAGAATTGACTGCAAAACCACCAAGGAGGTTTTAGTTCTTATAAAAACTATTCACTACTGTTCACTTTAATAAAAAAAGTATATAAATCAGCAAATAAAGTAGTTACTAGTTTATCTAAAACTATTCACCTAGTGTTCACTACTGTTCACCCGGCTCAAAACAGCCTTTTTTCTGGCTAGCCTTTTCTGAATACGTTGAACTGTTTATGTCTATTAATAACTAACCATTCATTGTTAATTCATTACTGCGGTTTTGCCTCTGTTTGCCAATATAGGCCAAAACGTACACTCAATTGAAAATCAAGGAAAAAATCTCTAACACCACACAACATCCCCTTGTTGCCACCCCGCAAAATATTCTCATAATAGGGCACTACCAGACAAACCCACACAGCGCCGGTGAGATCCCATCGGCAAGTAGCGCTCTTGCTTCGTCACGTTTTTCACGTGCTTTCGCCAGTGTCACAATCGGGTAGGCACCAAAGGCAATTCGGCTTTCTTTACCTTCGTGGCGGAATTTTAGGTACCAGCGTTTTGAGCCGTTTGGTTTGACTAAAAGGTATAAACCGTGGGAGTCAGTGATTTTGTATTCTTTGTCGCGAGGCTTTGCTGTGCGGGCTGCTACGTCTGTTATTGCCATAAATTGGGGGTCAAACCTTTATCGAACCGAGCTGACCCCGATTGTGACCCCCAAAAGATCTGGATGTCAACGGATGTACTCGGACGGATTCAGGCCAAAAAAAAAGCCTTTCGGCTTTAATTTCAGTAACTTACGGACTGTTACGGACGTTCTCAAACATACTAATGGTGCCGAAGGCCGGACTCGAACCGGCACGTATCTCTACGGTTGATTTTGAATCAACTGCGTCTACCGATTTCGCCACTTCGGCACTGCAAGTAGTATGCGGAAAACGGGTGAATTATACCTTTCAGCGATCCGCATGCAACACTTATCCGTTGTTCAATGAGTTAAGTGCTGAAAAAATCGTCTCTGGGGTCACATTGTGCCCATTTTGCGGGCGCAGCATGCAGCGCGCCAACGCCTACCCCGCCGTAACCACGCCCCACATCCCACCAGGCCCCAGAAACAAAAAAGGCGCAGCCCAATGGCTACGCCTTCTTGAACTGCCCGTAATGCCGCTACTTGCGTTTCAGCAGCATATACACGCTGATCAGCAGGAACAGCATACTCGGCAGCAGCGCGCCCAGCACCGGCGGCATGTTGTACACCAGGCTCAGCGGGCCGAAGATCTGGTCCAGCACGTAGAACAGGAACCCGAAGCTGATGCCGGTCACCACGCGTACGCCCATCGGCACGCTGCGCAGCGGCCCGAAGATGAACGACAGCGCCATCAGCATCATCACCGCCACAGAGAGCGGCGAGAATACCTTGCTCCACATGTTCAGCTGGTAGCGGTTGGCTTCCTGGCCGCTCTGCTTCAGGTACTTCACGTAGTTGTGCAGGCCGCTGATGGAGAGTGAGGTTGGGTCCAGCGCCACCACGCCCAGTTTGTCCGGGGTCAGGTTGGTTTTCCATTCACCGGTCAAGGTTTGGGTGCCGGTCACCTGTTTTTCATTGGTCAGGTCGGAAGTATCCACCTGCGAAAGCTTCCACACGCCGTCTTCAAAGCTGGCGGTGGCGGCATAGCGCACCGTCTCCAGCCTGCGCTGGTCGTTGAAGTGGTAGATGTTGACGCCGGAAAGCTCTTTCTCGCCCGCCACACGCTCGATGTAGATGAAGTCGTTGCCGTCCTTCGCCCACAGGCCGTTTTTGGTGGAAAGCAGCGAACCGCCGTACATCTGCTGCGCACGGTAGTTGCGCGCCATCTGGTCGCCCTGCGGTGCCACCCACTCGCCAATCGCCATGGTCAACAGCACCAGCGGGATAGCGGTTTTCATCACCGAGCCGGCGATCTGCATGCGGGTAAAACCAGAAGCCTGCATCACCACCAGTTCACTGCGCGTCGCCAGTTGCCCCAGCCCGAGCAAGGCGCCCAGCAGGGCCGCCATCGGGAAGAAAATCTCGATGTCCTTCGGCACGCTCAGCAGGGTAAACATCCCCGCGCTCAGCGCCGAGTACTCGCCCTGGCCCACTTTACGCAGCTGATCGACGAACTTGATGATGCCGGAAAGCGACACCAGCATGAACAGCGTCATGATGATGGTGTTGAAAATCGTCTTACCGATATAACGGTCTAAAACGCCAAACATCAGGCCGCTCCTCTCAGGCGTGCGCGCAGCTTGCGCATCGGCACGGTATCCCACAGGTTTAGCGCCAGCGCGATCGCGAAGTACGCCGCATTGACCACCCACAGCCAGATCATCGGGTCCAGCTTGCCCTTGCCGCCGTTGGAACGCAGCGAGGTCTGCAGCAGGAAGAAAATCAAATACAGCAGGATGGCCGGCAGCATGCTCAGCACGCGGCCCTGGCGCGGGTTCACCACGCTGAGCGGCACCACCAGCAGCGCCATAATGGCCACGGACAGCACCAGCGTCAGGCGCCAGTGGAACTCGGCGCGCGCGTCTGGGTCATCCGACTGCCACAGCGTCTGCATCGACATCTGCTCGGCCTGGTTGCCGTCCACGGTAACTGCGCGGTGGCCCACCACCGCTTTATAGTCGTTGAAATCGGTAATGCGGAAGTCGCGCAGCAGCGCGGTGCCCTCAAAGCGGGTGCCCTTGTCGAGCGTCACCACCTGCGAACCGTCTTTCATTTGGTTGATCTTGCCGTGCTCGGCCACCACCACGGAAGGGCGCTGGTTGCCGTTCGGCCGCAGTTGCGCCAGGAACACGTCGTTGAAGGTGCTGCCCTTGACGTTGCCGATAAACAGCACGGCGTTGCCGTCTTGCGAGGGTTTGAACTGCCCTTCCGCCAGGCCGGCGATGCTCGGGTTGGCTTTCGCCTCGCTGATCACCACGTCCTGATAACGGGAAGCCAGCGGGCCGGCCCAGAACACGTTTACCGCCGCCACGGCGGAGGTTATCAGCGCCAGCACCATCGCGGCGATGATCAGGGTGCGTTTACCCAATCCGCAGGCGTGCATAACGGTGATTTCGCTGTCGGTATACAACCGCCCAAGCGTCATCAACAAGCCGAGAAACAGGCTTAATGGCAGGATTAGCTGCGCCATCTTCGGCACACCCAATGCAAGCAGAGAAAGGACTAAATTTGTCGGGACATCGCCGTCCACCGCGTCGCCTAACACCTTGACCAGGTTCTGACAAAAGAAGATCAGAAGCAGGATGAAAAGGATCGCGATTTGGCTCTTTAGCGTTTCCCGTACCAGATATCTTATGATGATCACGCTTATTACGCCTGTGAAAACTTGTCTTTTTGCAGGAAAATCGATAGTTTCATCGCTAATCCGCCATTTATTCTCATCATATGGCAACCGTCATAGCTAAAATAGTATTACAACATCTAGCATTTGGGTGTCCTATAGGAACTTGCTTATAGTCGCCAAAACAGAGCAATTTACGCCGTTCAGGTTAACATAGTTAGTTAACTCAATGGCGGGAGTTCATTACGGCGTTGCGTCATTCTAGCCGTAGCTTCCGCCTTTGTCTTTAAGATTCAGGAGAGTGCATGGAGTTCAGTGTAAAAAGCGGTAGCCCGGAAAAACAGCGCAGTGCCTGTATTGTAGTCGGCGTTTTCGAGCCGCGCCGCCTGTCCCCTATCGCAGAACAACTCGACAAAATCAGTGATGGTTATATCAGCGCATTGCTGCGCCGTGGCGAACTGGAAGGTAAAGTCGGGCAGACATTACTGCTGCACCATGTACCTAACATTCTCTCCGAACGCATCCTGTTAATCGGCTGTGGCAAAGAGCGCGAGCTCGATGAGCGCCAGTACAAACAGGTGATCCAAAAAACCATCAATACCCTTAACGATACCGGCTCCATGGAAGCGGTCTGCTTCCTGACCGAGCTGCACGTGAAAGGCCGCAACACTTACTGGAAGGTGCGCCAGGCGGTAGAAACCGCCAAAGAAACGCTCTACACCTTCGATCAGCTGAAAAGCAATAAAGTGGAGCCGCGCCGTCCGCTGCGCAAAATGGTGTTCAACGTGCCGACCCGTCGCGAGCTGACCAGCGGCGAACGCGCTATCCAGCACGGTCTGGCGGTGGCTTCCGGCATTAAAGCGGCGAAAGATCTCGGCAACATGCCGCCGAACATCTGTAACGCCGGTTACCTGGCCTCCCAGGCTCGCCAACTGGCGGACGCCTTCAGCACCAACATCGTTACCCGCGTCATCGGCGAGCAGCAGATGAAAGAGCTGGGGATGAACGCCTATCTGGCGGTCGGCCACGGTTCGCAGAACGAATCATTGATGTCGGTGATGGAATATAAGGGCAACCCGAACCCGGACGCTAAGCCGATCGTGCTGGTGGGCAAAGGGCTGACCTTCGATTCCGGCGGTATCTCGATCAAACCTGCCGAAGGCATGGACGAGATGAAGTACGACATGTGCGGCGCAGCCACCGTGTACGGCGTGATGCGCGTAGTGGCGGAGCTGAACCTGCCGCTGAACGTGATCGGCGTGCTGGCCGGCTGTGAAAACATGCCGGGCGGCAGCGCTTATCGTCCGGGCGACGTGCTGACCACCATGTCCGGCCAGACCGTCGAGGTGCTCAACACCGACGCCGAAGGCCGCCTGGTGCTGTGCGACACCCTGACCTACGTAGAGCGTTTCGATCCGGAGCTGGTGATTGACGTCGCCACACTGACCGGCGCCTGCGTGATCGCGCTGGGCCACCACATCACCGCGCTGATGTCGAACCACAATCCGCTGGCGCACGAACTGATCGGCGCGTCCGAGCAGGCCGGCGACCGCGCGTGGCGTTTGCCGATGGCCGACGAGTACTACGAGCAGCTGGACTCCAATTTTGCCGATATGGCGAACATTGGCGGCCGTCCGGGGGGTGCCATCACCGCCGCCTGCTTCCTGTCGCGATTTACCCGCAAGTACAGCTGGGCGCACCTGGACATCGCCGGCACCGCCTGGCGTTCCGGCAAGGCCAAAGGGGCGACCGGGCGTCCGGTAGCGCTGCTGGCGCAGTTCCTGTTGAACCGTGCTGGACTGAACGGCGACGATTAAATCTGAGCGGTAATTCAGGTATAATCCCTCAAGGGTACAGCATGCTGTACCCTTGTATTTTTAGTAATGGCGCACAATTTTATAAACCCGATAGCTTTCGAGTTGCAGCAAGGCGGCAACCGAGAGAATCCCCAGGAGCTTACACCGGTAAGTGACTGGGGTGAGGGAGGGCAGCCAACACAGCTGCAGCTTGAAAGATGAAGGGGTTAGATGAAACAGGCAACGTTCTATCTTATCGAACACGCAGAACCGGCAGGCGCGCTCAGCGCGCATGAGGCCGTGGCCTGCGCCGTTGCCGCAGAACGCTGGCGTTCCGGCAAGCGGGTGTTGATCGCCTGCGAGAGCCAGGAACAGGCCCAGCGGCTGGACGAAGCGCTGTGGCAACGCGATCCGCACCAGTTCGTGCCGCACAACCTGGCTGGCGAAGGCCCGCACTACGGCGCGCCGGTAGAGCTGTGCTGGCCCGGCAAGCGCGGCAACTCACCGCGGGATCTGCTGATCGCCCTGCTGCCGCAGTTTGCAGATTTTGCTACTGCTTTCCATGAAGTGGTAGACTTCGTCCCTTACGAAGACACCCTGAAACAGTTGGCGCGCGACCGATATAAAGCCTATCGCAGCGTCGGCTTCCATTTGACCACGGCAACGCCGCCAACTCACTGAACAACGATATAAAATGGAAAAGACAAACAGTCATCTCGATACCGCATACGACCCGAAAGAGATCGAACAGAAGCTGTACGATCACTGGGAAAACCAGGGTTACTTCAAGCCAAACGGCGATACCAGCCAGGAAAGCTTCTGCATCATGATCCCGCCGCCGAACGTCACCGGCAGCCTGCACATGGGCCACGCTTTCCAGCAGACCATCATGGACACCATGATCCGCTACCAGCGCATGCAGGGGAAAAACACCCTGTGGCAGGCCGGTACCGACCATGCCGGTATCGCCACCCAGATGGTGGTTGAGCGCAAGATCGCCGCAGAAGAAAACAAAACCCGCCATGACTATGGCCGCGACGCGTTCATCGACAAAATCTGGCAGTGGAAAGCGGAATCCGGCGGCACCATCACCCGCCAGATGCGCCGTCTGGGCAACTCCGTCGACTGGGAGCGCGAGCGCTTCACCATGGACGAAGGCTTGTCCAACGCGGTACGCGAAGTGTTTGTCCGCCTGCACAAAGAAGATCTGATCTACCGCGGCAAACGCCTGGTGAACTGGGATCCGAAACTGCGCACCGCCATCTCCGATCTGGAAGTGGAAAACCGCGAGTCCAAAGGCTCGATGTGGCACCTGCGCTACCCGCTGGCCGACGGCGCCAAAACCGCCGAGGGCAAAGATTATCTGGTGGTCGCCACCACCCGTCCGGAAACCGTGCTCGGTGATACCGGCGTGGCGGTGAACCCGGAAGATCCGCGCTACAAAGACCTTATCGGCAAAGAAATCATTCTGCCGCTGGTTGGCCGCCGCATCCGCATCGTCGGCGACGAACACGCCGATATGGAAAAAGGCACCGGCTGCGTGAAAATCACCCCGGCGCACGACTTTAACGACTACGAAGTCGGTAAACGTCACGGCCTGCCGATGATCAACATCCTGACTTTCGACGGCGATATCCGTCAGGAAGCGGAAGTGTTCAATACGCTCGGCGAAATCTGCACCGACTACTGCAACGAGATCCCGGCCCAATACCGTGGTCTGGAGCGTTTCGCGGCGCGTAAAGCGGTGGTTGCCGCCTTTGAAGAATTGGGCCTGCTGGAAGAGATCAAACCGCACGACCTGACGGTGCCTTACGGCGACCGCGGCGGCGTGGTGATCGAGCCGATGCTGACCGACCAATGGTACGTGCGCACTGCGCCGCTGGCGAAAGTGGCGGTGGAAGCGGTCGAACAAGGCGAAATTCAGTTCGTGCCCAAGCAGTACGAAAACATGTACTTCAGCTGGATGCGCGACATTCAGGACTGGTGCATCTCCCGTCAGCTGTGGTGGGGCCACCGCATTCCGGCCTGGTACGACGTGAACGGCAAAGTCTACGTTGGCCGCAGCGAAGAAGAAGTGCGCAGCGAAAACAACCTGGGCGCCGACGTGGTGCTGAACCAGGACGAAGACGTGCTGGACACTTGGTTCTCTTCCGGCCTGTGGACCTTCTCTACCCTGGGCTGGCCAGAGCAGACCGACGCGCTGAAAACCTTCCACCCGACCAGCGTGATGGTCAGCGGCTTCGACATCATCTTCTTCTGGATTGCGCGCATGATCATGCTGACCATGCACTTCATGAAGGACGAAAACGGCAAGCCGCAGGTCCCGTTCAAGACGGTCTACATGACCGGCCTGATCCGCGACGACGAAGGGCAGAAAATGTCCAAGTCGAAAGGCAACGTCATCGATCCGCTGGACATGGTCGACGGCATCTCGCTGGAAGACCTGCTGGAAAAACGCACCGGCAACATGATGCAGCCGCAGTTGGCGGAAAAAATCCGCAAGCGCACCGAGAAGCAGTTCCCGAACGGGATCGAACCGCACGGCACCGACGCCCTGCGCTTCACCCTGGCGGCGCTGGCCTCGACCGGCCGCGACATCAACTGGGACATGAAGCGCCTGGAAGGCTACCGCAACTTCTGTAACAAGCTGTGGAACGCCAGCCGCTTCGTGCTGATGAACGCGGAAGGTCAAGACTGCGGCTTCAACGGCGGCGAGAAAGTGCTGTCGCTGGCAGACCGCTGGATCCTGGCCGAATTCAACCGCACGGTGAAGGCTTACCGCGAAGCGCTGGACACCTATCGCTTCGATCTGGCCGCCAACATTCTGTATGAATTCACCTGGAACCAGTTCTGCGACTGGTATCTGGAGCTGACCAAGCCGGTGGTGAGCAACGGCAGCGAAGCGGAACAGCGCGGCACCCGCCACACGCTGATCACCGTGCTGGAAGCCCTGCTGCGCCTGGCGCACCCGGTGATCCCGTTCATTACCGAAACCATCTGGCAGCGCGTGAAAACCCTGACCGGCGAAACCGCTGACACCATCATGCTGCAGCCGTTCCCAGAGTACGACGCCGCGCTGGAAGACACCCAGGCGCTGAACGACCTGGAGTGGATCAAACAGGCGATCACCGCGGTGCGTAACATCCGCGCCGAGATGAACATCGCCCCAAGCAAACAGCTGGACGTGCTGCTGCGCAACTGCAACGCCGACGCCCAGCGCCGCGTGCAGGAGAACCAGAGCTTTATCGAGCGTCTGGCGCGCCTGGCGTCCATCACCCTGCTGCCTGCGGGCGAGAAAGGCCCGTTATCGGTCACCAAACTGGTGGACGGTGCCGAGTTGCTGATCCCTATGGCCGGCTTTATCGATAAAGACGCTGAAATCGCGCGTCTGTCGAAAGAGATGGGCAAGCTGGATGCGGAAATCGCCTCGATCGAAGGCAAGCTGTCGAACGAAGGCTTTGTGGCGCGCGCACCGGAAGCGGTCGTCGCCAAAGAGCGTGAGCGTCTGGCGGCCTGCAAAGAAGGCAAAGTGAAACTGCTGGAACAGCAGGCGACCATCGCCGCGCTGTAATCTGTCGGTTCGCTGCAACAGCTGAAAACAGCGGGGATCTCCCCGCTGTTTTTTTATCGCCGTTGCATCCGGTCCGCTTTAGATGTTATTACAAGATATTAATTGCTGCATGGACGCCGCCGAGATACAAACTCGGCGCGTTTTTGTCTGCACAAAAAACGATATTCCGGAGCCCTTCTGGTTCTTTTTATGGCGAGTGTAAACATGACAACAGCAACCCCAGTGCGTCTTCTGGTGCGCCCAATAACGGCTGACGACAATGCCGCTATTGCTAACGTCATTCGCGAAGTCTCCGCCGAGCACGGTTTGACGGCGGATAAAGGCTATACCGTTTCCGACCCCAATCTGGACGTCTTGTATCAGCTCTACAGCCTGCCGCGCAGCGCTTATTGGGTGATAGAAGTCGACGGCCAGATTGCCGGCGGCGGCGGCGTTGCTCCGCTGCAGGGCGGTGATGACGATATTTGCGAATTACAGAAAATGTATTTTCTGCCGGTTTTGCGCGGCAAGGGCCTGGCAAAACGCCTGGCGTTGCAGGCGCTGGAGTTTGCCCGTCAACAGGGCTTCCGCTGTTGTTATTTGGAAACCACCGCCAGTCTGACACAGGCCATCGGGCTGTATGAGCATCTGGGCTTCGAACACATCGACTGCGCCATGGGTACCACCGGCCACGTCGACTGCGAAGTGACCATGCTGAAAACGCTTTAATCTGGCTTCCGGGCAGGGGGCGAACATCTTCGTCCCCTGTCATGGCAGGCGCCGCATGCCGTGGCCCTACTCAGAAGCCCGCACTTTTCCCCGCATTCCCCCCTTGATCGCCCACTCAATCCGGCTCAGCACCAGGCTGGTAAGGTACGACACCAGGATCAACAGCAGCAGCACCAGCGGCGTATAACGCGGCGCAAAAATCAGTTTCTGGGTGAAGTAATAACAGTAGAAGCTGTGTGTCAGCCACATGTACATCGAATGTTTGCCCAGCTCGACCACCACCTTGTTCACCCTGCTGCCCAACCCGTCGGCGGTTTTCATCATCGCGATGATAAACAGCGGCGTCACCAGCAGCAGCCCCGGATTATGGGCGACGATAAACACCGCCACGGTCACCACCAGCAAGATCAACGGATGGGTGCGCCCCAACGTATCAATCAGCTTCGCCAACCACGAGTCCGCCGGGGCCTGTTGAGTGCGGCCAAACACCATGCCAAAACCAAAAGGCAGCAGCCAGGTGCAATATTCGATAAGCACCTGCGGTGCCCAAGGGAAATACTGCAATCCCCTGCCGCACAGCGCTGCAGCAAACAGCACGCCCAACAAGGTCGTCGTATTCAGTTTCGACAACAGCGGCAGCGAGAGCACGTACAGAACATAAAGTTTGAAGAACCACCACTCGCTGTTATAGGTGGATTTGAGACCAATGAGGTTTTCAATAAACAGCGACGGCGAAAGGGAATATCTTTCACCCGGAAAGAAAACGATGCCGATCGGCACAAAGATAAACAACACTATCCAGTAGCTGATATATAAATTCTTCAGCTTGCCCCAGATATATTTAAAAGAAATGTCTTTTTTAAGTGAAAAGCCATAACCGGACAAGAACAGGAACATCGACACGCAGATCTTGCCGAACAGGCCAAGATACATCTCAATGTTTACCCCGCTAACAATATGATATACCGGAATCTCAGGGCTAATTCGGCTCGGATAAGCGAACAGGTGGTGGACCAACATCAGAATGATGGCAATCCCCTTTAAATAATTAGACTTATTAATTGAAATTTCCATATTTCTTAATATATTATCCGCTATCAGGAGTCGTCATCATATAGCAGCCCACCGTTTTCTGACACTTCCTTTCTAATCGGATTAATCCCATATTTAATTTCCCGGTAAAAAACAAAGGCACAGCGTTTTTATTAACGCGTTTCTCCCGCTCTCGTTGCCTTTTTTGTTATCCCACAGCACCAAAACCCTGCCCGAAACCGATCACCAGAAATCATTAACATGGTCATATTTTAATTATTTTATATAAAAACAATAAAATCAAAGTGATAAAAACAACTCACAAACCAACAAGCATGTTTTTTGTGATATTCATTAATAAATTAACGATTGCAAATTGACCTCTTGCCGCCTTGCGTTACTCTGCCCTGACAGGCTTATGCCGCATTCGCACGGAGAACGGTCATGTCGGAAAACGCTTTTGATTACATCATTGTCGGCGCAGGCTCCGCCGGCTGCGTACTGGCGGCGCAGCTGATCCGCCGCACCCAGGCGAGGGTGCTGCTGCTGGAAGCCGGCGGCGACGACAATAACCTGTTCATCAAGATGCCGGCCGGCGTGGCGAAGATCATCGCCAAAAAAAGCTGGCCGTATGAAACCGAACCGGAACCGCACGCCAACAACCGACGCATGCAAATTGCCCAGGGCAAAGTGTTGGGCGGCAGCAGCTCGGTCAACGGCATGATCTACATTCGCGGCCAGCGGCAGGATTACGACGAATGGGCCGAACGTTACGGCTGCGTCGGCTGGGGCTATCAGGACGTGCTGCCCTACTTCAAACGCGCCGAGGCCAACGAGAGCCTGTCCGACGCTTATCACGGCGGCGAAGGGCTGCTGCCGGTCAGCGAGAACCGCTACCGCCACCCGCTCAGCATGGCGTTTATCCGTGCCGGCCAGGAGCTGAACCTGCCTTATCGCAACGATTTCAACGGCGACAGCCAGCACGGCGTGGGGTTTTACCAAACCACCACCCATAACGGCGAACGCGCCAGCACCGCCCGCACCTATCTGAAAGCGGTGCGTAACGATCAACGGTTGGTGGTGAAACTGAACGCGCTGGTGCATCGGGTGGTGTTCGACGGCAACATGGCCACCGGCGTGGTGTATAGCCAGAACGGCGGCGGCGAAGTTACCGCCCATGCCGCGAAAGAAGTGATCCTCAGCGCCGGTGCGGTAGGCTCGCCGAAGATCCTGATGCTGTCCGGCATTGGGCCGCGCGAGCACCTGCAACAGCTGGGGATCGAACCGCGTGCGGACTTGCCGGTGGGCAAGAACTTTCACGATCACCTGCATATGTCGATCAACGTCAGCACCCGTGAACCGGTCAGCCTGCACGGGGCCGATCGCGGTCTGCAGGCACTGCGCCACGGCGCTGAATGGCTGGCGTTCCGCAGCGGCGTGCTCACCTCCAACGTGCTGGAAGGCGCCGCCTTCACCGACAGCCTGGGCGACGGCCGGCCGGACGTGCAGATCCACTTTCTGCCGCTGCTGGACAGCTGGGACGACGTGCCCGGCGAGCCGTTGCCGGATATTCACGGCTTCACGCTGAAGGTCGGCTACCTGCAACCGAAGGCGCGCGGCGAAGTGCTGCTGCGCAGCCGCGATCCGCGCGATCCGGTCAAACTGCACGCCAATTACCTCGGCCACCCGGAAGATCTGGCCGGCAGCGTGCGCGCGGTGAAGTTCGGCCTGAGCTTCCTGCAAACCGCCGCTCTCAAGCCGATCGTCAAAGATCTGCTGATGCCGCAACCGGCATGGCTGAACGATGAAGCCCAACTGGAGGAGTTCGTGCGCAACTTCTGCAAAACGGTGTACCACCCGGTAGGCAGTTGCCGCATGGGCCAGTCGCCGCAGGACTCGGTGACCGATCTGCAACTGCGGGTACACGGCTTTGAACGGCTGCGGGTGATCGATTGCTCGGTGATGCCGCAGGTGACCAGCGGCAACACCAATGCGCCGACCATCATGCTGGCGGAAAAAGCGGTGGATTTGCTGCTGGGCGCACCGCAATAAGGGAACGCCCGGCAGTCAGGCGGCTGCGGGCACGCCGCTGTGGAAACGCAGTTCGCTGTCCGGCGACAGAATCAGCGCCGCTTCAATGCGGCCGAAGTGGGCCACCCGCTCGCTGATGTCACCGCCGGCAATCTGTTCGGCCAACGTCAGGTAATCCTGATAATGCCGCGCCTCGGAGCGCAGCAGCGAAACGTAGAAACGGTTTAACTCGTCGTCCAGATGCGGTGCCAGCCGGGCGAAACGTTCGCAGGAGCGCGCTTCGATGTAGGCGCCGCAGATCAGTTTGTCGATCAGCGTGGCCGGATCGTGGGTGCGAACCTCGCGGATCATGCCTTTGGCATAGCGGCTGGCGGTGATTTTCTTGTAGGGGATGCGCCGCGCCTGCATGATTTCCAGCACCTGCGAGAAGTGGTGCAGCTCTTCTTTGATCAGCAGCACCATCTTGTCCGCCAGTTCCTGGCCATAGGCCGAACCGTTTTTCGGCAAGATTTTCCTGGTGAACTGGCCCTGGCGGAACAGCGCTTCCGGCTCGCCCTGCGCTTCATGCAAAAACGCCTCGTAAGGCCTGAGCAACGCCAGCAAGGCATCGCCGCTCTCTTTGTCCGCCACGTAGCGGCGGATCAGCCACATGCCGGTCTGCGCCGCTTTCAGCTCGCACACCATATGGTCGGTCAACAGCAGCGGCAGGTTTTCCGGACGGCGTGCAGCGTCGATCCAGGCATCAGGCGTTTCACAGTGCAGGAAGTTTAGAATCGGGGATAACAGGGATTGGTATTTCATCAGCTTAATTATAAGGGCCGGCTTGCGCCGGCTCCTGTGCAAAAATTAATCAGTGGCGTTTGCCGTCGTCATCTTCGTCGATCAATTCACCGTCTTCTTCATCATCCTCACCGTCTTCACCGTTCGGATCTTCATAGTAGGTGCCCCAACCGTCGTAATTAACGCCGCAACGTTCCGCCAACGCCAAAAGCTGCTCTACCTGGGTGTCGATCAGTTCGGCATTCAGGCCGACTTCGCTGATCACGTCACAGCACATCACCAGCGTGCCGTCTTCCACTTCCAGCTCTTCGGCGTCAGTCACTTCGTAGCCCAGCTTGAAGGCTTCGACAGCGGCCTGCTCCAGCACTTCAAACTTTTCAGCAGAGAGGTGGTGTTCGATGGTGTAGAGCGCATCCGGATCGCTGCCGTCTTCCAGCAGTTCTTCGATGATCAGGCGGGTCTCTTCACGTTGTTCTTCCAGCTGTTCGCGGTTTGCCATGCCTATATCCTCAAGTCAAATGGCCTGTATTCCTTCTATTTTCACACACCGCCGCCATAGCTGCCACGATAAACGTGAAAGATTTCTGTCGTGGGGTTGAAATTGAATATTCATACATATAAAGTGAATTTTAATTCAATTAAAACGATCAGGACATGCGGAAATGAGTACGATGAACCCGTTCTACAAACGTCACTTTCTGAGGTTAATGGATTTCACGCCGGCAGAGCTGCTGGCGCTGCTGCGGCTTTCGGCCGAATTGAAGCAGGCCAAAAAGCAGGGTAAGGAAACGCGGCGTCTGCAGGGCAAGAACATCGCGCTCATCTTCGAAAAAGACTCGACACGCACCCGTTGCTCTTTCGAAGTTGCCGCTTTCGATCAGGGCGCCCAGGTCACCTATCTCGGCCCAAGCGGCAGCCAGATCGGCCATAAAGAATCGATGAAAGACACCGCCCGCGTGTTGGGCCGGATGTACGACGGTATTCAATATCGCGGTTACGGCCAGCATCTGGTGGAAACCCTGGCCACCCATGCCGGCGTGCCGGTGTGGAACGGGCTGACCAATGAATTCCACCCAACCCAACTGCTGGCGGATCTGCTCACCGTGCAGGAACAGCTGCCGGGCAAACCCTTGAACGAGGTGAAATTCGCTTACCTCGGCGACACGCGCAACAACATGGGCAACACCTTGCTGGAAGCGGCCGCATTGGCGGGCATGGATCTGCGCCTGGTGGCACCGAAAGCCTGTTGGCCGCAACCGGAGCTGGTAGCCGAGTGTCAGGCGCTGGCGCAACAGACCGGCGCCAAGATCACCCTGACCGAAGACATTGCCGAAGGGGTGAAGGACGCGGACTTCCTGTACACCGACGTGTGGGTGTCGATGGGCGAACCGAAAGAAACCTGGCAGGAGCGGATCGCGCTGTTGAAACCCTATCAGGTCAATATGGCGATGGTGAAACTGACCGGTAATCCGAACGTCAAATTCCTGCATTGCCTGCCGGCGTTTCACGACGACCAAACCACCCTCGGCAAACAGATGGCGGAACAATACGGGCTGCAGGGCGGCATGGAAGTCACCGATGAAGTGTTCGAATCCGCGCACAGCGTGGTGTTCGATCAGGCCGAAAACCGCCTGCACACCATCAAGGCGGTGATGGTCGCCACGCTGAGCGAAACGATTTAAAGCATATTGCCGGGGCGCGTCACGCACAGGCAATGGGACGCATGGCCATTACGGCTGCGCGTCCCAACCCCTTCCCCACTCTGGCAACCCCCGCCGGAGCGCCTAATATATTCTTGTCATATCAAATAGCCGATTGACCTTTGCCAGCCTTGGGCAAAGGTTCTACCGTGGCAGACTCGCGGCAAAAAGCCGTGAAAATTAACGATAACAACGACTTCTCAGCGCCATGCGTGGCGCCCTCAGGGGATACACACCGATGAAAGCCAAAGTCCTGCCGCTGTTAATGCTTGCCGCCCTGTCCACCTCTACGCTCGCCGCCACCCCGCCCAATACGCTGGTGGTGGTGCAATCGCTGGACGATATCGTCAGCCTGGATCCGGCGGAAGCCAACGAGCTGTCCAGCATCCAGACCGTGCCCAGCCTGTATCAGCGCCTGGTACAGGCAGATCGCGATGATCCGGCGAAAGTGGTGCCGGTGCTGGCGGAAAGCTGGCAGGGCGATGCGGCGGCAAAAACCCTGACGATCAAGCTGCGCCCGCAGGCGGTGTTCGCCTCCGGCAATCCGCTGACCGCCGACGACGTGATCTTCTCCTACAGCCGCGCGGTGAAAATGAATAAGTCGCCGGCGTTTATCCTCAACGTGCTCGGCTGGCAGCCGGACAACATCGACGCGCAGCTGAAGAAAATCGACGAGCACAGCCTGCAACTGAGCTGGACGGCGGACGTCAGCCCGGCGGTGGCGCTGAACATTCTCTCCACGCCGATCGCCTCGATCGTCGACAGCAAGGCAGTGCAACCTAATGCCAAAGACGGCGACTACGGCAACGCCTGGCTGAAAATGCATTCTGCCGGCAGCGGGCCGTTCAAAATGCGCGTCTACCAGCCGCATCAGGCGATCGTGCTGGACGCCAACCCGACCTCCCCGGGCAGTAAACCCTTGCTGCACAGCATCATCATTAAAAGCGTACCGGACCCGGCCACCCGCCGCCTGCTGATCCAGCAGGGCGACGCCGATGTGGCGCGTGAGCTTGGCCCGGACCAGACCGTGGCGTTAAAAAATCAACCGGGCGTGAAGGTGTTGGAAATCCCGTCCGCCGAGCAGAACTATTTAGTGTTCAACACCGGCAACGCCGCCAATCCGCTGCTGAAAAACCCGGCCTTCTGGGAAGCGGCGCGCTATCTGATCGATTATCAGGGCATCACTCAGGATCTGCTGAAGGGCCAGTATTTTGTGCATCAGAGCTTCCTGCCGGTCGGGCTGCCGGGCGCGCTGGAAGACAACCCGTTCGGCTTCGATCCGGCCAAAGCCAGGGCGATCCTGGCCAAGGCCGGCATCACCAACGCTACCCTGACGCTGGACGTGGAGAACAAGCCGCCGTTTATCACCATCGCCCAGGCGTTGCAGGCCAGTTTTGCCCAGGGCGGCGTGAAGCTGGACCTGTTGCCGGCCGCCGGCAGCCAGGTGTATTCGCGGGTGCGCGCCAAACAGCATCAGGCAGCGATCCGTCTGTGGATCCCGGACTACTTTGACGCGCACTCCAACGCCAGCGCCTTCGCCTATAACGACGGCAAGGCCAGCACGGTAGCGGGCCTCAATGGCTGGCAGATCCCGCAACTCAGCAAACAGACGCTGGCGGCGGTGGCCGAAGCCGATCCGGCCAAACGCACTGCGCTGTACACCGCCATGCAACAGGAGCTGCAACGCAGTTCGCCGTATGTGTTTATCGATCAGGCCAAAACCGAAGTGGTGCTGCGCGATAACGTCAAAGGCTACCAGCAGGGCCTGAACGCCGACATGGTCTACTACGATCGCGTCAGCAAATAACCGGCAAGCGGCTATCGCCGGCCAATCGATTGCGAAGCGGCAAAAATCGGCGTTTTAGCGCTTGCAGTGACGAAAAGCGCGAGTATAATGCGCGACAATTTGCCAGGAGAAAGCATGAAAAACGCCATGTGTTTTGTTAGCCGCAACCGACAAAACCGACCGCCAATCGGCGGCCAACTGCCGTTGTTTCTCCTGTTGCTAAACCGATCGTTTCAAGCCCCTCGTTGAGGGGCTTTTTTTTGCCTTAAAAATTATGCCCAAGAGATTTCGGGGCGCAGCCAGGCGGCAACCGATGGAATCCCCAGGAGCTTAGTCAACTAAGTGACTGGGGGGAGAGCGGGAAGCCAACACCGCTGCGGTTCGAAAGATGACGGGCATCCCCGTGCCACGGGCATACGTCGAGGAGAGTGAAAAATGGCCAACCCGCTGTATCACAAACATATCATCTCTATTAACGATCTCAGCCGCGAGGATCTGGAGCTGGTGCTGCGCACCGCCGCCAGCCTGAAAGCCACCCCGCAGCCCGAGTTGCTCAAGCACAAGGTGATCGCCAGCTGCTTCTTCGAAGCCTCGACCCGTACCCGCCTGTCGTTTGAAACCTCGATGCACCGCCTCGGCGCCTCGGTGGTCGGCTTTGCCGACGGCAGCAATACGTCTCTGGGGAAAAAAGGCGAAACCCTGGCCGACACCATCTCGGTCATCGGCACCTACGTCGATGCCATCGTGATGCGTCATCCGCAGGAAGGCGCCGCGCGGTTGGCGACGGAGTTTTCCGGCGGCATCCCGGTGCTCAACGCCGGTGACGGCGCCAACCAGCACCCGACCCAAACGCTGCTCGACCTGTTCACCATCCAGGAAACCCAGGGCCGCCTGAACAACATCAATATCGCCATGGTCGGCGACCTGAAATACGGCCGCACCGTACACTCGCTGGCGCAGGCGCTGGCCAAGTTCGAAGGCAACCGCTTCTACTTTATCGCCCCGGATGCGCTGGCGATGCCGGCTTACATCCTGAAAATGCTCGAAGAGAAAGGCATCGAATACAGCCTGCACAGCAGTATTGAAGAAGTGGTGCCGGAGCTGGATATTCTCTACATGACCCGGGTGCAGAAAGAGCGTCTGGATCCTTCGGAATACGCCAACGTGAAGGCGCAGTTCGTGCTGCGCGCGGCGGATCTGGCCGGCGCGCGCGCCAATCTCAAAGTGCTGCACCCGCTGCCGCGCATCGACGAGATCACCACCGACGTGGATACCACGCCGTACGCCTACTACTTCCAGCAGGCCGGCAACGGCATCTTCGCCCGCCAGGCGCTGCTGGCGCTGGTATTAAACGCAGATTTGGCTCTTTAAGGGGGAACCATCATGACTCAGGATAACAAACTGCAGGTTGAAGCGATCAAGTGCGGTACGGTGATTGACCATATTCCGGCGCAGGTGGGCTTTAAGCTGCTGACGCTGTTCAAATTGACCGCCACCGACCAGCGCATCACCATCGGCCTGAACCTGCCCTCCAACGAGCTGGGCCGCAAAGACCTGATCAAAATCGAGAACACCTTCCTGACCGAGCAGCAGGCCAACCAGCTGGCGATGTATGCGCCGAAAGCCACGGTGAACCGCATCGACAACTACGAAGTGGTGCGCAAGCTGACCCTCAGCCTGCCGGACCACATCGACGGCGTGCTGACCTGCCCGAACGGCAACTGCATCAGCCGCAGCGAGCCGGTGGCGTCCAGCTTTGGCGTGAAATCCCGCGACGGCGAAGTGCATCTGAAATGCCGCTACTGCGAGAAAGAGTTCGACCATCAGGTGGTGCTGCAGGCGGATTGAAATATGCCCATTTGCCGGGAACGACGCTGTTAATCCGCTCGTCACTCCCTATAATGAGTCCCTGAAGATAATCTACCCACGTTGCTACCCAATGGATTTCGAGCCGCAGCTAGGCGGCAAGTACGAGAGTCCCCAGGAGCTGACTCAAGTCAGTGACTGGGGTGAGCGTACGCAGCCAACAACGCTGCGGTTTGAAAGACGAAGGGTATATCAGGAGAAAAAATGTCACGTAACATCAGCACTGAACTCGCCCCGGCAGCCATTGGTCCTTACGTGCAGGGCGTTGATCTGGGCAGCATGATCATCACTTCCGGCCAGATCCCGGTGGATCCGAAAACCGGCGAAGTCGCCGACGACGTTTCCGCACAGGCACGCCAGTCGCTGGAAAACGTTAAGGCGATCGTTGAAGCCGCCGGCCTGAAAGTCGCCGACATCGTGAAAACCACGGTCTTCGTGAAAGATCTGAACGATTTCGCCACCGTAAACGCCGCTTACGAAAGCTTCTTCACCGAGCACAACGCGCCGTTCCCGGCCCGTTCCTGCGTCGAGGTGGCCCGTCTGCCGAAAGACGTGAAGATCGAGATCGAAGCCATCGCCGTTCGTCGTTGATTCCACGACCCCGCGCCCAACGGTCAGCCATCGGCTGGCCGTTTTTATTTGTCCCGCCTGAAGCAACGATCCGTCAGGGTGCGCTATCAAGGATCATCGCTACCCCAATGCACCACATTTTCGCCCCATTTTAAGGCAACGCCCGCCGCGCCTGCACCCAAATCGCGCTTTCCCCTGCCTTTTTCCTGCTTTTTACGCCGGTTTTCGCCCCTTTCACATTTTGGCACATTTTATGCTCGATCCTGTTACAGCCTGCAATGTCAACGAGGTGACGATGCTAAATATCGACCTGTCCGCTTCACCGTTTTTTGATGAGATGCTTCTGGCTGAGGGGAAACACCGGGGCCACTACGAAGCTTACTGGCATTGGCTGCAACAGGCCGACCAAAAGGCCATTCAACGCAAAAGAGAAGAGGCTGCGCTGCTGTTTCACCGGGTGGGCATTACCTTTAATGTTTACGGTGAGGATGACGGCGCCGAACGGCTGATTCCGTTCGACAGTGTGCCGCGCATCATCCCCGCCGGCGAATGGGCGATGCTCGATCGCGGCATTCGCCAGCGCGTACAGGCGCTCAACGCCTTTCTGCACGATATCTATCATCAACAACACATTCTGAAAGCCGGGATTATTCCGGCGGAACAGGTGCTGGCTAACGATCAGTATCAGCCCTGCATGCAGGGGGTCGATCTGCACCGCAATATTTACGCGCATATCGTCGGCGTGGATATGGTGCGCAACGGCGATGGCCAGTATTACGTGCTGGAGGACAATCTTCGCACCCCGTCCGGCGTGTCCTACATGCTGGAAAACCGCAAGATGATGATGCGCCTGTACCCGGAGCTGTTCGCCCAACAGCGCATCGCCCCGGTCGAGCGCTACCCGTCGCACCTGCTGCAAACCCTGCGCGAAAGCTCGCCGATTAACGATCCTACCGTGGTGGTGCTGACGCCGGGCCGTTTCAACAGCGCCTATTTCGAACACAGCTTCCTGGCACAACAGATGGGCGTGGAGCTGGTTGAAAGCGCCGATCTGTTCGTCAAGGACGGTGCGGTGTTTATGCGCACCACCGCCGGGCCATGCAAGGTGGATGTGATCTACCGCCGGGTAGACGATGCCTTCCTCGATCCGCTGGCGTTCCGCCCGGACTCGATGCTCGGCGTGCCGGGGCTGCTTTCCGTCTATCGCGCCGGCAACGTGGTGCTGGCGAACGCCATAGGTACCGGCGTGGCCGACGACAAGTCGATCTACCCTTACGTGCCGGACATGGTGCGCTTCTACCTGCAGGAAGAGCCGATCCTCAACAACGTGCCCACCTGGCAGTGCCGTCACAAGAATGAGCTGTCGTACGTGCTGGCGAACCTGGAGCAGATGGTGGTGAAAGAGGTTCACGGCGCCGGCGGTTACGGCATGCTGATTGGGCCGGCGGCGACCAAAGACGAAATCGCCCACTTCCGCGCGCTGCTGCTGGCCAAACCGCACAACTACATTGCGCAGAACACGCTGGCGCTGTCGACCTGCCCGACCTTTGTCAACGACGGCCTGGCGCCGCGTCATATCGACCTGCGGCCGTTCGCCCTGAGCGGCGCGGAAATTCGCCTGGTGCCCGGCGGCCTGACGCGCGTGGCGCTGGCGCAAGGCTCACTGGTGGTCAACTCGTCACAGGGCGGGGGAACCAAGGATACCTGGGTGTTGGAGGATGACGCATGCTGAGCCGAACTGCCAGTGAACTCTATTGGATGGCCCGCTATCTGGAGCGGGCAGAAAGCATCGCCCGGGTGCTCGACGTGACCAACAAACTGTCGATGATGCCGATCCGCGACAGCGAGGATCATGATCTGCAGGTGCCGCTCAACCTGACCGGCACCGGGCAACTGTACGCCGCCGCCTATCCCGATCTGACGATGGCCAATCTGGTGAGCTTTTTTGCGCTCGACAGCCGTAACCACAGCAGCATCTACAGCTGCCTGCAAATGGGCTGGAACAACGCCCATGCGGTGCGCGGCAGCCTGTCTTCCGAGGTCTGGGAATGCATTAACGCCACCTGGATCGAAATGAAGCTGATCCGCCGCCAGGGCATAGGGTCGGTGGGCGCCGACGGCTTCTTCGATTGGGTCAAGGAGCGCTCGCACCTGTTTCGTGGCGCGATGTTCGGCACCCTGCTGCGCAGCGACGCGATGTGCTTTATCCGCCTCGGCACCCTGCTGGAGCGGGCAGACGGCACTGCGCGCCTGCTCGGAGTGAAAAACGAGTTGCTGGATAACGACAGCGATCCGGTGCGCGAGTATTACCGTATGGACACCTTGCTGCGGGCGGTCAGCGCGCGCGAAGCCTATCACAGCATCTACAAGCAACAGCTCAGCCGGGAGACCATTGCCGAACTGATGATCCTGCGTAACGAAATCCCGCGCTCCCTGCTGGCCTGCGTCGGCGACATGGTGCAACAGCTGGAGCAGATTGGCGGCAACAGTGCCAATGAGCCGCGTCGGCTGGCGCACACGCTGCACGCCGTACTGCGTTTCAGCAGCATGAAGGATCTGAACAAGGTGGGGTTGAGCGACTGGCTGGGCTTATTCCTCGGGCAGATCAACGGCATCGCGGAAAGCATCCATCACACTTATCTGGAGGCGCAATGAAACTGAACATTGAGCACAATACCCATTACACCTACGCCCAGCAGGTGCAGCGCAGCACCCAATATCTGCGTTTGACGCCGCAGGATTCGCAGCACCAGCGCATCATCTCCTGGCAGTTAACGTTGCCGGAAGACGCGGTGTGTACCACCGATGCCTTCGGCAATGTGCTGCACGTGCTGACGCTGGATCACCCGCATCAGGCGATCACCATTCAGGCCCACGGCGTGGTGGAGATTGAAGACGGCGTAGAGGACCCGACGATGGGGCATCTCTCGCCGTTGGTGTTCCTGCGCCACAGCCCGCTGACCCAACCCGACAGCGCCATCCAGGCCTTCGCGCTGCGCTATTACCAACCGGAAACGCTGCTTGCCGGGTTGGAAAAGCTGATGGGCGATCTGTTGCTGAAAATGCCTTACACGCCGGGCGCCACCGAGGTGACCGACAGCGCCGCCCAGGCGTTCGCTTCCGGCAACGGCGTCTGCCAGGATCATACCCACGTCTTTCTGGCCTGCTGCCGCAGCCTGAACATTCCGGCGCGCTACGTCAGCGGTTACCTTTACAGCGAAGATTCCGCCCACGTCGCTACCCACGCCTGGGCCGAAGCCTGGGTGGACGAGCGCTGGCACAGCTTCGACGTCACCAACAACACCCGCCTGCCGAATCAGCACCTTAAGCTGGCGGTGGGGATCGATTATCTGGATGCCTGCCCGGTACGCGGCATCAGGCTCGGTGGCGGCAGCGAGGATATGCAGACGGTGGCCGCGGTGCAGATGATGCCGGCCAGCCAGGCGCAGGGGCAATAACATCCCCTTGCCGAATGCAGCGGTTTGCGGCACGCTGGTTTTTTTCGGCGTGCCGTCATCGAGCACGGTATTATTTCGCGTTTGAAGGATTTTGGTATGACCTATTGTGTGGCCATGCGCTTGTCATCCGGGCTGGTGTTTGCTTCCGACTCCCGCACCAATGCCGGGGTGGACCATATCTCCACCTTCCGCAAGCTGCACGTGTTCCAGCAGGACGGTGAGCGCACGCTGGTGCTGCAAAGCGCCGGCAATCTGGCGACCACCCAGAGCATCATCAGCCTGCTGCTGCGCCGCAGCAAGGATGCCGATCGCCCCAACCTGCTCAACGTGCCCAACCTGTATGAAGCCGCCACGCTGGTGGGCGAAACGGTGCGCGAAGTGATCCAGCGCGACAGCGAAGCCCAGCAGAGCGGCAGCACCACCGATTTCAGTTGCAGCCTGCTGCTCGGCGGCCAGATTGACGGCGAAGAGATGCGGCTGTTCCATATCTACCCGCAGGGCAACTTTATCGAAGCCACCCGGGATACGCCCTATTTCCAGATTGGCGAAAGCAAATACGGCAAACCGATTATCGATCGGGTGCTGAATTACGATACCCCGCTGGAACAGGCGATGCAGTGCGCGCTGATTTCTCTCGACTCCACGCTGCGCAGCAACCTGTCGGTGGGCCTGCCGCTCGACGTGATGATCTACCCGCGCGACAGCTTCAGCAGCCAACAGCAGTACCGCATTACCGAAGATCACCCGCACTTCAGTGCCATTCGCAAAGGCTGGGGCGAAGGGCTGGTCAGCATTTTCAAACAGCTGCCGCCGTTGCAGCTGTAAGTTGTTTTAGGGCTCAGCATGCTGAGCCCTAAATCACCCCCTTATTCGATCGCGCAGGCGCGCAGCAGCGCCTCCAGCGGGTAGACCGCCGCAATCACCACTTCGTCACGCACCTGCGCCGCGGCATCCAATTGCTGTTGTATCTGCCCGGCTTCGGTTTTACTCAACGGCTTACCCTGCTGATAGCGCTCCAGCAGCATCAACCCCAGCGTGGACAGCGCACCGACGTCCTGCGCCACCGGTGCCAAATCCTGCAATACCCGGTTACCGACGACAGTCGTTTTCACCGCTGCAGTGTTCAATTGCCAGCGCTGCAAACGCTCGCGGATCGCCTGCGCCGCTGCGCGATCGTTTTTGTCCTTCAGCAGCGCTTCAACCTGTCGTCCCATGTCGCGTACCGCGTTGCTTTCCGGTGGCAGCGCGTCGGCAAAACGGTTCAAAGGTTCGAACTGATGATAGTTGCCGGCCTTGAATTTCAGGTGCTGGCGGGTGTAGTACTGCCCCGGCTCCACCGCCTCGGCGAGAATTTGCAGCGGCAAGATCTCCACGCTGTTCGCCAACCGGGTGAATTCGCGGGCGGTTTCGGCATGCTGCTGCAGGCCCACAGACACCACTGACCAGGCATCCACCGCCGCCAGCCGTTGATACATGTTGTTTTCATCGGTCACGTCCTGCGCCGACCACAGCCGCTCCGCGACCGCAAAGGCGCGCGGCCACAGCTTGAGATCGAGGATCGGCGCACGGACGTTTTCCGCCCACAGCGCCGCCTCGCCGCCGAGAATATTGGCCTGTTGCTTCGCCTCCGGCACCACCGGCATTGTGCCCGCCGGGATCGCCGCCAGCCTGCTGCCGCTGGTCGGGTAGCGCACGTTGCCGATCAGCGTATAGCCGCTCAGTTGGTCCTGTTGCAGCCTGAATACCGGGCGCGTCTCGCCCATCCAGCTGTCGAGGCGGAAGGTCACCTGCTGCGGCGAACGCCAGACGATATCGTGCAACGCACGGCGGGATTTACCGTTGAAGTCGATAAATCCACGCCAGCCCTGCTTGCCTTCGATCAACGTAAAACTGCCTTCTACTGCGCTGCCCTTCAGGCGCGGCATGCTGAACTGCCAGCTTTGCGCCTGCTCATCGGGCTGCACCTCGGTATCTACCCCCAGAGGCTGGGGTAAAATTTCGTTGCGATAGTGATAGGCGGTGCTCTGCGGTTGATCGAGGTAGAAACCGGTGGACAGAATGCCCTGATAGCCGTCCTGCGCACTGGCGCCAAGCGAATCCGGCCCCTGCCAGGACTGGATGACAATGGTGCGCGGCAGCGACGGATGATAAATCTCATCCCAGCCGACCATGCGCCGCTGGTGCTGTTCGAGGATTTTTTCCAGCTTTTGGTTGAAGTAGGCTTGCAGCGCATGGGTATCCGCCAGCTGATTTTTTTGCATAAACGCCTGAATGGATGCCGATGCCTTCCACTGGCTGGCATCGACTTCATCACCGCCGATATGCAGGTAGGGATCGGGGAAAATCGCCGCCAATTCGCCGATGATCGCGTCAACGAACTGATAAACCTCGTCGCGGGTCGGATCGAGCGTCGGCTTGTGCACGCCCCATTCGCGTTCCATCGGATACGGCCCCGGCGCGCTCATTAATTCCGGGTAGGCCACGGCGATACTGGAGGCATGGCCCGGCAGATCGATTTCCGGTACCACCCGGATGCCGCGCGCCGTGGCGTAAGCCACCACCTGTTGCATCTGTTCGCGGGTATAGAACTGGCCGTCGCTGGCCAGCTGTTGCAGTTTGGGGTAGCGCTCAGAGGCGAAGCGCCAGCCTTGGTCGTCGGTGAGGTGCCAATGGAAGACATTGAGTTTGGCCGCCGCCATGCCGTCGAGCTGGCGCAGAATATCCGGCAGCGGCAAGAAATGGCGCGCAGAATCCAACAGCACACCGCGCCACGGGAAACGCGGCACGTCGGTAATCGTCACCAGCGGCAGAAAGGTATTTTGGCCATCGGTCTGCACCAGTTGCAGCAGGGTTTCCATGCCGCGCAGTGCGCCGAAGCGGGTATTGGCGGTCAGCGTGGCGCCCTGCGGCGTCACCGCCAGCTTATAGCTTTCATCGCTGCCGGGCAGCGGCTGAGCGGCCACGTTGTCTTTGATGTTCACCTGTATCGCCGAGCCGTCGGCTTTTGCGGTTTGCGGCGCCAACGTCCAACCGGTCTGCAGTTCGATGCGTTGCCGCCAGCGCAGCTCCGCCTCTGCCAGATCGTCGCCCTGCACCTTAAGCGTCAGGCGGTGATCCAGCACCAATCTGCCCGCCGGCTGCGTCAGTTCGACCTGCTGTGGCCAGGGCATCAGCGGCAGCGAGCCGGCCGGTTGCGCCAACGCGCCGAGGGAAAGCAATAACGATGAAGCCAGTAGCGTATAACGGAGCAGTCTATGCATCAGAAATTCCTCGAAGGAAAAAAATCAATAAAAACAGCGAAGCTGTCAATAAAGACTGAGCATAGTTCAGATGTCCAACCGCAAAGACGAAAAACCGGGGTGGATCACAGATGCCCTCTCCCGCAACGCAGAGAGGGCTTGAGAGATTACTGCCAGCCGTAGCGGCGCACGAACCAGCCTTTCACGCACTGGGTCAGCACCATATAACCGGCCAGGATCAGCACCAGCCACGGGAAATAACCGAGCGGCAGCGCCTGCAATTGCAGGAAACCTGCCAACGGCGAGAAGGTCAGGCCGATGCCGGTGGCGATCACCGCCAGCGTCATGATGCACAGCGGCCATGAAGGGCGACTCTGGATAAACGGAATTTTGCGCGTGCGGATCATATGCACAATCAGCGTTTGCGACAGCAGCCCTTCCACGAACCAACCGGACTGGAACAGCGTCTGCATTTCTGGCGTATTGGCCTTGAATACCCACCACATCAGGCAGAAGGTCAGCACGTCAAAGATCGAGCTTATCGGCCCAAAGAACACCATAAACCGCCCCAGATCGCTGGAGTTCCAGCGCTGTGGTTGGGTAATTTGATCGTCGTCGACGTTGTCGAACGGAATGGCGATCTGAGAAATGTCGTACATCAGGTTCTGGATCAGCAGATGCAACGGCAGCATCGGCAGGAACGGCAAGAAAGCGCTGGCAATCAGCACGCTGAACACGTTGCCGAAGTTGGAGCTGGCGGTCATCTTGATGTACTTCAGCATGTTGGCAAAGGTGCGGCGCCCCTCGATCACCCCCTGCTCCAGCACCATCAGGCTTTTTTCCAACAGGATGATGTCCGCCGCTTCCTTGGCGATATCCACTGCCGAATCGACGGAAATGCCGATATCCGCCGCGCGCAGCGCCGGGGCGTCGTTGATGCCGTCGCCCATAAAACCGACCACGTGCCCCTGCTGACGCAACAGCTTGACGATGCGCTCCTTGTGCATCGGCGTCAGTTTGGCGAACACCGTGGTGCGTGCCGCCGCCTGCGCCAGCTGTTCGTCCGTCATCCGTTCGATTTCACTGCCGCACAATACGTGATCTGCCGCCAACCCGACGTCTTTGCAGACCTTGGCCGCCACCAGTTCGTTATCGCCGGTGAGGATCTTCACCGTCACGCCGCTTTTCTTCAACGCCGCCAGCGCCGGTGCGGTGCTCTCTTTTGGCGGATCGAGGAAGGCCACGTAGCCTTCGAGGATCAGATCGGATTCGTCGGCCACGCCGTATTCATGCGCCTGCGCCGGCAGGATCTTGTTGGCCACCGCCACCACCCGCAGCCCCTGCTGGTTAAGATCGTCGGTAATGCGCCGAATGCGCGCCAGCAGCGCCTCGCTGAGCGGGTGAACTTCATCTTCCTGACGCACGTGGCTGCAAATCGCCAGCATTTCCTCCAGCGCGCCCTTGCAGATCAGCTCGTGATATTGCGCGTCTTTGGCGACCACCACCGACATGCGGCGGCGTTCAAAATCAAACGGGATCTCATCCACCTTGCGGTAATGCTGTAGCGCATCCGGCTGCCGGTTCTGCTCCGCGCAGCTCAGCACCGCCACGTCGAGCAGGTTTTTCAGCCCGGTCTGGTAGAAGCTGTTCAGCCAGGCGTAACGCAGCACCCGGTCGCTGTTGGCACCGAACACGTCGGTATGACGTTCCAGCACGATTTTATCCTGGGTCAGGGTGCCGGTTTTGTCGGTGCACAGAATGTCCATGGCGCCAAAGTTCTGGATCGCGTCCAGGCGTTTGACGATCACTTTCTGTTGCGACAGCTTCACCGCCCCTCTGGCCAGGGTGGTGGTCACGATCATCGGCAGCATTTCCGGCGTCAGCCCCACCGCCACCGACAACGCAAACAGCGCCGCTTCCCACCAGTCGCCCTTGGTGTAGCCGTTGATCAACAGCACTATCGGCGTCATCACCAGCATAAAGCGGATCAGCAGCCAGCTGACCTTGCTGATGCCGCTCTGGAAGGCGTTCGGTTGTTCATCCTGGCTGGTGACGCGCTGCGCCAACTGGCCGAAGTAGGTATCGCCGCCGGTGCCGATCACCATCGCCAGCGCGGTGCCGCTTACCACGTTGGTGCCCATAAAGCACAGGTTCCGGCACGCCAGCGGATCCTCCTCCACCCCGTGCGGTTCGGCGATCTTTTCCACCGGCAGAGATTCGCCGGTCAGCGCCGCCTGGCTGATAAACAGATCCTTGGCCGACAGCACGCGCAGATCCGCCGGGATCATGTCCCCCGCCGCCAGCTTGATGACATCGCCCGGCACCAACTGGGCAATCGGCAATTCAAGGTGTTCGCTTTTACCGGTCAACGCGTCGCTGCGAATGACCGTGGCGGTATTGCTGACCATCGCTTTCAGCGCGTCCGCCGCCTTGTTGGAGCGCGCTTCCTGAATGAAATGCAGCAGCGTGGAGATCAGCACCATCAGGCCGATCACCAGCGCGCCCGTCAGGTCTTCGGTGGCATAGGAGATTAGCCCCAGCACCGTCAACAGCAGGTTGAACGGGTTGCGGTAGCAGTGCCACAAATGGCGCCACCAGGATTCCGCCTGCTGGTTCTCAATCACGTTGGCGCCAAAGCGCTGGCGCAGTTGTTCCGCCTCATGGGCGGTAATGCCTTCCGGGTGGCTATGGAAACGCTCGTAAAGCCGGGTCGCATCGGCGGCGGCGCATTCCAGCCGCTGCCGGGCCAGGCCGGCGGGCAATTCATGCGCTACGCCGCTGACGCCTTCCAACAGGGGATCGCGCCGAATCAGCCGGCGCGGCAAATTGCGGCTGAGCAGGCCCAGCAGCTGACGGGGGATGTTTTTAAGTTTCATTATTCGCACCTCGTCACCCGTAGCCTCACGGCTGCGGGTAAACGCGCAATCGCGCCGGGCAAAGCTTTCGGACACGCCAAAAAGCCTCTGCCGGGGCAGATTCTTGTATTTTTAAAAGCAGCAGGAGCGAACGACAGAGCGCGCGCGACCGGTTACCGTTTATTTCACCGGTAAAACAGCAGCGCAAAGCGGAGAGGTTTTACCGGTGAGCCGAATGGGTGTCTATTGGGGTCGGATCGGGATCCATACGGGTAATAACCTCCGGTAAATAAAAAGATCGAACGACAAGAGCGGCCGTTCAGCGCAGTACGAAGATCCCCGCATTGCGCCAAGATCCGCACCGGAAAATAGGCTATGCTGACGGGCATTCATCGTAGGCCGCCAGATTACGCCTTTTAACCTAAACGATAAGTAAACCATGCAAAACCGGCTGACCATCAAGGACATCGCCCGCCTGAGCGGCGTGGGGAAATCCACCGTATCGCGCGTATTGAACAACGAAGGCAGCGTGAGCCCGCAAACCCGTGAACGGGTAGAAGCGGTGATCCGCCAGCAGGGGTTTACGCCGTCCAAGTCGGCGCGCGCCATGCGCGGGCAGAGCGACAAAGTGGTGGGGATTATCGTTTCCCGCCTCGATTCGCCGTCGGAAAACCAGGCGGTGCGCACCATGCTGCCGCTGCTGTATCAGCAGGGTTACGACCCGATCGTGATGGAAAGCCAGTTTGAAACTCGCCTGGTGGAAGAGCATCTGCACGTGCTGCAACAACGCAACGTCGACGGGGTGATCCTGTTCGGTTTCACCGGCCTGACGGCGGCCATGCTCAGCCCCTGGCAGGAAAAGATGGTGGTGCTGGCGCGCGAATACGAAGGATTTTCCTCGGTTTGCTACGACGACGATGGCGCAGTTCGGCTGCTGATGGAACGCCTGCAACAGCAGGGCCACCGGCATATCAGCTATCTGGGGGTGCAACTTGCCGATGCCACCACCGGCCTGCGCCGCCATCAGGCCTATCTCGACGCCTGCCGCCAGCAGCGGATCACCCCGAGCGTCGCTCTGGGCGAACTGAGCTATCAGAGCGGTTTTCAACTGGCCGCCGAAGTGATTGGCCCGCAGACCACCGCGCTGGTGTGCGCCTCCGACACCATCGCCCTCGGTGCCATCAAATACCTGCAACAGCAGCACATCGCCCCGCTACAGGTCTGCGGCATCGGCAATACGCCGCTGCTTAACTTCCTGTTCCCCGAGACGTTTTCGGTAGAACTGGGCTACGGCAGCGCCGGGTTGCAGGCCGCCCAACAGCTGCTGGGCCAGCTCAGCGGCGAACAGGGCATCCGCCAAATCATCGTGCCCAGCAAACTCGCCTGACGGCGGGGTTTGCCCGCATAATTCCCCTATCCGCATCCTCGGTTCTTGCCCACATTCGGTGGGCATCAATTCATCGCCATTTTGTATCAGCCACCACACAACAACGAATAGCCTTTCCTGATTGACCTCTGTCGCCCACAGCAACAAGATACTGGTTAAACATACAGTACTTATTGTGTGTTCCAGCGGTTTGGCAGCACACGGAACGTGAACACCGATAGCCATTAGCCAGAATGGGCGGAAGGATACCGGATGCTGTTAGCCATCAAATAACAGAGTGTCAAAAAGGAAGATTCATCATGGCTGAAGAAAAGAAAAATGCTCAAGTGCTTAACGGCATTAATGAAGACATCACTGAACTGAAATCACTGTCCACATTGCGTAAACGCGTTGTCAGCGACGGTGAAATTGTCTCCCGATCCGAAATCGGTTTTCGCCTGGCAAAGGGCAATACCGGCGTGCTCCTGCGCAGTGACGGGCTTAACTTCTCCGCCCTGGTTACCCCTGACGGCCAGGCGCAGAACGGGCAGTGGAACACGCTGCGCCCCTTCTCCTTCAACCTCTCTACCGGCCGCGTGGCGCTGCGTAACGGCGTGGATGTCTCGGGCGGTGCGCTGGTGTCGCATAACGCAGGCATTGGCGCGGTCACCACTGGCCCCGCTTCTCTTATCAGCGGGCAGACGTACGGCGCGCCGCCTGTACATACCGATTTTACCAGCGGCAACGTCACCACCACGATGATGATGGGGACACGGGTCCTCCCCGGTAAAGAAGATTACGGCCTGCTCTCCTACCGGGATTGGCAAGGGCGCTGGAATGAAATTCAGATCAGGGCCAATGCCGAACTTTCAGTTGGGCAACTGACCAAACGCAACGTCGATGGTTGGATTGTAGCGAGCGGAAACCAGAACGTTAATAACAACGCAGACCGGAACACCAACGGGATACGCATCCAAGGGAAGGATGCGCTGTGTGCAGACTTCTATCATTACGAACGCATCGGTCAACATCATTTTGTGGGGTTGCATGTTGCTAATGGTGGCGCACAGGGTTGGTACGAATTCCGCAATGATGGCCACGCCTACGCCAATGGTGCCTGGCACAGCAGCTCCGATGCCCGCATGAAAACGGAGATCGTGAAAATTGAGGGCGCACTGGAGAAACTGGGGAAAATCAGTGGCTATACCTACCTGAAACAAGGCGTGCCGGAGGCCGGCGTAATAGCCCAGGAAGTGGAGAACGTATTACCTCAGACAGTGACCAAGACTGAATTAAAACTGAATGACGGCAGCGTTCTGAAAGATGCCCGTGGAATTAATATCAATGGCGTGGTCGCCCTTCTGGTCGAGGCGTTAAAAGAAGAACGTGAAGCCCGGCTTGCGCTGGAGTCTCGGTTGGCGGTGCTGGAAAAAGCTGTTTCCGGTACACAGAGCTGATAACCCCATTCCTCGTAATAAGGATATGCAGGAGTAAATAATATGCCACAAGAACTGAATGGTCACGGCTCCACTGCAGGCGAAAGCATGGGGGGAACAGGTGCTAATCTTAATGAACGGCCGGATAACTCCACGCCCGGAGGAGGTGCTAACGGAAATGCAGGCGATCGCGACAACGGTAATAACAACTCCCACGATGCCGCCTATGAACGACAGAGGACCGCCATATTGAATGATCCGGCGATTAAAGACATGCTGGCAGATTTGAAAAAGCGAGCTCTTCTCATTAGTCCATCAGCGGAAGTCAAATTAACAAGCATAGATGCCAGTGGTTTGTTGAATATACAGGTTTCAGGCATGCGACGCGTCCATTCTCTGTCTGTCGAGAGGGCTTTTCAGTCAGTTAGGCCAGAAATAAAAAGAGACTCAGTATTTGAATTTACCACCGGTGAAGATACGGCTACCACGCGCGAGGATACGGCTTTTTATGGAATTGTTGAAACTGGCTACCGACTCGGTGATTACCAACGAGGGCCTACCGGTAACTATAATGGCAATAATTCGTCGGCAGAAGGTAAGGGATCATTAGCGACGTACTCCGAGGTGCTTAATGGAAAAATACCACCGGGTTTTTGGCTTGATAATAATAAAGTGATGACAGAAATCACGGAACAATATGAAATCAACGGTGGCGGCAAGGGTGACGACAAGACGGGATATAGGAAAAGCAACGTAGAGGTACCCTCTCTAACAAGCGCTTACCAGCAATATAAGAAAATACTGCGCGAAATTGCGGACGAAGCTCGCAAAGCCGAAGAGGCCCGTAAAGCCGAAGAGACTCGCAGAGCCGAGGAAGCCCGCAAGGCCGAAGAAGCGAGGAAAGCGCTGTTCGCCAAAGCCGGAGTTCTGGACACCCCGGCTTACACGCCTGAAAAAGCGAAAGCGGCCACTGCGGCGCTGGCTGCCGCAGGAACAATGGCACTCAACCGCGCCCCCGCAATGCTACAGGCGTCGACGGTTGCACAGGGTGTTATGACGACATCCAGTGAACTGGCCGGCTGGGTATCGGGGGCACTGTGGCGAGCGGCTGCGGAAGTCGGCAGCATACGTGCCGGTACCGCTGTCGCCGCAGGGTCGGTACTCGGTGCATTTGCAATCGGCTTCATTCCGACAGCAGCCGGAACGGGCAGTGACCAGGTTCCCGGTCGCGATATCAATATGTTTGCCTTCCAAGCGAGCCTGGCAGCAGCCGGAACAACGACAATCCAGCCTGGAATGACTTCGGTCGATTTGCCGGTACGTGGGTTTATCACCACTGACGACGATGGCAAACAAAGTGTAAACTTTGTCAGAACGGGCGTCGGCGGCGTATCTGCCAGCGTGCCGGTGTTCAGACCGGTTCGTGATGAGAAAACGGGGCTTGATAAAATCACGCTGCCCGCAATGGGAGGGGTCCCCGCCCGGACTATACTGATAAACCCGGTGCCGACGGGCCCTGCTGCGCCTTCGCATACCGGCAACGGTTCACCGGTACCCAGGACGCCGGTACATACCGGCACCGATGTCAGGCAGGCTGATAGTATCGTGGTCACGACCTTCCCTGCGGATGTCGTCCAGGAGCTGCAAGATTTTATCTTGTGGCAGCCGGATGCAACGGAAATCGGTGTTGAAGCTATCTATGTGATGGTCAGCAAGCCTTATGGGGAAAGCAATGCCAAAGGCAAGTACAGCGGGCGCGACTTCCATACGGAGAAAGCCGGCGGGCCTATCCAGAATCTGGACTGGAAAACCGCTAAAATTGACCGTGCAGGTGTAGACAAGGTAAAACTGCATGCTGGGCGATTTGAATCATCGCCGGAGAATAAAGTAATGGTCGACCGTCTGGAGAAAATCCTGAAAGGTGAGCTTGCTGCAACCGATACCGACAAGCGTTTTTATACGCATGAAGTGAGAGAACTGGAGCGTTATCGGAATTTGGGCATAAAGGATGGCGAGGTACCGCAAAGTGTTAAGGAACAAAAAGCAGTATGGAACAATACGCATACTGCAACTCTAGAGGATTACAAAATAAACGAAAAAGAACAGGCTCTTTATACTGATGAAGCCTTACAGGCTGCATATGAACAGGAATTAAAGGATGCTCTGGGAGGGGAAAAATAATGTCTTTGAAAGAGATTGTTAAAAATGAAAGTGTAGAGGATGTATTGACCTTCTTAGGGCCAACATCTGACTATAGAAAATTAGACAGATTATTCACATATAACAAAATTGAGGTTATAACCAGCGGTGAGCTTTCAGCTCGGTATGATGACTTATTAAAAAGAGGGGTGCTACAGGACCAGAATGGAAAGGTCGTAAAAGGCCCTAACTGGAAAGCTCCAAAATTCGTGACCGAGAAAAAATACGGTATCGAATAACCTCCAGACTCCTCCTGTAAATTTAATTTAAAACAACACCCAACAAATTCTCGTTTGTTGGGCGTTTTCGTTAATAGCCTCTTACTATGCTATCCATTTATCTATGTCCTTCAAGGACGCCCTTCGTAACCATCCCAGTAGGTGGCAACGGCAGAGTCCAGCAGGATTTGCCGTTGTTTCTGCGGGTTATCCGCCGAGTATTCGCGATTGATGAATATGCCTTTTTGCCCGGTTTCACTGAGGAATTCAGGGCTGCGGAACTCGGCCTCCCTTTGCTGTGCCTGCTGGCGCGTCATGCCATTAGCCCGATCGGTTTTCCCTATCTGATAGAACTGGTCAAAAAACGGGATGGACGATTTTATCGAGTCCGAAATCTGCGTACGGGTATTGGGATCAAAGTGCGCCTGAGCCAGTTGATGAATGGCATGCCGGGCGTGACGTTCAGGGCTGGTTTGCTGACTGGCGCAAGCGCTCAGGAACAGCGCGGAACACAGGATAAGAGTACGGGGGGCTAACAGCGTCATTATTCTTCCTTGAAAAGTCTATTGCGATGCCGCTACCGGCATCACGTTGCAAAAGTAGTGAGTATCGATGTCTTCAACCGACCTCTTGCCCGATAAGGGTGAGGTAACTCTTTGTTATTCCGGTTCAGGATAATACAACCGGCCGGAGTCTGCAGGATGTTTTTGCGGCTTTGCGCGCCCCCCCTCACTCCGAGATTGTTGTCCCCCTGCCAGGATGCATAATGCGGTCATTTTTTATCGTTTTGTGATCGTCGCCCCAAACCGGGAACGTTCCCATTCCATAAAAAAAGGGGAATGACTAAGCTTTGATCATTACTCAGCCAACACCTCTGCGCCTTACCCAAAAAAGGTACTTTATAATGAGCAAAGTTAAGCAACAGGATATCGACCGCCTGATTGTACTGGTGGGCGGACGCGATAACATCGCCACCGTCAGCCATTGCATTACCCGGTTACGTTTCGTCCTTAACGACCCCGCCAAAGCCAACCCGAAAGAAATAGAAACCTTGCCGATGGTCAAAGGCTGCTTCACCAACGCCGGGCAGTTCCAGGTGGTGATTGGCCCGGAGGTCGGCGATTACTATCAGGCGTTGATCGCCACCACCGGCCTCAACGAGGCCGATAAGGAGCAGGCCAAGGTCGCCGCGCGGCAGAACATGACCTGGAGCGAGCGCGCCATCGCCCACTTCGCCGAAATCTTCTTCCCGCTGCTGCCGGCGCTGATCAGCGGCGGTCTGATCCTCGGCTTCCGCAACGTGATCGGCGACATCCCGATGTCCGGCGGCCAGACGCTGGCGCAAATGCACCCGGCGTGGAAAACCCTCTACGACTTCCTGTGGCTGCTCGGTGAAGCGATCTTCATGTTCCTGCCGGTGGCCATCTGCTGGTCGACGGTGAAAAAAATGGGCGGCACGCCGGTACTCGGCATCGTGCTGGGCGTCACGCTGGTCTCCCCACAGTTGATGAACTCTTACCAACTCGGGCAACAAGTACCGGAAGTGTGGAACTTCGGCTGGTTCGCCATTCAAAAAGTCGGCTATCAGGCGCAGGTGATCCCTTCCATGCTGGCCGGTATGGCGCTGGGCTGGATTGAAACCCGCTTGAAAAAGATCGTGCCCGATTATCTGTATCTGGTGGTGGTGCCCGTCGTTTCACTGCTGCTGGCGGTATTCCTGGCGCACGCGCTGATCGGGCCGTTTGGCCGCATGATCGGCGACGGCGTAGCCTGGGCGGTGAAAGCCGTCATGACCGGCAGCTTCGCCCCGATTGGTGCCGCGCTGTTCGGCTTCCTGTATGCGCCGCTGGTGATTACCGGCGTGCATCAGACCACGTTGGCTATCGACATGCAGATGATCCAGAGCATGGGCGGCACCCCGGTATGGCCGCTGATTGCGCTGTCCAACATTGCGCAGGCTTCCGCGGTATTGGGCATTATCATCATCAGCCGCAAGGCCAACGAGCGTGAAATCTCGGTGCCGGCGGCGATTTCCGCTTACCTGGGCGTTACCGAACCGGCGATGTACGGGATCAACCTGAAATACCGCTTCCCGATGCTGTGCGCGATGATCGGCTCCGCCTTCGCCGGCCTGATTTGCGGCCTGGACGGCGTGATGGCCAATGGCATCGGCGTCGGCGGCTTGCCGGGTATTTTGTCCATCAAACCGCAATTCTGGCTGGTTTACTCGGCGGCGATTGTGGTGGCCGTGGTGATCCCAATGCTGCTGACCATCATGGTCTACAAACGCAAGGCCGCCCGCGGCGAACTGCCGGTCTGATTGAAATGTAGGGGTCGCAAATACCCAATAGCTTTCAGGCTGCAGCCAGGCGGCAAGGGTGCTGTACTCCCAGGAGCTTACTCAGGTAAGTGACTGGGGTGCAGCGCCAGCAGCCAACAACGCTGCAGTTTGAAAGATGAAGGGTATCGGGCCCGTTGTCACGATTCAAAGGTATAACTATGAGCAATCCAATCCCCTGGTGGCAGAACGGTGTCATCTACCAAATCTATCCGAAGAGTTTTCAGGACAGCACCGGTAACGGCTACGGCGATCTGGCCGGTGTGACCCAGCGGCTGGACTATCTGCAGGAACTGGGCGTCGACGCCATCTGGCTGACGCCGGTGTATGTCTCCCCACAGGTGGACAACGGTTATGACGTGGCGGATTACTGCGCCATCGACCCGGCTTACGGCACCATGGAGGATTTCGATCGTCTCATTGCCGCCGCCCACCAGCGCAGCATCCGCATCGTGATGGATATGGTGTTCAACCATACCTCGACCGAACACCCGTGGTTCCAGGCCTCGCAAGACCCCGGCAGCCCGTTCCGCCAGTTCTATGTCTGGCGCGACGGCGAAGGCGATGCGTTGCCGAACAACTGGCGTTCCAAGTTCGGCGGCAACGCCTGGCAGTGGCACGCCGACAGCGGCCAGTATTACCTGCACCTGTTCGCCACCGAACAGGCGGACCTCAACTGGGAACACCCGCCGGTACGCGAAGAGCTGAAAAAAGTGTGTCAGTTCTGGGCGGACAAGGGCGTCGACGGCCTGCGTCTCGACGTGATCAACCTGGTCTCCAAGCAGCAGGATTTCCCGTCCGATCCTGAGGGCGACGGCCGCCGTTTCTACACCGACGGCCCGCGCATTCACGAATTCCTGCAAGAGATGAGCCGCGACGTGTTCCAACCGCGCGGCCTGATGACCGTCGGCGAAATGTCCTCCACCACGCTGGAGCATTGCCAACGGTATGCGGCGCGCAGCGGCGAAGAGCTGTCGATGACTTTCAACTTCCACCACCTGAAAGTGGACTACGCCGGTGGGGAAAAATGGACGCTGGCGGCGCCGGACTACGTCGAACTGAAGCAGATTTTCCGCCACTGGCAGCAGGGCATGCATAACCGCGCCTGGAACGCGTTGTTCTGGTGTAACCACGATCAGCCGCGTATCGTCTCGCGCTTCGGCGATGAGGGCGAACTGCGGGTGCCGGCCGCCAAGATGCTGGCCATGGTGCTGCACGGCATGCAGGGCACGCCGTATATTTATCAGGGCGAAGAGATTGGCATGACCAACCCGGGCTTTAGCGCTATCGGGCAGTATCGCGATGTAGAAAGCCTGAACATGTATGCCGAACTGAGCGCCCAGGGCAAGAGTGACGCCGAGCTGCTGGCGATCCTGGCCGGCAAATCGCGCGATAACGGCCGCACGCCGATGCAGTGGAGCGCCGCGCCGAACGCCGGTTTCACCCAAGGTACGCCGTGGATCGGTTGCGCGGAAAACTACCCGCAGATCAACGCCGAGGCGGCGCTGGCCGATCTGGATTCGGTGTTTTACGCCTACCGCCAGTTGATTACCCTGCGCAAGCAGTATCCGCTGCTGACCCACGGCGACTATCAGGATCTGGCGCCTGTGCACCCGGCGCTATGGTGCTACCAGCGCAGCTGGAACGGACAGCGTCTGCTGGTGGTCGCCAACCTGTGCCGCGAACCGCTGGCCTGGCAGGCAGAAGGCGTGGAACCCTCCGCTCACTGGCGCCCGCTGATGAGCAACTACGCCGATGCGGCGGACCAACCGCAGGCGACGACCCTGCGGCCGTTCGAAGCGGTGTGGTGGCTGCTGGAGGACTGAATAACTGCGTTTAATACCGCTGCACCCTAAGTTTGAGGCAGGTGGGAGCCATTGCAGGTTAGCCGACCGTTGAGCGCAGGGATGCGCGATACGAGCCCCCAGGGACGGGTTCACGGCGTGTCGGCGCTCTGCATGACCCTACCTGTAACACTATTCGGCGCAGCTATTTAGCAGCCACAATGTGGGCGCAGTGCGGCAACCCGCTGCGCCCTACAATTTTTGCAGCAGCTTCACCACCCCGGCTGCCTCTTGCGCCAGGCGTTCATCGCTCATATCAAACACCCCCTGCACCAGATGCGGCGGCAGATAATCCATGCCGGTCAGGTTGGCCATGGCATTGAACGGCCGCAGCAGATCCGCCACCGGATAACGGTTGTAGCCTTCCGGCGAGTAGGCCTGCTGATTACCGCCGGTCGTCACCACCAGTTGCAGCGGTTTGCCGTGCAGTTTGGTACCTTCGCTGCCGTAGGCGAAACCGTAGGTTAATACCGCATCCTGCCATTCGCTGAGGATCGCCGGCGAGCTGTACCAGTAAAACGGGAACAGCATCACCACCGCGTCATGGCTTTGCAGCAGCTCCTGCTCACGGGCCACGTCGATGCGGTAATCCGGATAGGTACGCATCAGTTCATGCACGGTAACGTTGGGCAGCGTGTTCAGCGCTTCAATCAGCGCCTTGTTGACGCGTGAATCATCGGGAAAGCGGTGAGCGGTTAACGCTAAAATACGTGACATAAGAGATCCTCGGTTGAAAATTGATATCGCATTTTTCCATTTCCTTCGCCCGGGGTGTAGGCTGTTCTCTGTCACTTCAATTTCAACCAAAAGTATCAACCATTATGTCGCTGCCCTTTGACGTACATCGCCTGCTGCCGGCTTTTCTCAGCGCCGCCCAGGCGCAAAACTTTTCCGCCGCCGCCCGCCAGTTAGGCGTTACCCCGGCGGCAGTCAGCAAAAATATCCGCGTGCTGGAAGAGAAGCTGGCGCTGCGTCTGTTCCAGCGCAACACCCACAACGTGGTGCTGACCGACGAAGGCAAAGCGCTGCTGGCGCAGGTGGCACCGCTGTGGCAGGCGCTATCCGCCACGCTAGAAAACGCCGGCGGCGCGCAGCAAGATCCCTCCGGCACCGTGCGCGTCAGCATGATCCCCGGCTTCGGCCGCCAGATGTTGATGCCGTTGATCCCGCAGTTCCTTGAGCGTTATCCGCAGATTGACCTCGATCTTTCGCTGGATGCGCGGGTCGTCAATCTGGTGGGCGAAGGCTTCGACGTGGGCATCGGCAGCCGGGTCGATCCCGACAGCCGGCTGGTGGCGCGGCCGCTGTATCAAATGCAGATGGTGTTGGCGGCGTCCCCCGGTTATCTGGCGCAATGCGGCACGCCGCAGGATCCGGACGATCTGTTGCGGCATAACTGCCTGCTGCACCGCAATCCGGCCAATGGCCGCAGCGTAAAATGGCCGCTGCGCCAGCACGGCGAAACCAAAACCCTGGAGTTGCACGGCCGCCTGGTCGCCAGCCGGCCGGAGATGCTGCTGGACGCCGCGCTGGCCGGGCTGGGTATCGTCTGCCTGGCGCGCTGGTACACGGAGCCCCATTTTGCGCAGGGTACTCTGCAACCGGTGCTGCCGGAGTGCTGGCCGCAACCGACGCAGTTATGGCTGTACTACGCCTCTGCGGATCTGCCGCCACGGGTGCGCGCCTGGGTCGACTTTCTGCTGACACATTTTCGCGATCGCTCGTGAGCAGATTGACGTCTGTACAGGTTGCGCACGCTCTTCCGCTTTCCTTGTTCTACATCAAAAGAATCCCGACAATAACTATATATAGTGCTCAAAGAAAATAAATCACCTATATATGGTAGTTATCCACAAAGTCATCCACACATCGCCGTAGCCCTTCTGCGCTGCGGCATTGCCCTGTGGATAACCTATCCTTCAGGGAACAAGGAGTCGCAACGTGAAACCAGTAGTGATTAAACGGGACGGTTGTCAGGTCTCTTTTGACGAGGCACGTATTGGGCAGGCCATCGAACGGGCCGCGCTGGCCGTCGGGATTGTCGATGCCGATTACTGCGCAACCGTGGCCCGCGTGGTCGCTCAACGGATGGCGCAACAGCCGCGCGTGGATATCCATGACATTCAGCAGGCGGTGGAAAATCAGCTGATGGCCGGCGAATACAAGCAGCTGGCGCGCGCCTATATCGAATACCGTCACGATCGCGACGTAGCCCGCGAGCTGCGCGGGCGGCTGAACCAGGAGATCCGCGGTCTGGTCGAACAAAGCAATATGGCGTTGCTGAACGAGAACGCCAATAAAGACAGCAAGGTGATCCCCACCCAGCGCGATCTGCTGGCCGGGATCGTCGCCAAACACTACGCCAAGCAGCACATTCTGCCGCGTGACGTGGTGCTGGCGCATGAGCGGGGCGAGATCCACTACCACGATCTCGACTATTCGCCGTTCTTCCCGATGTTCAACTGCATGCTGATCGATCTGAAAGGCATGCTGACCAACGGCTTCAAGATGGGCAATGCCGAGATCGAACCGCCGAAGTCGATCTCCACCGCCACCGCCGTGACCGCCCAAATTATCGCGCAGGTGGCCAGCCACATTTATGGCGGCACCACCATTAACCGCATCGACGAGATCCTCGCGCCCTTCGTCAGCGAAAGCTTCGAGAAACACCGCCAGGTGGCCGAACAGTGGCAGATCCCGGACGCGCAGGGTTATGCGATGGCGCGCACCGAGAAAGAGTGTTACGACGCCTTCCAGTCGCTGGAATACGAGGTCAACACCCTGCACACCGCCAACGGCCAAACGCCGTTCGTCACCTTCGGCTTCGGCCTGGGCACCTGCTGGGAATCGCGGCTGATTCAGCGGTCAATCCTGAAAAACCGTATCGCCGGGCTGGGCAAGAACCGCAAGACTGCGGTATTCCCCAAACTGGTGTTCGCCATCCGCGACGGCCTGAACCACCAGTACGGCGACCCGAACTACGACATCAAGCAACTGGCGCTGGAATGCGCCAGCAAGCGCATGTACCCGGACATTCTCAATTACGATCAGGTGGTTAAAGTCACAGGTTCCTTTAAAACGCCGATGGGCTGCCGCAGCTTCCTCGGCACCTACGAGGAAGATGGCGAACTGGTGCACGACGGCCGCAATAATATCGGCGTGATCAGCCTCAACCTGCCGCGTATTGCGCTGGAAGCGGCCGGCGACGAGGCGCGTTTCTGGCGTCTGCTGGACCAGCGGCTGCTGCTGGCGAAAAAGGCGCTGATGACGCGTATCGCCCGGCTGGAAGGCATCAAGGCGCGGGTAGCCCCGATCCTGTATATGGAAGGTGCCTGCGGCGTACGGCTGAAGGCGGACGACAATATCGCCGACATCTTCAAAAATGGCCGCGCGTCGATCTCGCTGGGCTATATCGGCCTGCATGAAACCATCAACGCGCTGTTCGGCGGCGAACAACACGTTTACGACAACGCAGCGCTGCGCGCCAAAGCGGTCGCCATCGTTGAACGCCTGCGCACTGCCACCGACAGCTGGAAAGAAGAGACCGGCTACGGTTTTAGCCTGTACAGCACACCAAGCGAGAACCTGTGCGACCGTTTCTGCCGGCTGGACACCGCCGATTTCGGCGTGGTGCCGGGCGTTACCGACAAGGGTTATTACACCAACAGCTTCCATCTCGACGTGGAGAAAAAGGTCAATCCGTACGACAAACTGGACTTTGAGGCGCCTTATCCGCCGTTGGCCAACGGCGGTTTCATCTGTTACGGCGAATACCCCAACCTGCAACACAATTTAAAAGCGCTGGAAGACGTGTGGGATTACAGCTACAGCCGCGTACCTTATTACGGCACCAACACGCCGATCGACGAGTGCTACGAGTGCGGCTTTACCGGTGAATTCGCCTGCACCAGCAAGGGCTTTACCTGCCCGAAATGCGGCAATCACGAGCCGTCCAAGGTGTCGGTCACCCGCCGGGTGTGCGGCTACCTCGGCAGCCCGGACGCCAGGCCGTTCAACGCCGGCAAGCAGGAAGAGGTGAAGCGCCGGGTGAAACACCTCGGCAATGGGCAGCTCGGCTGAAAAGCGCCGTGCAGCCTATGCAGAAGCCTGTTCATCAGGCGTGATTCGCAGCCAGTTTGTCTTCGGCCAGCGCGCACAAACCGGAGCGTACACGCAGTACGTGAGGATTTGCAGCACTGCCCGGAGGCAAAATGGCCAGTAAAATAGCCTGATGGGCAGGCCTCACATGAATTATCACCAGTACTACCCGATCGACGTGGTCAACGGCCCCGGCACCCGCTGCACGCTGTTTGTCGCCGGCTGCGTGCACCAATGCGTCGGCTGTTACAACAAAAGTACCTGGCGGCTGAACTCTGGCCGGCCTTTTACTCAGGAAATGGAAGACCGGCTGATTGCCGATCTCAACGACGCGCGCATTCCGCGCCAGGGGCTGTCGCTGTCCGGTGGCGATCCGCTGCACCCGGCCAACGTGCCGAGCATCTTGCGGCTGGTGAAACGGGTGCGCGCAGAATGCCCAGGCAAGGATATCTGGCTGTGGACCGGCTACCGGCTGGCGGAACTGGATGCGCAGCAGATGCAGGTGGTGGACAGGATTAACGTCTTGATTGACGGCAAGTTTGTGCAGGATCTGAAAGACCCGGCGCTGATCTGGCGCGGCAGCGCTAACCAAGTAGTACATAGGTTGCGCTGAGCTAACAGCCCAAACTCGACCTGGCACAGCTACGGCATGGAGCCAATCTGATGGGCGGGTTTGTGCCAGGAGCGGGCGTTGCTAACGCAACGGTGAGTTAAAAAACGGGGAGCAGGTCAATTTGAGGATGTTACGATTCATCATGTTTTTGAACAGTCTCATAAATGGATGAGCGTTCAGTATATTGAAAGTTACATCTGAGGAGACAGTGTTAAATATATATCGAATTGTGTGAATGTTAACATAGTAAAAACCTATTATAGAAATAATAATAGGCTTTTGCTCGCTCTGTAATTCGGCCTGAATCTAGATAGAGTGAAAATTAGTTTCTAACCATTTGGGTTTTTACATACCCCATTTTTTTCAAAATAATATGTCACATTCTTCAACGTTAAGTTACCACCAGATTTCATTACTCCGCCTTCATCTGGGATGAAGTAATACCAACTCTTAACACCTGTCTTTGAATCACTTATTTCATACCATCCTGAAACTCTTGCACCATCTTCGGGTTTAAAATAATACCATTCATTAAATAAAAAACCCCATCCGGTCAGCATTTCACCGCGTAATAGTTTTTCTTTAGCGTGGTTTATTAACCCATCTTTTTCACATAAATAATATATATTGCCTTTGTCAGCTAACCAACTAGTGACCATTTCACCGGCCTTAAATGTTCTTGAGCTTAAGTGATTTGTTATATCAATTGGGCTATAATAATACCACCTACCATTATTATTATACCAACCACGCTTTATACTTTCATCAGCGTTGAAGTTACATGCCAAGATGAAAGACACATTACCAGATGTTTGCGCCTCCAGTTTATTAAGTAAGAAAAGTGTTTCTGCCTGTTCCGTTTTGGAAATTCTTCCCCCCCCAGTAATTTCATGAAATTTTCTAAACATTTTTGAGTTAACTTCATCCGTGTAACTTTTGTACGATTTGGCTACTTCTTCTGTTTTTCTAAAATAAGTTTCAAAATGCTCATCGCCAATTTCAAGTTTAGGGTTTGTTTTTCTATTAACTTCGATGAAATGAAGGAATAGTAAATGTGCTGTAGCAATATGGACGAATATTGGAAGCCTGGTTAATTCATGACCAGTCATTTTACACAAGTCAATTAATTTTATGAAATCAGAGTTATATATGTCTGCATGAGTAACATTCGCCTTTGCGATATCATTGTTTTGATCATCTTTATTGTGATTTTCATCTAGGTTTTTATTTACTGAATCTTCTAGAATTTTAAGTTGAGATTTTAGGGTTTTACTATTTTGCTCTATTATGGAAATGTTGTTATTTTCTATTTTCTCATCTACTAGCGTGCTGACCTTCGACATCAACTCTTGCATCATTGAATGATTTTCATTCCAGAACATTCCAACCAGCGAGGAAACAAAAATTCCGCCATATGGTATAAACCCAATGCTTAGTATTGTAAAACTTCTCACGGTATCGTTGAAGTTACCTTCATCTAGATCTTTTAATAGCGTGGGGGCAATTTTTTCAAATAAATTAACTGCATTTTTAAAAGCTTCTTGCTTTGCACTTTTTGAAGCAGATTTTTTATTTAAATCATTTACTATTGATTCAAACCGTTCTCTTTGAGCTTTAGAAGAAGATGCGTAAACCTCTACAGAGCTTGGGCTTGATGTGATATTTTTTATGGCATTGAGGTTTTGTTCAAAATCCATTAACTCTTCGTCTATATAAAATGAAAAACCTTGATTTTCATGCGTATACATCTTCGCCCTCTTCATTTAATTAGGTTTTAGCTCTTCTTAATAAGAAATTCATGTATAGTTCAGTAACTGAATTTTTGCAATCTAGGCATTGATTAGCTAACTAATTTACCACCCATTGTAAATTGTGAGCGACCTCATGAATCCCTGAATAACCTGACGCCGGAAGAATATCGGCTGATGGCTGAGAAACAGGAAATCTCAAAAAGTGCGTGGAACTAAAACGGGCATGCTTACACCTTCATCTCTCTGTCCGCAGTTCGCTCAAAGCCGACTGCCAGATAAGATTCTGTTCTATCGTAGAAACTGTCAGTTCAGGTCTAAGCTAATACAGCTCAACGTTATCATCGATAACGCCCCCGGATTTTCGCTTTGAATATAGCCATTCGTTTTTCCGCCTCCGAATGGCTGAGATAAACCGCTATGCCGTTTCTTAAACGTTCAAAGGCGGCATCTCCTCCTTTGAGACACCATCGGGCCACTCATCAGCAACAATAAGTCACATCAACCCCATTCCCACCAGACCCGTCGCGATCCCGCACAACACCACCAGCAATGCGGTCAGGCACAGTGCCTTGGCGGAGAAGACTTTGTTTAGCATCAGCAATGAAGGCAGGCTGACCGCCGGCAGGGTCATCAGCAGCGCCAGCGCCGGGCCGGTCCCCATGCCCGCCAGCATCATGGTCTGTACAATCGGGATTTCCGCTGCGGTGGGGATCACGAACAGGCAACCGGCGATCGCCAGGGCGATAATCCACAGCAGGCTATTGTCTATCGCCCCATCGGCGTGCGGGAACAGCCACACGCGTGCCGCGCCCAGCGCCAGCACCGCCACAATGTAAACGGGAATGGTCGCCCAAAACAGCGCCCACAGCGCCTTCAACCAACGACCGAGAAACGGCCGATCTTCGGTTTTCACCAGCGGCACCGCCGGCGGTTGCAGCGCGGCCGGCTGCGGATCCCTGGCTGTAACGCGCTGCACCAGCCAGGCGACGCCCAGCACCATAATCACCCCGGCCACCAGCCGAATAGCGGCAAACGGCCAGCCGAGCACAAAACCCATAAAAATCAACGTTGCCGGGTTCAATACCGGGTTGCTCAACCAGAACGCCATCGCCGCGCCGCTGGAGACCGACTGGCGCCGCAGCCCGGCGGCTACCGGTGCCGCACAGCAGGTACACATCATGCCCGGCAGCGCGATCGCCGCGCCCAGCAGGGTGCCGGAGAAACGCGGGTGGCCCAGGGTGCGCAGCAGCCAGTCGCGTGGGATCAGCACTTGCACCAGCGACCCCAGCAACACGCCGAGCACCGCCGCCTTCCACACCGCAGTGAAATACACCAGCGCATAGTGCCAGGCCGCCAGCCACGGGCTGCTGTCGGCATTGGCCAGAATCGATTTGCCGATGGAGTGAGTGTCCGCCGCCAAAAAGGCTTTGCCGTAATAAGGCTGCCATTTGACGTAGTAAAGGCCGATAGCCACCACCAGCAGGAACAGGATCGGTTTCCACAGCGGCCAGGCGCGGGAAGTATTTTCAGGAGCGGTCAAGGGTTGCGGCATAGGGTTGGCTCAGGTCAATGCATCAATAACGCTAGCTTAGCGCGCCACCGGCCCCTGTGCATCATCGGCCTGTCCAAAATAGTTCATCTGTTCGCCACCGGCACGTAACGCGATTGTCATCTGGCGGCGGCAACATAATGCCAACTTGAAAGCCACAGGGCATACCCGTCGCCTTTCAAGCCGTAGCGTTGTTAGCTGCAATTTGAAAGTCATAGGGTAAGCACCAGTACTGTAAGAAATCCTGATAAATCATAAAGTTTAATGGGTATCCGGCACGCCGAGGTTTTTATTATGATGGACTTATCTAGACATCCGACCAGCTTCCCCACCCGTTACCAGCAGATCGCCGCGCAGCTGGAACAAGAGTTACGCACCCAATACCGCTGTGGCGACTATCTGCCTTCCGAGCAACAGTTGGCGGATCGCTACCAGGTCAATCGCCATACCCTGCGCCGCGCAGTGGATCAACTGGTGGATCGCGGCTGGCTGCAACGCCGGCACGGCATCGGCATATTGGTGCTGATGCGCCCCTATGACTACCCGCTGCATGCCAATACCCGCTTCAGCCAGAACCTGTTCGAGCAGGGCAGCCACCCCACCAGTGAGCGCTTACTCGCTGTATTACGCCCGTGCAATGGGCATATCGCCAGCGCACTGTCGCGGGAAGAAGGCGAAACGGTGATCCACCTGCGCACCCTGCGCCGGGTCAATGGCGTGCCGATGAGCGTGATCGACCATTATCTGCCCGATCTGGACTGGTGGCCGGCCCTGCAACAGTTCCACAACGGCTCGCTGCACGAATTTATCGAACAGCATATTCACCAGCCACTGACCCGCAGCCAGACGCGTATCAGCGCCCGCCGGGCCCAGGCCAAAGAGAGCCGGCTGCTGGAGATCGCCACCCACGCGCCGCTGCTGTGCGTGCGCACCCTGAACGTCTGCACCGGCAGCGCCAACGTGGCGGAATACTCCGTCAGCCTGGCGCGCGCCGACATGATTGAACTGACGATGGAGCACTAAATGCAAGCCTTACAGCCTAGACAACGCTGGATGTCGGTACTGGCGCACAGCCAGCCGGCCCAGCTGCGCAGCCACTGGCAGGCGCTGAACCTCAGCCCGCGCTACCGAAGCATTCGCGCGCCGGAGATTGGCCTGGCGCAACTGCAAGGGCGCATGGGCGCCACCGGCCGCCGCTTTGTGCTGGGCGACATGACCGTGACCCGTGCGGTGGTACAGCTGGAAAACGGCGGCTATGGCTACAGCTATATCGCCGGGCGCGACAAGGCGCATGCCGAGCTCTGCGCGTTGGCGGACGCCCTGCTGCAACAGCCTGATCAGGCCGAATTGCTGCAACAGCAGTTGATTGAACCGCTGGCCGCGCTGCTGCACGAACAACGCCAGTTGCGCGCCCGCTCGGTCGCCTCCAGCCGGGTCGACTTCTTTACGCTGGTGCGGGGGGATTAACCGATGAGCCTGTTAACCGGATTTGAACAGCCGATAGAACAATCGCAGCACGCTTTCCGCTTGATCCTCAAGGCATTAAGCGAACCGGGTCATACCGTCACGCTGCAAGGTGGCCCGGCCTGGGGCGCACTGAACGCGGCCAGCACCGCCGCGTTGCTGACGCTGGCGGATCAGGAAACCCCGATCCAGCTGTGTGAAGCCTTTAAAAGTGAGCAAGTGCTAACAAACATTCGCTTCCACAGCGGTGCGCCATTGGCAGCCCAGCCTGAAGAAGTGTGTTTTGCCCTGTTCGATACGCAGTTGCAGACCGCCGATTTGCTGGCGCTGCCACACGGCAGCGAAATCTCGCCGGAATTCGGCGCCACGGTCATCGTGCAACTCAATGGGCTGGAACAAGGCACCCCGCTGCGGCTGACCGGCCCTGGCATCGAACATCAACGAATTATTTCACCGCAGTTGCCGCCGGCGCTGCTGGATTTTCTCATTAACCGCCCGCTGCGCTTTCCGCTGGGGCTGGATATTTTGCTGACCTGTGGCGATCGCCTGCTGGCGCTGCCGCGGACCACCCGCGTGGAGGTGTGCTGATGTACGTAGCCGTTAAAGGGGGCGAAAAAGCCATTGAGGCCGCCCATCAGTTACAGGAACAGCTGCGGCGCGGCGACGACAGCGTGCCGGCACTCGGCATCCGGCAGATTGAACAACAGCTGGGGCTGGCGGTGGATCGGGTGATGACCGAAGGCGGTATTTACGATCCCGAACTGGCCGCGCTGGCCATCAAGCAGGCGAGCGGCGATCTGGTCGAGGCGATTTTCCTGCTGCGCGCCTACCGCACCACCTTGCCGCGTCTGGCGGTCAGCGAACCGCTGGCAACCGAAAACATGCGGCTGGAACGCCGTATCTCGGCGGTTTACAAGGATTTGCCCGGCGGGCAGGTGCTGGGCCCAACCTACGATTACACCCACCGGCTGTTGGATTTTGCCCTGTTGGCGGAAGGTGAAGCACCGCGCGCGCCGCAGGCCGACGAACCCCTGCCGGAAAATTGCGCCCACGTGTTTGATTTGCTCAGCCAACAACAATTGGCGCTGGCGGAACGCGACGACGGCAGCGTGCCGGACGACATCACCCGCAACCCGCCGGTTTACCCTTGTTCACGCTCGGCGCGGCTGCAACAGCTGGTGCGCGGTGACGAAGGTTTCCTGCTGGCGCTGAGCTACTCCACCCAGCGCGGTTACGGCCGCACCCACCCGTTCGCCGGCGAGATCCGTACCGGTTACGTTTCGCTGGAGATTGTGCCTGAAGAGCTGGGTTTCGCGGTAGATATCGGCGAAATCCTGCTGACCGAATGCGAAATGGTCAACGGTTTTGTCGACCCGGAAGACCGGCCGCCGCACTTCACCCGCGGTTATGGCCTGGTGTTTGGCCGCGCCGAGCGTAAAGCGATGAGCATGGCGCTGGTGGACCGCGCACTGCAAAGCCCCGAGTACCAGGAAGGCGTCGCCAGCCCAGCACAGGACGAAGAGTTCGTGCTGGCCCATGCCGACAACGTGGAAGCCGCCGGCTTCGTTTCCCACCTCAAACTGCCGCACTACGTTGACTTCCAGGCCGAACTGGAGCTGCTCAAGCGCCTGCGACAGGAGTTCAGCGAGCGTCAGGAGGCCCGCAATGAGTGAAGTATTGACCGGCTATAACCTTGGCTATCTCGACGAGCAAACCAAACGCATGATCCGTCGCGCCATCCTCAAAGCCGTGGCGATCCCCGGTTATCAGGTGCCGTTCGGCGGCCGCGAGATGCCGATGCCTTACGGCTGGGGCACCGGCGGCATTCAGCTGACCGCCAGCGTGATTGGCCGCGCCGACGTGCTGAAGGTGATCGACCAGGGCGCCGACGACACCACCAACGCGGTGTCCATTCGCCGCTTCTTCCAGCGCGTTGCCGGGGTAGCCACCACCGAACGCACGCCGGAAGCGACGCTGATCCAGACCCGGCACCGCATTCCGGAAACGGCACTGCACGAAGACCAGATCCTGATTTATCAGGTGCCGATCCCGGAGCCGCTGCGCTTTATTGAACCGCGTGAAACCGAGACCCGCAAAATGCACGCGCTGGAAGAGTACGGCGTGATGCAGGTGAAGTTGTACGAGGACATTGCACGCTACGGCCATATCGCCACCACCTACGCCTATCCGGTGAAGGTCAACGATCGTTACGTGATGGACCCTTCGCCGATCCCGAAATTCGATAACCCGAAAATGCACATGATGCCGGCGCTGCAGCTGTTTGGCGCCGGGCGCGAGAAGCGCATCTACGCCCTGCCGCCGTTCACCAAGGTGGAAAGCCTGGACTTCGACGACCATCCGTTCAGCGTGCAAAAGTGGGATGAGCCCTGCGCGCTGTGCGGCTCGCGCCACAGCTATCTGGATGAGGTGGTGCTCGACGACCAGGGCAACCGCATGTTCGTCTGCTCTGACACCGACTACTGCCGGCAGCAGCTGGCGCAACCTTCGCAAGAGGCGCAGCACTGATGATTTCCCACCCCCTGAGCACCACGCCGCTGTTGTCGGTGGCCAACCTCACCCATTTGTACGCGCCGGGCAAAGGTTTTAGCGATGTCTCTTTCGATATCTACCCCGGTGAAGTGCTGGGCATCGTCGGCGAATCCGGTTCCGGTAAAACCACGTTGCTGAAATCCATCTCCGCACGGCTGGCGCCGCAGCACGGGCAGATCCTCTATCGCCCGCAGGCCGGGCAACAGCACGACCTGTACGCGATGGCGGAGAGCGATCGCCGCCGCCTGCTGCGCACCGACTGGGGCGTAGTACATCAGCACCCGCTCGACGGGCTGCGGCCCAAGGTGTCCGCCGGCGGCAACATCGGCGAACGGCTGATGGCCATCGGCCAGCGTCACTACGGCGACATCCGCCGGCAGGCTGCCCAGTGGCTGGAGGACGTGGAGATCCCGGTATCGCGCCTTGACGATCTGCCGACCACCTTCTCCGGCGGCATGCAGCAACGGCTGCAGATCGCCCGCAATCTGGTGACCCACCCGAAACTGGTGTTTATGGACGAGCCGACCGGCGGGCTGGACGTCTCGGTGCAAGCGCGATTGCTCGATCTGCTGCGCAATCTGGTGGTGGAAATGCAGTTGGCGGCAGTGATCGTCACCCACGATCTGGGCGTGGCGCGCCTGCTGGCGCACCGGCTGCTGGTGATGAAAGAGGGCCAGGTGGTGGAAAGCGGCCTGACCGACCGGGTGCTGGACGATCCGCACCATCCTTATACCCAGCTGCTGGTTTCTTCAGTGCTGTCGTAATACGAGGGGATAACAATGACGATTCAAATCCGGGTTGAACACCTGAGCAAAACCTTCGTGCTCCACCAGCAGCACGGCACGCGCCTGCCGGTGTTGCACGACGCCAACATGACGGTCGGCAGCGGCGAATGCGTGGTGCTGCATGGCCACTCCGGCAGCGGTAAATCCACCCTGCTGCGCTCGCTGTACGCCAACTACCTGCCCGACAGCGGCCATATCTGGGTCAATCATCAGGGCGAATGGCTGGACATGGTGCAGGCCGAAGCGCGCCAGATCCTGGCGGTCCGTCGCCACACCCTCGGCTGGGTCAGCCAGTTTCTGCGGGTGATCCCGCGTATCAGCGCGCTGGACGTGGTGATGCAACCGCTGTTGGAGCAGGGCGTCGACCGTGCCGAATGCCGCGAGCGCGCCGAGACGCTGCTCAACCAGCTCAACGTGCCGCAGCGCCTGTGGCAGTTGGCACCCTCTACGTTCTCCGGCGGTGAACAGCAGCGGGTGAATATCGCGCGCGGCTTCATTGTCGACTACCCGATTTTGCTGCTCGACGAACCGACCGCCTCGCTCGACAGCCGCAACAGCGCGGCGGTGGTCGGCCTGATAGAACAGGCCAAGCAACGCGGCGCAGCGATCGTCGGCATTTTCCATGACGAAGGCGTTCGCCAACAGGTCGCAGACCGGTTATACGACATGCAAGCGCCCCAGGCGCTGGAGATCTTCTGATGATCATCAATAACGTGAAACTGGTGCTGGCAGACCAGATTGTCGAGGGTTCGCTGGAGATTAACGACGGCGTGATCCGCAGCTTCGCCGATACGCCGAGCCAGCTGCCGCAGGCGCTGAACGGTGAAGGCGGCTGGCTGCTGCCGGGGCTGATTGAGCTGCACACCGACAATCTGGACAAGTTTTTCACCCCGCGCCCGAACGTCGACTGGCCGGCGCATTCGGCGATGAGCAGCCATGATGCGCTGATGGTCGCCAACGGCATCACCACCGTGCTGGACGCGGTGGCGATCGGTGACGTGCGCGACGGCGGCCACCGGCTGGAGAACCTGCAAAAAATGATCGACGCGGTGATCCACAGCCAGCGCGCCGGGGTCAACCGCGCCGAGCATCGGCTGCACCTGCGCTGCGAGCTGCCGAACGAGAGCACCCTGCCGCTGTTCGAGCAGTTGATGGATAAACCGGGGGTATCGCTGGTGTCGCTGATGGACCACTCTCCGGGCCAGCGCCAGTTCGCCTCGCGTGAAAAATACCGTGAGTATTATCAGGGTAAATATCATCTCAATGACCAACAGATGAGCGAGTACGAAGAGCAGCAGATCGGGCTTTCCGCCCGCTGGGCCACGCCGAACCGCGAGGCGATCGCCGCCCACTGCCGGGCGCGCAAGATTTCTCTCGCCAGCCACGACGACGCCACCGCCGAGCACGTGGCCGAGTCCTGCGCACTGGGCAGCGCGATTGCGGAGTTCCCGACCACCGAGGACGCCGCCCGCGCCTCGCACCGGCAGGGGTTGCAGGTGCTGATGGGCGCACCGAACATCGTGCGCGGCGGCTCCCATTCCGGCAACGTGGCGGCGCACCATCTGGCGGCGCTGGGTGTGTTGGATATTCTGTCTTCCGACTATTACCCGGCCAGCCTGCTGGATGCGGCATTCCGCATTGCGGCCGACGAACGTAACGGCTACGGCCTGCCGCAGGCGGTGCAGATGATCACCAGCAACCCGGCGAAGGCGCTGGATCTGCACGATCGCGGCTCCATCGCCGAGGGGCTGCGGGCGGATCTGGTGTTGGCGCGGCCGCACGGCGAGCACATCTACGTGCAGAACGTCTGGCGCCAGGGTAAGCAGGTGTTCTGATGGCGCAGCTTATCTATTTGATGGGGCCGTCCGGCTCCGGCAAAGACAGCCTGCTTGCGCAGCTTAGGGCCGATGCCGACAGTGCGCCGCTGGTGGCGCACCGTTATATCACCCGGCCGGCGGATGCCGGCTGCGAAAACCATATTGCGCTCAGCGAACCTGAGTTTCTGCGCCGCCGCGCCAAGGGGTTGTTCGCTCTCGACTGGCAGGCGCACCAGCACCATTACGCGTTTGGGATCGAGGTAGATCTTTGGCTGTTGCAAGGGATCGACGTGGTGGTCAACGGTTCGCGCGCCCACCTGCCGCAGGCGCAGCAGCGCTACGGTGCGCAGCTGTTGCCGGTCTGCCTGCAGGTCAACAGCGAGGTTCTGCGCCAACGCCTGCAAAACCGCGGGCGTGAAGACGCCGCGCAAATCGAACAACGGCTGGCGCGGGCGGCAGAATACCAGCAAAGACTGCCCGCCGGTTGCCGCCTGCTGGCGAACGATGGCGATCTGCAAGACACCCTGACGGCGCTGCTGGCGCTGTTACCGGCTTCAACCAAACACCCCCAGGACGCCACACAATGAACGATTTTGCACAACCGAGAATCGGCGACAACGTGATCCTTAACCGCACCCGGATCGGTCGGTACGTGCATCTGGCCGACGATGCGATCCTCGAAGAAGTGGAAATGGGCGACTATTCCTATACCGCCGGGCACAACCAGATTTTTTACGCCACCCTCGGCAAGTTTGTGTCGATCGCCTCTTACGCGCGCATCAATCCCGGCAACCACCCGACCTACCAGCGCATCGCCCAGCACCACTTCACCTACCGCGCTTCCGAATACGGTCTGGGGGACGATGACGAGGCCTTCTTCGACTGGCGGCGCGAGCACCACGTTACCGTCGGCCACGACGTGTGGATCGGCCATAACGCCATCCTGATGCCTGGCGTGAGCGTCGGCAACGGCGCGGTGATCGGCAGCGCGGCGGTGGTGACCAAAAACGTCGAGCCTTATGCGATCGTCGCCGGGGTGGCGGCTAAAAAGATCGGCATGCGCTTTGACGATGCCTTGATAGAACGCATTGAACGCAGCCAGTGGTGGCACTGGGATCATCAGACATTGCAGGAACGACTGGCGGATTTCCGTGATATCAACGCCTTTGCGGAGAAGTATCTTTAAAACCCTTATTAATCTTACCCAATGAATTTCGCGTTGCAGCCAGGCGGCAAATGCGTGAATCCTCAGGAGCTTACTCAAGTAAGTGACTGAGGTGCGCGTATGTAGCCAACAACGCTACGGCGTGAAAGGCGAAGGGTAAAGGAGCAACTCATGCAATTGACGTTTCTCGGCACCGGCGGCGCCCAGCAGATCCCGGTTTTCGGTTGTGATTGCCTGGTGTGCCAGCGGGCGCGGCGCGAACCGGCATTCCGGCGGCGGCCATGCAGTGCGATGCTCAAATTTCAGGGGGAAACGACCTTGCTGGATGCGGGATTGCCGTCGCTGGAACGGCGCTTTTCGGCGGGGGAAATTCAACGTTTTTTACTGACACATTACCACATGGATCATGTTCAGGGGCTATTTCCTTTGCGCTGGGGGTGCGGAAATTTCATTCCGGTGTACGGCCCGGCGGATGATCAAGGCTGCGACGATCTGTTTAAACACCCCGGTATTCTGGCGTTTCAACCGCCGTTAACTCCCTTCGAAAGGATTGAATTGGGCGGGCTGCATATCACCCCGCTGCCGTTGCAACATTCCAAACCGACGTTGGGTTATTTGGTCCAGACAGAAGGCTACGCGCTGGCCTATCTGACCGATACCGTCGGCCTGCCGCCGGACACCGAGGCTTTCCTGCGCAAAATAACGCTGGATCTGCTGGTGCTCGATTGCAGCCTGCCGCCACAACCCCAGGCGCCGCGCAATCATAACGATCTGACCCGCGCTCAGGAAACACAACAACGTTTGCAGCCCGGCCGCACGCTGCTGACGCATATCAGCCATCATCTCGATTTATGGCTGATGGACAACGAACTGCCGCCGGGCCTGGAACTGGCTTTCGATAATCTCAGTGTACGTTGCCATAGCGATGCAGTTGGTCGGACTCCAGCACCCTAACGCCGCTGCCGGGGCTGAACGCCTGCTCCAGCAGGGTTTGCGCCACGTCCTTGGCCGCAACCGAGCGCCACTTGCCCGGCAGCAGTTTGAACAACGGTGCGGTGAGGTGCTCCAGTAAACGCGGCGATGGGCGATCCCCGAGCAACATCGATGGTCGCACCAGCGTCAGGCGTGGCCAGTTCTGCTCACGCAGTGCCTGCTCCATTTCGCCTTTGGTGCGGTTATAGAGGAATGATGAACGCGGGTTAGCCCCCACCGCGCTGACGACCAGACAATGCTGCGCCCCCAGCCGCCGCCCGGTCAGAGCGCTTTCGACGACTAACTGATAATCGACATAGCGGAAATTGGCATCGCTGCCGGCCACTTTACGGGTAGTGCCCAAGCAACAGAAAATAATATCGACTGGCTGCTGCAGACCGCTCAGCAACGCGAACAGATCCTCGCCCACCGGGTTATCTGTTTTTTCGTTTGGGGGCAGCGGTTGGCGCGTCGGTGCCACAATCGCCGTCACCTGCGGATCGCCTTGCAACAGTTGCAACAGCTCGCTGCCCACCAGCCCGGTGGCCCCTACGATTAATATCCGTGCCATAGACTCTCCCGCCGATTGATGACTCTGAAAAGTATAGTTTGTTGCACTCAGGCCCGCGTCCAATGCAGCTTTTTACCAAATCCCAGGGTATTGTCGGTCATCTTCACTTCCTGCAAATTCAGCTGCCACACCGGCGCTTTCATCACTTTGGCAATCGGGAAACGCTTGCAGTAACGGGCGCGCGCCTGTGCCTCTTCATCGCCGCTCAGCATCACCGCTTCTGCACGATACTGCACGCCGCGGATCAGCGCGATGGTCTTTGGCTTTGGCGCAATAGTGCCTACCACACTGGCATTTTGCAGCATCAGCTCGCCGTGGCGAGTGTGGGTTTCGGTCATCAACCACAGCGCCATCTGCTCGGCGTCAAACACGTAAAAACAGTTGGCGCACCACATGTCCATACCGTTGCCGGCGCACAGCGTCAGCACATGTTGCTTGCCGAGGAAATGGCGGATGTGTTCCAGATCGTCTGACTGGTGCATTGAGATCTCTCTGTCGACGGGTTCAGCGGATAATAAATGATATGGTAATGTAATCTGCCCGTCACAACATAACCCGACTTATAAATGACTGATAATTTCTGGTACCTCTATATGCTGCGTTTGCCGAACGGCATGCTGTATACCGGCATCACTACCGACGTAGTACGGCGGCTGACGCAGCACCAGGCGGGCAAAGGTGCCAAGGCGTTGCGGGGAAAGGGGGAACTGACTCTGGCGTTTCACTGCCGGGTGGGGGATCGCTCAACGGCGTTGAAGCTGGAATATCGGGTGAAGCAGCTGAGCAAAATACAAAAAGAGCGGCTGGTGAGTCACCCGCCGCTTTCGTTGGATTATTTACTGCCGAACGCTGAGGTTAAAACCGGTTAAACGGCTCGGAGTATTCGACCGCCCCGCTGATGTCGTTCAGGGCGTCTTCCGCCAGCGGATAAACCTGGAACGCGGCTTCGGCACCCGGCCAGCGGCAACGCAGGCCATAGGCAGCGGCCGGTTTAAAGCCGAAACGGCCGTAGTAAGCCGGATCGCCCAGCACCACCACTGCCGCGTAACTGAACTCGTTCAGGGAATCCAGCCCTTCGTAAATCAGCTTTTCGCCCAGCCCCTGGCGACGCAGGCTTTCATCCACCGCCAGCGGTGCCAGACCGACCCACTGCCGGTCTTCTCCGGCAACATCGACCGGGCTGAAGGCGGCATACCCCACCACGCCGCCTTCGTCGTCGGTGGCGACAATGCCCAGGGTCAACAGGCCGTCTTCGCGCAGTTGCTGCACCAGATCGGCCTCGTCATCTCGCCCAAAGGCGCGGCGCAGCAAGGCATCAATCCCCGCCGCATCTACCGGAATTTCTACGCGGATCAGCATGCTACCGGCACACGGGAAGTCTGCGCCGTGCCCTCCTGCAATCCTGCTTCCACAAACTCGGCCAGTTGCAGCAGGCCAATGCGCAACGGCGCAGGCATGGCTTCCAGCTCGATGGCGTCCATCAGATTTTTTACATACAGGCCCAATTCGGTGTCCCCTTCAATCTGCAGCCGACGCTGAAAGAACAGCGTATCGGGATCTTGCTTGCGCGCAGCGATCAGAATCAGATCGTTGGCGTCGCCGCTGAAGCTGACATCAGCTTCGGCGTGGTGGCTGACAACCAGTTTGTCGTTTTCTACCGTCATAAACCAGTGTAGCGCCAGATCGCGAACTTCGATCTTTAACCAGCGCGATTCGAGAAAAGCCAAATCGCCATCCGCCAACGCCTGGCGGAATTGCCAGCCCAACACCTGTTCCAGAAGCTGCCGTTGCAAGGCAAACGGCGTGAATTTTAGCGGTACGCGCAGCAGCGACGGCCCTTGGCGCACAATGCGTGCTCGTAGTTGTTCCAACACTGTCGTTCACTCCTTTCAACACAGACTAGCGCTATTTTGCCACATCGGCGCGCGCCTGAAGCGGTCTATATCAACAAATAGTGCATTTCGCCGCCAGCTTTATCAATACGCCAGAAGCTGCCTCAAATCAAAACCTGTTCGCCCTGCTTTCACTAAAATTGCTTCCCCTATGGGCGCTCGCCGGTTGAATACCGCCGCGACAGCCCTTGTTAACCAGGATAAATCTATGGAGCTGCTTTGTCCCGCCGGTAACCTTCCGGCCTTGAAAGCCGCGGTGGATAACGGCGCAGACGCCGTGTACATCGGCCTGAAAGACGATACCAACGCGCGCCACTTTGCCGGCCTCAACTTCACCGAGAAAAAGCTGCAGGAAGCGGTCGAGTACGTGCATCGGCACCGCCGCAAACTGCATATCGCCATCAACACCTTCGCCCACCCGGACGGCTATGGCCGCTGGCAACGAGCGGTGGACATGGCAGCGCAACTGGGTGCGGACGTACTGATCCTGGCCGATTTGGCGATGCTGGAATACGCCGCCGAACGTTACCCGCAGCTGGAACGCCATGTCTCGGTACAAGCTTCCGCCACCAACGAAGAGGCGATCCGCTTTTATCAACGCCATTTCGACGTCAGCCGTGTCGTGCTGCCGCGCGTGCTGTCGATGCATCAGGTCAAACAGCTGGCGCGCACCAGCCCGGTGCCGCTGGAAGTGTTCGCTTTCGGTAGCCTGTGCATCATGGCCGAAGGGCGCTGCTACCTCTCTTCCTACCTGACCGGCGAATCGCCGAATACCGTCGGCGCCTGCTCCCCGGCGCGCTTCGTGCGCTGGCAGCAAACCGCACAGGGCATGGAATCGCGCCTGAACGACGTGCTGATCGACCGTTATCGGGACGATGAAAACGCCAGTTATCCGACGTTGTGCAAAGGGCGTTATCGAGTGGACGACGTGCGTTATCACGCGCTGGAAGAACCCACCAGCCTGAACACGCTGGAGCTGTTGCCGGAATTGCTGGCCGCCAATATCGCTTCGGTGAAGATTGAAGGACGCCAGCGCAGCCCGGCGTATGTCAGCCAGGTGGCGCGCATCTGGCGCCAGGCGATAGATCGCTGCCAGGCCGACCCAGCCACCTATCAGACCGAAGCAGGCTGGATGGAAGCACTCGGCGCGATGTCCGAAGGCACGCAAACCACGCTCGGCGCCTATCACCGCAAATGGCAGTAGCAGGAGAAACCATGAAATACGCATTAGGCTCGGTGCTGTACTACTGGCCGAAAACCGAGATTGAGGAGTTCTACCGGCAGGCGGTGAACAGCAGCGCGGAGATTATTTACCTCGGCGAGAGCGTCTGCACCAAGCGGCGCGAAATGAAGGTGGGCGACTGGCTGACGTTGGCGCAGGAGATCGCCCGCAGCGGCAAACAGGTGGTGATTTCCACTCTGGCGTTGCTGCAAGCGCCGTCGGAACTGAACGAACTGAAACGCTATGTGGAGAATGGCGAGTTTCTGATCGAAGCCAACGATCTGGGCACGGTGAACATGGCGGCGGAACGCGGCCTGCCGTTCGTCGCCGGGCATGCGTTGAATTGCTACAACGCCTATACCCTGCGCCTGCTGCACCGCCAGGGCATGGTCCGCTGGTGCATGCCGGTCGAGCTGTCGCGCGACTGGCTGGCCAATCTGCTGGCGCAGTGCAACGAGTTGGGTTTCCGCCATCAGTTCGAAGTGGAAGTCTTGAGTTATGGCCACCTGCCGCTGGCCTATTCGGCACGCTGCTTCACCGCCCGCTCGGAGAACCGTGGCAAGGACGAGTGCGAAACCTGCTGCATCCACTACCCGCAGGGGCGGATGATGCGTTCACAGGAGGAACAGCAGGTGTTTGTGCTCAACGGCATCCAGACGATGAGCGGCTACTGCTATAACCTCGGCAATGAGTTGCAAAGCATGCAGGGGCTGGTGGATATCGTACGCCTTTCGCCGCAGAGCGCAGAAACGTTGACGCTGATCGACAGCTTCCGCGCCAACGAACAGGGTACGCAACCGCTGGCTTTGGTCGATAAAGCCGACTGTAACGGTTACTGGCGCCGGGTAGCGGGGTTGGAGCTGGTGCAGTAGCGGGATAACTCAAAGGGATGCCGGTAACTTCTCCGCTGCCGGCATCTTATTTGTTCACGTTAAATCGCATTACTTTCCGTTGTACCAATGATAAAAACTCACGCACATCAGGCAAAAACTTCTGACGCCCAACCCCATAAAAACAGCGATAACCGCATTCGCTACATGTTCTCTTGGGGAACCAGCAATTAATACCGGGTGATAAAGCAACTGCATGGTTATCATCAGCCCGATAAAAGTAGCAAAACACTTGGCGAACTTACCTGCCCCCATAATCATTACCTATTTTTAAAACTTAAAAAGTAATATAAATGAGCGATTACCGATGAAACTTACTATTGATATTACTAGCATTACCCGTAAAAAATAGCCTTTTCCGTTCCTCTCCCTTCCCTTTCGTTCACCATGATAATGGTAATCACTGCCAGGCAACAAACCGTTTTATCGGTAATGGAGAAGCAAATCAATTAATAATTAAAATAAAAAATAATAATAACTATTCGAATGAATAAAAAATTTAAATCATATAACTAATATATAATCGTTAATCGATTAATTAAATAAGTCTGTTAATAAAAAATAAAGGCGCCACATGCGGCGCCTTGCTCAATCAGGACTCCCGTCGCTTACGAAACAGGCTGCGCAGCGCCACGCTGTTACGCATGAAGCCTACGCCAAAGCCCAGCAGGGTATAAATGATCCCCAGCACCAACAGCATCACTACGTCGCCCCACACTTCATTCAGCGACAGCCCCATCTGGTTAACGCCGGCAACCGCCTTGGTGGCCCAGGTGGAGGGGATGCAGTAAGAGATTGCCCGCACCCAGCCCGGCATCGCCTGCAACGGCCAGATGGTGCCCGACAGGTAGAATATCGGCGTGGTGATAAACGCCAGCGTCAGGTAGATCATCTCGACGCTGCGCAGGCACTCGGTCACCAGCTTGCCCAACCCCAGCACCGCCAGCAGGAACGGGAAGGTCAGCAGCAGGATTTCCGGGATGCCCGCCGTCTGGCGGTAACCCAACACCCAGGGCCACAACACGAACAGCACGATCGACAGGAACAGCCAAATAGGCAGCAGCGCCGTCAGCCCGCCCAGATGCGCCGCAAACGGCGCTTTGCCGCCGGGCAGGTTCTTCATGGCGATGCTGACGCGGATGCAGGCGATCAACAGCGAATGCTGTAACAACATCACCAACAGGCCGGGAAAGATGATAGCCGCAAAGCTGATGCCGGGGTTGAACACGTCCAGCGTCTGACCCAGTATCGGCGTCATGATCACCTGCGCCTGGCGTTCGCTGAAACCGCTGCGCAGCAGCAGCCCGTTGTTGTAGTCGCCCAGCAACTGCTGATAGGCCGCCACCACGTCCTGCTGGATCTGGCCGTTGGCCAGGCGGTTGGTGGCGTCGCCGTACACCGGCACCACGATATTCTGCCCGCTGAGGATCTTCTTCTCCAGATCCACCGGCATGATGATCACCGCGAACAGCTTGCGCCAGCCGAGATCGCGCTGCGCCTGCTCCAGGCTGTCGTAGGTTTCAATGGCGATCTTGGAGGTGGCGTCCAACTGGCGGATCAGCTGGCGGCTGGCGGTACTGTGATCCTGATCGACCACCCCCACCGGCAGATCCCATACCGTGCGGTTGGCGTACACCATGCTCATGATGCACAACGACAGGATCAGCATCAGCCACATCGGCCGCTCCAGCATGCCGAGCAGCACCCGAACGAAGGTTTGCCAATAAAGCTTCATCCCGCGCCCCCTTCTTTCAGCAGCCGCACCAGCAGCCGTTTACGCACCAACAGCGCCGTCACCAGCGGATAAATCGATAACAGCGCGCACACGCTGAAGATGGCGCTGGCCGGCACCTGCCGCAGAAACACGTCGAACATCGCGTACAGCGCATGAGTCAGCGGCTCTATATTGGAGATGATGCGCGCCGGCAACGGCATCGACAGCTCCGGCACCGCCATGCCGGAAAAGGTCAGCGCGATACTCACCAGGATCCCGATCAGGCTGTAGGCGGTAATAATACTGCCGGTAAAGGTGAACAACAGCAGGCCGATGCTCTGCGCCGCCATCACATAGAAGAAGCCAATCAGCAGCATAAACAGTGGGTTGCCGCTGACTCTGGCATCGAAAATGCCTACCAGCGCAGCGATCTCCACCATCAGCAGGCTGGTAAAACACAGGGTATAGGGTGCCAGCTTGCCGAGCAGCGCCAGGCTGAAGGGTCTGGCCTTCAGCAGCGACTTGCTGCGCGCCAGCACGTAGATCATGCAGGTCACCACGAACAGCTGCAGCAGATGGATAGTGGCGCCAAACTGTTGGTAATAGATATAGCTGCCGCTGGCGTTGAACAGGCTGCCGTAGGACAGCGTGACGTCCGCCAGCGGCGGCAGCGTTTTGCCCATCTCGCCGGCGATGATGCTGCGGTAGCTGGCGTTGATTTCGTTCATCAGGCCGCTGAAGTCCTGGGTGGAATACAGCCCGGCGCCGTAAAACAGCGCGTTGTAATACATCACCACGCTCGGCTGCTTGCCCGCCAGCGCGTTGGCTTCGAAATCCGGCGGCACGTAGAGCAGCGCGTAATCCTGTGCGCTGCGCAGGCGATGCAGCGACTCCGGCAACCCGCCGGAGTAAGCCTCGACGTGGGCGTGCGAACCGGCGTCCAGGCGGCGCGTCAGCGATTTGGAAAGCGGGCTGTGATCGCTGTCCACCACCGACACCGGCAGATCGAGCAGCGTACCTTCGGAAAAGTTGCTGCTGATCAGCCCGAACAATATCAGCGGAAAGATCCAGCTCAGCCAGTGCACCACCGGGCTGCGGAAGGCGGTGCGGCACTCGTTGTCAAACGCGTGACTGAAGCAGCGCCAACCGGCCCTTACTCTTTCCATTGCCATAAGCTGCTCATCCCTGGACGCAGGCCGTCCACCGGCTGTGACGGATACAGACGCACCTCGAAGGTTTTCAGATCGAAATCACCGGTGGCGCGGGTGGCGCGTTTGGTGGCGTAGTCCCCCAGCGGCGCGATGTAGCGCACCTCGGTGTCGATCATTTTGTCTTTCAACGCCGGCACCCGCAGCTTGACCTTGTCGCCCTTGCGCACATGCGCCAGGATGTCTTCACGCAGGTTGAACACGAAGTAGGCGTCCGGTACGCGGATCAGCGTCAGCAGCGGGCTGCCGGCGTTCAGCAGTTCGCCCACTTCCGCCGGAATCGGCCCCACTTCGCCATCCACCGGCGCTAAAACTCGCAGATCGTCGGTCTGGGCTTTCACTTCCAGCAGATTCTCTTCCGCCGCGCGCAGCGCCGCCGCATATTGCTGACGCAGCTCGACGCGATCGCCGTTGATGCCTTCGTCCAGGTTGGCCTTGGCCGCCTGCACCTGTTGGAACGCGGTATCGCGCGAACGGCGCGAGCTGTCCAGTTCGGACTTCGAGATATAGCCTTTGCCGGCTACGCTCAGGTTGCGATTGTAATCATTCTGCGCATTGCGGTATTCCGCCTCGGCCTGCGCCAGGCTGGCGCGCAGATTGCGGATGCTCTCTTCACGTGTGCCATGCAGCGACTGATCAAGCTGCGCTTTGGCCTCATCGCGCGTCGCCTGTGCAGAACGCAGCTGCGCCATCAGTTCCGGGCTATCGAGCTGAATCATCGCCTGCCCACCCTTTACGTCGTCGCCGCGCTCCACCAGGCGCTCGATCACCCGCCCCTTGGCCTTGGAGGCCACGATCACCTCCGGAGCGTCAACTTCGCCCTGCAACAGCAGATCCTGATTATGCGCGCGGAACAAGACCGCCAGAGCGATCGCCACCACCATCAACAACAGGGTAAACAGCGTCTTTTTTTTCATTGTGTCGACTCTCGAAACGGTAAGCGGCGGGCGGGTATCGTTATATCCATATCTTAATTAACCCCTAAAAAACCATTATTCTCATGAGGATATCACAAGCACATATATCCTCTTTTATAACTATAAATTGGATTATGCTTTTAACACTAAAAAGCATCTTTTTTTGGCTTTGTAGTTTGCAGACTCCTGCAATCGCCCTTTAAGCGATCAACTCTTTGATGGACGATGTCATGACTGAAAAAACTGCCGTACCGTTTTCGGTACTGGATTTATCCCCAATCCCACAAGGGGCCAAGGCGCGCGACGCCTTCCATTGCTCGCTGAATTTGGCGCAACACGCCGAGAAATGGGGCTACCAGCGCTACTGGCTGGCGGAGCACCACAACATGACCGGCATCGGCAGCGCCGCTACCTCGGTACTGTTGGGCTATCTGGCTTCCGGCACCCAGAGCATTCGACTCGGCTCCGGCGGCGTGATGCTGCCCAACCATGCGCCGCTGGTGATCGCCGAGCAGTTCGGTACCCTGGAATCGCTGTATCCGGGGCGTATCGATCTGGGCCTTGGCCGTGCGCCCGGCACCGATCAGCGCACCATGATGGCGCTGCGCCGCCACCTGTCCGGCGAAGTGGATAACTTCCCGCGTGACGTGCAGGAGCTGCAGCATTATTTCTGCGATGCGCAACCGGGCCAACCGGTGCAGGCAGTACCGGGCCAGGGCTTGCATGTGCCGATCTGGCTGCTGGGTTCGAGTCTGTACAGCGCACAGCTGGCGGCACAGCTCGGTCTGCCGTTCGCCTTCGCTTCCCACTTTGCGCCGGAAATGCTGTTCCAGGCGCTGAAGCTGTATCGCGAGAACTTCAAACCTTCCGAACAATGCACACAGCCGCATGCCATGGTATGCATCAACGTGGTGGCCGCCGACAGCGACGAAGATGCCCGCCGGCTGTTCACCTCTATGCAGCAGCAATTTATTAACCTGCGCCGCGGCTCACCGGGCCCGCTGCCGCCGCCGGTGGACAATATCCACGCGCTGTGGAGCGCCGGAGAGCAATACGGTGTCGATCAGGCGCTGCGCATGTCGATAGTCGGTAATGAAAGCACCGTTCGCCACGGGTTGCAGGCACTGCTGCGTGAAACCGGTGCGGATGAAATCATGGTCAACGGCCAGATCTTCGATCATCAGGCGCGGCTGCATTCGTTTGAGATTGTCGCCGGAGTGAAAGGCGAAGTGGTGAAAGGCTAAACGAAAGGTGGGGGAAATGGCTTCCCCCACCTTTAACCGGGCCGCCAGGCCTGTGTTACCGCTTCCCGTGCCTGCCGGTGGCGATCGGCCCGCAGAAACTGCTGACGGTAAACGCCCGCCCGAAACCTATACACACCGTTGCCGAAATGTTCCACCACCGTGCTGCTCAGCAGCGACGAAATGAAATAAGCTGCCCCCAGCGCGATAAACGCATTGCCTGACTGGAATGAGCCAAGTCCCGTTCCGGACTGCAGCGTCAGCGCCATCACAGACATAAAAACGCTCCAGCAGGAGAAGAACAGGATGGCGATCACCAGCCCGAAGCGCACGCGCAGCAACGCCGGCGGAAGCTCGCAAGTGCATCTATTTGGCGTTCACCCTGAACACTGACGTGCCGGCCAGCTGGAGCGGGATGACGTCATGCCGAAAATGGTGGCGCTGTTCCGCGCGCAACGACCGGATGCGGGTGTACGTGCCGGCAGATGAGCAGAGTGAACGCCGCCTGCATCAGTTGACCGGCGGCGCAGAGTAACCTGGGTGTCAACGTTGGATAAGGTAGCGGATGGTCGGGCCGTCCTGCTGGATATCCAGCACCTTGTAACCGTGATTGCGCGCGTCGAGCGGGATGTTGTTGATCGACTGCGGGCAATCGCTGATCACCTCCAGAATTTCCCCCGGTTTCAGCTGTGGCATCGCTTCCAGCGTCGCCACCGCCGGGTAGGGGCAGGGTTCTCCCAGCATGTCCAGCCGGTAATCCGGCACTATCGCCGCCTGTTTCATGACACTCTCCTTAAATTAACCACCTGCGCGTCCGGTTTGGCACGGAAAAAGCGTTTCTCCCACCACAGCATGGCGGCAAACGCCAACGCCAGCAGCAGGTAAGTGATCAGCAGGCCACCGATCGGCCCGAAGGTATCCAGCAGATTAACCTTGTCGTAATCGGTGGCCAGCGCCGGGGCCAAATCGTCCCAGTAGTAAGCCAGCAGCGTCGCGCCGATGATATTACCCAGCCCGACCCACCAATAATGCACCTGCCCTTCTACCGCACGGTACATCCAGCCGGTCTCGCAGCCGCCGGCCAGTACAATGCCGAAACCGAACAACAGCCCGCCAATCACCGCATTGGGGCCGGCCCACATGATTTTAGGCGCGACACCAAGCTGTACGTAACTGAAAATACCGATGGCGCTGACCGCCATGCCGATAATGATCGCTTTTGCCATATGGGTGCGGCCGGTGATCCACAGATCGCGGAACGCCGAGGTGAAGCAGATCTGTGCGCGTTCAATCAGCAAGCCAAAGCCGATGCCAAACAGCATGGCGATACCCAGCTTCGGTGCATCAAACAGCGTCCAGAGCGACCAGGCGAGCGACAGGCAGAAAATCACCATGCCCAGGCGGAAACGGCGGCGTGCCTGGTCTGGTTTTTGCGTCAGCGGCGCGGCAGCCTGCACTTTTTGCAATTTCACCGGGATACGGAACAGCGGCAACAGGGTAAATTTGGCGCCAAAGTAAGAGCCGGCTGCGGTCGCCAGCGCGAAGAACCAGGCGTGCAACGAGAACTGCGGAATGCCGGTAAAAAACGCCGCCAGGTTACACCCCATTGCCAGCCGCGCGCCGAAGCCGGCGACAATGCCGCCCAACAGTGCCTGCACAACGCGAATGCGATGCTGCGGCCGGCGCAGCTTGATGTTATTGGCCCACAGCGCAGCGGCGATGCAGCCGGCGAACATACCGATGATCATCCGGCCGTCGATACGTTGCAGCGGCGTACCCTCAAGGCCGATAACCTTAAAGTAACCCCATTGCTCAGGGTGCAGACCGAACGCCTGCAACAGGTGGCCGCCCCAGCGGGTAAATTCGCCGGTTACCGCCCAGAAGGTGCCGGTCATGCCAAAGTAGTAAGTCGAGAGTATCCCGGCGGCAATCACTGCCGGCAGTGGCGCCCAAAAGCGCACCAGGTATTGAGATTTAAATTGCTGCCAACTCATGGCATCTCCTGTGCGTAGTATCCATAAGAAAAAACCTTATAAATGATACGCCATTTAACCGCGCTTAACGGCAAATTTCAGGCATAAAAAAACCAGCCCGAAGGCTGGTTTTTCAGAGTGATTAACCGCGAACGGCCAAATCAGACGTTATGCATCGCCGAAACGACGACGTGGTGCAGCCGGAGCGGCATCATCACGGCGCGGTGCGCGTTGGCCGTCACGGTTGAAGTTACCGCCACGACGTTCGCCACCGGCGTTGGCGTTACCGCCTTCGCGACGCTCATTGAAAGAACGACGTGGAGCACCTGCGCCGGCACCTTCACGACGTTCGCCGTTGAACGGACGAGCACCGCCACGACGCTCACCACCGGCACCAGGAGCCCCGCCTTCGCGACGCTCACGACGTTCATGCGGCTGTGCATCGCCCAGCAATTGCATGTTCATCGGCTTGTTCAGGATGCGGGTACGGGTGAAGTGAGACAGGATCTCGCCCGGCATGCCTTTTGGCAGTTCGATGGTGGAATGGCCGGCAAACAGCTTGATGTTACCGATGTAACGGCTGCTGATGTCACCTTCGTTAGCGATCGCGCCAACGATATGACGAACTTCCACACCGTCATCACGGCCCACTTCAATGCGGTACAGCTGCATTTCGCCAACGTCACGACGTTCGCGACGTGGACGCTCAGCACCACCGTCACGGCTGTCTGGACGCGCTTCACGACGACGGTCGTTGCCACGATCGGAGCCACGCTCGTCACGGTCGTTGAACTCACGACGTTGACGCGGTTTGAACACCGGATCCGGTGGCAGAATCAGAGGACGTTCGCCCTGCGCCATTTTCAGCAGTGCTGCGGCCAGGGTTTCCATTTCCAGCTCTTCTTCCGGCTGCAGTTTAGCCAGCAGTGCGCGGTACATGTCCAGATCGCTGCTTTCCAGCTGTTGCTGTACTTTAGCGGCGAACTTGGCCAGACGACGCTCACCCAGCAGCTCTGCATTTGGCAGCTCAACTTCTGGAATGGTCAGCTTCATGGTGCGTTCGATGTTGCGCAGCAGGCGGCGTTCGCGGTTTTCCACGAACAGCAGCGCGCGGCCGGCACGGCCAGCACGGCCGGTACGGCCGATACGGTGAACGTAAGACTCGGAATCCATAGGGATGTCGTAGTTCACAACCAGGCTGATACGCTCAACATCCAGACCACGAGCAGCAACGTCGGTCGCGATCAGGATATCCAGACGGCCGTCTTTCAGACGCTCCAGGGTCTGCTCACGCAGTGCCTGGTTCATGTCACCGTTCAGTGCGGCGCTGCTGTAACCGCTGCGCTCCAGCGCTTCAGCCACTTCCAGGGTCGCGTTTTTGGTACGCACGAAGATGATCGCCGCATCAAAGTCTTCAGCTTCCAGGAAACGCACCAGCGCTTCATTCTTGCGCATGCCTTGTGCAGTCCAGTAGCTCTGGCTGATGTCCGGACGGGTAGTGATACTGGACTGAATGCGCACTTCCTGCGGATCTTTCATAAAGCGACGGGTAATGCGACGGATCGCTTCCGGCATGGTTGCAGAGAACAGCGCGGTCTGATGTTCAGCCGGGATCTCCGCCATGATGGTTTCTACGTCTTCGATAAAGCCCATGCGCAACATTTCGTCGGCTTCATCCAGCACCAGACCGCTCAGGTTAGAGAGGTTCAGCGTGCCGCGTTTCAGGTGGTCCAGCAGGCGGCCTGGGGTACCCACTACGATTTGTGGGCCCTGACGCAAGGCGCGCAGCTGCACGTCGTAACGTTGGCCGCCGTACAGGGCAACAACGTTAACGCCAGTCATGTGTTTAGAGAAATCAGTCATCGCTTCCGCAACCTGAACCGCCAGTTCGCGGGTCGGTGCCAGCACCAGAATCTGTGGTGCCTTCAGGGAAGCGTCAAGGTTGTGCAGCAATGGCAGCGAGAACGCTGCAGTTTTACCGCTACCGGTCTGCGCCATGCCCAGCACATCACGGCCGTTCAACAGGTGAGGAATACACTCAGCCTGGATCGGTGACGGTTTTTCGTAGCCCAGATCGGTCAGGGCAGAAATGATAGGAGCAGACAGCCCCAGGTCAGCAAAAGAGGTTTCAAGCTCAGTAGTCATGTACACGTGCCTCATTAATAATGGCAGCCAGTCTACATAACTCGTCGAGAAAATTTTCAGTCATTTTCATTGAAAAGTGTGAACCGGCTCAAATTAGATTATAAAACGAACAAAGAAGCCCTCGCCCGTTAAGGCGATAACTTTGGCAAAAAACCAATGTATATCAGGCTGATAGTTGTTCGTCAGCTATTGCTGGTCCGATTCCGATAGGTCGTCTTGTTCTTGGCCCAACAGCGCCAATTCCAACAATGCATAGCGGTGCTCAACGAAATTATGAACGTTGTTAGCAACCGTCAGTTTGAACAGCGCCGAAGCGGTGTCCTTGTCCCCCAGACTCAGGTAGTGTTTACCCAAATAGAAGTCAGTTTCACTGAGATGCTCAGCGAGCGAAGTGTTATCCGTTGCCTCTGCCTTGAGCCTTTCCATCAGCGTTTTTTCACTGATGTTGCCCAGGTAGAATTCGACAATATTCCATCCCCATTGCCCTCGGTTCGCTTTGTCATAACGCTGCTGGAGCGCTACGTCAGCCTTCTTGGGATCGATTTCTCTTTCCACAAGATACAGCCACAACGAACGGAAGGGATCGTTTGGGTCGTCTTGATAAAACGCCTGCAGATCATCCTGCGCCAACGGGAAGCGGCCGCCATAATACAGTGCGATGCCCCGGTTTAAACGCGCGTAATTGTAAGTTGGATCAAGCTCTAGTACAGAATCAAACGCTTCATAGGCAGCATCAAAATTGCCTGCCTGCGTTAAGTAAATGCCCAGGTAGTTGAAAACTTCTGGCATATCAGGACGTATCGCCAGCGCTTGCGAGAAATCATTGCGCGCCAGTGCACGTAGCCCGAGGCTATCATACAGCACACCGCGCTCATATAAAAGCTGCGCACGCTCATCGTCCGTCAGTGCCCGGCTGGCAAGTATTTGTTCCATGCGCGCCAGGATCACTTCCTGCTGCAGAGTTGGCTGCAACGGGATCGCCAAAACTTCGTCTTTACGCCAATCATGGTTGCTGCATCCTGCCAGCATGAGTGCTGTCGCAACGTAACACCAGCGCAAGAAAGGCTTCATTTCCCACTCCCGAAGACAAACATTGGATGAACGTCCTGTCATCCGTTTGCTAATACGCAGGCATCCTACCCGCGCGATACGAACAGCTCCCAACCCCATGGCAGGGAGCTGTAAATCTATCTATACAGTTATTCTGCTTCAGGCGCAGGTGCAGATGAATCTGCTTCTGGCGCTGTCGCTTCTTTGATGCTCAGACGCACACGGCCCTGACGGTCAACTTCCAGTACCTTAACCGGTACTTCCTGACCCATCTGCAGATAGTCGGTCACTTTCTCAACGCGCTTGTCAGCGATTTGAGAGATGTGCACCAGACCTTCTTTACCGCCGCCGATCGCCACGAATGCGCCGAAATCAACGATACGGGTAACTTTACCCTGGTAAATACGGCCCACTTCGATCTCTGCGGTGATCTCTTCGATGCGGCGGATAGCGAACTTCGCTTTTTCGCCGTCGGTAGCAGCAATTTTAACCGTACCATCATCTTCGATTTCGATGGTAGTACCGGTCTCTTCAGTCAGCGCACGGATGACAGAGCCGCCTTTACCGATCACGTCTTTGATCTTGTCCGGGTTGATTCGGATTGTGTGGATACGCGGTGCGAACTGAGAGATATCGCCACGCGGGGTGCTGATAGCCTGTTCCATTACGCCCAGGATGTGCAGACGCGCGCCCTTGGCCTGGTTCAGTGCCACCTGCATGATTTCGCGGGTGATGCCTTCAATTTTAATGTCCATCTGCAGCGCGGTAATACCGTCACGGCTACCGGCTACTTTGAAGTCCATGTCGCCCAGATGATCTTCGTCACCCAGAATGTCGGACAGAACGACAAAGTTATCTTGTTCTTTAACCAGGCCCATTGCGATACCCGCAACGGCTGCCTTGATTGGCACGCCTGCGTCCATCAGCGCCAAAGAGGCGCCACAGACAGAAGCCATCGAAGAAGAACCGTTGGATTCGGTGATTTCAGAAACCACGCGCACCGTGTACGGGAAATCTTCCGGTTTAGGCATCATAGCCAATACACCGCGTTTCGCCAGGCGACCGTGACCGATTTCACGACGTTTAGGCGAACCCACCATACCGGTCTCGCCTACGGAGTACGGAGGGAAGTTATAGTGGAACAGGAAGCTGTCGGTCTTCTCGCCCATCAGCTCGTCCAGATTCTGCGCGTCACGGGCGGTGCCCAGCGTTGCGGTAACCAGAGCCTGAGTCTCGCCACGGGTGAACAGTGCGGAACCGTGGGTACGCGGCAACACGCCGGTGCGCACGTCCAGGCCACGGATCATGTCTTTTTCGCGGCCGTCGATACGCGGCTCGCCACGCAGCACGCGGCTACGTACCACGTTTTTCTCAACGCTGCCCAGGATGTCCTGAATTTCAGACGCGTCCAGGGTTTCGTCCTGCGCCAGCAGGGCTTCAACTACGCTGCTCTTGATCGCATCTACCTGAGCGTAACGCTCTTGTTTTTCGGTGATGTGATAAGCGTCGCCCAGACGGCTTTCTGCCAGTTCTGCAACGCGCGCGTGCAGCGCTTCGTTGATTGCAGGTGCCTGCCAGTCCCACTTGGGCTTGCCGGCTTCGGCAACCAGGGAGTTGATGTTTTCGATAACAATCTGCTGTTGCTCGTGGCCAAAGACCACCGCGCCCAGCATCTGATCTTCGCTCAGAACGTCAGCTTCGGATTCAACCATCAGCACTGCGCCGGCGGTACCGGCAACCACCAAGTCCAGGCTGCTTTCTTTCAGCTCGTCGGTAGTTGGGTTCAGCACATACTGATTGTTGATGTAACCCACGCGTGCAGAGCCGATTGGGCCGTTGAACGGAATACCGGACAGGCTCAGGGCAGCAGAGGCGCCGATCATCGCAACGATGTCCGGGTTTACCTGCGGGTTAACGGAAACTACGGTCGCGATCACCTGAACTTCATTCAGGAAGCTGTCCGGGAACAGTGGACGGATCGGACGGTCAATCAGGCGCGAGGTCAGGGTTTCGCCTTCGCTCGGACGGCCTTCACGACGGAAGAAGCTGCCCGGGATACGACCAGCAGCGTAAGTACGCTCCTGATAGTTAACGGTCAGTGGGAAGAAGCTTTGGCCTGGTTTGGCTTTTTTCTGGCCAACTACGGTAACGAATACTGCGGTGTCATCCATGCTCACCATAACGGCGGCGGTGGCCTGACGAGCCATCATACCGGTCTCGATGGTGACGGTATGCTGGCCATACTGGAATTTGCGAATGATCGGTGTCAGCAAAATTATATCCTTGATTAACGGCGCGCAATCGTATTGACGACTCGACACGCCAGTGACTCGATTTGCCTTCTCACTACATCCTCGCGACTAATGACAATCCTTATCTCAAGCCTGAGACAAAGCCTCTCATTAGCCGCGCGAACCTCTGTAACGGAAGAACCTGTTTGGAAACATCAGTAATACATTAACCTGATTTGCTTATGCTTCCTAGAAGAAAGGGGCCAAAATAGGCCCCTTTCCGCTGAAACTTGCTAGATTAGCGACGCAGACCCAGACGCTCGATCAGGCTGGTGTAACGTGCTACATCTTTACGCTTCAGGTAGTCCAGCAGCTTACGACGCTGAGAAACCATACGCAGCAGACCACGACGGCTGTGGTGATCTTTTTTGTGTTCTGAGAAGTGGCCTTGCAGATGGTTGATCTGCGCAGTCAACAGGGCAACCTGAACTTCGGTAGAACCGCTGTCGTTAGTACCACGACCAAAATCAGCTACGATTTGAGCTTTAGCTTCAACACTTAGAGACATTGTCATACTCCAGATTATAGATAATAAATACAGGCGCCGATCTCTAATTCAGCAACCCAATGCATAAGCTGCGCCATTCTACTCTTAGCGCAGTGCGATCGCAAGGCAGTGCGTTTTCCACCCTCAGTCGAAATGTTCGACCACCAGGCGGCGCGGCGCTACGCGACCGTCATCGGCGATGTCACCCACGCCAATAAATTTACGCTCTTCACCTTCCGTCATTCGCACCATGCCCGAGGCCGGTGCGCCGGCAACCTGTACCGGTTGCCCCTGCTTGACGTAACCCGCAACGACCGGCAGCAAATTCACTTCCGGGTAGTTTTCGACCGGGCTGTCCATCGGCATCAACAACGGATCGAGCAACTCGCCAGGCGAGATATCCTGCGTCTGGGCCTGCTCCAGCAGCGTATTCAACTGCTCAAGCGTGACCATGCGTTCGATTGGATAAGTCGCTACCTGCAGGCGACGCAGATAGATCACGTGCGCGCCGCAGCCCAGCAGCTCGCCGAGATCATCGGTGATGGTGCGAATGTAGGTGCCTTTCGAACAATGAATTTCCAACTCCAGCTCATCCCCTTCCCAGCGAATAAACTGCAGTTCATATACCGTGATGCTGCGCGCTTCACGCGGAACTTCGATACCCTGGCGTGCATACTCATAGAGTTTCTTGCCCTGGTACTTCAGCGCAGAGTACATCGACGGCACCTGCTTGATATCGCCGCGGAAACTGTCCAGTGCCGCATCAAGCTGCGCCTGGGTGAAATTCACCGGACGCTCTTGCACAATCTGGCCGTCCGCATCCGAGGTGTCGGTACGCTGACCCAGCTTGGCAATGACACGATAACGTTTATCGGAGTCGAGCAGGAATTGCGAGAACTTGGTCGCCTCACCCAGGCAAATCGGCAGCATGCCGGTAGCCAGCGGATCGAGCGCGCCGGTGTGGCCCGCGCGATTGGCGTTATAAAGGCGTTTCACTTTTTGCAGAGCGTCGTTGGACGACAGACCCTGCGGTTTGTCCAGCAACAGTACGCCGTGAATATCACGGCCGCGGCGACGAGGGCGACTCATTAAGCCTCCTCGTCATCGCCTGATGCGGAACGGCGTTCGGCGTCGTTTTTCACCACGTTAGTCACCAGGTTGGACATGCGCATGCCTTCTACCAGTGAGTTGTCGTAAGCGAAGGTCAGCTCAGGCACTACGCGCAGACGCATGGCTTTACCCAGCAAAGTGCGGATGTAGCCGGAAGCGTCTTCCAGAGCTTTAATGCCTTTAGGCACCAGATCCGGATCGGCGTTTTCGGTCAACACGTTCAGGAAGGTGACGTAAACTTTGGCGTACGCCAAATCGCGAGAAACTTCTACACCAGAAACGGTAGCCATGCCGATACGCGGATCTTTGACTTCACGCTGCAGAATGATAGCAATCTCTTTTTGCATCTCTTGTGCCACGCGCTGACCGCGGCTGAATTCTTTTGCCATTATGGATTCTCCAGACAAATCGGGGGGCACAAGGCCCCCCGGAACAGACTTAAGCAGATGTGCAAGCGTTAAGCGATGGTGCGTTGAATCTCAATGATTTCGAACACTTCGATCATGTCGCCGACGCGCACGTCGTTGTAGTTCTTAACGCCGATACCACATTCCATGCCGTTACGGACTTCGTTAACGTCGTCTTTAAAGCGGCGCAGGGATTCCAGCTCGCCTTCATAGATAACCACGTTGTCGCGCAGAACGCGGATTGGGTTGTGACGCTTGATTGTCCCTTCGGTAACCATACAACCTGCGATGGCGCCGAATTTCGGTGATTTGAACACGTCACGCACTGCGGCCAGACCGATAATCTGCTGCTTGTACTCAGGTGCCAGCATACCGCTCATCGCCTGCTTCACTTCGTCGATCAGGTTATAGATCACGGAGTAGTAACGCAGATCCAGGCTTTCTGCATCAATCACGCGGCGCGCAGAAGCGTCGGCACGGACGTTGAAGCCCAGGATGATGGCATTGGAAGCCGCTGCCAACGTAGCGTCGGTTTCGGTGATACCCCCTACGCCGGAGCCAACAATCTTCACTTTCACTTCGTCGGTAGAGAGTTTCAGCAGTGATTCGCAAATCGCTTCACAAGAACCCTGTACGTCGGACTTCAGTACGATGTTCAGCTCAGAAACTTCACCGTCGGTCATGTTAGCGAACATGTTTTCCAGTTTAGATTTCTGCTGACGTGCCAGCTTGACTTCGCGGAACTTGCCTTGACGATACAGCGCAACTTCACGCGCTTTCTTCTCGTCACGCACCACGGTCGCTTCATCACCGGCGGCAGGAACGCTGGACAGGCCCAGGATCTCAACCGGAATAGAAGGACCTGCAGAAGTCACTTCGCGACCCAGTTCGTCACGCATCGCACGTACGCGGCCGTATTCGAAGCCACACAGAACGATATCGCCTTTGTTCAGCGTACCTTCCTGTACCAGCACGGTAGCAACCGGACCACGACCTTTATCCAGGAAGGATTCGATAACCACGCCGCTGGCCATACCGCTGCGTACGGCTTTCAGTTCGAGAACTTCAGCCTGCAACAGGATAGCGTTCAGCAGTTCGTCGATACCGGTACCGGCTTTCGCAGATACGTGAACGAACTGTGCTTCGCCGCCCCACTCTTCCGGCATAACACCGTACTGGGACAGTTCCTGCTTAACGCGGTCCGGATCGGCTTCCGGCTTGTCGATTTTGTTCACTGCAACGACCAACGGCACCTTCGCTGCTTTCGCATGCTGGATAGCTTCGATGGTTTGCGGCATCACGCCGTCGTCGGCAGCAACAACCAGAACAACGATGTCGGTCGCCTGGGCACCACGGGCACGCATTGAGGTAAAGGCTGCGTGACCTGGGGTATCCAGGAAGGTGATCATGCCGTTGTCGGTTTCTACGTGGTAAGCACCGATATGCTGGGTAATACCACCGGCCTCGCCTGCTGCCACCTTGGTGGAGCGGATGTAGTCCAGCAGAGAAGTTTTACCGTGGTCAACGTGGCCCATGATGGTCACGACAGGTGCACGTGACTCAGCGGCAGCACCGGTATCACGGTCGCTCATCAGCGCTTCTTCCAGCTCGTTCTCACGACGCAGGATAACTTTGTGGCCCATCTCTTCGGCAACCAGCTGCGCGGTTTCCTGGTCGATGACCTGGTTAATGGTGGCCATTGCGCCCAGTTTCATCATCGCTTTGATGACCTGAGAGCCTTTAACCGCCATTTTGTTAGCCAGTTCGGCTACGGTGATGGTTTCGCCGATCACAACGTCACGGTTAACCACCTGAGCCGGCTTGTTGAAGCCCTGCTGAAGAGTGCTTGGCTTACGCTTGCCTTTACCGCCACGGGTAACGGCGCGCGCTTCTTCGCGGTCTGCTTTAGACTCGGAAAGCTTGTTGCCTTTCTTCTGCTTGGTCGCTTTGCCGCCACGAGTGCGGGCGCGGCGCTCGCCTTCAACTTTGGCGTCGTTTTCGTCTTCGGCTGCACGGGCGTGTTGAGAGGTAGTCACGTGGTAATCGGCCGTTTCAACCGCAGCGCTTGCTGCTTCAGCTTCAGCCCACTTCTCGCCGTTCTCTTCGGCCATGCGGCGCGCTTCTTCCGCTACGCGTTTGGCGTCTTCTTCAACCTTGCGGTGCACTTCTTCTTCCGCTTTACGTTTCAGTTCTGCGGCTTCGGCTTCACGGCGTGCTTTTTCTGCCTGAGCTGGCTTGGTCATTTCGTCGGTATGTTGATTGGTCACTTTTTCTTTTTCCGCTGAATTACGCTTAGCAATCTCCGCGGCCTCACGTTTGGCTTGGTCTTCGGCTGCGCGCTTTGCTTCCGCTTCGCGTTTCGCCAGCTCTTCCGCTGCGCGCTGTGCCTGCTCTTCCGCTTCACGCTGTGCCTGCTCTGCCGCTTCAGCCTGTTGGGCTTCTGGCGTATCGCGATTTACATAAGTGCGTTTCTTGCGGACTTCGATTTGCACCGATTTACTTTTACCGCCGGTGCTCGGAATATTCAAGGTGCTGCGCGTTTTGCGCTGCAACGTGAGCTTACCCGGCGCACTACCGTGTTCACGGTTAAGGTGCGCCAGTAAGGCTTCTTTCTCGTGCTGGGTCACAGAGTCTGTCTCAGACTTGTTAATCCCTGCATCAGCAAACTGCTGTACCAGGCGATCAACTGGAGTCTGAATCTCTGCTGCCAGCGATTTTACGGTTACATCTGTCGTCATGCTGTTCCTTCCTGCTACAGTTTATTACGCGTTGTCGCCAAACCAACAGATATTACGTGCGGCCATAATCAGCTCGCCGGCTTGCTCATCGCTAAGCCCTTCAATATCAGCCAGATCGTCAACACCCTGCTCGGCAAGATCTTCCAGCGTACAAACCCCACGCGCGGCCAGTTTAAAGGCCATGCTGCGCTCAAGACCCGGAAGGTTGAGCAAATCGTCAGCAGGTTTTTGGTCACCCAGGCTCTCTTCTTGGGCCAGGGCAAGCGTGGTCAATGCAGCTTTGGCGCGATCGCGCAACGCTTCAACCATATCTTCATCCAGACCGTCAATTTCCAGCAGCTCTTTGATTGGCACATAAGCCAACTCTTCCAGAGTAGAGAAGCCTTCTTCGACCAGTACGGTGGCGAAATCTTCGTCGATATCAAGATACTTGGTGAAGGTATCAATGGCGGCATGAGCTTCGGCCTGGTGCTTGGCCTGCAGATCGTCCGCCGTCATCACGTTCAGTTCCCAACGGTCATCGTCACGATGTTGTTTTAACAATTGGGAAGCCAAACGCACGTTTTGGCCATTACGGCCGATCGCCTGTGCCAGATTGCTGGCTTCAACGGCGATATCCATGGTGCAATTATCTTCATCAACCACGATCGAGGCAACGTCTGCCGGTGCCATGGCGTTGATGACGAACTGCGCAGGGTTATCATCCCACAGGATGATATCGATACGTTCGCCGCCGAGTTCACTCGAAACGGCCTGAACGCGCGCACCGCGCATACCTACGCAAGCGCCGACCGGGTCGATGCGTTTGTCGTTGGTTTTCACAGCAATTTTTGCACGGGAGCCAGGATCACGGGCTGCCGCTTTAATCTCAATCACTTCTTCACCGATTTCCGGTACTTCGATGCGGAACAGTTCTTTCAGCATCTCGGCGCTGGAGCGGCTGACGAACAGCTGTGCGCCACGAGCTTCCGGACGGACGGCGTACAATATGCCGCGAATTCGGTCGCCCGGACGGAAGTTTTCGCGCGGCAGCATGTCTTCGCGGCCAATCACCGCCTCGGCGTTGCTGCCCAGGTCCAGCGCAATGCTGTCACGGTTAACTTTCTTCACCACGCCGGTGACGATTTCACCTTCGTGCTGACGGAAAGCGTCAACGACCATGGCGCGTTCGGCTTCACGTACTTTCTGTACGATAACCTGTTTCGCGGTTTGGGTAGTGATACGGTCAAAGGTCACAGATTCGATCTGATCTTCAATGTACCCGCCCAATTCGATGCCAGGCTCTTCGTACTGAGCGGCTTCCAGCGTGATTTCACGCGTTGGCTGGGTCACTTCATCTACGGCGACCCAACGACGGAAGGTATCGAAATCGCCGGTTTTGCGGTCAATGCTGACGCGAACCTCAATTTCCTGCTCGTATTTTTTCTTGGTTGCGGTGGCTAATGCGGTTTCCAACGCTTCGAAAATCTTCTCACGCGGAAGGGATTTTTCGTTGGAAACAGCTTCAACAACAGCCAGAATCTCTTTATTCATCCTAGTTGCCTCATCCAAACTTTAAAAGTGGGGTACCAGGTTCGCTTTCTGGATGTTGCTCAGCGCGAACACTTCATCTTTCCCTTCCACAGTAACCGTGATCATCTCGCCATCGACAGACTTGATAATGCCCTGCCATTTGCGACGGTTCTGTACGGCCATGCGCAGGACCAGGCTGACTTCTTCACCGAGGAAACGAGTATAGTGCTCAGCGGTGAACATCGGGCGATCAAGGCCAGGAGAGGAGACTTCCAAGTTGTAAGCGACTGTGATTGGCTCTTCGACGTCCAATACAGCGCTGACCTGGTGGCTGACATCAGCACAATCGTCAACATTGATGCCATTTTCACTATCAATATAGATACGGAGCGTCGATTGGCGCGCACGAATAAATTCGATGCCTACAAGCTCAAAGCCCAACGCTTCTACCGGTGCCGAAAGCATCTCTGTTAATTTTTGCTCTAATGTGGACAAGCCCACCCCCAAGACATAAAAAAAGGGCCTAATAGCCCAGTGATTCTGTTGCCAAATAACAAAAAACCCCGAAAATTCGGGGCTTTATGCAACTGGACCCTGTTTGCCGCAAAGCGGCTTCGGTGCAACTTTCTAACAAGTGCCATTTTCAAATGTTGTTCGAGAAAAGCGGATTTCAATCGAAAAGTGTATTTGAAAATAAACACTTAAAGGAAAGTGGTTGCGGGGGCCGGATTTGAACCGACGACCTTCGGGTTATGAGCCCGACGAGCTACCAGGCTGCTCCACCCCGCGTCCGAAAACGTGGCAAATACTACGCCGATAATCGCAAAATTGCAAGTTATCTCTGGGATTTGGTACCGAGGATGGGACTCGAACCCACAAGCCCGTTAGGGCACTACCACCTCAAGGTAGCGTGTCTACCAATTCCACCACCTCGGTACTGATTCTTACTGCTAACGGCTGTTATTTTATTGAGGTAACAACAACCGTTTTCAAACTTTGTTACTGCCTGCCGCTTACTGTGGGATATCGCTGCTCGGCTTGGTTGGTGCTGCCGGTGCGGTAGTCTGCTCAGATTTCACTGGCTGACCGAGGTTTTCCCACTCGCTGCCTTTCTTGCTCTGGTTGGTGCTCAGGTTGCCCAGGATCAAACTGATGACGAAGAACAGCGCCGCCAGAACAGCCGTCATGCGGGTCATGAAGTTACCGGAACCACTCGAACCGAACAATGTGCCAGATGCACCTGCTCCGAAGGAGGCTCCCATATCAGCGCCTTTACCTTGCTGCAACATAATCAGAGCAACCAGCCCGATTGAGATCAGCAGGAAAATTACCAGAAGAGCTTCGTACATAGTTGTACCCGTATCCTTGCGGCTTCACCGCGTGCCAAATGCTTCACACCCCAAAGGCTTCTTTTCTATTAAGAAGTCGCAGGCATTGTATCAAACTGCCCACTGAAGCGGGTGTGAATACTAACCAAAGCCGCTAACCCACGCAAGGGCAATTTGCAGCCGTCGGCGCGTTTGCGGAAAAAAGCACCAATAAAATTCGCAGGCTGTGTTTTCCGGGGGCCGCAAATAGCCCCCCGGCTTGTCAGCGGTGAGTTAACCGGCAGACTTCACCGCATCGGCGATACGGTGCGCCAACGTGGTAACCTGCTGTTCATCCTCACCTTCTACCATCACGCGGATCAACGGTTCGGTACCTGATTTACGCAAAAGAACGCGGCCACGACCAGCCAACTCGGTTTCAACCTGCTCGGTGACTTTACGCACCTCTTCAGACTCCAATGGGTTGTGCTCGCCGACAAAACGCACGTTGACCAGGATCTGCGGCAGCAGTTTCATGCCGCTGCACAGATCGTGCAAACTCATGCTGTTACGCACTATCGCGGTCAGCACCTGCAGGCCGGCAATGATGCCATCACCCGTCGTGGTTTTGTCCAGCAGGATCACGTGGCCGGAGTTTTCCGCGCCAATGCGCCAGCCCAGTTCCTGCAACTTCTCCAGTACGTAGCGGTCCCCCACTTTCGCACGGGCAAATGGGATACCAAGCTGCTTGAGCGCCAGTTCCAGACCCATATTGCTCATCAACGTCCCGACAGCGCCACCGCGCAACTGGCCCTGACGCAGCCCCTCTCGGGCGATGATATACAGAATCTGGTCGCCATCGACCTTGTTGCCAAGGTGATCAACCATCATCACGCGATCGCCGTCTCCGTCAAAAGCCAGACCGACATGCGCTTTTTCCAGCAGTACGCGTTCTTGCAGTTGACGAACATCGGTCGCGCCGCATTTCTCATTGATATTCATGCCGTCCGGCTCAACGCCGATAGCGATCACCGTAGCGCCCAGTTCACGCAACACGCTCGGTGCGATGTGGTAGGTTGCGCCGTTGGCGCAGTCCACCACAATTTTCAGGCCCTTCAGGCTCAGTTCGCTCGGGAAGGTACCTTTGCAGAATTCGATGTAACGACCGGCAGCATCGATGATGCGGCTGGCTTTACCCAGTTCGGCGGACTCCACGCAGGTCAACGGCTTTTCCATTTCGGCTTCAATGGCTTCTTCGACATGGTCCGGCAACTTCGCTCCGTCAATGGAGAAGAACTTGATGCCGTTGTCGTAGAACGGGTTATGTGATGCAGAGATCACGATACCGGCTTCAGCACGGAAGGTGCGCGTCAGATAAGCCACCGCCGGCGTCGGCATCGGGCCGGTGAACGAGGCGGATAGCCCCGCAGCGGCCAGCCCGGCCTCCAGCGCCGATTCCAGCATGTAGCCGGAAATGCGGGTATCTTTGCCGATAATGATTTTACGGGAGCCGTGACGTGCCAGTACCTTACCCGCCGCCCAGCCAAGTTTCAGCACGAAATCCGGGGTAATAGGGCTATCGCCGACTTTGCCACGAATGCCGTCGGTACCAAAATATTTGCGCTCACTCATGTCTCTGTCATCCCTTAGCTGAAAGTGTTGCCTCGACGACACGCATCGCCTCGACGGTTTCTTTAACGTCATGCACTCTGACAATCTGTGCGCCCTGCATGGCGGCGATCACCGCACAGGCCACACTGCCGATAACCCGCTGTTCCGGGGGTACATTCAGCAGTTGTCCAATCATCGACTTACGCGACATCCCTACCAATAGCGGCAGGCCAAAGTGATGAAACTCTGACAATCTGGCCAGCAGTTGATAATTGTGAGCCAAATTCTTACCGAAACCGAATCCTGGGTCGAGCAGCAATTTCTGATTTGTTATGCCGGCGGCATTGCAGCGTTCGATATGCTGTTGGAAAAAAGCGTTCACATCAGCAACAAGATCGTCATAGTGCGGTGCCTGCTGCATGGTACGCGGTTGCCCCTGCATGTGCATCAGGCACACAGGCAGCCCGCTTTCAGCCGCCGCCGCCAATGCGCCGGGCTCCTGCAGCGAGCGAATATCGTTTATCAGATGCGCCCCTGCCTGCGCCGATTCGCGGATCACGCCCGCTTTCGACGTATCCACCGAGATAAACACCTCAAAACGCTGCGCCAAGGCTTCTACTACCGGCACGACACGTGCGATCTCTTCCTCTTCACTGACCTCCGCGGCTCCCGGCCTGGTCGACTCACCCCCCACATCAATCATGGTCGCACCGGCCGAAATCAGCGCATGCGCATGCAACAGCGCCTGATTCAAGGTGTTGTGACGGCCGCCGTCAGAGAAAGAATCCGGGGTTACGTTGAGGATCCCCATCACTCGTGGGTGGGAAAGATCGAGAGTCATGTCTCGCACGGTTAACTGCATCGCTAATTCACCTTACTGTTGCCTGGGTCACTGCCCGCCGGGCAATAAAAAACCCCGGCATGCCGGGGTTCGATGTTATTACACAGCCGAAGTTACTTGTCTAGCTGTTCAGACATGGTATTGCCTGGGTTTGGCGTGCGTGGCTCATCTACCGGCGTCGGGGCTTTTGGAGTACCGCCGTTGTCGGAATTGCTGCCCTTGTTCACATCGTCCCAACCCGCTGGCGGACGCACATCTTTACGGTTCATCAGATCGTCAATCTGTGGTGCATCGATGGTTTCATACTTCATCAAGGCGTCCTTCATTGAATGCAGGATGTCCATGTTTTCCATCAACAATGCACGCGCACGGATGTAGTTGCGTTCGATCAGGGATTTCACTTCCTGGTCGATGATGCGCGCAGTTTCATCCGACATGTGTTTCGCTTTGGCCACCGAACGGCCCAGGAACACTTCGCCCTCTTCTTCCGCATACAGCAGCGGCCCCAGCTTCTCGGAGAAGCCCCATTGGGTCACCATGTTGCGGGCAATCGAGGTCGCCACTTTAATGTCGTTCGACGCACCGGTAGAGACTTTCTCTGGCCCGTAAATAATCTCTTCAGCCAGACGACCGCCGTACAGAGTAGAAATTTGACTCTCCAACTTCTGACGACTGGCGCTGATCGCATCGCCTTCCGGCAAGAAGAAGGTGACGCCCAACGCACGGCCACGCGGAATAATAGTGACCTTGTGCACCGGATCGTGCTCAGGAACCAGACGGCCGATAATGGCGTGGCCTGCTTCGTGATACGCGGTCGACTCTTTCTGCGCTTCGGTCATCACCATGGAGCGACGTTCCGCACCCATCATGATCTTGTCTTTGGCTTTTTCGAACTCAACCATCGACACCACGCGTTTGTTGCCGCGAGCGGCAAACAGTGCCGCTTCGTTGACCAGGTTGGCCAAGTCTGCACCGGAGAAGCCCGGGGTACCACGTGCAAGCACAGAGGCATCAACATCTGGAGCCAACGGCACGCGACGTGAATGCACCTTCAGAATTTGTTCACGGCCACGCACATCCGGCAGGCCCACCACGACCTGACGGTCGAAACGGCCTGGACGCAGCAACGCGGGGTCAAGCACGTCCGGACGGTTGGTCGCAGCAATGACGATAATGCCTTCATTGCCTTCAAAACCGTCCATCTCAACCAGCATTTGGTTCAGCGTTTGCTCACGTTCATCATGACCGCCACCCAGACCGGCGCCACGCTGGCGACCAACGGCGTCGATTTCATCGATGAAGATGATGCACGGTGCCGCTTTCTTGGCCTGTTCGAACATGTCGCGCACACGGGAAGCGCCCACGCCCACAAACATTTCCACGAAGTCGGAGCCGGAAATGGTGAAGAACGGCACTTTTGCCTCACCCGCGATGGCTTTCGCCAACAGCGTTTTACCGGTCCCCGGCGGGCCGACCATCAGCACGCCTTTCGGGATCTTGCCGCCCAATTTCTGGAAACGGCTCGGCTCGCGCAGGTATTCCACCAGTTCGCTTACTTCCTCTTTTGCTTCATCACAACCGGCAACGTCAGCAAAAGTGGTTTTGATCTGGTCTTCCGTCAGCATACGGGCCTTGCTCTTGCCGAAGGACATCGCGCCCTTGCCGCCGCCGCCCTGCATCTGCCGCATAAAGAAGATCCAGACCCCGATCAGCAACAGCATCGGGAACCATGAAATAAAGATAGAAGCCAGCAAACTCGGCTCTTCAGGCGGTTCACCAACAACTTTCACATTTTTCGTCAACAACGTATCCAGCAACTTAGGATCGTTGACAGGGATGTAGGTCGTGTATTTGTTACTGTCTTTCTTGGTAACGTTAATTTCACGTCCGTTGATTCGCGCTTCGCGAACCTGGTCCTGGGTCAGTTCGGACATGAAGGTAGAGTAATCCACCCTACGGCCATTCGACTCGCTGGGCCCAAAGCTCTGGAATACAGACATCAACACTACCGCGATGACTAACCAGAGTATTAGGTTTTTCGCCATGTCACTCAAGGGATTAACCTCATATTACAACTGTGTTAACAAACAGCGTTAGGGTACTACAGCTTGCGCCCTGTCGCTACAATGTACACTTCACGCGAACGTGCGCGGGAAGCGTCTGGCTTACGAATCTTAACCTTCGTAAACAGGGAGCGAATTTCCCGTAGGTACTCGTCAAAGCCATCTCCCTGGAACACCTTCACCAGGAAACTTCCGCCTGGTGCGAGGACATCACGACACATTCCCAGTGCTAATTCCACCAGATACATCGATCTCGGAATATCGACGGCCGGAGTGCCACTCATATTCGGGGCCATGTCAGACATAACCACCTGAACCTTACTTTCACCTACACGTTCCAACAGAGCTTTAAGGACCAGTTCATCACGAAAATCGCCCTGAAGGAAATCGACGCCAACGATAGGATCCATTGGCAAAATATCACAGGCGATGATGCGACCGTTACCGCCGATCTGCGTTACTACATATTGTGACCAACCGCCCGGCGCTGCGCCTAAATCCACTACTGTCATACCGGGTTTAAACAGCTTGTCACTCTGCTGTATTTCATCAAGTTTAAACCAGGCGCGCGAACGCAGCCCTTTTTTCTGCGCCTGTTGCACATATTTATCGCTAAAGTGTTCTTGTAACCAGCGACTGGAGCTAGCAGAACGCTTTTTATTAGCCATCTCGTTTTCCAACTATCATAAAAGAGTCTTATGCCAGGTTCGCTGCTCACGTAGACTCACACCGGTGAAGACCGATTTGGTGATATACATGAGATGGCGGTAGAATGTACCGTTTTCAATCCCAACTTAAGCAAAAAAGACAATGAATCTGAATAATAAACAAAAACAGCACCTGAAAGGCTTGGCGCATCCGTTAAAACCGGTTGTCATGCTGGGTAATAACGGTCTCACCGAAGGGGTGCTGGCTGAAATTGAACAGGCTCTGGAGCATCATGAGCTGATCAAGGTAAAAATCGCTGCTGAAGATCGCGAAACCAAAACCCTGATCGCCGACGCTATCGTACGTGAAACGGGTGCCTGCAACGTGCAAGTCATCGGCAGTACGCTTATTCTTTACCGCCCTTCGAAAGAGCGCAAGATCAGTCTACCGCGTTAATAAGCATTGGGTTAACGAAAAGGTGCCATGCACCTGACTCAGATAAAAGGCCGCATGCGGCCTTTTTCCTTTCTTTACAAAACCCTGGCGAATTTCTGAACGAACGAGCGTATATCAGAGATATTCAACCTTCAGGATCTCGTAATCTACATCGCCGCCCGGGGTTTTAATGACCACCACATCATCCTGCTCTTTACCGATCAAGCCGCGTGCCATGGGCGAATTTACCGAAATCAGATTTTTCTTGAAGTCGGCCTCATCGTCACCCACGATTCGGTAAGTCACTTCTTCTTCGCTATCCAGGTTCATCACCGAAACGGTGGAGCCAAAAATCACGCGGCCATTGTTTGGCATCTTGGTGATGTCGATCACCTGCGCGTTCGACAGTTTGGCTTCAATTTCCTGAATGCGTCCTTCGCAAAAACCCTGCTGTTCACGAGCAGCATGGTACTCTGCGTTTTCTTTCAAATCGCCGTGTTCACGGGCGTCAGCGATGTCCGCAATGATTTTCGGACGACGCACGCCCTTCAGATATTCAAGCTCTTCGCGCAGTTTTTCAGCGCCAAACAAGGTCATCGGAATCTGTTTCATATAGTGAATACCTCTAAATCTTTCCTGTTCAAATAACCGTCATCCTGACGTGTTCGAATGAAAAAACGGTGGGTGTATCTCCCCCCGCCTCCAGGCGACAAACAAAAGAAGCCTGACTCGGAACATTCGTCCAAGTCAGGATCGATTTTGCATTTTGATACGCATTTTAGCGTAGAGTTCCTTGAGGGTCATCGTTTACTTTCTCCCTGAATGCACCGTAGTATGACGGCACGTTATCCAGCTGTTATCCCGAGATTATGCGTTTTTCACGAATTGTCAGTGCATTGGCTTGCGCATTTGTTCTGAATGCAAATGCGGCCCCGGTGGAAGATTACACACAATATTTGCCTGATGGGGCCAACCTTGCCCTGGTAGTTCAGAAGATCGGTGCCGATGCGCCGACCATCGATTATCATTCACAGCAAATGGCGTTACCGGCCAGTACCCAAAAGGTGCTGACGGCGCTGGCTGCCTTGTTGCAGCTCGGTCCCGATTATCGTTTCACCACCACGCTGGAAAGCCAGGGCGATATCAGCGACGGCGTGCTGCGGGGCAATCTGATCGCCCGCTTCAGCGGCGACCCGACCTTTAAACGCCAGAGCCTGCGCAATATGGTGGCGATCCTGAAAAAACAGGGCGTTCGCCAGATTACCGGCGACGTGCTGGTCGACACATCGGTATTCGCCAGCCACGACAAAGCCCCAGGCTGGCCATGGAACGATCTGACCCAGTGCTTCAGCGCACCGCCGGCGGCGGCGATTGTCGATCGCAACTGCTTCTCGGTATCGCTGTACAGTGCGCCAAACCCGGGTGATATGGCCTTTATACGCGTGGCCTCTTATTACCCGGTCAATATGTTCAGCCAGGTACGAACGCTGGCGAGAGGCTCTGCGGACGCCCAATACTGCGAGCTGGACGTGGTACCGGGCGAATTGAACCGCTTTACCCTGACTGGCTGTCTGACCCAACGCAGCGATCCGCTGCCGCTGGCCTTCGCCATTCAGGATGGCGCCAGCTACGCCGGCGCTATCTTGAAAGATGAGCTGACGCAAGCCGGCATCCAGATAGATGGCCACCTGAAACGCCAGACTCAGCCTGGCCTGGCCGGCACGGTGATTGCGCAAACGCAATCGGCGCCGCTGCACGAGCTGCTGAAGATCATGCTGAAGAAATCGGATAACATGATCGCCGATACCGTGTTTCGCACCATCGGCCATGAACGTTTCGGCGTTCCGGGCACCTGGCGCGCCGGCGCAGATGCCGTACGTCAGGTACTGCGTCAGAAGGCCGGGGTTGATCTGGGCAACAGCATAGTGGTGGACGGCTCTGGCCTCTCTCGCCATAACCTGTTGGCCCCGGCGACCATGATGCAGGCGTTGCAGTACATTGCGCAGCATGACAGCGAACTGAACTTTATTTCGATGCTGCCGCTGTCCGGCTACGACGGTACCCTGCGCTACCGTGGCGGGCTGCACGAAGCCGGCGTCGATGGCAAGGTATCCGCCAAAACCGGCGCACTGCAGGGCGTGTATAACCTGGCGGGCTTTATCACCACCGCCAGCGGCCAACGCTTTGCGTTCGTACAGTACCTGTCGGGTTATGCCGTACCACCGGAAGATCAGAAACAGCGCCGCGCTCCTCTGGTGCGTTTCGAAAGCCGCCTGTATAGGGATATTTATCAAAATAACTGAGGGTCAGGATGAAACTGCTGATTGTTGAAGACGATGAGCTGTTGCAGCAAGGGCTGGCGCTGGCATTGGCCAGCGAAGGTTATGCCTGCGACTGCGCCGCTACGGCGGCGCAAGCCAATGCGCTGCTCATTACCAGCCAATACAGCATGATCATCCTCGATCTCGGTCTACCCGACCAGGACGGTGCCAGCCTGCTGCGGCAGTGGCGCCGCCAGCAAATCGATTTGCCGGTGCTGATCCTCACCGCCCGCGATGCACTGGAAGACCGTGTCGATGGGCTGGACGCCGGCGCTGACGATTATCTGGTGAAACCCTTCGCGCTGGTTGAACTGCAGGCGCGGGTGCGCGCCCTAATTCGCCGTTATCAGGGCCACAGCGACAACCTGATGCAGTTGGACGATCTCCAACTCAATCTCTCCAGCCAGCAGGTATACGTTCACCAACAGCCGGTTGAAGTCACACCAAAAGAATTCGCCATCCTGTCTCGCCTGATGATGCGTGCCGGGCAAACGGTCAATCGTGAACTGCTGCAGCAGGATCTTTACACCTGGCAGGATGATTTAGGCTCCAACACGCTGGAAGTGCATATCCATAACCTGCGTCGTAAATTGGGCAAAGATCGCATCCGCACCGTCCGGGGTATCGGTTACCGCCTGGAATCCACCTCATGATCAGCATGCGCCGTCGTCTGTTGTTGATGCTGGCGCTGATCCTTCTGGTCACCCAGCTGATCAGCGCCTTTTGGTTGTGGCATGAAAGCCAGGAGCAAATCAGTTTCCTGGTGGATGAAACGCTGTCGGCCAAGATTCGCACCGAACGTGTCGACACTGAAATCGCCGAGGCGATAGCCTCGCTGCTCGCCCCTTCGCTGATCATGATGATTGTCACGCTGCTCGCCTCTTTCTGGGCCATTAGCTGGATTATCCGCCCGCTCAATCAGCTGCAACAGCGGCTGGAGAAACGTTCCGCCGATAACCTGACTCCGCTCCCTCTTAACAGTGACAGCCTGGAAATGAAAGCGGTCACCACCGCACTCAATCAGCTTTTCTCACGCCTGGACAACACCATCCAGCAGGAACGGCTGTTCACCGCCGACGCGGCACATGAGCTGCGCACACCGTTAGCGGGGATCCGTCTGCATCTGGAAATCATGGAAAAACAGGGTATTGAGCAAAGTAAACCGCTGATTACCCGCATCGACCAGTTGATGCACACCGTCGAACAGCTGTTGATGCTGTCGCGCGCCGGGCAGGATTTTGCCAGCGGACACTATCAACGTTTTGATTGGGTGCACGATGTGATTCAGCCACTGCGGGAGGAGCTTGACGAGCTGGCCGCTCAACGCGATCAAAAGCTGCAATGGCAACTTCCTGCAGAGGCAAAAATTCATGGCGACCCGGTGCTGCTGCGTTTGTTGTTACGTAACCTGGTGGAAAATGCACACCGCTACAGCCCCGAAGGCAGCCTCATTCAAGTCAGGCTTGCACCGCAGGAGCACGGCCACCTGCTGCAGGTGATCGATGAAGGACCTGGCGTGAAGGAGAAGATGGCTGGTGAGCTTACCCAGGCGTTCCGCCGTATGGATCAACGTTATGGCGGCAGCGGGCTGGGGCTGAATATCGTGACTCGTATCGTGCAGCTGCATCAGGGCTGCCTGACGCTGGAAAATCGCCAGGATTCCAGCGGGCTGAATGCCCAATGCTGGCTGCCTGAAAACGTGCTGAACAAATAACGCCGATAAAAAAAGGGCCCAGCGTTGTAAACTGAGCCCTTCTCTTCGCAAGATTATTTCTGGTATATGATTTCGACGCCTTCGTCGTCATCTTCGTCCCAGTCGTCATCCCAATCGTCATCCGCTTCGGCTTCCACTTCCGCGATCTGTTCACGGTGGTAATCGTCCCACATGAACTCGACTTTCTCAGGTGCGCTTTCTTCGATCGCCATGGCTTTCGGTTGGGTATTGATAAAGTTCATCACGTCCCAGCACAGCGCATTGACACCTTCGCGGTTGGCGGCGGAGATCATGTAATACTTCCCTTCCCAACCCATGCCCTCTGCAATCGCCTTGGCACGTTCGGCCGCTTCTTCCGCACCTACCAAATCAACTTTGTTGAACACCAGCCAGCGTGGCTTCTGCGCCAGATTTTCGCTGTATTGGTTCAGCTCGTTGATGATGATTTTGGCATTTTCTACCGGATTGGATTCGTCGATTGGGGCGATATCCACCAGGTGCAACAGCACGCGGCAACGCTCCAGATGCTTCAGGAAACGAATACCCAGGCCAGCGCCGTCGGATGCACCTTCAATCAGCCCCGGAATATCGGCCACCACAAAGCTCTGCTCGTGATCCATTCGCACCACGCCCAGGCTAGGCACCAGGGTAGTAAACGGATAGTCGGCAACCTTTGGCTTGGCTGCGGATACCGCGCGGATGAAGGTCGACTTGCCTGCATTCGGCAGGCCAAGCATGCCGACATCGGCCAGCAGCAGCAATTCCAGCAAGATGTCACGGGCCTCACCGGCAGTACCCAACGTCTTTTGACGCGGCGCGCGGTTAACCGAAGATTTGAAACGGGTGTTGCCCAGACCGTGCCAACCGCCTTTAGCGACCATCAGTTGTTGGCCGTGACGGGTCATGTCACCGAGGATCTCGCCGGTGCCCTGATCCTGCACGCGAGTACCGACCGGCACCTTGACGATAATGTCTTTGCCACGTTTACCGGTACAGTCACGGCTTTGGCCGTTCTGGCCACGTTCGGCGCGGAAAGATTTCTCAAAACGGTAGTCAATCAAGGTATTGAGGTTTTCGTCCGCCAGCAGATAGACGTCCCCGCCATCGCCGCCATCGCCGCCATCCGGCCCACCGTTCGGGATATACTTTTCGCGGCGGAAACTGACACAACCATTACCACCGTCACCTGCAACGACCAAAATCGCTGCTTCATCTACAAACTTCATTTACCGTCTCCGTAAATCATTCACCGGGCTGCTTTAAAGGAGCAACCAGGTTGGTTTCTGCCCGTCGCGGCCACCATCGGTGACCAATTGCGGAAAACATGGCGCCCGCTACCACCACGAAAGCACCGATATAGCCGACGACATTCAATGCCGGGGCGGCGAATACGTGTGGCCAGGCCAGCGCCAATAAATCTGAAAACAGCAAGGTAAACAGCGGTGTCAGCGTGACTAACGCACTCACCTGCGCTGCCTGCCAGCGCGCCATGGCCTCCGCCAGTGCACCATAGCCAATCAACGTGTTAGCGCCACAAAACAGCAAACAAGCCAATTGCCAGCCACTGAGTTGGGAAATCATCTCTGGCCGCGCCAGAGGGAACAGCGCCACTGCACATAAAGTGTACAACATTACCAGGATCTGCGGTGAAGCCAATCGGCGCAACAACACTTTCTGCGCAACGCCATAAGTCACCCAAACCGCCGCCGCACAGACGCCCAGCAGCACCCCAAGGGTGTAATCCGTCAGGCGGGTGAAGATCTCAATGAGGCTGACATTGAAAAACAGCATTAGCCCGCAGATCAACATCAATGCGCCAATCACCTGAGTGATGCGCATGCGTTCTTTTAAAATCAGCACGCTGGCAAACATCATACCGACCGGCGACAGTTGGCCGATCACTTGCGACGCCGTCGGGCTGAGGTACTGCAACGAAGAGCTGAAGAAAATAAAGTTCCCCAGCAGGCCCGCAGTGGCGATTGCCAAAATTAACAGCCAGCGCGGCTGACGGAACATTTTTACCGGAGGCAGTCTGCCGCGTACCGCCAGAATGGTCCCCAGGCCAAGTGCGGCAAGGGTAAATCGATACCAAACGATGGTAAACGGATCCATCACGACCAGCACTTCTTTCATCGCAATCGGCAACGCACCCCAGCAAATCGCCGTGGTCACCGCCAGAGAAATGCCAATTCCGACCTGCTGTTTCGTTTCCATCTTACCTTTGCCAGCGCTGGTGGGCCGATGCATAAGCAGCCCATAAATGTAAAAAGCCCCGCAACGAGTTGCGGGGCTTACATCTATTTAGTAAGGCTCGAAAAATTATTCAGCTTCGATGCTGATGAATTTACGATTGCTCGGGCCTTTAACTTCGAACTTGACTTTACCGTCTTTCAAAGCAAACAGAGTGTGGTCTTTGCCGCAACCCACGTTGGTACCAGCGTGGAATTTGGTGCCGCGCTGACGAACGATGATGCTGCCTGCCAGTACTGCTTCGCCGCCAAAGCGTTTTACGCCCAGACGTTTAGCTTCTGAATCGCGACCGTTACGAGTCGAGCCGCCAGCCTTTTTGTGTGCCATTAATCCGCTCTCCTAACTTAAGCGCTGATGCCGGTGATTTTAACGTCAGTGAACCACTGACGGTGGCCCTGCTGCTTACGGTGGTGCTTACGACGACGAAACTTAACAATCTTAATTTTCTCGCCACGACCGTGAGCAACGACTTCAGCTTTGATCTTACCGCCATCGACGAAAGGAACGCCGATTTTGATATCTTCGCCATTAGCAATCATCAGAATCTGGTCAAACTCAACCGCTTCACCAGTTGCGATGTCCAGCTTTTCCAAGCGAACGGTCTGACCTTCGCTTACTCGGTGTTGTTTACCACCACTTTGGAAAACCGCGTACATATAAAACTCCGCTTTCCGCGTGCCCAACTATTTAGTACAGAGCGCGCTATAAATATTCACAATAGGGCGCGAATTCTACGCAATAATCCCGCGTATGACAAGAGCAGAATAAGACCAGAAGCAGAAAAAAGAAGAAAAAAAGCACAGTTTCTTTCATGGCGTTTATCTGAGCCGTTTTTCAAGTACAATCAGAGGGACAGTTACCGCCATGTACCGATGTGAGCAGCGATCTCAACGCGGTGAAGAGAAACACAGCTGAAAAAAATACAATGAACCTAGAGCAAATTACCGAGTTAACCGCGCAAGATATGGCGGCCGTGAACGCAACAATTCTCGAACAGCTGAATTCCGATGTCACACTCATCAATCAGCTTGGCTATTACATTATCAGCGGTGGCGGTAAGCGCATCCGTCCGATGATCGCCGTTCTGGCGGCGCGGGCGTTGCATTATCAGGGCGATAAGCACATTACCGTCGCTGCGCTGATCGAATTCATTCATACCGCTACCCTGTTGCATGATGACGTGGTGGATGAATCCGACATGCGCCGCGGCAAGGCCACCGCCAATGCCGCGTTCGGCAATGCCGCCAGCGTGCTGGTGGGCGACTTCATTTATACCCGCGCTTTCCAGATGATGACCAGCCTGGAGTCACTCCGCGTGCTGGCGTTGATGTCCGAAGCGGTCAACGTCATTGCCGAAGGTGAAGTGCTGCAGTTAATGAACGTGAACGATCCGGATATCACCGAAGAAAGTTATATGCGGGTGATCTACAGCAAAACCGCTCGTCTTTTTGAAGCGGCGGCGCAATCGTCAGCGATCCTTTCCGAGGCCAGCGCAGCAGAAGAAAAAGCGCTGCAGGATTACGGCCGCTATCTCGGCACCGCATTCCAGCTGATCGACGATCTGCTCGATTACAGCGCCGACGGCAGCACTCTGGGTAAAAATACCGGTGACGATCTGAACGAGGGGAAACCCACGCTGCCCTTGCTGCACGCCATGCGTAACGGCAACAGCGCGCAAACGGCCATGATCCGCGAAGCCATTGAACAAGGCAGCGGCCGTCATCTGTTAGAACCGGTTTTACAGGCCATGCAACAGTGCGGCTCACTTGAATATACCCGCCAACGCGCCGAAGAAGAGGCCGATAAGGCGATTGCCGCGCTGCAGGTTCTGCCGGAATCCCCTCATCGCTCCGCGCTTGAAGGATTAGCGCACCTTGCGGTTCAGCGAGATTTTTGAGAAACAAAAACTCCTTGGAAGTTTCTACAGACCTGCGGACGCGGGTCTGTTCATTTCCCCTCCGAGATACGCGCCAGCAGGCTGCCTATGCCTTCACGCATCAGGAACGCCAACACTTTCTCACGCTCGGTTTCCGTCAGGTGATAGTAATATTCAATCCACACCGCCAGAGGATCCTTGCGTTCAATGTCATAAATTGCCGGGTCTTCTTTTAGTATCAGCAAATTGCGCGTATCTGACGGTAAGCTGTCAATATGATATTCCAGCGCCTTTCCCTGCACACCTTTACGCCTGCGACTGATCCAGCCATCGCGACGCGCCATCAAATTTATTCCCTGTGGTGAAGCGGGTAATCCTGCAATGCCTGTAAGTTCCTTGGCGGCAAACCACTCTTTTTTCATAGCCATGATCTCTGGGGAAAATGTGCAAGGACGTTTTTTAGAAATTAATGAGATATTTTTATAGAAATTTAGTGGTATCCTAATTTCCGTATAAGCGTTTCATGTTGTTCAAACGATTAATCTTGACCTGTTAGTTATACCACTAACAGAACTTTCGCTAATCAAAAAAGGGAATGCAAACATGAATTCTGGGAACAAGGACTGGCATCCGGCGGATATCATTGCGGCTTTACGTAAGAAGGGAACGACACTGGCGGCAGTATCGCGCAAAGCGGGGCTTAGCTCATCCACACTGGCGAACGCGCTATCTCGGCCCTGGCCAAAAGGGGAATGGCTGATTGCCGAAGCCTTGGATGTCCATCCTGCAGAGATCTGGCCAAGCCGCTATTTCGATCCGCAAACCAACGACCTGCTAAATCGAAAAGCCCGTATCAGGTCATGATTCGGGCATAAAAAAACCGCCGGTGCGATGTCCGGCGGCTTGTGCATACTCATGCGTTCTGGGTTGATCAGTTATTGATAAACTTTTCACCCAGTTCGATATCTTTATGCAGAACATCCAGCATCTCTTCCAACGCTTTCTGCTCGAACGCGCTCAGAGTACCGATGTCTTTACGTTCTTCTACGCCGTTTTTGCCCAGCACCAGCGGTTGTGCGAAGAAGCGGGCATATTTGCCGTCACCTTCCACATAAGCACATTCCACCACGCCTTTTTCACCTTGCAGCGCACGAACCAAAGACAGGCCGAAACGCGCCGCCGCCTGGCCCATTGACAAAGTTGCGGACCCGCCACCGGCTTTAGCTTCAACCACTTCAGTACCCGCATTTTGGATACGCTTGGTCAGATCCGCCACTTCCTGCTCGGTAAAGCTCACACCAGGGATCTGTGACAACAGTGGCAGAATGGTCACACCAGAGTGCCCGCCGATAACCGGCACGTTCAGCTCTTCCGGCTGTTTGCCTTTCAGCTCAGCCACGAAGGTGTTGGAACGGATGATATCCAGCGAGGTCACGCCGAACAGTTTGTTTTTGTCATAAACACCGGCTTTCTTCAGCACTTCCGCGGCGATTGCCACGGTGGTGTTTACCGGGTTGGTGATAATGCCGATGCAGGCTTTCGGGCAGGTTGTCGCCACTTGCTGGATCAGATTACGCACGATACCTGCGTTGACATTGAACAGATCTGAACGATCCATGCCAGGTTTACGCGCAACGCCGGCCGAAATCAGCACTACATCTGCGCCGTGCAAAGCTGGAGTAGCGTCTTCGCCGCTGAAGCCTTTGATTTTAACTGCGGTAGGGATGTGGCTTAAGTCGACGGCAACGCCTGGGGTAACGGGGGCAATGTCGTAGAGAGAGAGTTCAGAACCTGAAGGAAGCTGGGTTTTGAGTAGAAGGGCGAGGGCCTGGCCGATACCGCCAGCAGCACCGAGAACTGCAACTTTCATCCTATACTCCTTTATTATCTTAAATATATAAAGCGCCGTGAATACGTTAGTTACGGACCTTAAATTATTACACCTTTAAAAACAATCTCTTAACAGTCTGTTTGAGAGCTGGTGCAATAAAACTGCCGCTGCCGCGTTCATTTTAGATTAAATGGCTTACACATTAAGGGCATAGCGCACATTAATCAAAAATAGTGCGAGGTTATTCACGAGCAAGTTAACCGGCGGTTACATTACACCCTTACATAACATCAGAACAACATCATTTTAATAACATTTTCTTTACCGCCGCTGGCCGCTTTTTCGGTCACTGAAAGGGCATATTCATGGGGTACGGATTTTGTTAAAATGCCGCCCTTTCCTCATTGTCCGGGCATTATTGTTTTCTTCGGACGTCCTTTTATTGCATAAAAATTCATTTATATGCATAATAATCACTTCTATTGTCAACATTCCACGGTGCAAAATGCGTAATCCCGCAAAGCAGGAAGATCTGATCAAAGCGTTTAAAGCGTTATTGAAAGAAGAAAAATTCAGTTCTCAAGGCGAGATCGTTTTGGCGCTGCAAGAAGAAGGCTTCGAAAACATCAACCAATCCAAAGTATCGCGCATGCTGACCAAGTTCGGCGCGGTGCGTACCCGCAATGCCAAAATGGAAATGGTGTATTGCCTTCCGGCCGAACTCGGCGTACCGACCACCACCAGCCCGCTGAAGAATCTGGTGCTGGATGTCGATCATAACGATGCCGTAGTGGTGATCCATACCAGCCCCGGTGCCGCGCAACTGATTGCCCGCCTGCTGGATTCGCTGGGCAAATCCGAGGGCATTCTCGGCACCATCGCCGGTGACGACACCATTTTTGTTACCCCAGCCAGCAGCTTTACCGCTCGTCAGTTGTACGAAGCCATCCTGTCGCTATTCGAACAAGAGTTATGATGCACAACGCTAACAAAATGCGGCTGACGGTCGCGTTTTGTTAGCGCTTCTTTAACCCTGTCTTACCTTTTCCTCTCGCCCTGCCACGTTTAAAACTCGATTTCCGCCTTGTTACGACACATTCCAATGACATTTATACAGAGCCAGTGATAGCTACTGCATTCTTCCGCACGTTTGGTCAAAAACGCTTACCTGATTGAAATTACATAAATTTAACATCGAAAGATCGTTTTATGAGCGATTTTTATTCCATAAGGTTATTAAAGATAAGAATCACCATAATAAAGTTTCACAAGAAACTGTTAGCGAACTATTAATTTTTCGAGTTACTAGATGTATACTCATTTCCGTGACGTAAATCACAGTTCATTGGAACTGACAAAAGAATACGATAAGGTGAAATCATGAAAATTAAAGCTACAGTTGCAACACTAAGCCTCATGTCTGTGCTTTCCTTTGGCGCATTTGCAGCACAATCCGTTGATGCAGATCAGGCGGCCAAACTGCAGTCCGCAGGCACCATTACCGTCAGTGGCGTAGCCGGTGCCCCTTCAGATATCCGTCAGGCGCTGTCTGAAAAAGCCGATGCCCGCGGCGCGACCGCTTACCGCGTGATCGAAGCGCGCAATGAAGGCAACTACCACGCCACGGCTGAAATTTACAAATAAGACCCCGGCATTACCCGGCAACGGGCAATACATCTCTGGAAACCAGCATTGCCGATAACAGCTTTCAAGAATAATAAACGCTGTAAAGCCCTTCCTGGCTGTTATCGCTACAGGACACACGACCATGAACATGAAAGCTACCCTCGCGGCAATTAGCCTGATGTCAGCCCTTTCGTTCGGCGCTTCAGCCGCTACGCTGATCACCAATGACCAGGCCGGTGATCTTCAGTCTGTCGGCACCATTACCGCCAGTGGCGTCACTGGTGCACCTTCGGATATTCGCCAGGCGCTGTCCGACAAAGCCGATAAACAAGGCGCTAAAGCGTACCGAGTGATCGAAGCCTACGAAAACGGCAACTGGCACGCGACTGCCGAAATCTACAAATAACAATTCAGAGAACGCGATTACCGAACTGATTACCCTCGTCACTGCCACTGCCGAGTTCTGTCGTAAACGCGAATTCTCTGAAGATTATCGTCGTCCTATCCGACGAACCCCGTTGCCCTCGCTCGCGAGGGCTTTTTTATGGGCGAAAAAAAGGGCCGCTAGCGGCCCTTTATCGAATTTTTCCTGTCGATCAGTAGGTTACTTTCGGCTCTGGCTTATTGGCCAATGCCTCCAGCAACCGATCGTGGATCCCACCAAATCCGCCGTTACTCATCACCAGGATATGGTCACCCGGCTGAGCGGTTTTCACTATCATATCCACCAACGTGCCGAGATCGGCGCTCCAGTGGGCCGGCTGCACGCAAGCCTCCGCCACTTCCGCCACCTGCCAGGGAATATGGTGTGGCTGGAACAGGAAGACCTCATCGGCGCGGCCAAGCGATGGCGCCAAATCGTTCTTGCTGATGCCCATTTTCATGGTGTTGGAACGCGGTTCAAGCACTGCCAGAATGCGGGCGGTCCCCCCCACTTTGCCGCGCAGAGCGGCCAGGGTCGCCAGGATCGCCGTTGGGTGATGCGCAAAATCGTCGTACACCGTGACGCCGTTGGCTTCGCCACGCAGCTCCAGACGGCGGCGGGCATTGATGAAATCGCCCAGCGCGGCGCAGGCGTCTGCAGGCTGTACGCCAACGTGACGCGTTGCGGCAATGGCCATCAGGCCATTATGCATGTTGTGCTCGCCCACCAGCGCCCATTTCACCTCACCAACCTTGTCGCCATTGAGGAACACTTCATAGTGGCTGGCGTCCGGGGTCAGCTTGTGCGCCCGCCATGCCCCCTCTTCCCCAACCAGTTCCTGCTCGCTCCAGCACCCCATCGCCATCACCTGTTTCAGGTGGTTGTCGTTGTCAGGCAAGATGATCTTGCCCTTGCCCGGCACCAGGCGCACCAGATGATGGAACTGCTTCTGGATCGCTTTCAGATCGTCAAAGATATCGGCATGATCAAACTCCAGATTGTTCATGATCAGCGTACGCGGGCTGTAATGAACAAACTTGGAGCGCTTGTCGAAGAATGCGCAGTCGTATTCATCGGCTTCGATCACAAAGAACGGGCTGCCGCCCAAGCGCGCGGAAACGTCGAAGTTCCCCGGCACGCCGCCGATGACAAAGCCGGGCTGATAACCGCAGGCTTCCAGGATCCAGGTTGCCATGCCGGCCGTGGTGGTTTTACCGTGGGTCCCGGCAACCGCCAGCACCCAGCGATCGCGCAGTACATAGTCATGCAGCCACTGCGGGCCGGAAACGTAAGGGATGCCTTGCTCCAGCACCGCTTCCACGCAGGGGTTACCGCGCGTCATGGCGTTGCCGATGATCACCAGGTCCGGTGCGGGATCCAACTGAGCCGGATCGTAACCCTGGATCAGATCGATCCCCTCTTTCTCCAGCAGCGTGCTCATCGGCGGATAGACATTAGCGTCAGAGCCGGTCACCTCATGTCCCAACGAACGAGCCAGTACCGCCAGCCCCCCCATAAAGGTGCCACAGATCCCAAGAATGTGAATGCGCATAGTTTTCTCAATTGAGTACGTCGAATGTTGCCTTATTCTACCGCTCAGAATCGTCCAGAAGAAATGGATTTGCCTATGAATAGCGCTCATCTTTGGGCTACACTGCTCGCGAATACGTTGGCGGTTTGTTAACAAACCGCTACCCATCCGTAGATTCAGGGATTGTGTCATGAAAACGTTAGGCGAATTTATCGTCGAGAAACAGCACGACTTCTCTCACGCCACCGGCGAGCTGACAGCGTTACTTTCTGCAATTAAACTGGGCGCCAAAATCATCCACCGCGACATCAACAAAGCGGGTCTGGTTGATATCCTCGGTACCAGCGGCATTTCCAACGTACAGGGTGAAGTCCAGATGAAACTGGACCTGTTCGCCAACGAAAAGCTGAAAGCTGCGCTGAAAGCGCGCGGTGAAGTTGCGGGTATCGCTTCTGAAGAAGAAGATGAGATCGTGATTTTCGATGGCGAGCGGGCTGAAAATGGCAAGTATGTGGTGTTGATGGATCCGTTGGACGGTTCGTCCAACATTGATGTCAACGTCTCGGTCGGTACTATTTTCTCTATCTATCGTCGCATCACCCCGGTCGGCACTCCCGTGACCGAAGAAGATTTCCTGCAGCCGGGCAGCGCCCAGGTTGCAGCCGGCTACGTAGTTTATGGTTCCTCTACCATGCTGGTGTATACCACCGGTTATGGCGTGCATGCCTTTACTTACGATCCGTCTCTGGGCGTGTTCTGCCTCTCCCATGAGAAAGTGCGTTACCCGGCCACCGGCAACATGTATTCCATCAACGAAGGCAACTACATCAAGTTCCCTCGCGGCGTGAAGAAATACATCAAGTATTGTCAGGAGCAGGACGAAGCGACACAACGCCCTTACACCTCACGCTACATTGGTTCACTGGTTGCCGACTTCCACCGCAACCTGCTGAAAGGCGGCATCTACATTTACCCAAGCACCGCCAGCCACCCGCAAGGCAAGCTGCGCCTGCTGTATGAATGCAACCCGATGGCGTTCCTGGCAGAACAGGCCGGCGGTAAAGCCAGCGACGGTAAAAACCGTATTCTGGACATTACTCCGGTGAAACTGCACCAGCGTGCACCTTTCTTCGTCGGTACCAAATCCATGGTTGAAGACGCCGAGCGCTTTATCGCCGAAAACCCGGACGAATAAAGCCTCTCTACAGGAGGCGGCATGCCGCCTCCTGTCATCCATCATAATTTGAACGCCGCCATGCTCTGTGCCAGCAGTTGAGCCTGATCCTCCAGCGAACGCGTCGCCGCAGCAGATTCTTCGACCAACGCAGCATTTTGTTGCGCAACCTGATCCATCTGGGCCACTGCCAGGTTCACCTGCTCAATACCGCTGCTTTGTTCCCGGGTAGCCGCCGAAATTTCCCGCATCAGCGCCGTTACGCGGCCCACTTCACCGGTAATGCCATTCATGGTTTTCGCCGCAGATTCCGCCATCTGCTCGCCTTCCTGCACCCGATTCTGCGACGCTTCTATCAGCCCTTTGATCTCTTTCGCCGACTGCGCACTGCGCTGTGCCAGGCTGCGTACCTCACCGGCCACCACGGCGAAACCGCGTCCTTGTTCACCGGCACGGGCCGCTTCGACCGCCGCATTCAACGCCAGAATATTGGTCTGGAAGGCAATGCCGTCCATCACGCTGATGATATCGGCGATGCGCCGTGAACTGTCGGTTATCGCCTGCATCTTGTCCATCACCTGGCTGACCACCTCGCTGCCTTGGTTGGCGATATCGGATACGCTCAGCGCCAGCTGGTTAGCCTGCTCGCAATTCTCGGCGTTCATTTTCACCGTCGAAGTCAGCTGTTCCATGCTGGCCGCGGTTTCTTCCAGCGAGGCTGCAGACTCCTCGGTGCGCTGCGCCAGATGCAGGTTACCGGCCGCCAGCTCACGTGAGCCGGTATCAATCTGGCTGCTGGCATCGCGCACCTTGCTCACCGAGCCGACCAGCGCCTGTTGCATTCGTTGCATAGCGCGGATCAAACGACCCACCTCGGTATCCCCTTCGCCGGTAATTCGGTGCGTCAGGTCGCCGCCGGCGATATATTCCAGTTGGGCGATAGACTCATCGAGAGGGCGCAGGATAATCACCCGCAGCGCAAACCAGGCAAGCACTGCCAGCAGCACGCTGAGCAAGCCGGCAAACACGATCAGGGTGATTTTGGTGCTGGCGTTATTTTCCGCCTCATCCACCCGCTGTTGCCCCACTTTCATGGCAAAGCTGCGGAAATCGCTGAGGTCTTTTTCGAAGGCGATGCTCAGGGCCGAAATCCGGGTTTCCTGAATGTCGTAATAGTCATCGACCTTACCGGCCTTGATGGCGTCGGCCATTGGTCTGACACCCTGTTCGAGATAGGCCCGGTAGCTGTTCTGCAAACGGGTAGAGAGCTCACGGCCACGTTCGGTGACGGTACCGACGCTGACAAAACGCGCCATTTCGTGCTTCGACTGCTCGAGGTAATCATAGATACGGCCTACCGTGGCATCGGAAACCTCAATCTGGCCTATTTCCCGCTGGCGCACCGCCAGCGAAGCGGCGGTTCTGGCACGCAGCGTCAGGTTGGAACTGCTGGCCAGCGATCCCAGTTCCTCCCCCAGGATCTGGTTCAGAGTGTGTAGCGAACGCGACCCTTCATTAATCGCGTTGACGCCGATCGTGCTGACCATAATCAACAACAGCGTCGTCAGGCTAAGCAGGGCAATCAGCCCGGCCTTCACCGTAATCTTTTTTAGCATGAGTTCTTCCCGGCTTCAGAAATAGTGAGATCAAACGTAGGGGAGGTAAAACGCGGAGCCAGGTTTCCCGGCTCATTATTATTTGATGAAGTTATCGGCAACGGCGGGAAAAACTTAACCTCGTTGGAGGATTAATCTGGAAATGCGGTAGATGGCTCCCCGGTGGGGAGTCGGTGATGAAAAGGGCAGGAAATCGCAAAAGAGTCCGCTATAATAGCCGCCACTCCATTTCTGGTTTGATTAAAGGAAACCGACATGAGCTTGAATCTGGTCCCAGCTGGCAAAGACCTGCCGGAAGACATCTACGTTGTTATCGAAATCCCGGCTAACGCCGATCCGATCAAATATGAAATCGACAAGGACACCGGCGCGCTGTTCGTTGACCGTTTCATGTCTACCGCGATGTTCTATCCGTGCAACTACGGTTACATCAACCACACCCTGTCTCTGGACGGTGATCCGGTTGACGTGCTGGTGCCGACCCCGTATCCGCTGCAGCCGGGTTCTGTGATCCGTTGCCGTCCGGTGGGCGTGCTGAAGATGTCCGACGAAGCCGGTGAAGATGCAAAACTGGTTGCCGTTCCGCACAGCAAGCTGACCAAAGAGTACGATCACATCAAAGATGTGAACGACCTGCCAGAACTGCTGCGTGCCCAGATCGCTCACTTCTTCGAGCATTACAAAGATCTGGAAAAAGGCAAATGGGTGAAAGTGGAAGGCTGGGCAGACGCTGCCGCTGCCAAAGCTGAAATCGTTGCTTCTTTCGAACGCGCTGCCAAGAAGTAATTCTTGCCGCCGTCCGATGAAAAAACACCGCTCAGTGAGCGGTGTTTTTTTTTATTACTTTTCGTCGAGACGCTTCAACCAGTCGCCGCTGTTAATCCGCGGGTAACCGTCCACACTGTGTTTATACAGGTAGATCCACGCACTCCCATAAGGCGTCTGAATCAGCTCGCGCTTATAGTCCTTGGTGTTGCTTTTCAGTTCGTCCAGCTCTGCCAGAATCGATGAGTTAATACGGTACACCTCACAATGTACCGTGCCCTCTCCAGGGATCGCCGCCGGGTAATGGCCCAGATTATAAATCTGATAGCCTTCGAGCTCATGCTCGCCGAGCCATTGGGCGTTGGTCATCCAATGGCTGTTTCCCTGTTTGCGTCGTAAACTGCCGTAGACAATTATTCGCATCGCTAAAACTCAAACTGATAGAGCAAATCTAATGCCTGGTCGATACCAGACACCGCTTCAAGATACAACTTAGGCATCAGGCGGTAACGCAACGTCAGCGTGGCCAGCGAGTCGAAAATGCCCACCCCATATTTTACTTGTAAGCCTGGGAGAACATAGCCGCTCACGACAACCTGGGAGCTGTCGCCAACCCCCTGGGTGTCCAGGGCCAAATTACTTACGCCAAACGCCTCGCCGATTTTACCCACAAGTTGACCACTTTGTGCAACCCCCATCCCAATTAACATTGAGGTCATTGCGTTGCCGTCGGCGCCAGAACTGCTCAACCCCTGCCCACGAAGCAGGTAAGACAAGGCTTCCTGCTGCGATTTAGCCGGATCGGAGAACACCTCCAGCTTCGGTGCATCCGCCAGCCCGGTGACGCGGACCCCGGCGGTGACGCCGTCTTCGGTCGAGTCCGGATTACGGATCGCCTCAAGGTTAAGCAACGGCTGATCCGGTGGCCCCGAGAACAGCAGTTGGCCCTTGCGGACAATCAGATCCTGACCATAAGCATGGAAGCGACCGGAAGGGATGTCAATCTGGCCGTTCAGGCCCAGGCCGTTCTTGTCCTGCACCACTTTTAAGTCGCCCTTCAGCCTGGCCTTCAGGCCAAAGGCATCCAGTCGTACGTCGTTGCCGACGTGGATCATCAGATTACTGTTGATTGGGATCCCGGCGGTTTTCGGCTGTATGGGTTTCAGCTGATTATCCAGCATCACTTCGTCGGAAGACACGCCCACCGCGCTTTCCGGCAGTTCCTGCACCGTTATGCGCGCCCAGGGGATATTGACTGAGCCATTGAGCGAGAACAGCTGCGGCGTCGCTTCAAAGACCAGATCAGGCGAAACGTCGATGCGGATCATCGGCGGCACCGTCACCCGCAGCTTGTCGCCCTTGGCGGCGATACGGGCGCGCCAGGCGTTGATATCGCGCCAGTCGGCGTCACCGGACAGGTTCAACTGCCCGCGAGTCGTGCCGATCAGCCCCTCCAGCGTCGAGGTCATGCCATCGAAGTTAACCACCAACCGGCCGTCAGTCATGTCAAACGGCATCCAGTGCCCATCAATATCCACTTTATCCAGCGCTAACCGGCCATAAACCAGCGGTTTTTGCGCGCTGCCGCCCAGACGCAGGTTGGCGTTCAACATGCCCGCCGCTTTTTCCCCTTGCATCAGCGCCGGGTTAATCATCGCCAGCGAGATATTGGTGATATTGACATTACCGCTGATAATGCGGCGCACCTGCGGGTCGGTGACCTGAATGTTGCCGTTAAACTGGCCATTATTGTTCAGCTTGATCAACCAGTCCGCCTGCGCGCGGCCGTTGGTCAGCCCAGCGTTGAGATTCAGCGTATCGAAGGCGATCGGCAGCGCATTACCCTGCACCTGCTGCACCACTTTCACCCCATTGCCCACCAGCGAGACTTTCGCATCAGGCAACGCGCCACCCGGTTTCCAGCTAACATCCGCCCGGCCGGAGAACACGCCGCTCAGGGCCGTTTCCGGCCCCAGGAAAGGTTTCACCATCGCCAGATCAAAGCGGTTCAGCACTACGCTGGCCTGGCCGCTCTGGCCCGCCTCAATGGTTTTCGGCACGCACAGTTCGGCGTTCGGGTTCTGCCAGCAGTGCGGCCCGATACTGATTTTCTGTGCGGTATTCAGGTAGTCCAGCGCAATGGCGCGCGTTAACCGCCACTCGCCCACAGGGGTATCGAAACGGGTATTGTTCAGGTTGCCGCGCCAGCGCTGCTGCTGACGATCGAAACTGCCCTGAAGCGCCAGTTGGCCGGATACCGGCTTGCCGTCAATCTTCAGTTGCAGCTGATGCTGTTTTTCGCTGCCTTTGGCATCCAGCGTCAGCAGGTTGATCTCCAGAGCATCCTGCTTCAGTTGTTCAACCCGTACCGCCAGTTGGCCCTGAATCTGATCGCTGGAGCGCACGTCGCCGTCAATTTTAACCCGGTTAATGCGCAGCGCCTGCCACTGCAGGCCAGAAGCGGTCAGATCGGCCAACAACTGAGGCGCCTGCAGGTTGCCGCGCAGTTTAAGCAGACCTTTCGCCGTACCGCCCAGCCCCGGCAGCGCGCCGTCCAGGCGCGGTGCGTCGATATTCGCATCCAGATTCCAACTTTTCTCGTCCAGTTGGCCTTTGACGTTCAGTTGGTTACGCCCCAGCGTCAGATCGATACCGGGGATTTTCCACTGCCCGGCAGCGTTGCCGCTGAGCGAGCCGCGCGCCGTGACCTTGTTTTGCTTCACGTTGCCGTCGAGCTGCAGCACCGGTACCTGCAATTGCCAGCTGCCACCGTGCAGGCTGCCGCGAGTGGTGATCTTGCCGGCAAGCGTAGCCGGCCATTCCGGCCACTGTTTGGCGGTGTTAATACCGCTTAGCATCAGCTGTGAATTCCAGCTGATGGCCTTGCTCCAGTCCACCAGCGCGGTCAAATCGGCGTTGCCCTGCAAGGCGGCCAGCCGCAGGCGATCCAGTTTGAACTGTTCGACGTTGCCTTTGCCATCCAGCGTCAGCACCGCCGGCGGCAGATCCTGACCTTTGATGTTGGCGCGCGTCGACAGCGCATAATCGGTCGCCTTACCGTTGAAACGCAGGCGGAAATCATTGATTTGATATTGCGCCTCGCCGCTCAGCGGCCATTTCAGCTGTTTGCTTTGCAGCGTCAGTGCCAACGGCAAACCGACCTCAGCCAATTGAGTTTGCATATCCAACTGCGCACCGACCGGCCCGGAAAGATTGAGCGCCACTTTCAGCTCTTCACGCAGCCCACCGCCGACGTTCAGCTTGACCTTCTCACCCTTCAACGGCTCAATATTCAGCGTGCTGTTCGCCACCATCTCCACCGGCCAGTTGCCGGTCAGCGTCGCCTGTCCCTGGGCGGACAGCGTGCCCTGCGGCGATTTCACATCAAAATTGTCCAGCTGGATATGCTGGTCTTTGGTGCTGGCCTGCAGCAGCAGGCTGGTGATCAATACCTCGGTGTCGCCAGTCAGCCGCAGCTGTTCACCGCTAATTTCCTTGACGGTGATATCCAGCGGCAGGCGAATGTCCGGCAGATCCGGCAGCAGCGGTTTGGCGAACAGTTCTTTCAAGGTTTCGCCCAGCGGCTTCTCTTCCGGCTGAGGCACAGGCTTGGCAGCCTCATCGACTTTTTCCCCGACCTTTTTCGCCACCTCGACGACCGGCTGCACGGCCTCCGGCAATGGGTTTTGCGGCGTTTTCGGCAGGGCTATCAGCAGCGAGCTGATTTTGGTTGGCAGCAGGGTCAGTGCGCGTTCCTGCCACTGTGCGCCGGTGCGGAACTCGCCCAGTGAAATCGCCGTGTCGTCGACGCTGACCTTGACGTTGTTCAGCGCCAGCATGCGCAGGGTGATCGGGTATGGCGTACTCAGATTCGTGGTCGGCTCGCTGGTCTCCTCCACCGGCGCCGACGGCGTCATCTCTTTGGTTTTCACCACGACATCCACGTCCTGAGCGGTCAGGGCGTTAACGCACAGCGAACTGCGTTTAAAGCAGGATAAATCCAGCGACAGGTGGAACTGCCCGGCATTCACCGTCACGCCCGGCATCTGGTATTTCACGCCCTTTAGCGTCAAGTCGCGCCAACCGCCGCTGACGCCGGCAATCTCCAGCCCCGGTACCCAACGCGCAGCCCCATTGATAACCGTATGCAGGCCGCTGGTGGTGCCGAGCAGATAAGCCAACCCGCCGATCAGCAACAGCAGAACAATCAAGAGTCCTAGACAAATCTTTTTAATCAGGCTCATAATTCAGGCCCCAAACCGATATAGAACTGCACCCCGTGGGTCTCTTTATCCCCAACCGGAGCGGCGATATCCAGCTTCACCGGGCCGACCGGCGACTGCCAGCGCACGCCGAAGCCGGCGCCGGTTTTGACGTTGCTTTGCTTGATATCGTTCACCGCTTCGCCGGAATCCACAAACACCGCGCCCCACCATTTGCCGGTCACGTTGTATTGGTATTCCAGCGAGCCGGTCAGCATTTTGGAGGCGCCGGTCAGCTTGCCGTCATCGTCACGGGGTGAAATGCCTTTGTATTTGTAGCCGCGAATGCTGCGATCGCCACCGGCGAAGAAACGCAGATCCGGCGGTACTTTTTCAAAGTTATTGGTTTCGATCCAACCAACCTGCCCGCGCGCAACAAAGCGGTGTTTGTCGGCCAGGGTGCGGATCCAGACGTTTTGCGCCTGTATCAGCGCAAAGTCGACGCCGGAACCCCAGGTGGTGTCGGAGACATCGAGAGAATAACGCTGGCTGTCGCCCCAGGTCGGCATCAGACCGCCGCGCGAGCGGGTACGGTTAACGCTGACGCCGGGATACAGCAGCATGGTAGTGTCGGTGACCGTACCCTGGGTAAAGTGGTCCAGACGCCAGGTCAGGTTCAATGCCCGTTGCCAGCCGCTGGAGAGATCCCAATTGCGGGAAACCACCGCTTTTGACGTAACGGACTTGGTGTCGTTGAGATCGACGTTCTTGAAGCCCCCCTGCAACAGGTAGTACTGCTCCAATGGGTTCTTCAACAGCGGGATTTTATAGGTCAGATCAAGCTGCTGTTCCGGCGCGGAAATACTGGCGCTGGTTTCCAGGCTATGCCCGCGATCGTTAAGCCACGGTTTTTTCCAGGTGCCTTTTACCCGGGGGCCGACGTCGGTGGAATAACCGACCCCGGTTTCGATGGTATTGCGGGTGCGCGGCGTAACCAGCGCATCTAACGGCAAAATCTTGTTCTCTTTGGCGTCTTGGAAATCAGGGGACACCACCACCGAGTTAAACCAGTTGGTGGCGGACAAACGACGGTTCAGTTCGGCCAACTCTTCCGAACTGTAATAATCCCCCTGATGAAAGGGCACCAGATTTTGCAGATAGTCTTCACGGATTTGCGAACCTTCGAACTTCACCTTGCCGAAACGGTAGCGCTGCCCGCTGTTGAAGTCGATGTCCCAATAAGCCTTATGCAGTTCCTCCGCCACGCCCAGTTGGCTCTTGGTCATATCGGCATCGAAATAACCTTTGCGCAGCGCCATGCCGGTCAGAGAACCTTTGAAGCCGTCGTATTTGCCGTGATTGAGGATCTCGCCTATCGTCGGTCGGCCCTTTTTGACCAGTTCCAGATAGTCTTCGTCGGTTTTCGCGCCACCTTCCAGTTGAATATTGGCACCGGCAATGCGCACCGGCTCGCCCGGATTCACCTTGGCATGCAGCACGGGACGCGCCAGCCCCGGGCGGTCATCCAGCGTAAAATCGATGGTGGGCTGATAATAACCCAACGCGCGCAGCCCCTGGCGGACGGCTTCGTCCACGCGTGCGCGGAAACGCCCATCGGTGCCGACTTCTTCCGGCGTGATGGAAGACAACCGCACCCGGACGTTTTTTTCAAGTTCCCCGCTAAGTCCTTCAACCTGCAGCCGCACATTCGCCGAAAACGCCGCAGGCGTCGCGAGCAGCGCACAAAAAAAGCACAGGGCACGGTATCGTGGCACGCGTTCTCCTTAATTTATTTTACTTTCCTGGTATAACATCGCTCTCTGGTGCCAGGGCAGACTCCGCGCTATCAGGACGGCAGCCCTCTTCAGCGTTATTCCAGACGCCGCGTGTTACCGTTTTACTGTCGCCGTAAACAGGCGCATTCTTCGCTTTTGGCGCTCAAAATACTGCGTTAAGCTGACACTTAATCTCAATATGCAGCTTATTGTGGGCAAAGTTTCGGTTAGATACAACCGAACCGCTGCGTCTTGGGCCAATTCTTACTGTGACAACAGGAGTCAACCGTGGTGCCATTTTTTGATAAAACCCAAACCGTCGACAAGGCGAACGCACTGCCTGGCCGCACGACGCCGATGCCGGTTGCGACGCTCAATGTGGTCACCGATCATTCGATGACCCACGTCCCGGACGGCATGGAAGTAGCGATCTTCGCCATGGGTTGTTTCTGGGGTGTGGAGCGCCTGTTCTGGCAACAACCGGGCGTCTACAGCACCGCCGCTGGCTACAGCGGCGGCTACACGCCAAACCCGACCTACCGCGAAGTGTGCAGCGGCCAGACCGGCCACACCGAAGTGGTGCGCGTCGTGTTCGACCCAAAAATCGTCAGCTATAAACAACTGCTGCAGGTTTTTTGGGAAAACCACGACCCGGCACAGGGCATGCGTCAGGGCGGCGACGTCGGCACCCAGTACCGTTCGGCGATTTACACGCTGACGCCGGAACAGCAGACCGAAGCCGAAAGTAGTCGGCAACGTTTCCAGCAGGCGATGGATGAAGCCGGTGACAAACGCGCCATCACCACAGAAGTGACGCCGGCACTACCGTTCTACTATGCCGAAGACGACCATCAGCAATATCTGTATAAAAATCCCGAGGGCTATTGCGGCCTGGGCGGGATCGGCGTTTGTCTGCCGCCGCAGGGCTAACCTACTATTTTTTAACCGCTGGCGGCCCCTGTGGGGCTACTGCTATACTGTGCGGGGTCGCATTTGCGGCCCTGCTTTTTGATAAAGCTCTGGCGGGCGCGGTATGCGACCCCCTACAATTCTTTTTTTACAATGTACTACCCTTCCTCAAGAGCGCCGTCATCCCGTCGGCACGTATGGATAGATTATGTTAAACAGTATTTTACTGATTCTTTTTCTGATCGCCGTGAGTGCGTTTTTCTCACTGTCGGAAATATCTCTGGCCGCATCACGCAAGATTAAACTGAAAATGATGGCTGACGAAGGTAACGTCAATGCCGCCAAAGTGCTCAAACTGCAGGAAACGCCAGGCCTGTATTTTACCGTAGTGCAAATTGGCCTGAACGCCGTGGCCATTCTCGGCGGTATCGTTGGCGATGCCGCTTTTTCTCCTACTTTCAAACTGCTGTTCGACCGCTTTTTGTCACCTGAACTGGCGGAGCAGGTCAGCTTCATCTGTTCCTTCGTGTTGGTGACCAGCCTGTTTATTCTGTTCGCGGATTTGACCCCGAAGCGCATCGGTATGATTGCACCAGAGACGTTCGCCGTCCGGATCATCAACCCGATGCGTTTCTCAATCATGCTGTTCCGGCCGCTGGTATGGTTCTTCAATGGCATGGCAAACCTGATCTTCCGCTTGTTCAAGCTACCGATGGTGCGTAAAGACGACATCACCTCCGACGACATTTATGCGGTGGTGGAGGCCGGCGCGCTGGCGGGCGTGCTGCGTAAACAGGAACATGAGCTGATCGAAAACGTGTTCGAGCTGGAATCACGCACCGTGCCCTCTTCGATGACCTCGCGTGAAAGCGTGGTTTACTTCGATCTGCGCGAGAGCGAAGAAAGCATCATCGAGAAAGTCTCGACCCACCCGCACTCCAAGTTCCTGGTGTGCGACGGCAATATCGATCAGGTGGTTGGCTACGTCGACTCCAAAGACCTGCTGAACCGCGTGCTGGGCAACCAGAGCCTGGTGCTGAGCAGCGGTGTACAGATCCGTGCCGCGCTGATCGTACCTGATACCCTGACGTTGTCCGAAGCGCTGGAAAGCTTTAAAACCGCCGGCGAGGACTTTGCCGTTATTCTTAATGAGTATGCGTTGGTGGTAGGCATCATTACGCTGAATGACGTAATGACCACGCTGATGGGCGATCTGGTGGGCCAGGGCCAGGAAGAGCAGATCGTGGCGCGTGACGAAAGCTCGTGGCTGATTGAGGGCGGCACGCCGATCGAAGATGTCATGCGCGTGCTGCACATTGACGAGTTCCCGCAGGCGGGTAACTACGAAACCATTGGCGGCTTTATGATGTACATGCTGCGCAAGATCCCGAAACGCACCGACTTCGTCAAGTACGCCGGCTATAAATTTGAAGTCGTGGACATCGACAGCTACAAGATTGATCAGTTGCTGGTGACCCGATTGAGCGACAAACCTGCGGCAGTGCTGCCAAAAGCGCCGGGGGACAACTCCCCAGCCTGACGCTTGCCGGCAAAAACGTCAGCGGCCCCATCGGGGCCGCGATTATTGGAGCTTTTTGCAGGTGCACAAAATTTTACCCTATAAATTTCAAATTGCAGATAACCACGCTGCGGCTTGAAATAAGGCGGGTATAGCGCATTAACCCATCTCTGATTGCAGCAACAACACCTGCCGATTCACCTCTGACATCACACTGAAGTGGCGCCTGTCACGAATTTTCGGTATCAGGATTTTCCCTTCGTCGAACTCGAACGCGCCTACATCTTTGATATACAGCCGGCCACGAAACAGGGTCTTTACGTACTTCGCCACTTTCAATGGGTTATAACGCTGGAAGATTCTCATTCTTTTACTCTCCTCCGTTTGGTCCATGCGCTCAGCGAGCCGCCAAGGTGGCAGCCTCTAAAGTAAGAACGCAACTTGATTGCCATGTAGTAGACCTAGTAAAGACCATATCGTTCACTTCCGCCTGGTCATCTTCACTGGATTTACACTTTTTGACAGAATTGTATATGATAATATATAACTTTTTCAGTATATCCCTTCAAAATAAAGGTATTAGCGCTCAGAAGGAAAAACTGCGATCCGGCTAACAGGACAGACCTCCGATCACAACCTATGCTTTAGGCTGTTGGGTGCTGTCGGCACCGTCCCCTTCCAAGGAGAAGGCATGAAAAAAAGTAGCATGCTCATTGCATCCCTGCTGTTTGCTCCCCTTTTGGCCTCCGCACACAATTTCCAGCTCCAGCAGCGCGTCGCGCCGGTCGGCGTCAGCGATAAAGGAGAGTTAAATTACGCTAATGATAAGTTTAGCTATAAAAACTGGAATAGCGCGCAGCTCAGCGGGAAAGTGCGAGTGATCCAGCATATTGCCGGCCGCAGCTCCGCCAAGGACATGAACGACCCATTGATAGAAGCGATTAAAAAAGCCAAGTTACCGCACGAACGTTACCAAACGACGACAATCGTCAATACCGACGATGCCCTGCTCGGTACCGCGATGTTTGTTCGCAACAGCATTGAGGACAGCAAGAAAGAGTTTCCGTGGTCGCAATTTGTCGTCGACAGCAACGGTAACGTTCGCAAAGCCTGGGATCTGCAGCCGAAAGGGTCGGCCATTGTGGTACTGGATAAACAGGGCAAGATCCAATTCGCCAAAGACGGCGCTTTGACGCCGGAAGAGGTGCAGCAGGTCATGACCCAACTGCACCAGCTCCTGAACTGATTCAGAACAGCGAAACCCGGAAGCCGGGGTTGAGGAAGGACTCACGTGGCGTATAGAGCAACGGCTGGCCCTGCCAGTCGTGGATCTGCGCCCCGGCTGCCACCGCGACGGCATGGCCGGCAGCGGTGTCCCAGATATTGGTCGGCCCGAAACGCGGATAGAGCTGCGCCTTGCCTTCCGCCACCAGACAGAACTTCAGCGATGAGCCGACAGAAATGGTCTGATGCTCGCCCAGTTGGTTCAGGTAATCCTTCAATTCTTCATCGCTGTGGGAGCGGCTCACCACCACCAGCGGCGGATGGGCATTGCTGACACCAATCGTCTGGCGCTGCCCCTTCTCTTCTTTCCAGGCTTTACCGCGCTCGGCCAGGTACAACACGTCGATCGCCGGGGCATAAACCACGCCCATTACCGCCTGGCCGTCTTCAATCAGCGCGATATTCACCGTAAACTCGCCGTTGCGATTGAGGAATTCCTTGGTGCCATCCAACGGATCGACCAGCCAATAACGCGTCCAGTTCTGACGCACCTCCCAGGCCGGCGGATCTTCCTCCGACAGCAGCGGCACGTCCGGCGTTAACGCCGCCAACCCGCGTTTGATAATATGATGCGCCGCCAGATCGGCCGCCGTCACCGGTGAATCATCTTTTTTCTGCGCCACATCAAGCGGTTGTTCACCATCATACACCGCCATGATTGCCGCTCCCGCTTCGCGGGACAATTGGCAAATTTGCTCTAACATCATTCACCTCAGATATGCAGTTCCGTGGGTAATTTCCCCTTCCTCATTGCTAGCAGCCTAGTTTTTTTTGCATGGAATATCCATCACAACGGTTTAACCATCGGTATTTACTCGAGTCTTTGTCGTCACAACTGTGACATTTCCTGCGTAATCTCGGTCAATTTTCTGCCACACTTCACAGTTTGGTGAGACAACCAATGTTAATTACATGTCCCTCTGCGATAAAACTCGAAAAATGGAATGGAGAAAGCCCAAAATGATGAAGCGTCCGCTGACGTTGTCCGCCCTGGCTATGCTGGTTTGCGCCTCGACGCAGGCGGCAACGGTCGACCTGCGCGTACTGGAAACCACCGACCTGCACAGCAACATGATGGACTTCGATTACTACAAGGATAAACCAACCGATAAATTCGGCCTGGTGCGTACCGCAAGCCTGATTAAACAGGCTCGCCAGCAGGCCACCAATGCGGTGCTGGTGGACAACGGCGATATTATTCAGGGCAGCCCGCTGGGCGACTATATGGCCGCCAAGGGGCTGAAATCCGGCGACGTACACCCGGTATACAAAGCGATGAATACGCTGAATTACGTGGTCGGCAATATCGGCAACCATGAATTCAATTACGGCCTGGACTACCTGAAAAACGCCATTGCCGGCGCAAAATTCCCGTATATCAACGCCAACGTGATCGACGCTAAAACTCAAAAACCGCTATTCACGCCTTACATTATCGTCGATACCCAGGTAAAAGACCGTGACGGCAAGGAACATACTTTACGCATCGGCTATATCGGCTTCGTTCCCCCGCAAATTCTGGTGTGGGATAAAGCCAATCTGCAGGGCAAAGTGACGGTTAACGATATTACCGAAACCGCCAAACGCTACGTGCCTGAAATGCGCAAACAGGGCGCCGACCTGGTGGTGGCAATCCCGCACTCCGGCCTTTCCAGCGAACCCTATAAGGCCATGGCGGAGAATTCGGTGTACTACCTCAGCCAGGTGCCGGGCATTGACGCCATCATGTTCGGCCATGCCCACGCGGTATTCCCGAGCAAGGACTTCGCCGCTATCAAAGGCGCAGATATTGAAAAAGGCCTGTTGAATGGCGTACCGGCGGTCATGCCGGGCCAATGGGGCGATCACCTCGGCGTGGTCGATCTGCAGTTGAGCAACGACTCCGGCAGTTGGAAAGTGGCCTCCGCCAAAGCGGAAGCGCGGCCAATCTACGACAAGGAGCACAAGCAATCGCTGGCGGCGGAAGACGCTGCGCTGGTGAAGGTGCTGGCAGACGATCATAAAGGTACGCGAGACTTCGTCAGCCAGCCGGTCGGCAAGTCGGACGACAACATGTACAGCTACCTGGCGCTGGTACAGGACGATCCGACAGTGCAGATCGTCAACAATGCGCAGAAGGCCTATGTTGAGCACTACATTCAAGGCGATCCGGATCTGGCGGACCTGCCGGTGCTGTCAGCCGCAGCGCCGTTCAAGGTCGGCGGGCGCAAAAACGACCCGGCCAGCTTCGTTGAAGTGGAAAAAGGCCAGCTCACCTTCCGCAACGCTTCCGACCTCTATCTCTACCCCAATACGCTGGTGGTAGTGAAAGCCAGTGGCAAAGAGGTGAAGGAATGGCTGGAATGTTCGGCCGGGCAGTTCAATCAGATAGACGTCACCAGCAGCAAGCCGCAAGGCCTGATTAACTGGGATGGCTTCCGCACCTATAACTTCGATGTCATCGACGGTGTGAATTATCAGATCGACGTCAGCCAGCCGGCGCGCTACGACGGCGAATGCCAGTTGATCAACGACAAGGCGGAACGCATCAGGCACCTGACGTTCAAGGGGAAGCCGATCGATCCGAACGCCACTTTCCTGGTTGCCACCAATAACTACCGCGCTTACGGCGGCAAGTTTGCCGGCACCGGCGATAAGCACATCGCCTTCGCGTCGCCGGACGAGAACCGTTCGGTACTGGCGGCGTATATCGGCGCCGAGACTAAAAAACGCGGCGCGGTACGGCCACAGGTGGATAATAACTGGCGCCTGGCGACATTCAGCAGTGCGCAACCGCTGGATATCCGCTTCGAAACCTCACCCAGTGAGAAAGCCACTGCGTTTATCAAAACGCATGCGCAGTACCCGATGAAGGCTGAGGGCACGGACAGCATCGGTTTTGCGGTTTATCGGATCGATTTGCAGAAGAAGTAAAAAAATCAGGGCGCCGAAAGGCGCCCTTGTTCACTGCCGTAGTGAATTACAGAATTTCCAGCAGCTCGACGTCAAACACCAGCGCGCTGAATGGCGGGATGGATGCGCCTGCACCGCGCTCGCCGTAAGCCAGATCGTGCGGGATATACAACTGCCATTTGGAGCCGACCGGCATCAGGGTCAGCGCTTCGATCCAGCCAGGGATCACGCCGCTAACCGGGAATTCTGCCGGCTGGCCGCGCTCTACGGAGCTGTCGAACACGTCGCCGTTAATCAGACGACCGGTGTAATGCACGCGCACGCGATCCTGACGGGACGGGATTGGGCCATTGCCCTGTTCCAGCACGGAGAACTGCAGACCGGATTCGGTCAACGTCACTTCGTCACGCTTGGCGTTTTCTTCCAGGAACTGCTGACCTTCAACGGCCATTGCCTGCTGGCGCTCACGACGCACGGCATCCGCACGCTCGTGGATTTCACGCAGTGCGCGGTGCACTACGTCTACCGGAACCGCCGGGGCATTCCCTTCCAGCGCGTCACGCAAACCTGCCAGCAAAGCTTCCGGTTGTAAACCTTCCAGACCGGACTCTTGCAACTGCTGGCCGACCTGTAAACCAATCCCGTAACTTGCTTGCGCTTCAACGCTGTCAAAAGAAGGGGTTGTCATGGGGTTTTCCTTTAGTCTGTAAAAAGTCGAAAGCGCAGCATAACAGCGCCGGAAAGCCGGGTAAAATCTTGTGTGGAGAATGATGACTTTTGTCGTAGAAAAAGAAACAATAACCTTCTGTTAACGCCCGCGACCGCGATCTCAGGCATATCGCCTGCCGCGACAACCATTGAATAGCTGCTGCCTTTCACTTCAAACAGTTAGCGGACTATACTGAAAGCAGGAAATCGGGCCGGCGGTACACCATGTTGTACTGTGGCATTTTTACGCAGTTGAAGAGAGGTCACCATGGGCAGAATCTCGCCCAGGAGAAGGAAAACCACCCGTATCTACCAGCCGTTGCTGCGCACCTGGCTGAACTTCAGCCAGCGCCTGAAACCTGGCCCCGCGCCAGAGGCGACAGAAGATCCGGATTCAGAGCAACCGCCGGTAAACGGCAAAGGACAGGGAATCAAAGCGTTACTGCTGAAGATTTGGCACCTGCCGGACAGTTTCGGCTGGATGGAACCCTTGCCCTATTTTCATCGTCGTTGGACGCTTATCTTCGGCGCGATCCTGCTGTTGGCGCTGTTATGGCCCTATTCGTCAGAGAAACAGCCATTCCCGGTCACCCAGCAAGGCAACGGTATACCGCTGCAGACCGATCAGCAAGATAACGGCCAGCAGCAGCAAGCTGCCGAACCGGAACCGGCAGGTAATTGGCAACGCTACCAGATCCAGCCGGGTCAAACGCTGGCGCAGCTATTTCGTGACAACAGCCTGCCGGTGAACGAAGTCTTTGCCATGGCGCAGGTAGAAGGTAGCGACAAACCGCTCAGTAATATGAAGGTGGGTCAGGAAGTGCGTATCGAGCGTGATACCAACGGCGTGATTACCGCGCTATCGGTCACCACTGCAGACAATACCCAAGCCCTGTTCCGCCGTCAGGCCGATGGCGGTTATCGCCGCGAGCGCTAATCCGCCAGTTGAGCCAACAAGAAGTCACGCAGCACCACGCCCTGGTTGTGCTGTGTGTCTTTACTGCCGTACAGCAAGGTCAGGGCCTGCCCTTGCCGCAATAACGCCACCAGGGGCCGCCAGGCTTCGTTTTCCGCCAGTTGCCGCCGGTAGCGGCGGTCAAACTCTTCCCACTGATCGACGTGTTGATGAAACCACTGCCGCAGAGCATTATCCGGCGCAACCTGTTTCAGCCACTGCACTCCCTGCAACCGTTCCTTGCTTATCCCGCGCGGCCACAACCGATCAATCAAATAGCAGTTCTCCGGTGCCGGGCCGGTAAAGTCATAGACGCGCTGTAAGTTAATGTCTGCCATTTGCTGCCTCTCTCACCAAGGGTAATCGCAAGGTAGCGCATTTTACCACTCGCAGAAAAGCAAAACGCCAGCACGAGGCTGGCGTTTTAACTTGGCTGGCAGGAACGATTAAGCTTCTGCAACCACAACTACATTCAGCTTAGCGAACACGTCGCTGTGTACCTGGAACTCAACTTCATGTTCACCAGTGGTACGCAGAACGCCGTTCGGCAGACGAACTTCGCTCTTGGCAACTTCAACGCCTGCCGCAGTAACTGCGTCAGCGATGTCGCGGGTGCCGATAGAGCCGAACAGTTTGCCTTCGTCGCCTGATTTAGACGCGATGGTTACTGAACCCAGTTCGTTGATCTTGGTTGCGCGAGCTTCAGCAGCAGCCAGAACGTCAGCCAGTTTGGCTTCCAGTTCAGCACGACGTGCTTCGAAGAACTCTACGTTTTTCTTGGTAGCAGGAACAGCTTTGCCCTGTGGAACCAAGAAGTTACGAGCGTAGCCCGCTTTAACGTTAACCTGATCACCCAGGCTGCCCAGGTTTGCTACTTTATCAAGCAGAATAACTTGCATTACCTTATCCTCTTAAAGTCGTTAATAGACAGCGGCCGATTACTGATGACGATCAGTGTATGGCAGCAGGGACAGGTAGCGAGCACGCTTGATGCAGCGAGCCAGCTGACGCTGGTATTTTGCACGAGTACCGGTGATACGGCTCGGGACAATTTTACCGCTTTCGGTAATGTAGTTTTTCAACGTTGCGATATCTTTGTAATCAATCTCAACAACGCCTTCCGCGGTGAAACGGCAGAACTTGCGACGACGGAAATAACGTGCCATTAGGCTAGTCTCCAGAATCTATCAATTCAATCTGCTCGGCATGCAGAACCAGTTTGTTCAGCCCGTTGCGCCCTTGATGGCAGCTTACGAAGCCTTGCACGGTTATCTGACTGCCGACCGTTAATCTTTGAGTTAGTGCTTGTGACTGTTGTCCGCTGACAACCACGGGCATTCGGCACCATGCTTGTCTGCTGAATCCGGCTTCCATCTGCTGCGAACGGTGCTCTAGCACAAATTGGCAGTGGGGGATCCCGGAAGGACTCACCTTTCGAACCGGCGCCTTGCACACAGTGCCAGACAAAACCAGACGATTAGACGTCACAGCAGCAATTACTCTTCAGAATCCCCAGCATCTGCATCATCTGCGGTTTCGTTAGCGAAGTCTTCGCGGCGATCGCCACGACGTTCGTCTTTCGCTTTAACCATCGGAGATGCTTCAGTTACCGCGTGCTTAACGCGCATAACCATGCTGCGGATAACGGCGTCGTTGAAGCGGAAGTTTGTTTCCAGCTCATCGATCGCTTCCTGCGGAGCTTCAACGTTCAGCAGAACGTAGTGAGCTTTGTGCAGTTTGTTGATCGGGTAAGCCAGTTGACGGCGGCCCCAGTCTTCCAGACGGTGAATCTGACCGGCAGCGTTAGTGATGGTAGCACTGTAACGCTCGATCATGCCCGGAACCTGTTCGCTTTGGTCAGGGTGGACCATAAAAACGATTTCGTAATGACGCATCGAATTGCTCCTTACGGATTATTCAGCCTCCTGTCAGGGTCAACCGTGGCCCATGGAAGCAAGGAACGTGTATGTGTGTACGGCTGAAAAAATGACGCGTAATCATACTTGCGGAGGTTGGAAAACTCAAGGAAAGCGTGGGATTTATTATCGGTAATGCGAGGCTAATTCAAAAATAGCACGATTTGCTTTCTGCAGAACCTATGTATGCAAATCCATCAGTTCCAAAAATCTTTCAATGAAATCATCATCGATGCGTAAATTTTATTCATTTTTTTTGAAGGAGGCCATCAAAACCACGCACTTTTTAATCCCGCCGAAAGGTCTAAAATTGTACTTATCCGCCGCAGACAGCGCGACGAAAAAGATTTGAAGTTATTCAATGCATATAAATAACTTTTTGCTGCACTGGCACCTGCTGTCAGGCCGTTGAGGCAAACGGTTAAGAGAGGCAAATATGAAACGCATTACCATCGCTACCGCCATTGCTTTACTGTTTTCCGCCAACGTCATGGCCGCCAGCGAAATCACCTCCCATGAGGCCGATCAGCGCCAGAGCATTGGGTTCGTCACGCTAAACCAGAATGTGGTATCGCCGGATGACGCCACCAGCCAGGTGAGCAAAATAGCCGACCAGCGGGGTGCGACAGCCTACCGCATCATTGCCCTGCATGAGCCGGACAGCAACAGCACCATTCACGTCAGCGCCGAGCTGTATCGCTAAACGAAAATGCAGTACCAGGGAACGAAGCCGCGCCAACAAGCGGCAAATGAGAACAGGCGACGCTCTCGCTGAACGGTAATATCTGGCCCCCTATTATTCAGGGGGCTTTTTTACAGCACACGGCGGAAAAAGTCTGCGGTCGCGGACAATGCCAACGGCGTAATGCGGTGCTTGACACCCGGTTCGGTAATAAACGTCAGTTGGCGATCCCAGCCGCTCTGGCGCAGTTCGGTAGCCAACCGCAGGCTTTCCGACGCCGGCACCACATCGTCCGTATCACCGTGCCACAGCAGCAGGGGGCGATCGGTAATCTTTTCCAACTGACGCTCCAGACCGTAATCCGCCAGAACGGCGATGCGCGCTTCAAAACCGGCAGCCGTCAACAGATTGCCCTGTTCATCCAGCGGCGGAAACAACGTCTGGGCCAACGAGGTGTAATAACCGCTCCCCATCAGGCTGGCGGCCGCTTTAATCCACGGATAACGCGCAAAGCTGCCCAAAGCGGTCATGCCGCCCATTGAAGCGCCGGCCACGCCAATACGCCCGTCGGCAATCAGCCCACGCTGTGCAAACTGCGTTTTGAGCGCCGGTAACTCGTCAATGTTGCGTTTGAGAATCTCCCAAAAGCGGGCCAATCGCCTCTGTTCATCACCGTCAAAGCGCTCGCCGTGCAGATCGGCATCCGGCAGCACCACGCGAAACCCCGTCCTTGCCAACGCATAGGCAAAGTAGGCGTACACTTCTTTCGACGAGGTATAACCATGGTAGAAAAATACCGTCGGCAGCGGCTGATGATACTGCCCCGCCGGCACAGCATGGATCACCGCAACATCGCCCACTCGTTCATCATGTATTTCAATCATCCGTTTTCCCTCTGCGTACCCGTTGCCTTCATAATGGCAAACTTGAGCTAAAAGCATTAGCTCAATCTGTTCCACTTTATATTGGGTTACACTGAAGCCATGATAGCGATTTTCCCGAGGTGCCCATGAGACTTTCCCGCCTGCTGCTGCCCCTGACGCTGGCCGTATTGCTTTCCGCCTGCGGTATCATGACCACAACACCCAAAGCCCCGCCGCCGCCAACCGGCCAAGCCCAGGAGATCACCCGGGCACAAACCTCTGAGTTGGTAAAGATAGGCACCACCAGCGCTCTGGTTTACGGCAGCCCGATGGACGTGGAAGCGGAGATTAACAGGAAGGCTAACGCCAGCGGCGCACGCTATTACATGATTATCATGAACAGCGAAACCGTCGTTCCTGGCCAATGGTATTCGCAGGCGATCCTGTATCGGTAAACTGCGGCGTTTTAACCATATTTACAATGGCTTTGCACAGCCTGAAGTTGGATATTGCACACTGGCGGTCAACCTGCCGCAGCCTGCGGTCGTTCGACGAAGGGGAACGCCATGAAACGCTCCGCCGCACTCACCGCCCTCCTGCTCTCCGTGGGGTTGCTCAACGTCAGCGCCAAGTCTGCCGAACTGGCGCCCGCCGACCGTGTTACACCGCTCAGTGAAATTGCGCAGATCACCCTGGATAATCTTTCCGGCTCGCCGCAGGACGTCGAACAGGTCATAGCCCGCAAGGCTGATGAGCATGGAGCAAGCTATTACCGCATTCTGCGAATGGAAGAACAGGCGCATCAGCCCGGCTGGCGCGCCTCGGCGATTTTTTATCTTTAATAACTCATGCAGGCCGCATTTAACACGCCGCCGCTGATCGAAACGCCCCCCAGGAAAATCCCGGCGGCCAGGTGATTGGACTCAATCTTGTCGCTGATGCGCGGCATGTAGATTTTAACCGCCGCGAACAGCAACAGTTGCACCACCAGCGCCACTACGCCCCACAGCAAGTAGTCCAGCAGGCTGATCGAGTTGATCGCCGCGCTGGCCAACGGGATCACATACCCCAGGCAGGCACCGACGAATCCGAAGGCGGCAGACTGGTTGTCGGCCTTGATCAATGCCCATTCGTCATGCGGCGTAATGCGGGTATAGACAAACAAGAACACCAGAACCATGGCAAAGCCACTGAAGAAGTAAGAGGCGAATGCCGCCAACGCGCTGAGAATATCCATGTCATGTTTCCTGGTCAGAGGTCAGTATCCCTTACGGGCCAAGTGCTGAATTAAAAAGCTTTTTTTGTTGCGACGCCACTGTTTTCCCTAACCGCCCATCGCTCGGGCAAACAGCATATCGCACAACCGGTCAGGCAGTATCCGTTCGCCACGGGCGTCGAGCGTCATTTGGCACCAGGCTTCCGCCAACGGTGGTGAACTGTAGCGCAGAAGCTGCGCCGCCGCGAACAGATTGAATAACATGCTGGTGACTACGCGTCCCTGCTCCTCCTGGGGTTTACGCATCAGTTGGCTCAGCCGCCGCCACTGGTGGTCAAAATGTCGATTCTGCCCTTTAACTTCGCCAAGTTCAGGTTCCAGCGCTTCCTGTATTGCCGGCAATCTTCCCCAGGCTCGCATCACGTCCAGGCACATAATGTTGCCGGAACCTTCCCAGATGCTGTTTACCGGCATTTCACGATACAGCCGCGGCAGTTCGCTCTCTTCGCAGTAACCCAGGCCACCCAACACCTCCATGGCTTCGCCCACAAAAGGGATCCCTTGCCGGCAGACTTCAAACTTCGCCGCCGGGGTCAGCACCCGACACAATGCCTGCTCAAGAGGATCGCCGGCGTGGTCATAAGCACGCGCCAGGCGCATCAGCGCCGCCGTCTGCCCCTCCAGCCTTAACGCCATCCGCCCCAAGACCTGACGCATCATCGGTTGTTCGATAAGCGTTTTGCCAAATGCCTGCCGCTGCAGGGTGTGGTACAAGGCTACCGATAACGCACGCCGCATCAAGCCGTGGCTGCCCAACGCACAGTCAAAGCGCGTCAGGCCCCCCATCTTAAGGATATGCCGAACGCCATCCCCCTCCTCGCCCAACAGCCAGGCGGTGGCATCCTGGAACTCCACCTCACTACTGGCGTTGGAACGGTTGCCCAGCTTATCTTTCAGCCGCTCCAGCCGTATCGCATTGCGCGTACCGTCAGGCAAAATACGCGGCAGGAAGAAGCAGGACAGCCCGCCTTCTGTCTGCGCCAGCACCAGATGCGCATCGCTCTGCGGCACAGAGAAGAACCATTTGTGCCCCACCAACCGGTACGCCTCCCCAGAACCACGCGCCGTTAACGGGATGGCGGTCGTCGTGTTGCTCAACACATCGGATCCTCCCTGCTTTTCGGTCATTCCCATGCCAATCAGCAAACCGCGCTTTTGCCCGCCGGGTGACAAATGTGCATCGTATCGATCGGAAAGCAGCGGCGGTAGCCAGGAGTGAAATTCTAGAGGCAGTGAGCGTTGCAGCAGAGGAATGGCGCCAAAGGTCATCGTCACCGGGCATAAAGTGCCGGCTTCCACCTGCGCATGCAGCACAAAGCGAGCGGCGCGCGCCACGAAAGCACCGATACGGGCATCCTCCTGCCACGGCAGGTTATGCACCCGGTTGGCAATCAGCCCCTGCATCAAAATATGCCAGGCGGGATGGAAGCGAACGTCGTCCAGCCGCTGCCCGGTGGCGTCATAACGCAGCAGTTCCGGTGGATTGGCGTTGGCCAGCCGCCCCAACTCCAGCGATTCCTGAGTGCCCAACTGTTGGCCCAGCGAGGCGAGGACGTCAGCGTCCCAGCCAGCCTGCTCACGCTGTATCGCCTCACACAGCGGCGTATCGGACAGGAAAAGATTGCTGTTGCCCAGCGGCTTGGGTTGATTGAAAACGGTGTGCGTAGTCCAGACCATCGTCTTGCTCCCTGATTAAAGCGTCAGGAGTAATTATGGTCGGTAAGGAAATTTCTGCCGAAGGAGGGTTCACAAGATGGGAGATTGGCAGGGGCGCAAGCGCCCCTGTGGGTAAATCAGCTGCGCTGGCGCACCGCTTCGAACAAACAGATGCCGGTGGCGACCGAGACGTTCAGCGAAGAAACCGTCCCTGCCATCGGAATGCTGATCAACTCATCGCAGTGTTCGCGGGTCAGGCGGCGCATGCCTTCGCCTTCAGCGCCCATAACCAGCGCCATCGGGCCGGTCATTTTGCTCTGGTACAGCGTATGATCGGCTTCGCCGGCGGTGCCGACGACCCAGACGTTCATTTCCTGCAGCAAACGCAGGGTTCGCGCCAGGTTGGTGACGCGGATCAACGGAACATTTTCCGCCGCGCCACAGGCCACTTTCTTGGCGGTCGCGTTCAACTGGGCGGAACGATCGCGCGGAACGATGACCGCATGCACACCGGCCGCATCCGCGCTGCGCAGGCAGGCACCGAGGTTGTGCGGGTCGGTCACGCCGTCCAGTACCAGCAGGAATGGCGTATCCACGCTTGCAAGCAGGCTCGGTAAATCGTTTTCCTGATACTGACGCCCTTCGCGCACCCGGGCGATAATTCCCTGATGCACCGCGCCCTCGACTTTCTCATCCAGCCACTGGCGGTTCGCCACCTGGATAACAATGCCGGTCGCTTCCAGCTCGGCGATCAGCGGTTGCAGCCGGCGATCGTCGCGCCCTTTCAGAATAAACACTTCCAGGAAGCGCTGCGGATCGTTATCTAACAGGGCCTTGACGGCATGAATGCCGTAAATAATTTCGCTCATGATGCTCTTTTAACTGTGCGGCTGGCAAATGCCAGCCGGTGATAATGACGTGCGGCAGATTAAGCCTGCTCAGCACCTTTCTTCTTGCCGGCGCGTTTGGCTTTGGTCGCCGCCGCTATTTTCCGGGTTTTGTCAGACGCTTTCTTGGCTTTCGCCTTTTTGTCTTTCTTCACCTGGTCGGCCGGTTTGGCGTCGTCTTTTTTACGGAAGGCGCTGTCCGGCTCAAAGTTGGCCGGCGGCTTGCCACCACGACGCTTGTTGCGTTGTGATACCGGAGCACGGCCTGCGCCGGCACCGTCACGCAAGGTACGTTGGCCGCCGTTCTTGGCGCGGTCACGTTCGGTTTTACCTTCACCACGCGGTTTGCGGGTGCTGGAGACCAAAGCAAAATCAATCTTGCGCTCATCCATATGCACCGCTTCAACACGGATCTCCACCGTATCGCCCAGGCGATAAACCATGCCGGAGGATTCGCCGATCAGACGCTGGCCGATATTATCGTAGCGATAATAATCGTTATCCAGCGTTGATACGTGCACCAGGCCGTCGATAAACAGATCGTTCAAGCGCACGAAGAAACCGAAGCCGGTCACGCTGGCGATAATGCCGCTAAACACTTCACCGACGTGGTCCTGCATAAAGTCGCATTTCAGCCAGTCAGCTACGTTGCGCGTCGCTTCATCGGCACGGCGTTCGGCCATTGAACAGTGTTCGCCGAGCTGCAGCATTTCTTCGAACTCGCTGTGCCAGCCGCCGGTCGGCGTCCAGCGCTCTTTCGGTTGGCCGTGCTCTTTAGCCAGCAGATATTTGATCGCACGGTGCAACGCCAGGTCCGGATAACGGCGGATCGGTGAAGTAAAGTGGCCGTAAGAAGCCAGCGCCAGGCCAAAGTGCCCGCGGTTTTCCGGATCGTAGATCGCCTGTTTCATCGAACGCAGCAGCATGGTTTGCAGCATTTCGCGGTCAGGACGTTCGGCCACTTCATCCATCAGGGTGGCGTAGTCCTTCGGCTGCGGTTTGTTACCGCCGCCCAGCGTCAGGCCCAGTTCACCCAGCACGCTGCGCAGTGCGGTAATATGATCGTCGCTCGGACGATCGTGCACGCGGAACAGCGCCGGTTCGTTATGTTTCTCGACAAAGCGCGCTGCGGCGACGTTCGCCATGATCATGCACTCTTCGATCAGCTTGTGTGCGTCGTTGCGCACCGTTGGCTCAACGCGCTCAATACGGCGTTCGGCATTGAAGATAAACTTGGCTTCTTCGGTCTCGAAGGCGATGCCGCCACGTTCGGCTCGTGCCTGATCCAACACCTTGTACATGGCGTGCAGTTCCTGCAAGTGCTTGACCAGCGGGTGATAATGCTCACGCAGCTCCTGATCGCCCTGCAGAATATGCCAGACTTTATTGTAGGTTAAGCGAGCGTGTGAACTCATCACCGCTTCATAGAACTTGGATGTCGACAGGCGCCCCTGGGCGGAGATGGTCATCTCACACACCATACACAGACGATCAACCTGCGGGTTCAACGAGCACAGGCCGTTGGACAGCACTTCCGGCAGCATCGGGATAACCTGCGACGGGAAGTACACCGATGTCCCACGGTTGCGCGCTTCGTCATCCAATGCGGTGCGAGGGCGTACGTAGTAGCTGACGTCGGCAATCGCTACCCACAGGCGCCAGCCGCCGCCGCGTTTTTTCTCGCAGTAGACGGCGTCATCGAAATCGCGCGCGTCTTCGCCGTCGATCGTCACCAGCGGCAATTGACGCAGGTCAACACGGCCTTTCTTGGCGGCCTCCGGTACTTGTTCGCTGAGGTCGGCAACCTGTTTTTCCACCTGCGGTGGCCAGACATGCGGGATCTCATGGGTACGCAGCGCGATGTCCACCGCCATGCTGGTGCCCATTTTATCGCCGAGGATTTCAACGATCTTGCCTACCGCTTTGGTGCGGCGGGTCGGGCGTTGGGTCAGTTCAACCACCACCATAAAGCCCATGCGCGCACCGCTGACGGCCTCGGCGGGGATCAGGATATCAAAGCTGAGACGGCTGTCGTCCGGCACCACAAAGCCGGTTCCCGCGTCCATAAAGAAGCGGCCGACGATTTGACTGGTTTTCGGCACCAATACGCGCACGATACGCGCTTCACGACGGCCCTTGCGGTCCGCAGCCATCGCCTGCGCCAACACCACATCACCGTGGATCGCCATTTTCATCTGCTCAGCCGACAAATACAGGTCGTCTTTGCTGCCTTCAATACGCAGGAAACCAAAACCGTCGCGGTGACCGATAACGGTGCCGCGCAGCAGGTCCAGACGTTCCGGCAGCGCATAGCACTGGCGACGAGTGAATATCAATTGGCCGTCACGCTCCATCGCGCGCAGGCGGCGGCGTAACGCTTCTAGCGCCTCTTCACCGGTTAAATCCAGCTCTTTGGCCAGCTCTTCGCGGCTGGCCGGCGTTTCTCTTTTCGCCAGATGGGCCAGAATGAATTCACGGCTCGGGATTGGGGATTCATATTTTTCTGCTTCTCGTTCCAGGAATGGATCTTGTGACATTGCGGTTCCTCCGTTGTCATCAGCAGGGTGCCGCTGAGCCTTGTCTTCTCAGCGACGCTTTATTCGACAAGCAATAGCTTGTAGAGCGGTGGATTGTCTTCGACCATATCGGCCAGCGTGTGGCTATCCAGCTCTTCAAGGAAATTCTGTACGCCCTGGTGGAGCACCTGCTTCAGGCGGCAGGCAGGGGTTATGTGGCAAAAATCACTGTTGCAGTTAACCAACGAGAGCGGCTCCAGCGCCCTTACCACGTCTCCGAGGCGAATGGTTTCGGCAGGTTTGCCCAAACGGATGCCACCGTTCTTTCCGCGTACGGCGGTCACAAACCCAACCCGGCTTAACTGATTGATGATCTTCACCATATGGTTACGGGACACGCCGTAGACTTCGGTAACTTCCGAAATGCTGGTCATTTTGTCCGGTGGCAGCGAGGCCATGTAGATCAACGCCCGCAGGCCATAATCAGTAAAACTTGTTAACTGCACATCTACCTCTGGGTCTCTTTTTACCCGTCTGACAAGCCGATTTTCGGCATTATTCAAAAGATTACTTATTGGATAATAAACCAGCCGGAGAGTTCGCCGCTAATTATTTAGCGTATCTCAAGCTCTGGAGCGGGTTAAAGAAAGGATTTTTTGACGTGAAACCGCAATCGGGGAGAATAATGATAAAAACAAACCGGGACATGCCCGGTTTGTTTATTGCAGAAAGCCAGATTATGCGTCGAACGGGTCGCGCAGGATCATGGTCTCGCTACGATCTGGGCCAGTAGAGATAATATCTACCGGTACGCCAGTCAATTCTTCAATACGCTTGATGTAATCCAGCGCCGCCTGAGGCAACTTGCTGTGATCTTTCACGCCGAAAGTCGTATCGCTCCAGCCCGGCAAGGTTTCGTAGATTGGCTCAATGCCTTCCCAACCTTCTGCAGCCAGCGGCGTGGTGTCCATTTCGCGGCCGTCCGGCATGCGGTAACCCACGCAGATTTTCACTTCTTTCAAGCCATCCAGCACGTCCAGCTTGGTCAGGCAGAAGCCGGACAAGGAGTTGATCTGCACTGCGCGGCGAACCGCTACGGCGTCCAGCCAACCGGTACGACGACGACGGCCAGTGGTAGCGCCGAACTCGTTACCCTGTTTGCACAGGTATTCACCGGTTTCATCGAACAGCTCCGTAGGGAACGGGCCTGCGCCCACGCGGGTAGAGTAAGCTTTAACGATACCCAGCACGTAATCCACGTAACGCGGACCAATACCGGAACCGGTAGCAACGCCGCCAGCAGTGGTATTGGAAGAGGTTACGTACGGATAAGTACCGTGGTCGATATCCAGCAGAGTACCCTGAGCGCCTTCGAACATAATCAGATCGCCACGCTTGCGCGCGCCGTCCAGCAGTTCGGAAACGTCAACGACCATCGCGGTCAGGATATCGGCGATGGACAGTACGTAATCCAGAGTGGCCTGATAATCAACGGCTTCGACTTTGTAGTAGTTAACCAGCTGGAAGTTATGGTAATCGATGATTTCTTTCAGCTTAACGGCGAAGGTTTCTTTGTTGAACAGATCGCCAACGCGCAGACCGCGACGGGCAACTTTATCTTCGTAAGCCGGGCCGATACCACGGCCGGTGGTACCGATAGCTTTTGCACCGCGCGCTTTCTCACGCGCGTTATCCAGCGCAACGTGATAAGGCAGGATAAGCGGGCAGGCTTCGGACAGTAACAGACGTTCGCGTACCGGGATGCCGCGCGCTTCAAGTTCACCCATTTCTTTCATCAATGCGTCTGGCGCCAGAACTACACCGTTGCCGATGATGCTGGTCACGTTATCACGCAGAATGCCTGAAGGAATTAAATGAAGGACGGTTTTCTCACCGTTAATAACCAGAGTGTGGCCAGCGTTATGACCACCTTGGTAGCGCACAACATATTGAGCCCGTTCAGTCAGCAGGTCTACGACCTTGCCCTTACCTTCGTCACCCCATTGGGTGCCCAGTACGACGACGTTCTTACCCATTTTCAAAATCACCGGTTGCTTAAAAATGGATTCTACCACCGTAATTTTCGATTTTCAGCACTTTCAGCATACGATTGCGTCTTTTTTAGGCTAAACTTTAAAGGCCCGTGCGGCTACGCAACATGTAGTAGATCACACAGCCCGCAACCACTATTCCACCGCCAAATCGCCGCAACGTAGCATCAGGCAACTGAGTCATCGCCAATACCATTTTACGCCAGGCCTGTGGAAACAGCATCGGTCCCAGCCCTTCCAGCACCAAAACCAGCCCAAGCGCCAGCCAGATCGTTGAATTCATGCCTCACCCCAAAAAAGAAAGGGCCCGCGGTTAAACGGGCCCCAAAGATTTACCTGTCGCTGTTACTTACGCGTGGAATCAGGCGACTTCATGTAGCGGAAGAAATCGCTGTCCGGGCTCAGTACCATTACGTCCTGGTTGTTGCTGCTGAAACTGGTTTCATAAGCACGCAGGCTACGGATAAAGGCATAGAAGTCCGGATCCTGGCTGAATGCGGCAGCAAACAGTTTGGCGGCTTCCGCATCGCCATCACCACGGGTGATACGCGCCGTACGTTCAGCTTCCGCCAACGTACGAGTCACTTCGTAGTCCGCAGTCGCGCGCAGCTTCTCAGCTTCTTCCTGGCCTTGCGAACGGTGACGACGGGCTACCGCTTCACGCTCGGCGCGCATACGCTGGTAGATTGCGTCAGAGACTTCCGCCGGCAGGTTGATCTGCTTGATACGCACGTCGATCACTTCAATACCCAGTGCCGCCATGCTGTTCGGGTTAACCTTCGGCAATTTGCCGGTGGTTTCCTTCTCAACGCGGGCCGCAGCAGAAGCAATGGCATCATCAGCTTCGGTGGTTGCCACTTCTTCGCCATCACCAACGGTACCGGTGTTCAGCGCGTCACGTACGTCAGACATCAGCTTGCCGCGCGAGTCGGTCACGATGTCTTTCACATCCAGACGACCAATCTCGGAACGCAGACGGTCACTGAATTTACGTTTCAACAATACTTCGGCTTGTGAGACGTCACCGCCGCCGGTGGCCAGATAGTAACGGCTGAAATCACTGATGCGCCATTTCAGGTAAGAATCGACGATCAGGTCTTTCTTCTCGCTGGTCACGAAACGGTCAGCCTGGTTGTCCATGGTCTGGATACGCGCGTCCAGCGTTTTCACTGATTCGATAAACGGGATCTTGAAGTGCAGACCCGGCGCATACACCAGCGGTTTGTTGTCGCTGTCACGCAGTACCTTGCCGAAGCGCAGCACGATGCCACGCTGGCCTTCTTGCACCACGAACAGGGAGGCGTACAGCGCCACCAGCACCGCGAGGACGATAACTACAAAAGACTTACGCATTGATTACTCTCTCCCTACGCGAGTGGTGTCGTCACGCTGCGCATTCGCCCGGCGTTGGTCCATGACCGAGCCGCTGTTGCTACGCTGGCTGTTCGAGCTGGCGCCACTGTTGGCAGACGGAGCGGGGTTGAGACGAATCAGGCTGGTGTCTTTACTGCCGTCACCCGCCGCGCCGGCAGGGCCACGCAGCATTTGCTCAAGCGGTAACACCATCAGGTTGTTGCCTTTGTCATTCACCAGCACCTTGCGGGTGTGGCTCAGGACTTTTTCCATGGTTTCGATATACAGACGCTCACGGGTAATTTCCGGGGCGGACTTGTATTCCGGCAACAGTTTGGCAAAGCGCGCTACCTCACCCTGAGCTTCCAGGACGGTACGGTCTTTATACGCTTTGGCATCTTCCAGCAGACGCTGCGCCTGACCGTTAGCACGTGGCTGAACTTCGTTGGCGTAAGCTTCTGCCTCGCGGATGTACTGCTGCTCGTTCTCACGCGCGGCAATCGCATCGTCAAATGCGGCTTTCACCTCTTCCGGCGGACGGGCAGCCTGGAAGTTGACGTCCAGCAGAGTGATCCCCATGTTGTACGGACGAATGGTCTCTTCCAGTACGCGTTGGGTATCGCTACGCACGATAGTACGGCCTTCAGTCAGGATCTTGTCCATGGTGTACTTGCCGATAACGCCACGCAGGGCACTGTCGGTGGCCTGGCTCAAGCTGTCGTCGGCACTGGTCACGCTGAACAGATACGCTTCCGGATTGGTCACGCGGTACTGCACGTTCATTTCCACGCGCACCACGTTCTCATCGGAGGTCAGCATCACGCCGGAAGCCGCCAGTTCACGTACGGACTCCACGTTGACCGGACGAACTTCGTCGATGAAGGTCGGTTTCCAGTTCAGACCCGGTTGCACCAGGTGGCTGAACTTGCCAAAACGAGTCACTACGCCACGTTCGGCTTCCTTGATGGTGTAGAAGCCGCTGGCAGCCCAAATCACCACCACCGCAACCGCAGCGATGCCGATAATACGGCCACTGAAGCCCGGACCGGAGGTGCCGGTGCCGCCGCCGTTATTGCTGTTGGAACCTTTACCCCCGCCCAAGCCGCTCAGTTTCTTGCTCAGCTTGCGGAAGATATCGTCCAAATCAGGAGGTCCTTGCTCGCGACCGCCTTTGTTGTTACCGCCAGAGTTGCCGCCATTATTATTGCTGCTCCCCCACGGGTCGCGGTCCTGTCCGTTATTACCGGGCTGATTCCACGCCATGTTTTAGCTCCATATTCTGTGATTGGGTACTTCAGGCTTACGCGAAGCTCAAATGTAACAGGATATGATCATACTATAAAGTTAATCAGGTCCTGTTCCTGTTTACAGAGGCGACGCCATTCGACAATTGGCATACGAATCACCATGCCGATGCTGCCGTCTTCTTCGTTCCACTCTTTCTCAATTGCCTGAAGCTGGTAAAAACGGCTACGAAGACGGCCTGCCTGTGGCGGTAAGCGCAGCTCATATTGCGCGATTTCCCCCGATAAGCGCTCCGTCAACGCCTGATACAGCAACGGGATACCTTCACCGCTGGCGGCGGACAGCCACACCCGGATCGGTAAGTTTTCATCGTTGCGGTCGATACGCGGGACAAAATCATCCAGCATATCTATTTTGTTCATCACTAACAGTGTAGGGATCTCATCCGATTCAATCTCTGCCAGCACGGTGTTTACCGCTTCAATGTTTTCATCAACGCGGGTATCCGCGGCGTCGATTACATGTAACAGCAGAGACGCCTGGCGCGTTTCCTGCAGCGTCGCCTTGAAGGCGGCTACCAGATCGTGCGGCAGGTGCCGGATAAAGCCTACGGTATCCGCCAACACGGTATCGCCCACGTCCGCCACGTCAATACGGCGCAAAGTGGGATCCAGGGTGGCAAATAGCTGGTCCGCCGCATACACATCGGCAGACGTTATTCGGTTAAACAGAGTAGATTTGCCGGCGTTGGTGTAGCCCACCAGCGATACGGTCGGCACTTCAGCACGGGTACGCGCACGTCGACCCTGTTCACGTTGCTTGGCTACCCGCTCCAGGCGGCGTAAAATCAAGCTAATACGATCACGTAACAGACGACGGTCGGTTTCTAACTGGGTTTCCCCAGGCCCGCGCAGGCCAATCCCCCCTTTTTGGCGTTCAAGGTGCGTCCAGCCACGAACCAGACGCGTGGCGATATGACGCAATTGCGCCAGCTCTACCTGCAGCTTACCTTCATGGGTACGGGCACGCTGGGCAAAGATGTCTAGAATCAACCCGGTGCGATCGATCACACGGCATTCACACAGGCGTTCAAGATTTCTCTCCTGCGCCGGGGAAAGGGAATGATCAAACAGGACAACAGATGCGCCACTGGCTTTTACCGCATCTGCAATTTCTTCGGCCTTTCCTTCACCTACAAAGTACTTGGGATGTGGGGCTTTGCGGCTACCAGTAACCACTTGCAAAGCTTCAACACCCGCTGAGGACACCAGGGATTCGAACTCACTGAGATCTTCCGTATCTTTGTCTTGCGAGAAATAGATATGAACCAGGACGGCCTGCTCACCGGCTTCATAACGGTCAAACAAGCGTGCAACCTCTCAAACGGACATATACCGCGAGTTTGGGGGACATAAACAGCCCACGGCTGCTTATGCTCCCCGTCATGGTTGACTCGCAACGCGCTTTATTCAGCGTCATCGCTTTCCTGCTGCGGCTGTTGCGGCGCAGACGGGTTGTTACCATGGTGATAGTTACTGGTGCCGGCGCTCGGATTGTTGCTATGGTGCGAAACCGGGCGTGACGGAACAACGGTAGAGATAGCGTGCTTATAAACCATCTGGCTCACCGTGTTTTTCAACAGGATGACAAACTGGTCAAAAGACTCAATCTGGCCTTGCAGCTTAATACCATTCACCAAATAAATAGAAACCGGAACACGTTCACGACGCAATGCGTTCAGGAACGGATCTTGCAAAGATTGCCCCTTAGCCATTCTATCTTTTCCTTATTTGCTTGTTGTTTGTAACTAAGAACCTGTCGGCTCTAAAATAAACGACCTAAAAAATTTGCGCGCTGAATACTCATCAATTGTACACAATCACTCAACCTATGCACTAACAACCTGTATTACCGAGTCCAAAGCCTCTCCCGGCTTCTCGCTGTCCAGCCAATGTACCGAGTTCCAGCCCCGTAACCAGGTCATTTGGCGCTTGGCCAACTGACGCGTTGCGCAAATACCACGATAAACCATCTCATCGTAACTAATTTCGCCAGACAAATATGACCACATCTGGCGATAACCGACACAGCGAATGGAAGGCAAATCCGTATGCAAATCACCCCGTGCAAAAAGTGCACGCGCTTCCGTCTCAAAACCTGCCGCCAACATTTGATGGTACCGCAGCTCGATGCGTTGATGGATCAACTCACGGCTGGTCGGCGCTATCGCAAATTGGTGAACATGATACGGCAACGATTCACCCGAAATTTTAGTCAGTTCCGTTAAAGTTTTACCCGAAATAAAAAAAACTTCCAGTGCTCTGGACAGTCTCTGCGGATCATTCGGATGAATTCTCATTGCCGCAACCGGGTCAATCTCTTGTAACTGACGGTGCAAAACGTCCCAACCCTGCTCTGCCGCCTGCTGTTCGATGCGTTCTCGCACCGCCGGATCGGCGGACGGCAGCGGCGATAATCCTTCCAGCAGCGCCTTGAAGTAGAGCATGGTGCCCCCCACCAGCAGCGGGATGCGGCCTGCGGCGGTAATGGCGGCCATCTCTTTCAACGCATCGGCACGAAAATCCGCTGCGGAGTAGACTTCAACGGGATCGCGGATATCAATCAGCCGGTGCGGAGCCTGCGCCAACTCTTCGCCGCTCGGCTTGGCGGTGCCGATATCCATACCGCGATAAATCAGTGCGGAATCCACGCTGATCAGTTCCACAGGCAGGCGCTCACGCAGCGCGATCGCCAGAGCGGTTTTGCCGGAGGCGGTCGGCCCCATGATAAAAATAGCCGGGGGACGTGGTGTCATTTCAGTTTCAATCATGCTTAAGGGCTGTCAGTGCAGCCTGTAAATCAACAGGTTGTAAAAGTCCGCTCGGAGGTGATTTGACCAATTGCGGGCAAAGTCGTTCAACGTCGGTCAGCAATTGTATCGCTTGCGAGGTGTTCCACTGTTCGTGCTCGCTGCCTAAATGGCGGGCGATCCAGGTGGCTAACACCGCGGGCGACATCTCCTGATGCTCGGCCAGATAGCCTAACAGTTCAGGTATCAGTTTTTGTAAATTTTGTTGGCGTAATGGTAAAGGTACTGCGCGCAGCGTCACACGCCCATGATCTGACTGCAGATCCAGCCCCATAGTGACCAGCAGCGGCTGATGGCGCACGCAGGCGGCCGCCTCGTTTTTATTCAATGTCAGTTTAATGGGAATCAGCAGCGGCTGTGGCCGCAGGCCGTCTTCTGACGGGCTGAGCTGAGCCTGACGCAGCCAGCGTTCGGCCACCGGTAGGTTCAGCAACATAAGCTGTTGGCGGCTTTCAATCAGCGCATAGCACGGCGGATGAATCATCAGTACCCGACCAAAGCTGTGCTGGCTGCCCGCCAGTGGCGTTTCCTGCTCGATTTTCACCGGTGGGAACAGCGGCTGTTTCGGCGCTTCCTGGCGCGGCTCGGCGGCGGGAGCGGCCTGCAGCAGCTTGCCATACAGCTCCCCTTCACGCTTTTGATAACCGCTGCCCGCGTGATAGGCCGGCTGTGGCGCACGTTCACGTGCAGTGGCAGATTCAACCGGGGGAGGCTCGCGACGTGGTGCAGGCTGCGAGAAATGGTTGCCGCCGGCGGCGACGCGGTTTTCCTGCTGCCAGACCGGAGCTTGTTCCTGGGCCTGTTCATCCGCCAGCGGCAGCGGGACATTGCCAACCTGCTGCAGTACGGTGGTTACCGCCTGATAGATAAAATCGTGCACTAGCCGTGCCTGATGAAAACGCACCTCATGCTTGGCCGGATGAACGTTCACGTCCACCTGATGAGGATCTACCTCGAGATACAGCACATAAGCAGGCTGCTGATCGTCTTTCAATTGATCCTGATAAGCCTGGCGGATGGCGTGGTTGATCAGGCGATCGCGCATCATGCGGCTGTTGACGTAGCAATACTGCATTTCACCCAGTTGGCGGGCCCCGGCGGGATCGGCCACCCAACCGCGAATGGTCAGGTCCCCGTGCTGCCAGGAGATATTCAGCGCATGCTGCAAAAATGCCGGCCCACAAATACTGCCCAGACGGCGTTCATGCTGGCTCTCGTCTTTCGCGGCGCGGTATTGGCGGATCAATTTGCCATTATGGCTAAGGTTTATCGCCACATCGAAACGCGCCAGCGCAATGCGCCGCACGACTTCATCAATGTGACCAAATTCGGTTTTCTCGGTGCGCATAAACTTGCGGCGCGCCGGGGTGTTGTAGAACAAATCCAGCACTTCCAGCGTGCTGCCTATCGGGTGCGCCGCCGGCTTGACCGTCACCGCCTGATCGCGGCCTTCGGCATAGGCCTGCCAGGCTTCGCTTTGTTCTGCGGTGCGTGAGGTGAGCGTCAAACGGGAAACCGAACTGATGCTGGCCAGCGCTTCGCCGCGGAAACCGAGGCTGACAATCGCTTCCAAATCGTCGAGCGTACTGATTTTACTGGTGGCATGACGAGCCAGCGCCAGAGCAAGATCTTCCTTGCCAATGCCGCAACCGTTATCGCGAATGCGGATCAGCTTGGCGCCGCCGCGTTCAATATCGATATCGATGCGCGTCGCCCCGGCATCCAGGCTGTTCTCCACCAGTTCTTTCACCACCGACGCGGGCCGCTCGACGACTTCGCCGGCGGCAATCTGGTTGGCGAGCTGTGGCGGTAATACCTGGATGGGCATGCTGGCTCCTGTCATGTTGGCGCTAGGCCTGCGGGATGGTCAGCGTCCGATCCAGCGGCGCGACGTCCGACTTCAGTTTATTCACGCGCTTCAGGTCACCGACGCTGACACCATAACGGGAAGCAATGGATGACAACGTATCACCGCGCGTCACTTTATGTTTTGACGCTTTCTTCACGCTGGGTTTCGCTTTGGCGACCGAGCGAGCCGGGGCTGGGGTTTTAACCGCCGCTGCGACGTCCAGCGGGCGGTTTTCCACCTTTGGGTCGGCTTGTAGCGGATGCGCCAGGAAATAACTGCGCAGGCCATTGTGGATCGCCCTGGCAATTTTATCCTGATACGCGCTACTGCCCAGCAGCCGCTCCTCCGTGCTATTACTGATAAACCCTGTTTCCACCAGCAGCGATGGGATGTCCGGTGAACGCAGCACGCCAAGGCTGGCGTGTTCAGGACGGCGTTTATGCAATGAACCCACGCTCTGCAACTGCTGCAATACTTTTACCGCAACATCGTAACCCACTCGCTGCGAGTGGCCGAACTGCAGATCCAGCACCGCCTGGCTCAGGTAAGGATCGGCCTGGCTGTTAGCCAGCAAATCACCCGCACCGCCAAGCAGCTCAGACTGTTTCTCATGCTGTTCCAGCCAGCCTGCCATTTCACTGTTGGCGCGGCGGTTGGACAGCACCCAAACCGAGGCCCCGTTGGCGCTGCGGTTTGGCGCGGCGTCAGCATGAATGGAGACCAGTACATTGGCACCCTGTTTACGCGCCACGTCAGAACGCCCCATCACCGAGATGAAGTAATCGCCTGTACGCGTCAACACCGGTTTGAACTGCGGATCGGCATCCAACATGGCCTGCAAACGGCGTGCTATGCCGATGGTGACATTTTTTTCTTTCAGGCCGTTCGGGCCGATAGCGCCCGGATCCTGCCCACCATGGCCGGCATCAATCGCCACTACGACCCGATCGCCGGACCCTACGGAAACGCGGCTGCTGCGCGGCGTAATTTCCGATGCAGTGCCCGATACTACGCTTGGTTTATTGGTGAAAGGATTGGAACCACTCGGCGCTCTGCGCACCGGTTCAGGCTCAGGCTCGCTCATTACCGGCGTTTTGCGTACCGGTTCGCGGACCACTACAGGGGCCGGTGCAGGTGTAGCCACCGGGGTTCTGCGCACCACATTGGTGTTGGCGCTGCCCTCAGCGGCAATGGTAAATACGACGGTATAAGTGCTGCCATTCTGGCGCGTAGCGACGCGGGTCTTCGAACGCTGGGTCAGATCAAAGACCAACCGCACGCTCTGAGCATCTTTCGGCGTACTGGAACGGATGCTTTTTACCAGGTTCTGCCCGCTGAAATTCAGCGGGAGGCCGCCAACCTTGCCTTTCTGGTTAACATCCAGAACCACGCGGTCGGGGCCATGCAGCGGGAAGAAGGCATAATCCGGTGGACCATTGAAACTCACCGATACCGTGGCTTCTCGCTGAGCATTGGATACTTTGATGTCAGACAGCGACGATGCGGCCAGCACACTGGCCGCACCAAACGCCCCCAATACGGCGATCAGGGTGATTATGAGTAATTTTTTCAACGCATACGTCATTGCGGCGTCATTCCTGTGGCCCGTGGATACGGTCTAAAAGCTGGCTACCGTAGGCGGAAACCGCCTGAATTTTTGCCTCACGCCCCTGCTCCTGATAGCTGAGATGCAGCTCCAGATCCGGATCCGGCAACACGCCGGTCCCCTGCTGTGGCCATTCAACCAGGCAAATGGCATCCTGCGCAAAATAATCGCGAATCCCCATAAACTCGAGTTCTTCCGGATCGGCTAGCCGATACAGATCAAAATGGTATACCGCCAGTGGCTGCAGAGCATACGGCTCGACCAGCGTATAGGTTGGGCTTTTAACGTTGCCCTGATGCCCCAAAGCCTGCAGAAAACCACGGCTGAAGGTGGTTTTACCGGCGCCCAGGTCACCGTAAAGGTAAATTACGCTGGCGCGATCGCATGCCTTGGCCAAGGCGGCACCCAATGCGACAGTCGCTGCCTCATCCGGCAGGGGTAAAACGAGTTCTTTCATTCGATAGTTTCTATTTATGCCAACTCAGGATTAACGTAATAAGGGATTTCAGGCAATAAATCGCTCGCCAACATCCCTCTTGTTCCTTGTCTTGCCGCCACGCGGTCGGCAGCTGCGCCGTGCACTACACACCCCGCGCAGGCTGCATCATACAGCGAGAGCTTTTGCCCCAGCAAACCGCCAATAATGCCCGACAGCACATCCCCCATACCACCGGAGGCCATGCCCGCATTGCCGACATCCGCTATCGCCATCTCGCCCCGGTCATCGGCAATCAGCGTACCGGCACCTTTCAACACCGCCACGCCACCGTAAAGCACCGCCAGCTTGCGCACTGCAAGTAAGCGATCACTCTCAATATCGGCGGTACTGCACCCCAACAGGCGCGCAGCCTCCCCAGGATGCGGGGTTATCACGCGATTCTGACGCTTCTCGGGATTTAATGCCAGCAAGTTCAGCGCATCGGCATCCCATAACGCCGGTTTATCACTGGCTTGCAACACTTTCAGTGCATTCCGACCCCATTCGCCCTGGCCCAGCCCCGGTCCCACCACCAGAACATCCGCCCAATTGAGCGCCTGTTGCAGCGTATCGTCGCTCAGACGTTGCACCATCAGCTCAGGACGGGCGGTAAGCAGTGGACCGACATGCTCAATGTGAGTAAGTACTCGCACCAACCCTGCACCGCTGCGCAGTGCGGCCTCTGCCGCCATGCGTATGGCCCCGCCAAAACCGTGATCGCCGCCCACCAGCAGCAAACGCCCTTGCTCACCCTTGTGCGAACAAGGCCGACGCGGCTTCAGCCACTGGGGCAGTGAATCTGCGGTAACCCGATGAATCTGCGCCGGTTGCTTTGCCAGCCAGCCCGATAATCCTAGCCTACTCTGATGAAGTTGCCCGACCCAATCACGAGCCTGGCCGGTTAACAGACCCGGTTTGAGGGCAATAAAGGTGAGGGTATGCATCGCGCGGATGACCGCGCCGGGCGCAGCACCGCTTTCCGCCAACAGCCCGGAGGGGATATCAAGCGCGATAACCGGCGCTGAGCTGCGATTGGCAGCCTCAATCAAGGCATTGTAGGGTGACCGCGGTGCGGTATTCAGCCCGGTGCCGAGCAGGCCATCGATAATCAGATCGATACTTGCCGGCCAGCGGCTGTCAGCCGGATGAATTTCACCCCCGGCGTTCAGCCAGGCCTGCCGGGCGGCGGCGGCCTCAACGGGCAAGGGCCGCGAGCCCTCGCAGGCAATCAAGGTAATCTTTACGCCGGCTGCTGCAGCAAGTTTGGCGACCACGTAACCGTCGCCGCCGTTGTTACCGTGGCCGCACAGCACCAACCAGTGGCTGCCGGCCGGATATTCGTCGCGCGCCAGGGTATAAGCCGCCTCACCGGCACGCTGCATCAAATCGTAGAGTGAAATACCGAGCGAAGCGGCGGCGGCAGGTTCTGCCTGTCGGATCCAGTCCGCAGACCAGACAGAGTGTGATAAACTGTCGGTGTATTGTTTTTCACTGTGGCCCGTCATGACACACCCCCTCGATCTCAATCAACTCGCCCAACATATCAAGCAATGGGGGCAATCGCTAGGATTCCAGCAGGTAGGCATTTGCGATACCGACCTGAACGCCGAAGAACCCAAGTTGCAGGCTTGGCTGGACAAGCAATACCACGGCGAAATGGAGTGGATGGCGCGCCACGGCATGCTGCGTGCACGGCCGCATGAGCTGCTGCCCGGTACGCTGCGGGTGATCAGCGTGCGCATGAACTACCTGCCGGCGAAAGCGGCCTTTGCCAGCACCCTGAATAATCCGCAATTGGGTTACGTCAGCCGCTATGCGCTGGGGCGGGACTACCATAAATTGCTGCGCCAGCGGCTGAAAAAGCTCGGCGATCAGATCCAGGCCTACTGCGGCGAGCTGAACTTTCGTCCCTTTGTCGATTCGGCACCGGTGATGGAGCGCGCATTAGCCTCCAAGGCCGGCATTGGCTGGGTTGGTAAACACTCACTTATTCTCAATCGCGAAGCCGGTTCCTGGTTCTTTCTCGGAGAACTGCTGATCGATCTGCCGCTACCGGTGGATGAGCCGCAGCCGGAACAGTGTGGCCGCTGCGTCGCCTGCATCACCACCTGCCCAACCGGCGCGATTGTCGCTCCTTACACCGTGGACGCTCGCCGCTGTATCTCCTATCTGACCATCGAGCTTGAGGGAGTCATCCCGGAAGAATTTCGCCCGCTGCTGGGTAACCGCATTTACGGCTGTGATGACTGCCAGCTGATTTGCCCGTGGAATCGCTTTTCCCAGCTCACCGACGAAGATGATTTCAGCCCGCGCGCTGCGCTGCATGCGCCGCAGTTGATTGAACTGTTCGGTTGGACGGAAGAGAAATTCCTGCGCATCACCGAAGGCTCCGCTATCCGGCGTATCGGCCATTTGCGTTGGCTGCGCAATATTGCCGTGGCGCTGGGCAATGCTCCTTATCAGGATGCCGTAGTGATAGCGCTGCGCTCCCGGCGGCATCAAGACCCCATGCTGGACGAACATATTGACTGGGCGCTTGATCAACAATTGGCGCGACGTGACGCGCAGGGCATAGAAGTGCAAACAACGCAGAAAAAACGATTGATACGGGCTGTGGAAAAAGGATTACCGAGGGATGCTTAAAACCATTTCAGATCGGTCGTTCACTCCCCGATAGTCGCTCTGTGGATTTGTGCATAAAAATAAAAATGCTTTGTCTTTCAAGTGCAACAAAAAGAGCAAGTGATCGGTATAACGTTTTCCGATAAAAAAATATAGCTATAAATCAATGAGATATATATTTCATTTCTGTGGCGTTGATTTTTTGAACTGAGGGTATTATGAGCGTTACCTGTGGATAACTCTGTTCACAACATTTCGACAGGGTGTGTATGGGGAGGCAAAAAACCGCGCCGCTAAAGGCGTTAGGTTGAGATAAATCGAAGATAAAATTGGAGCGGGAAACGAGACTCGAACTCGCGACCCCGACCTTGGCAAGGTCGTGCTCTACCAACTGAGCTATTCCCGCATTGAGATGCTTTGAGCATCCGGCCATCAAACAACAACATGGCCTTTGAATTTTTTGGAGCGGGAAACGAGACTCGAACTCGCGACCCCGACCTTGGCAAGGTCGTGCTCTACCAACTGAGCTATTCCCGCGTCGCATGGGTACTTCTTGAAACTTTTTTATTCATCACGCCGCATAAGCAGCATTGTTGAATAGGCAATAAGAAATAAATTAACAATTTATTCCCTATCTTATTGATTTCAATGAATTTTTCAAGCATCAGTGAATCAATGGACTGCATTATGGACTAGTCATCGCTCCTTGGCAACCCCCCGTATAGCGAAAAAATGCAAATTAGGTGATGTTTGTTCAATTAGCAACCGACGGCGAGGTCGGCCAGCATGATTCCAACGTGTGCGGATATTTCTGGATTACCGTGCCCGCTCCTCTGACCGGGCACGGTAGACGTTCCGGCATTCTCTAAAAACGATAACGAGCGTTCAACATCCCTCCATAGCTCTGCTGACCATGATTACCCGCCAGCCCAAAGACATGGCCTGAAATTTGAAATTTTTGCCCCACGTCCCCCGCAGCGCCAAGCTTCATTTCTAGCATATTACGCGCCAGTGAGGCGTCCAGCATTGAACTTCCCATCTGCACCGATGCCTTTCCGGCCTGCAGCAAGACGTTGGTTTCCAAAAACGGACGTATACCCGTCTCATGCTGCGGGTAAATGCGCAAACCGACGCGCGCAAGCCAAGTCTTATCGGCTCCGTTCCTCATTCTCGTCCCTTGCAGCAGAGCATCCGAAGCGCGGTAATCGCTGTAAACGAATTGGGCGTTCGGTTCCGTCACCAGCCCCGCCAACGTGGAGCCGGCCGGGAATGAGTGCATCGCATAGCCAGACTCCAACGAGGCCGACCACACGTTCGAATAATAACGTGTTGACCCTAATTCACTGCCGATTTGGTTGGAATAACGGCCATATAGCAGCCAGGTATCCGCGTATGCACCTTGATGTGTCGCGTCGTCTTCATAAATGGTGGCGTATATTCCTGCCGTATACCCCGACATCTTGCCTTTCGCTTTCGCCCCCGCATGCCCGCCTCCCGCCAGCATCAGAGTAGAGGTGGAATACGTGCGTGCTTCACCATATCCACTCATAACCCCCACATAGGCCGCGCCTTTATACCCGAGAGGACGTTGGAGTATATCCCCACCCAATTGCAGAAGAGAGCTGTCTGATTTCATCTCGACGTTGCCCTGCACAAGACTCATCCCTTTATCATGCCGCCCCTGCGTGCGCATCCACAGCCCATGCTCGTCTGGCACGATATCGCCCTCACGGGAAACAGGGACACGATCGCGTAAATTATGAATAAATAGTCTGGTGCCAGCCAACTGATTGCCAATATAAGCGCCGCTTTCCGGTGAGACATTGCTCATACCCGGAACAATCGGGGGCGGTACCATTTCTGCGGGCGGTTCTACTGTCGGCGGCTGCACAGGAGGCTGTATAGGGGGCTGCACAGGGGGCTGTATAGGTGGTTGCACAGGCGGCTGAATGGGCGGTTGCACAGGTGGGGGCGCGACCGTGGGTGGAGTTATCGGTGGTTTAACGGGCGGCGTGTAAGTCGACGTCAGGTACCAGTCTTCCGGCACGCCATCATGTCCACCGCGTACCAGGCTGTAATCGTAGCCATTGACGGCCAGTGTAGCCGTTCCCGCCCGATAGCCCGTTGAACCGGCATCAAGCCGAAAAGCCTCCGCACTCGTTGTACCACCGTTCAACGTCTCCACCACACGAATACCTCGCTGTGTGCGTCCGCCAACGCCGCCGGCGTTGATAATGCGCAATCCGGTTTTGGCTTCCGTCGTCCCACCGTCAATCACTAAGCGGTCAGACGGTGAATCGTCATCACCGAGCTGGGTATTCAATACCAGCGTCCCATTTCCCCGGTAGTTGTTAACCGTAACGGTTTTAAAACCGTTAGCGCCCTCCGGTGCCAAAAAGGCCAGGGTACCGGCGTTTTCTAGCGTACTCAACGATGAGTTATTCCGTACCTGCCAACTGCTGCTCCCATCAAGCTGTAACATGCTGACCTGGCCGTGCTCGCGTTGGTTTATAGCCCCGGTCAGTTGAGATCCGGTAGCCAACGAAATACTCGCCGAACCGCTATCCATCAGGATGTCGCCCGTTAATTGGCTCTTCGTGGCATTCAAAAGGATCGTGCCGGTTTCAATCTCGCGGGTAACGCCATTGGCGGTAATGCTGACCGGCCTGGAATACAGCAATGCGCCCTGATCGTCAGCCCCTGCAGTTCGCGCCGTGATGCTGGAATTATCCAGAGTAAACGTATGGTTTCCGCCGCTGGCAAGCAGCCCGAAACCGTCTTGAGTATTGATGCGCGAGCCATTGGTGACAGTGACCGCATTACTGGCATCCGCCGAGGTAACATAGCTCCAAATACCGTGCGAGTTGGCGCCTTTGGTCACTAGCTGGACATTATCCAAACTGACCGTCGGGCTATTGCTCATGGACAAGCCAACGGCAGAGGCGCCAACCGTAGTGGCGGTGGAATTGAGCACGGTCAGGTTCGCACCGTTTCCGGTGGCATAAAGCGCCGGAGCATTGTCACCATGGGTCTTGATGGCCACATCTTCAAGACTGATCGAGGCCCCTGCAAACCGCACCAATGCACCGACGGCGCTGGCACCAAACGTCTCTATTTGCACATTTTTGGCTTCAGTGCTCGCCTGATTGTTGGCCAAGGTCGCCACATAAAGCGCATGGCCACTACTGCCTTCCGTCGTCAAAATGCCGTTATCCAACGAAACCGTTCCTGCGCGGTTATCTACACCGAGATAGCTGGAGCGAATGTCGAAAAGGTTTGCCGTCAGGCTAGTCCCCACCGAAGGTAACCAAACGCCGGTGCCAAAGGGACCTGACACGTTGATGTTCACGTTTTTAAGAACAGCGCGTGCATTTTTTGAATTGATGTTGATGCCGTAATTATAATCCCCCCTGGAAACCAGACTGGCGTTGCTGATGTTAGCCACGGGTGAAGGTCCGTTATAGAGAGATGTCATCCTCACCGCATCGCCCGTCGCAGTGAGTGAACCACCGTTCATGTCAAATACACCACTCTGAACGATTACAGCCGGTCCATTCATTGAAATAACATCGGTATCACGTAAAGCTATTAACGTGTTTGCTCCGCTAGCATAAACGGCTGCTTCAGATTGGCCTTTACCATTTATCTTTGATTCTTCAAGCTTAATGGAAGATCCCGGTCCGGCATAAACCCCATACTTCGTCGCTGAAATAGTCACATTTTTCGCGGTAATATTGGTTTTTGCGTCTTTCGCGTGCAAGCCATCGCTACCCTGCCCCTGCGTAGTGATCACCCCACCATTCAACACGATCGTTCCACCAGCCTGAGCCATTGCGCCGTGGGATGTTGTACCTTGCGTAGACAGCACCATTCCCGTGCCGGTAATCCGGCTGCCAGCATCTCTCGCGTGCAATGCATGAGCCTTAGAGCCGTCGCCGAGTGTCTCGACAGTGCTATTGCTCAAAAATACGCTCCCACCAGTACGCGTCAGCACACCTACGGTATCGCCGCTATCCGTAGCGTCCGCGCGCACAATTATCTTGTCACCGGTAACGCTATTGCCAGCCTGAGACACCATCATTGCGGGTCCCCTGCCAACGTGATTCACCGTATCGCCAGGCGTCAGAATAAACTGGGTATTACCCGTAGGATCGTTCACGTTGATAGGCCCGTACTCTGTCGCCAGGCTGAAACCGGAGCCAAACAACGTCACCATCAGGGTGCTGTAACGGAAGGAAACCTGGAGCAGGTTTCGGTATGAAGAGGATTCGGCCGCCGTTTTTCCACATTTGCAGCTACTGCTACCGCGCCTTGAAGTCAATTCCGAGACAACCTGGCATACCCGCAAAGCCGGGTTAAACACGATACGAAATATATGATTCATTACTATTTTCTCCAGCCTTCACAGCACGCTGGCATCGATTCAATCCGCATTAAATCGCTTCGAATCGGGCCGGAAGGTCGTCTAATAAAATCCATTTCATGACGCTCCGTATGCCGGGCACCAACGAAACCTGGTTTTAGCGCATTAGCCGCCACCAAAATAACGCGCAAAGCTGAATTTATAGAAACAAAATACGCCTTAAATTTGAAAAACAAGATCTGAATCCAACTTATTGAATATAAAAAATAAATTATTTATATGCTTTAAATTTAAAATATATTTATTTCTTATTTATTAAGTTTTTCGGAATGGGGAAAGACAAAGTTTTACGGGCTTAGCTAAGGCGGATACAAAAAGGCAGTGTGGCGCTGATACAAGAAGTGCGTCTGAATGAAAAAAATATGTGAAGGGGAAAGAAGTGGGCGGCTAGACATGATCTGCACAATGCCAGTACAGGAAACACAAAAACGAAAAAAGAGGCAAAAGCCCCTTTTTTCGTCATCTGCAGAACGCTGAACATTCTGCAGCGTATAATTTTGGAGCGGGAAACGAGACTCGAACTCGCGACCCCGACCTTGGCAAGGTCGTGCTCTACCAACTGAGCTATTCCCGCCCGGCGTATCGATGTCGGAACTAAACGAAATTCTTCATCGGTACGGGGTGCGCATTATACGAGAAATCCTTTTTGTCGCAAGCCCCTGAAAGCAAAAAAACGAGATTTTTGTTTGATTGCCGATTAAAGCGTCAAAATGGCTAATTAAGCGGCGGAATCGAAAGCTTTTCACAGTACAAGGCCCCCAAAGGGGCCCGAGCGAGCATCACAACTGGATGAAATGCTCGCGGTAATAGGCCAGTTCAGCCACAGACTCGCGGATATCATCCATGGCCTGATGGGTACCCTGCTTTTTAAAACCGCTGAGAATTTGCGGTTTCCAGCGGCGCGCCAGCTCTTTCAGCGTACTGACGTCCAGATAGCGGTAATGGAAGTAGGCTTCAAGTTCGGGCATATAGCGGAACAGGAAACGGCGATCCTGACCGATGCTATTGCCACAGATAGGCGATTTGCCCGCCGGTACCCATTGCTGGAGGAAAGCGAGGGTTTCCAGTTCAGCGGCGCGATCGTCGAAAAGGCTGGCCTTCACCCGTTCCACCAGCCCGCTGCCGGTATGGGTACGTACGTTCCAGTCATCCATCAGGCCGAGCTGTTCGTCGGATTGATGGACGGCGATTGTCGGCCCTTCAGCGAGAATGTTCAGATTGGCGTCGGTAACCAGCGTGGCGATCTCGATAATGCGATCGCGCTCCGGATCCAACCCGGTCATCTCCAGATCGATCCAAATCAGGTTGTTTTCGTTTCCTGTCATGATATTTCCTGCGTAAAAGCCGAAAGATAAACAAAGCGTGGGCAAGGCAGCGACCGTCGCTGGCAGTTTGCCGGCGGCGATACGCGGTGCGTAGCGGCTAACAACGGTTATTTAATATAAAATAGCGTGTATCATAGCCTTTTTGGTCGCCACGAGCGATAAAAGCCGATTCAAGTGAGGCGCAGTGACTAAGAACAAACTGTCCAAAGGTCAACAACGCCGCGTACAGGCGAACCATCAGCGTCGCCTTAAGCGCACTGATAACAAACCGGAACTGGATGATTCCCAACTGGGAGAGCCGCAAGACGGCATCGTCATCAGCCGTTTCGGCATGCACGCCGATGTTGAAGCCGCGGATGGCACCCAGCATCGCTGCAACATTCGCCGCACGTTGCGTTCGCTGGTAACCGGCGATCGCGTAGTGTGGCGCCCCGGCGTGGGGGCTCATGAAGGGGTCAAGGGCATCGTCGAGGCGGTACATGAGCGTACCTCGGTGCTGAATCGCCCCGATTTCTACGACGGCGTGAAGCCGATCGCCGCCAATATCAATCAGATCGTTATCGTTTCGGCGATCCTGCCGGAGCTTTCGCTGAATATGATCGATCGCTACCTGGTGGCGTGCGAAACGCTCGAGGTCGAACCGCTGATCGTTCTGAACAAAATCGATCTGCTGGATCCTCCGGCACGCAAGGTCGTCGACGGCATGATGGCGATTTACCGCCATATCGGTTACCGGGTGCTGGAAGTCTCCAGCCAGACGCGCGAAGGCATGGAAGCGTTTGAACAGGCTCTGGCCGACCGTATCAGTATCTTCGCCGGCCAGTCAGGTGTGGGCAAATCCAGCCTGCTGAACGCCCTGCTGCCGCCAAGCGATAAGCAAATTCTGGTAAATCAGGTTTCAGATGTCTCCGGCCTGGGGCAACATACCACCACCGCCGCGCGACTGTACCATTTCCAGCACGGCGGTGATGTGATCGACTCGCCGGGAGTCCGTGAATTTGGTCTGTGGCATTTGGATCCGGAACAAATCACCCAAGCCTATGTCGAATTCCGTGACTATTTAGGCGGATGTAAATTCCGCGACTGTCGCCACGACACCGACCCAGGTTGCGCCATCCGCGCGGCGGTGGAAAAAGGCGATATCGCAAAAGAGCGTTTCGACAACTACCACCGCATTCTGGAAAGCATGGCGCAGGTGAAGGTTCGCAAAAACCTCACGGACGCCGCAGACTGATCGTTGCGGGCGGGCGTTGACAGTGGCAGCGCCACCGTTACAATGCGCGCCCTTTACCCTGATTCAAGAGGTTAACGTGCTGGATAGCATCAAGATAAAATTGCAGTATTGGTTGCCGAAGCTGGCACTGACCCGTCTGGCCGGCTGGGGCGCAGACAAACAGGCAGGCTGGCTCACCCAGCTGGTGCTGAAGGGTTTCGCTCGCTACTACCGCGTGAATATGCAGGAAGCGCAACAGCCAGAGCTGACCTCCTACGCCACCTTTAACGAATTCTTCGTTCGCCCGCTGCGTGATGGCGCGCGTCCCATCATCGGCGAAGCCAACTGGCTGGCGCTGCCTGCCGACGGCGCTATCAGTCAGCTCGGCCCGATCCGCGAAGATCAAATTTTCCAGGCCAAAGGCCATCACTACAGCCTGGAAGCGCTGCTGGCCGGCAACTACATGCTGGCAGAACCCTTCCGCAATGGCCTGTTCGCCACCACTTACCTGGCCCCAAGCGATTATCACCGTGTCCATATGCCGTGCGCCGGCACGCTGCGTGAAATGATTTATGTGCCAGGTGATCTGTTCTCGGTAAATCCGCTGACCGCCGCCAACGTGCCGAACCTGTTCGCGCGCAATGAACGCGTGATCTGCGTATTTGATACCGCTATCGGGCCAATGGTACAGATCCTGGTAGGGGCCACCATTGTCGGCAGCATTGAAACCGTTTGGGCCGGCACCGTAACCCCGCCGCGCGATGGCGTCATCAAACGCTGGACCTATCCGGCAGAAGGCACCGAAGGTGCAATCGTACTGGAGAAAGGCGCCGAGATGGGCCGCTTCAAGCTCGGCTCCACGGTCATCAACCTGTTTACCCCAGGCAGCGTGCAGTTCGCTCCGCAGTTGAATAACGGCACCGTCACCCGCATGGGTGAAGCCTTTGCCGAAATCCCGGCTGTATCAGCCGCTGAAACGCCGCAGATCTAAAGGAATTGACGCCGTGCGCCTGATTATCACGCTACTGCTCGGTTGTTTACTGTCTCAACCGGTGCTGGCTGCCGCGGTGCCCACAGAGGCTCAGCTCAAGCAGGAGCTGAAACAGGCAGAGAGCAGCAAAAACACGCCTAATCAGGCGGAAACCACCGAGGCGCTGCAAAGCGCCCTCAACTGGCTGTCGGAGCGCCAGGAGTCGATGACGCGCTCCGAACAATATCAACGGGTGATCGACGATTTCCCGAAGATGACGCAGGAGCTGCGTCGTCAGCTGACGCTGGAAGACAACAAAATCCTGCCGAATGGCGATAACCTGCCGGCAAGCGATCTGGAACAACAGATCCTCCAGGCCAGCAGCCTGTTGCTGGAACAGGCGCGTCTGCTGCAGCAAGAACAGGAGCGCACGCGGGAGATCAGCGATTCGCTCGGCCAACTGCCGCAGCAGCAGACCGATGCACGCCGCTCGTTGACCGAAGTGCAGCGTCGTCTGCAAGCTCAGCCCGCCAACCCGACCACCCCGCACGCCCAGGCGGCTCTGGCGCTGTTGCAGGCGGAAGCCGCGGCGCGCAAAGCCAAGGTGGATGAGCTTGAACTGGCGCAGCTGTCGGCCAATAACCGCCAGGAATTGGCGCGAATGCGTGCCGAGGTGTACAAGAAACGCCACGAGAAGATCGACGTTCAGCTGCAGGCCCTGCGCAATAACCTTAACGCCCAACGCCAGCGTGAAGCCGAACTGGCGCTCGAAAAAACCGAGCAACTGGCCGAACAAAACGGCGACCTGCCGAAAAGCATCAGCCAACAGTTGCAGATCAACCGTGAACTGTCCGCTGCCCTGAACAATCAGGCGCAGCGTATGGATCTGATCTCATCGCAACAGCGTCAGGCCGCCGCGCAAACGCTGCAGGTACGTCAGGCGCTGAGCACCATTATCGAACAGGCTCAGTGGCTCGGTTCGTCGTCGGCGTTGGGGGAAACCCTGCGCGCCCAGGTGGCGACGCTGCCGGAAATGCCAAAACCGCAGCAGCTGGATGGCGATATGGCCCAGCTGCGCGTACAACGCCTGCAGTTTGAAAGCCAGCTGGAGAAACTGTCGCAGCGCGAGTTCAAACGTGACGACGGCAGCGAACTGACCAGCGCGGAGCGGCGTATCGTTGAAGCACAGCTGCGCACCCAGCGTGAGCTGCTGAATTCGTTGCTTTCCGGCTGCGATACCCAGATCCTCGAGCTGACCAAGCTGAAAGTGGCCAACACCCAGCTGATTGAGGCGTTGAACGAGATCAAGGACGCCACCCACCGTTATCTGTTCTGGGTCCCGGACGTCAACCCGATCACCCTGTCTTACCCGATTAACGTGGCGCACGATCTGACACGTCTGCTGTCGCTGGATACGCTGGCACAGCTGGGCGGTGCCTTCATGATGATGGTGACCAGCAAAGAAACGTTGATCCCGATCTTCGGTGCCCTGCTGCTGGTGATTTTCAGCATCAGCTCACGCAAGCACTATCACGCCTTCCTGGAACGCGCCAACAGCCGGGTCGGCAAGGTGACGCAGGACGAGTTCTTCCTGACGATGCGCACCGTATTCTGGTCGATTCTGGTGGCAATGCCGCTGCCGGTACTGTGGGCCGCGCTCGGTTTTGGCCTGCAAAGCGCCTGGAACTATCCGGTAGCAGAGGCGATTGGCAAGGGTGTCACCGCAACGCTGCCGATCCTGTGGATCTGTATGATCTGCGCCGCCTTCGCCCATCCGCAGGGGCTGTTTATCGTGCACTTCCGCTGGCCGGTGAAGCAGGTTTCACGCGCCATGCGTTACTACAAGATGTCGATCTGGCTGATCGTGCCGTTGATCATGGCGTTGATCACTTTCGACAGCCTGAAAGAGCGCGAGTTTGCCAACACGCTGGGGCGGCTGTGCTTCATCCTGCTGTGCCTGGCGCTGGCCATCGTTACCAACAGCCTCAAGCGCGCCGGTATCCCGCTTTATCTGGACAAGAAAGGCTCCGGCGAGAACATGGTCAATACCGCGCTGTGGGGGCTGCTGCTGTCGGCCCCGCTGCTGGCCGCGCTGGCCTCCGCCGTCGGTTACCTGACCACCTCGCAGGCGCTGCTGGCACGGTTGGAAACCTCGGTGGCGATCTGGTTCTTCCTGTTGGTGGTTTACCATATTATTCGCCGCTGGATGCTAATCCAACGGCGGCGCATCGCCTTTGACCGCGCCAAACAGCGCCGTGCCGATATCCTGGCCCAGCGCGCACGCGGCGAAGAAGAAACGCCGCATACGCCAAACAGCACCGAAGGCTCGATGGATGTGGATGACTCGGAGATCGACTTGGACACCATCAGCGCCCAGTCTCTGCGGTTGGTACGTTCGATCCTGACGATGATCGCGCTGGTATCGGTGATCGTGCTGTGGTCGGAGATCCATTCCGCCTTCGCCTTCCTGGAAAACATTTCCCTGTGGGACGTAACCTCGACGGTCAACGGGGTGGAAACGGCGCATCCGATCACTTTGGGCGCGGTATTGATCGCCATTTTGGTGCTGATCGTCACCATGCAGCTGGTGCGCAACCTGCCGGCACTGCTGGAGCTGGCGGTGCTGCAGCATCTGGATCTGTCGCCCGGCACCGGCTACGCCATCACTACCATTACCAAATATCTGCTGTTGCTGTTCGGCGCCATCCTCAGTTTTTCCTGGATCGGCATCGAGTGGTCGAAACTGCAGTGGGTGGTCACCGCGCTCAGCGTGGGGTTGGGCTTCGGCATGCAGGAGATTTTCTCCAACTTCATCTCCGGCCTGATCATTTTGTTCGAGAAGCCGATTCGCATTGGCGATACGGTGACGATCCGAAACCTGACCGGCACCGTCACCAAGATCAACACTCGCGCCACCACCATTTCTGACTGGGATCGCAAAGAGATCATCGTGCCGAACAAGGCGTTCATCACCGAACAGTTCGTCAACTGGTCGCTGTCGGACAACCTGACCCGTGTGGTGTTGACGGTGCCGGCACCGGGCGATGCCAACAGTGAAGAGGTGACCAAGATCCTTCTCAACGCCGCCGAGCGCTGCTCGCTGGTGCTGGACACCCCGGCGCCGGAGGTTTATTTGGTCGACCTGCAACAGGGCATTCAGATCTTCGAGATGCGCATCTATGCGGCCGAGATGGGCCATCGCATGCCATTGCGCCACGAGATCCATCAGTTGATTCTGGCCGGCTACCGCGAACACGGCATTACCCTGCCGTACCCGCCGTTCCAAGTCCGCAGCGAAACGCTGTCACGCTTGACCAGCAATGGCCGTACGCCGCCTTCCACCCCGCCGCCGAACACCAAGCGCGACTCCGGCGGCCTGTAAATAAAAAAGGGTGCAGTTCATTGTGAACTGCACCCTTTTGCTATCTGCAAATAGCGAAAGTTATGCGCGCCCTACCGGGAAGGCAAGCACTTCGCTCAGGCTCTCGGCGCCCAATGCCAGCATGACCAGCCGATCAACCCCTAACGCCACGCCGGAACATTCCGGCATACCGTGCTGCAAAGCGTCCAGCAGGTTGTTATCGATAGGGTGCTGCGGCAAACCGCGTTCCGCACGTTTGCGGTTATCCTGATCAAAACGCTGACGCTGTTCGCGACTGTCGGTCAATTCACGAAAGCCATTCGCCAGCTCGATCCCCTTGAAATACACCTCAAAACGCTCCGCCACGCGGTGATCTTCGGTACTGATCTCCGCCAATGACGCCTGGCTGGCAGGGAAGTGATAAACGAACGCCGGTTTGTCACGGCCAATGTACGGCTCAACGCCGACGGTGAACAGCAGCTGCAGCAGCGTATCGCGGTCTTCTTCAGTATCGGCAATGTTGCTCAGATCGAGCTTGGCCGCCGCTTCACGCAGTTGCGCTTTCTCTGCCGACAGCGGATCGATATCCAGGTGACGCAGGAAAGCCTGCTGATAGGACAAGGTTTCCGCACTGCCGCAATCCAGCACCTGCTGGAGCAAATCATCCACCTCATTCATCAGCCGGTACATGTCGTAATGCGGGCGGTACCACTCCAGCATGGTGAATTCCGGGTTGTGATGGCGACCGGCCTCTTCATTACGGAAACTGCGCCCCATCTGATAGATCGGGCCGCTACCCGCCGCCAGCAACCGCTTCATGTGATATTCCGGGCTGGTCATCATGTACAGCGTCAGGCCATCCGCCGCCCCCGGGCCGACAAAACGCGTCTGAAACGGGAAAAGGTGGATATCGGTAACCGTCGCCTGGCTCATGGTTGGCGTCTCAACTTCCAATACGCCACGATCGGCGAAGAAACGCCGGATCTCAGTCAGGATCGCTGCGCGCTTCAACAAATTGGCGATGGGTGCACTTGGTTGCCAGCTTGCCGTTTCGCTCATGGTAATTACTCCGAAATCAAACAGGGGATGCAGTCTACTCGTATCCAGGCATGCAAACAAATTCTTAACAGCCGGGCACCTTTGACGGTGATAATTCCTCACAAACGAGTAGCGATAAGGTTAATAAAAGGTGAAAAAACGTTAAATATCCCTTGAAGGCAATAATTCTTCCAGCCAATAGCTAAAAGACAAAACAATCGATCACATCAAATTTCTTCTACTTAACTTTAGGTATAGTTAATTCCACATAATTGGTGGGAGATATCTATCCTCAGTCTTTATGCAATATCAATCGGTTCAATTAGTTAGTGCCCGAAGCGTTTTTATAAATATTAAGCATAGATATTTAATTTGCCGTTCTTAACAAGAATATTGGAGGAATGCAGTGCAAACCTTTAACGCCGATCTTGCCATTATTGGGGCCGGGGGTGCTGGTTTACGTGCAGCAATAGCCGCAGCGGAAGCCAACCCTCAACTGAAAATCGCCCTGATTTCCAAAGTCTACCCGATGCGCAGCCATACGGTGGCCGCTGAAGGGGGCTCCGCCGCCGTCACTCAGGATCACGATAGCTTCGATTACCACTTCCACGACACCGTTGCCGGTGGCGACTGGCTGTGCGAGCAGGACGTGGTCGATCATTTCGTCCACAACTGCCCGCGTGAGATGGCTCAGCTTGAACAGTGGGGCTGCCCGTGGAGCCGTAAACCGGACGGCTCGGTCAACGTGCGCCGCTTTGGCGGCATGAAGATTGAACGTACCTGGTTCGCCGCCGACAAGACCGGCTTCCATATGCTGCACACCCTGTTCCAGACCTCGCTCAAATACCCGCAAATCCAGCGTTTCGACGAACACTTCGTGCTGGACATTCTGGTGGATGACGGCCAGGTCCGTGGCCTGGTGGCGATGAACATGATGGAAGGCACCCGCGTGCAGATCCGCGCCAATGCGGTGGTCATGGCTACCGGCGGTGCCGGGCGCGTATACCGCTACAACACCAACGGCGGCATCGTCACCGGTGATGGCATGGGTATGGCGTTCCACCACGGCATTCCGCTGCGTGATATGGAGTTCGTTCAGTATCACCCTACCGGCCTGCCGGGCTCCGGCATCCTGATGACCGAAGGTTGCCGTGGCGAAGGCGGCATTCTGGTGAACAAGGACGGTTATCGTTACCTGCAAGATTACGGCATGGGCCCGGAAACGCCGCTGGGCGAACCGAAAAACAAATATATGGAGCTCGGTCCGCGCGACAAGGTTTCGCAGGCCTTCTGGCACGAATGGCGCGCCGGCCGCACCATCGCCACCCCGCGCGGCGACGTGGTCTATCTGGATCTGCGCCATCTGGGGGAAAAGAAACTGCTGGAACGTCTGCCGTTCATCTGTGAACTGGCGAAGGCTTACGTCGGCGTCGATCCGGTGAAAGAGCCGATCCCGGTGCGCCCGACCGCGCACTACACCATGGGCGGCATTGAAACCGATCAGAACTGCGAAACCCGCATTAAAGGGCTGTTCGCCGTCGGCGAATGCTCCTCCGTCGGTCTGCACGGCGCCAACCGCCTCGGCTCTAACTCACTGGCGGAACTGGTAGTGTTCGGCCGCGTAGCCGGCGAGAACGCCGCCCGCCGTGCGCTGGAAAGCGGCCCGGCCAATGGGAGCGCACTGGATGCTCAGGGCCGTGATGTCGAAGCCCGGTTGAGCAACCTGATGAAGCAGGAAGGCAACGAAAACTGGTCAAAAATTCGCGATGAAATGGGCCTGTCGATGGAAGAAGGCTGCGGCATCTACCGCACGCCGGAGCTGATGCAAAAGACCATCGATAAGCTGGCGGAGCTGAAAGAGCGTTTCAAGCGCGTCAAAATCACCGACAGATCCAGCGTGTTCAATACCGATCTGTTGTACACCATCGAATTGGGCTATGGGCTGGACGTGGCCGAATGCATGGCGCACTCCGCCTTCAACCGCAAAGAATCGCGCGGCGCCCACCAACGTCTGGACGAAGGCTGTACCGAGCGCGACGACGTAAACTTCCTGAAACATACGCTGGCGTTCCACAACCCGAATGGCGCGCCGCGACTGGAATACAGCGACGTGAAGATCACCAAACTGCCACCGGCCAAACGTGTGTACGGCGCTGAAGCCGAAGCGCAGGATAAAAAGGACAAGGAGCAGGCAAATGGCTGAGATGAACACCCTGAAAATCGAGGTCATGCGGTATAACCCGGAACGCGACGCCGAGCCGCATTTCGAGACCTTTGCGGTGCCTTATGACGAGCAAACCTCGCTGCTCGATGCGCTGGGCTACATCAAGGATAACCTGGCGCCCGACCTCTCGTATCGCTGGTCATGCCGCATGGCGATCTGCGGTTCGTGCGGCATGATGGTTAACCGGGTGCCAAAACTGGCCTGCAAAACCTTCCTGCGCGAATACACCGGCGGCATGAAGGTGGAAGCGTTGGGCAACTTCCCGATCGAACGCGATTTGGTGGTCGATATGACTCACTTTATCGAAAGTCTGGAGGCGATTAAGCCCTATATCATCGGCAACAACCGCAAACCGGAAGATGGCCCTAACGTGCAGACCCCGGCGCAAATGGCCAAATATCACCAGTTTTCCGGCTGCATCAACTGCGGTCTGTGTTATGCCGCCTGCCCGCAGTTCGGTCTGAACCCGGAATTTATCGGCCCGGCGGCGATCACCCTGGCGCACCGCTACAACCTGGATAACCGCGATCACGGCCAGAAGCAGCGCATGGCGCAACTCAACGGCCAAAACGGCGTCTGGAGCTGTACCTTTGTCGGTTACTGCTCTGAAGTGTGTCCAAAGCACGTCGACCCGGCGGCTGCCATCCAGCAGGGCAAGGTGGAAAGCGCCAAAGATTTCATGATCGCCATGCTGAAGCCGCAATAAGGAGAGAACCGCAATGACAACACAACGTAAGCCTTATGTGCGCACCATGACGCCGACCTGGTGGCAAAAGCTCGGCTTCTACCGTTTTTATATGCTGCGTGAAAGCACCTCGGTGCCGGCGGTGTGGTTCAGCATCGTACTGATTTACGGCATTTTTTCTCTGAAAGGCGGTGTAGATAGCTGGGCCGGCTTCGTCGGTTTTCTGCAAAACCCGTTGGTGCTGCTGATTAACGTTATCGCCCTGCTGGCGGCGCTGCTGCATACCAAAACCTGGTTCGATCTGGCGCCGAAAGCCGCCAATATCGTGGTCAACAACGAGAAAATGGGGCCAGGACCGATAGTGAAAGCACTGTGGGCGGTGACGCTGGTCGCCAGCGCGATCATTCTGGCCGTAGCCTTGGTGTAACCCGGAGGAAATATGATAAATCAATCACCTAAACGCTCCGACGAGCCGGTTTTCTGGGGGTTATTCGGCGCAGGCGGCATGTGGGGAGCGATTGTCGCGCCCGCCATCGTGCTGCTGGTCGGAATATTGCTGCCGCTAGGCCTGTTCCCCGGCGACGCACTGGGCTATGACCGCGTGCTGGCATTTTGCCAAAGCCTGATCGGCCGCCTGTTCCTGCTGCTGATGATTATCCTGCCGCTGTGGTGCGGTCTGCACCGGATCCATCATGCGATGCACGATTTGAAAATTCACGTGCCGGCCGGTAAATGGGTGTTCTATGGCCTGGCTGCCATCCTCAGCGTGGTAACCCTGATTGGGGTAGTCACTCTGTAAGCCCCTTGGCGGCCAATGTTCGTTGGCCGCCTTTCTATGGGTCTATTAGTTCGATCAAATCGAGATACCCTATGTATTTCAAGTTGTAGCTAGGCGCCCAGCTCACTCATCCCCAGGAGCTTACTAAGGTAAGTGACTGGGGTTAGTGAGTGCAGGTAACAACGCTACAGCTTGAAAGACGACGGGTATCAGTGACTGCTGAACTTCAGGCCGAGTATCCCGACCACGATCAGACACAGGCTGAGAATGCGCGCGATATTGGTCGATTCGCCAAGCAGCACCATCCCCATAATTGCCGCCCCTACCGCGCCGATACCGGTCCAGACCGCATAAGCCGTGCCGGCAGGCAACGTTTTCATGGCATGCGCCAACAACAGCATACTGACCACCATGGCGGCGACAGTGATAATGCTGGGCGTCAGTCGGGTAAAACCGTGGGTGTATTTCAGGCCGATAGCCCACACCACTTCGAGCAAACCGGCAATAAGCAGAATAATCCAAGCCATGAACAGGCTCCGTTACGATGGGGTCGTCCCCGAAAGCTGATGCGTAAACAGGTCGTCCCGTTTAGCTTTGTGAAAAATGCCTGGGAATTATACCTGCGGCTGGGCAGGATAGCAGTACAAAGGTGGTGTTTACCGAGGTTCAGGGGTGAAGCGGTATCCCACGGTGGGGCTGTTTACGTGGAATACCACAAGAGGCAAAAAAGGCAGGTTATTCTGCACTGCGCTGGATGGCTTCCCCGCCGGCCTGCACGTCTTTACCTACGCCTTTGGTGGTATTGCATGCGGTCAATGAGGTCAGGATCATCAAAGAGAAAATCGCGATAATACTTTTCTTCAGCATATGAAAGTCCTTATTTGTCAGTGATGAAAAAGTACGGCTTTCTAAGTTTAGTAAATATTAACGAGAGTTGCTGTTTAAAACGCTTTTATTTCGCACAATTACATTATTGAAATTAATGTTTTCTAGCTGGCCGTTCGCGAAATAGCGCCGCCGAGGTGCTGAACATCCTCACCGAAACCGCGGAAAGTATTACAACCACTAAGGGACACAAGCAACAACAGGGAGATCACGGCCAACAGAGTTTTCTTCATCATGCTGAGTCTGCCAACGATATGCGAGAGGGGATAAAGCAAAGGAGCCACTCAGGGCTCCTTTGTTTGGAAACTTATTTTACGCGTGAAACGTATTCGCCAGAGCGGGTGTCAACACGGACAACTTCGCCAATCTGTACGAACAATGGCACTTTTACCACAGCGCCAGTGCTCAAGGTCGCAGGTTTGCCGCCGGTTCCGGCAGTATCGCCTTTCAGACCAGGATCGGTATCAGTGATTTCTGCTTCGATAAAGTTCGGTGGCTGAACGGCGATTGGGCGACCGTCCCACAGCGTGACGATGCATTCCGCGTTATCTTGCAGCCATTTTGCCGCGTCAGAAACGGTTTTTTCTTCAACCCCGTGTTGCTCGAAAGTCTCAGGGTGCATGAAGTGGTAGAACTCACCGTCGTTGTACAGGTAGTTCATGTTGGTATCTACAACGTCTGCGCCTTCGCAAGAGTCGGTAGATTTAAAGGTTTTCTCTACGCGGCTGCCGGTCAGCAGGCGGCGCATTTTAACACGCGCAAACGCCTGGCCTTTGCCCGGTTTAACGAACTCGCTGGATTCGATGGCATAAGGCTCGCCTTCGAACATGATTTTAAGACCCGGACGGAAATCGTTGCTAGAATAAGTCGCCATGATGGCCCCTCTGAATATTTAAACTGGTAGCTTAGCCAAAAAAATGGCACACATTATAACCCAAAATACGGCATATAGAGAAGATTGGTTGCATCAACTCGCCGATGTTATTACCGATCCCGATGAATTACTGCAGCTTTTATCACTGAATACGCATCCGGAACTGCCGCAGGGCCGCGAGGCCCGTCGATTGTTCGCGCTGCGCGTCCCTCGCGCCTTCGCAGCGCGCATGCGCCCCGGCGATGCCAACGACCCGCTGCTGCGCCAGGTGCTGACCGCCAGCGAAGAATTCATCAATGCGCCCGGCTTCACTACCGATCCGCTGGACGAACAGCGCAGCGTGGTGCCGGGCCTGTTGCATAAATACCGTAATCGCGCTCTGCTGCTGGTCAAGGGTGGCTGTGCGGTCAACTGCCGCTACTGCTTCCGCCGCCATTTTCCGTATCAGGATAACCAGGGCAACAAGGCCAACTGGCGCCAGGCGCTCGATTATATCCGCCAACACCCGGAACTGGATGAGATTATTTTCTCCGGCGGCGATCCGCTGATGGCGAAAGACAGCGAGCTCGACTGGCTGATCGGCGAGTTGGAAGCCATCCCGCATCTGAAACGCCTGCGCATCCACACCCGCCTGCCGGTAGTGATCCCGGCGCGCATTACGCCGGAGCTGTGCCGTCGGCTGTCCGCTTCGCGCCTGCAGGTGCTGATGGTGACGCACATCAACCACGCCAATGAAATTGACCGTGAATTGCAGATGGGTATGACGCAACTGCGTCTGGCAGGCGTTACGTTGCTGAATCAGAGCGTGCTGCTGCGCGGTATCAATGACAACGCCGACACGTTGGCGACGCTGAGCAACGCGCTGTTTGACGCCGGCATTCTGCCCTATTACATCCACGTACTGGATAAGGTTCAGGGCGCGGCGCACTTTATGGTCAGCGACGACGAAGCGCGCACGATTATGCAGGCGCTGCTGAGCAAGGTTTCAGGCTATATGGTGCCGCGTCTGACGCGTGAGGTCGGCGGCAAACCAAGCAAAACCCCCCTCGATCTGCATCTGATGCAAAGCTGATCGACCACCCGTTTCAGATACAAAAAGAGGCATGCCTGGGCATGCCTCTTTTTTATGTATACCCTGCACGTTACTGCTTTATGGGCACTTGTAAACCTGGCCAATCATTTTGCTGTCCAGCGGAGCAAAGCTTGAAAGCAGGTTCTGTGTCGGGCTGGTTGCGCCATAGATGACATTGCCACCCATCGCCGCTGCCTTGTTACGCAGATCGTTTGCCGCGCCGCGCATAGAGCTGCCTTCGCCGCCGTTACCGGACAACCAATTGCTCTGGGTGCCGGTCACTTCGCCCACCAGCTGACATTCAGCCGCCGGTTTGGTGTCGGTAAATTTGACCTGCTGGCCTGCGGCGGACAGTTCGTTGGTGCTGCTGCAACCTGCCAGCAGCATAGCTGCCGAAAGACCCAGTAAGGCTTTAATCCGCATCTTGTTCCCCATATGATATTGAGAATTCTGCACAAGCTTATCAGAAAGCGTTGCCATCTCTTAAGCATCCGTTGCCACGGGTACCGGGTCAACGCCTTGAGCGACAGCTGATGAAATATCAGTTTACCAGCTAAATCACCCCGGGCTGCAAAAATATCATCAAATACAGTGCGGCAAAGAGCACAGAATAAAAAAACCCCGGCCAATTGACCGGGGTTCTCAGCACACAGACAGTGTGGGGGATGATTACATCATGCCGCCCATGCCACCCATGCCGCCCATACCGCCAGCGCCGCCTAAATCAGGCGCATCGCTTTTCGGCAGGTCGGTCACCATGCACTCGGTGGTGATCATCAGGCCAGCCACAGAAGCCGCGTACTGCAGAGCAGAACGGGTCACTTTGGTTGGATCCAGGATACCCATCGCGATCATGTCGCCGTATTCTTCGGTCGCTGCATTGTAGCCGTAATTACCTTCGCCCGCTTTCACGGTGTTGGCAACAACAGATGGCTCTTCGCCGCAGTTCAGAACGATCTGACGCAGTGGTGATTCCATTGCGCGCAGCGCAACTTTGATACCCACGTTCTGATCTTCGTTCACGCCACGCAGTTCGCTCAGTTTGGACGCTGCGCGAATCAGCGCAACACCACCACCAGCAACTACGCCTTCTTCTACTGCAGCACGGGTTGCGTGCAGAGCATCTTCAACGCGAGCTTTCTTCTCTTTCATTTCAACTTCGGTAGCAGCACCGACTTTGATTACCGCAACGCCGCCAGCCAGTTTAGCTACGCGCTCTTGCAGTTTTTCACGGTCGTAATCAGAAGTTGCTTCTTCGATCTGCTGACGAATCTGGGACACACGGCCCTGAATCGCAGGTTCTTCACCATTGCCATCGATGATGATAGTGGTGTCTTTGTTGATAACGATACGTTTAGCAGTACCCAGGTCTTCCAGAGTCGCTTTTTCCAGCTCCAGACCGATCTCTTCAGAGATAACGGTACCGCCAGTCAGGGTAGCGATATCCTGCAGCATGGCTTTACGACGGTCGCCGAAACCAGGTGCTTTAACCGCAGCCACTTTCACGATGCCGCGCATGGTGTTGACCACCAGGGTAGCCAGTGCTTCGCCTTCAACATCTTCAGCGATGATCAGCAGCGGTTTGCCGGCTTTCGCCACGGCTTCCAGTACTGGCAGCATTTCACGGATGTTGGAGATTTTCTTGTCAGCCAGCAGGATGAACGGACTTTCCAGTTCGATAGAACCGGTTTCCGGTTTGTTGATGAAGTAAGGAGACAGGTAACCGCGGTCGAACTGCATACCTTCAACAACGTCCAGCTCGTCTTGCAGGCCAGTGCCTTCTTCAACGGTGATAACGCCTTCTTTGCCCACTTTCTCCATGGCTTCTGCAATCAGTTTACCCACGGTTTCGTCGGAGTTTGCAGAGATGGTGCCTACCTGAGCGATAGCTTTGGAGTCGGAGCAAGGTACGGACAGTTTTTTCAGCTCTTCAACGGCGGCGATAACCGCCTTGTCGATACCGCGCTTCAGGTCCATCGGGTTCATGCCGGCGGCGACTGCTTTCAGGCCTTCGGTGATGATGGATTGAGCCAGTACGGTTGCAGTGGTGGTGCCGTCGCCCGCAGCGTCGTTCGCTTTGGAGGCCACTTCTTTCACCATCTGCGCACCCATGTTTTCGAACTTGTCTTCCAGTTCGATTTCACGGGCTACGGATACGCCATCTTTAGTGATGGTAGGAGCGCCGAAGGATTTATCCAGCACTACGTTACGGCCTTTCGGGCCCAGGGTCACTTTTACTGCATCAGCGAGAACATTCACGCCGCGGAGCATTTTCACGCGAGCGTCATTGCCGAATTTTACGTCTTTAGCTGCCATTGGTATTTCCCTTCAACTCGTTTCGTTCAGTTCAGAAGATAAAGCGTAATTACGCTTCAACAATTGCCAGAATGTCGCTTTCGGACATGATCAACACTTCTTCATTGTCGATCTTCTCTGCTTTCACGCCGTAGCCGTCGTTGAAAATCACGATATCGCCAACTTTCACATCCAGCGGTTGGATGTTGCCGCTTTCCAGAACACGCCCTTTACCCACTGCCACAACTTCACCACGAGTAGATTTACCCGCTGCAGAGCCAGTCAGAACGATGCCGCCAGCAGATTTTGATTCAACTTCTTTGCGCTTGACGATAACGCGGTCATGCAATGGACGAATACTCATTGAACGCTCTCCTGTAAGAAGGTTTCTATCAGATTTAGGGTTGTCACCGGATTGTTATTACCGGCCTCGTGGGATTTGAAATGGGGGCATTCCATCCCCCTTCAAGGGGCCAGTCAAAAAAATTTTCGCTTTTGACGGCAATCCGGAGGGGACAAATGTGAAAAACGCGGCCGGGGCCGCGTTTTTTCAACGATCGTTACGCTTGTCATGATCGTCCGGCTGGTTTCCCAACGTATAACGATCGTCGTCCTTGCGCTGAAACTCGCCGTCGAAGGTGTTGCCGTTGGCGGCATCGCCGCCCTGGCTCCAGCCGCCGGGACGGTAGACCGAAAGGTGTGGCATCAGTTTCAGCGTCAGCGATTTCTGCACCGGCGGCAACAGCAGCAACAGCCCAAGAAAATCGGTGAAGAATCCCGGCACCAACAGCAGGAAGCCCGCCAGCACCAGCGAGACGCTTTTCACCATTTCTGCCGCCGGGCTTTCACCTGCGGCCAGTTTCTGTTGCATTTGCACGAAGGTTTTCATGCCCTGGTTGCGCACCAGCGAAATGCCGACGCAGGAGGTGAACACCACCAGCAACAGGGTTATCGCCACGCCCAATACGGCGGCGACCTTGATAAAGAGAGATATTTCGATGTAAGCCAACAGAAATATCAACAGTAACGGTAACCAGCGCACCTGGTTCTCCTATAGTAGCAGCACGCTCCCGCAGGGTGGCGGTAACGCGAAAAGAGGGGCCGGTAAAACGGCCGACATAATTACAATGGGGTCTTCCCGTCGCCATTTCAACCAAAGCCCTTTTTTTATTGCTAAAGTTAACAAACGTGAATGAGATCACAGAACGGGAAAAGCGTGATTCCAGAAGGCTCAGAAGGTGATCTGGATTCAGTCATTTATTACTAACCAGCATATGATCTGGGCTGCAACGGGCGCGATGGTTAATCGTTTCATGCCCCAAGCCTTCGGCAACATTATTTAGTTACCTGACAAATTTTTAATTCGGCAGCAACACATAGAGAAGGTTCTCATGTCAAACAACATTCGTATCGAAGAAGACCTGTTAGGAACACGTGAAGTCCCCGCAGAAGCCTATTACGGTGTTCATACCCTGCGTGCGATTGAAAATTTCTATATCAGCAACAGCAAAATCAGCGATGTGCCCGAGTTTGTCCGTGGCATGGTGATGGTAAAAAAAGCCGCAGCGCTGGCAAATAAAGAGCTAAAAACCATTCCGCGCAAAATCGCTGATGTCATCATCCAGGCTTGTGATGAAGTGCTGGATAAAGGCAAATGCATGGACCAGTTCCCGGTCGACGTGTTCCAGGGCGGCGCAGGTACCTCGCTGAACATGAACACCAACGAAGTGCTGGCGAATATCGGTCTGGAACTGATGGGCCATCAGAAAGGCGAATATCAATATCTGAACCCCAACGATCACCTTAATAAATGCCAGTCCACCAACGACGCTTACCCTACCGGTTTCCGCATCGCGGTATACGCCTCCAACCAGAAACTGATCGACGCCATCAACCAACTGCGTGAAGGTTTTGATCGCAAAGCGAAAGAGTTCGAAACCATTCTGAAAATGGGACGCACCCAGTTGCAGGATGCCGTGCCTATGACTCTGGGTCAGGAATTCCACGCATTCAGCGTGCTGCTGAAAGAAGAAACCCGTAACCTGCATCGCACGGCAGAACTGCTGCTGGAAGTGAACCTGGGGGCCACGGCGATTGGTACTGCGCTGAACACGCCGGAAGGCTACCAGCACCTGGCCGTACAAAAACTGGCGGAAGTCAGCAACCTGCCGGTAGTGCCGGCCGAAGACCTGATCGAAGCCACCTCCGACTGCGGCGCCTACGTGATGGTGCACAGCGCGTTGAAACGTCTGGCGGTGAAACTGTCCAAGATTTGTAACGATCTGCGCCTGTTATCGTCAGGCCCGCGCGCCGGCCTGAACGAAATCAACCTGCCGGAATTGCAGGCGGGCTCCTCCATCATGCCGGCCAAGGTGAACCCGGTGATCCCGGAAGTGGTCAATCAGGTGTGTTTCAAGGTGATTGGCAACGACACTTGCGTTACCATGGCCGCCGAAGCGGGCCAGCTGCAGTTGAACGTGATGGAGCCGGTGATTGGCCAGGCGATGTTTGAGTCAATCCACATCCTGACCAACGCCTGCTATAACCTGCTGGAAAAATGCATCAACGGCATTACCGCGAATAAAGAAGTGTGCGAACACTACGTGTTCAACTCTATCGGTATCGTCACCTATCTGAACCCGTTCATTGGCCACCACAACGGTGACATCGTCGGGAAGATCTGCGCCGAAACCGGCAAAAGCGTACGTGAAGTGGTGCTGGAACGCGGTCTGCTGACCGAAGCAGAGCTGGATGACATCTTCTCCGTGGAGAACCTGATGCACCCGGCCTATAAAGCCAAACGCTATACGGATGAAAATGAACAATAACAGATATACCCGGTAGCCCTAAAAGGCACGCTAAATCCTCTGGATAGCGTGCCTTTTTACTTTCTGTCGCCCACAAATTTTTAACTTTTCATTTTCAAATAATCTTATTTTAAGGAGTAGACACTATGTTAGCCGTAGAATTGGTTATCGTTCTGCTGGCCATTTTTTTAGGGGCCAGATTGGGCGGTATCGGTATCGGATTTGCTGGCGGATTGGGGGTTTTGGTCCTGGCGTTGATTGGCGTCAAGCCGGGCAGCATCCCTTTCGACGTGATTTCCATCATCATGGCGGTGATTGCCGCAATCTCGGCCATGCAGGTGGCCGGCGGTATGGATTATCTGGTCCAGCAAACTGAAAAACTGCTGCGCAAGAACCCCAAGCACATCACGATTCTGGCGCCGATCGTCACCTATTTCCTGACTATCTTCGCCGGTACCGGCAATATCTCGCTCTCCGCGCTGCCGGTCATCGCCGAAGTGGCGAAAGAACAGGGCATCAAGCCTTGCCGACCGCTGTCCACCGCCGTAGTGGCTGCGCAGATTGCCATTACCGCCTCACCGATCTCCGCCGCCGTGGTGTACATGTCTTCGGTGATGGAAGGTCACGGCGTCAGCTATCTGCATATGCTGATGGTGGTAATGCCTTCGACCTTCTGCGCCGTGCTGTTGATGTCGCTGCTGGTGTCCTGGCTGTTCGATTCCAAGCTGTCTGACGATCCGGTTTACCTGAAACGCCTGGAGGAGGGCCTGATCACCCTGCGCGGCAACAAGGCGATAGACATTAAACCGCGCGCCAAAGCCTCGGTGCTGCTGTTCCTTCTGGGCGTGGTCTGCGTAGTAGCCTACGCCATCATCAACAGCCCTGGGCTTGGGCTGGTGGCAAAACCCTTGATGAACACCACCAACGCCATTTTGATCATCATGCTGAGCGTCGCTACCCTGACCACTCTGCTGTGCCGGGTCGACACCGATATGGTGCTCAACTCCAGCACCTTTAAGGCCGGCATGAGCGCCTGTATCTGTATTCTGGGCGTGGCCTGGTTGGGCGATACCTTCGTACAGGCCAACATCGACTGGATCAAAGAAACTGCAGGTGCGGTGATCCAATCTCATCCATGGCTGCTGGCGGTGATTTTCTTCTTCTGTTCGGCACTGCTGTACTCGCAGGCCGCCACCGCCAAGGCGCTGATGCCGATGGCGCTGGCGCTGAACGTCTCGCCGCTGACCGCCATCGCGTCCTTCGCCGCCGTTTCCGGCCTGTTTATTCTGCCAACTTACCCAACGCTGGTCGCGGCGGTGCAGATGGACGATACCGGCACCACGCGCATCGGGCGTTTCGTGTTTAATCACCCGTTCTTTATCCCCGGCACCATCGGGGTAGTATTGGCGGTGCTGTTCGGTTTCCTGCTGGGCAGCGTGATGCTGTAATCTTTTTACCGGGGCTGCGGCCCCGGTTTCCCCTGAGTCCCCCCGTTGGTGATAAACTCGCCTTCTAGCCAACTCTCCTTCAAGGTATAGTGCCCCTGATAATCTGGATGAGAGGGCCGAAAATGTCTGATTGCGAAGCTGTCGTCATACTCTGCACTGCCCCCGATGAGGCCACCGCGCAAGACCTGGCGGCCCGGGTTTTGGGGGAAAAGCTGGCAGCCTGCGCCACGTTGCTGCCCGGCGTGACATCGCTCTATTACTGGGAAGGGAAACTGGAACAGGAATACGAAGTGCAGATATTGTTCAAAAGCGACCGCCGCCATCAAGACGCCCTGCTCGACACCCTGAAACAACATCACCCGTATCAAACGCCCGAGCTGTTGGTGCTGCCGGTGATGGCTGGAGATAAAGACTACCTGTTATGGATCAACGCCTCATTAAAGTAATATTCCTGCTCTGCAGCCTGTTTTTTTTACCGCAAGCAGCTCAGGCATCCTTGTTCGGCCAAAGCGGCGGCAGTCAGTTCGTGCCTGTCGATCAGGCATTCGCCTTTGACTTTAAACAACAGGATCACCAACTGGCCCTGAGCTGGCAAATTCGCCCCGGTTACTACCTCTATCGTCAACAGATCAAGCTGGTGCCGCAGCAAGCAACGCTAGGCACCTTTGAATTGCCCGAAGGACTGAGCCACAAGGATGAGTTCTTCGGTGAAGTCGCTATTTTCAAACAACAGCTCGCTCTGAACATTCCACTGCAACAGGCGGCCAACGGCGCCAGCCTGAGCGTAACCTATCAGGGTTGCGCGGAAGCCGGTTTCTGCTACCCGCCTGAGACGCGAGTGATCCCATTGGATGCGGCGAGCGCCGCCACAGCGCCACCCGTTGATGTGCCAACGGAACCCGCACCCGCCAACCTGCCGTTTTCGCCGCTTTGGGCCCTGTTGATTGGTATTGGCATTGCCTTCACTCCCTGCGTGCTGCCGATGTACCCGCTGATTTCCGGCATCATTCTGGGCCGTGAAAAACCGCACAGCAGCGGACGCATTCTGGCGCTGGCCGTGGTTTACGTACAGGGCATGGCACTCACCTATACCCTGCTCGGCCTGGTGGTGGCCGCCGCCGGGCTGCAGTTCCAGGCGGCGTTGCAGCATCCGTACGTGCTGATCGGCCTGTCGGTGCTGTTTATCGCGCTGGCGCTGTCGATGTTTGGCCTGTATTCGCTGCAGTTGCCTTCTTCGCTGCAAACGCGGCTGGCGGGCTGGAGCAACACCCAAAAGGGCGGCTCGCTGCCTGGTGTGTTCCTGATGGGTGCGCTGGCCGGGTTGATTTGCTCGCCCTGCACCACCGCGCCGCTGAGCGCCATCCTGCTCTACATCGCCCAGAGCGGCAATATGTGGGCCGGCGGCGGCACTTTGTATCTCTACGCATTGGGGATGGGCATCCCGCTGGTGCTGATAACCCTGTTCGGCAACCGCCTGCTACCGCGCAGCGGGCCGTGGATGCAGTATGTGAAAGAGGCCTTCGGCTTCGTGATCCTGGCCCTGCCGATATTCCTGTTGGAGCGGGTGATCGGCGACCTGTGGGGACTGCGGCTGTGGAGCCTGCTCGGCCTGGCGTTCTTCGGTTGGGCGTTCGCCCTGAGCCTGAAAACCTCGCGCGGCTGGGCGCGCGCATTACAGCTGCTGCTGCTGGCGGCGGCGGTGATCGCCGCAAGGCCGCTGCAGGACTGGGCCTTTGGCACCGACAATACGCAGCAGACTGCGATACCGCACCTGAATTTCTCGCGGATTAATAACGTCGAACAACTCAACCTGGCACTGCAACAGGCACAAGGCAAGCCGGTGATGCTGGATCTGTACGCCGACTGGTGCGTCGCTTGCAAGGAGTTCGAGAAATATACCTTCAGCGACGCGGCGGTTCAGGCTAAGCTGACCAACGTGGTGCTGCTACAGGCGGATGTCACCGCCAACAATGCCGAACACGCAGCGCTGCTCAAACACCTGAAGGTCCTTGGGCTACCGACTATTCTGTTCTTTAACGGTGCAGGCCGAGAGCTGACGGACCAGCGAGTAACCGGATTTATGGATGCTCCGGCGTTTAACGCGCATTTGCAGAAAGCGGTGCAATAAATAACACTGAAGTTCGGAACCGAATTTGGAGGGAGCACAAGTGCAACGTGAACACGTTCTTGATACGGCACTGGGGCTGTTGGAACAACAGGGCCTGGCGACCACCACGCTGGAAATGCTGGCAGAAAAACTCGAGGTGCAGCCCAGCGATCTCAAACGGTTTTGGCCGGATCGCGAAGCGCTGCTGTATGACTGCCTGCGCTACCACGGGCAGCAAATCGACACCTGGCGCCGCCAACTGCTGCTGGACGAAAGCCTGAGCCCGCAGCAAAAGTTGCTGGCGCGCTACGACGTACTGGCGGAATACGTACAGCACGATCGCTACCCCGGCTGCCTTTTTATCGCCGCCTGCAGCTTCTTCCCAGAAGTAGATCACCCGATTCATCAGCTGGCGGAACAACAGAAGCTGACGTCGCTGGAGCTGACCCGCGATCTGTTGCGCCAAATGGACGCCGACGACGCCGATATGGTGGCACAGCAAATGGAGCTGATTCAGGAAGGTTGCCTGAGCAAACTGCTGGTAAAACGCCAGCTCCAGGATGTATCCGTCGCTAAACGGCTGGCGGAAGATATCTTGCAGGTGGCGCAGTGCCGCAGAAACGGCGCTTTAGGCTGATTGAACGGCGAAAGGCCGGGCTGACGAGGCACTTTCGCAACCAAAATGGGCATACTTTTACGCTCCTTGCATGAAAAGTCAGCAACCGAATGCTTTTTCAGGTATTTCACGCATAAAGCCGTTGACGGCTCTCAGCCAATACGGTTTAATGCTGCGCGTTGCCCGGATAGCTCAGTCGGTAGAGCAGGGGATTGAAAATCCCCGTGTCCTTGGTTCGATTCCGAGTCCGGGCACCATATTTAGAAGAACCCGCCTATGGCGGGTTTTTTGCTTTTCAGGGACAGGACTCTCCATCGAACAAGTTCGATTATTCGGCCTGAAGGCCTCACCCTGCGGGCCAACGCTGAAGCGTTGTTCAACACGGCGCAGGCGCCGGTTGTCCGAGTCCGGGCACCATCTTTAGAGAACCCAGCCTATGGCTGGGTTTTTGCTTTTCAGGGACAGGACTCTCCATCGAACAAGTTCGATTATTCGGCCTGAAGGCCTCACCCTGCGGGCCAACGCTGAAGCGTTGTTCAACACGGCGCAAGCGCCGGTTGTCCGAGCCCGGTCGCCCTATTTAGAAGAACCCGCCTATGGCGGGTTTTTTGCTTTCTGGGATACGGACTCTCCATCGAACAAGTTCGATTATTCGGCCGGAGGCCTCACCCTGCGGGCCAACGCTGAAGCGTTGTTCAACACGGCGCAAGCGCCGGTTGTCCGAGTCCGGGCACCCTATTTAGAAGAACCCGCCTATGGCGGATTGAGGTTGGTGGAAAGGTGATGGGTTTGTTTTATTGGTAGGTGGAGAACACCTGGTTCGCCAAGAGTTTAATAGCGGGCGCCGTGTCCAACGCCCCAATGAAGGAAATCGGTGAGGTTTTTACGGCAGTCTGAGCCCAAATCAAAGACAGGTTTTTACTTTCTGAAGTGCTGACTCTCCATCGAATAAATCATTTTATTGTGCTCGGGTAAACCTTAAACCTCAGAATTAAAATAAAGCTCCTGCCCGATTATCGGCGCCATTTTCTCACTTTAAAACCCATCGTTCTTTTTTTTGAGTTCCGGAGATGAATCCCAAAAGAAATAAAACTGATAGAGAACAATGTTACAACCAATGCTAAATTAAGATACAATTCAATTGACATAGCGCCTCCTGGCTAAAAACATTAGCGTTTTATTTAAAAATTAACCTTTACTTTTCACTTACTGCGCATAAGCCAATGGATAAAATCATGCTTTTTCATCAGATCCATTTTCTTCATCGCCGATTGTTTATGTGTGTTAACCGTTTTCACGCTTAACTGCATCTGTTCGGCCGTTTCACCTTGAGAACAACCTCTGCGCATATGCTGCAATACCTCTTGTTCGCGACGGGTTAACTGGCTGCGTTCACATAACGGGCAGTTATTACCGAACCAAATCTTTGAGGTTGTCGCCAAAGCACGATCCAGCATGAGATAGATAGCCGAGCGGTCGTCATTGCGATAAAGCGTGCCAGCTTCCTGCCGGCAGGTCGGACGATGGCTCAGGCAACGCTCCGGTTTATTCCTGATAGAAAAAAATAACGTTCCGCCTGCAAGCTCCGAGGGAAAATCATGGCAATAACGTGCCCTTCTGGTTGACGCGCAAGCAGAAAAAACCAAATCTGCAGGCGTCAATTCAGAATAGGCGTTTATAAAATTTACGGGCATCCCTTTTTGATCAAAATAATCCTTAAGGGTATATCTAACACCCTCGGCAAAATAGTTATCCGTCTCGCAAATAGCGATAGTCAGAGTTTTTTTCATATTTACTCCTTCCGTACCTTTTGGGTTAAGGCGTGTTCACCCCAGAATTACGCAATTTCTACAATAGCCACTGCCGATGCGAAAAAAGGACCGGTATGTGAACTACCACTGTTTTTAAGTTCACTATCGATAACAATCTCCTGGCTACCTCCGGGCACCTTAATAAAGCTCTCTAAATCTGTCAGCCCTGGAATGGAATTTCTTACTTTTAAGCTAGCTCTGAGTTTTCCATCCTGACTCAAAGACATATCTGTGACACTTGATGCAAATTTAACCCGCATATAGGCTTCACCAGAACAGTTAACCCGGAAAGAGCCACTGGCTTTCCTGGTTACAACGTCATTACTGAACGACCCAAAATCAATTATGGCATTTGAATCAGCAATACTGCAGGTCGTTTTAACAGGTAACGTTGGGCCACAATCGTCAAACGACACCCCCCCCGAAACTGAAGACTGAACATAGGTCCTTATACAGCTTCTTACGCCTATTATATTGTTGCCTATGTGGACATTCCCTGTGGCCGTTTTTCCAAAAACCCCACTGAGTTTCATTAAAGGCACTAATTCACCAATAGTTTTAGCCTCGTTTATTGACTTACAATCAGGGCCGCCTGCTGGGTAACAAGATCCAAGGCCGTTGAGCCGCCTGGCTAATGGCGCAAAAACATAAGCATTCGACCCAACCGCCGTACCATTGGCATATATCCTCTGGAGGGATATAGATATATCACAGTCTAAATAGGTCGATGCTGAATAATAACACTGGTTAGGGAAGGGTGCTAAGGAGGATACGCTGATAGCCGTGATTGAATATTTATAGAATGACCCACCAGCAGGTTCAAGTTGTTGGACACTGGCCTCATGAAATACAGCATTGGCGCCAGTAGCGTATCCAAACAGTGTCGCTAAAATTAAAGAAAATATTTTCATATTATTACCTGCTGATTCAGTTTTGGTAGACTATTCCTTGAAAATTTATCATCTATGGTGCAATAATTTCCCGGCGTGAATTGTATTTAATGTTACTTAACACCATTATTATGGCCGGGGCGTTGCTTCCCCGGTGCAAGATATCGCTTTTACTCATACATGACGGTTAATGTTGCCCCGCCGCTGAAATCACCGGCAACCAGGCTGGCACCGGGCCGTGAAATAGGTATGGCATAGAGTTTAGTGGGGTTAGCTGCATCCCCAATAGCCAGTTTGGTTTTGCTGACGTAGGTGGTGTCCCCAGTCCCTTGCGTAATGCGCAATCCCAGGTTAGGAATACTGGACTGCAAGGGCTTGTAATCCCCCCAGGAAACCTCCATAAAGTCCATCATGACCTTTATCTGACCATAACCGGGATCTTTACCACAGGACACAGTGTAAGGGATCTCCATTTTCTTGTAGTTCGCACCATCAATCTTCTTAACGTCGATGGTGTCAAAATTAACGGCGATATCTTTACCTGCGTTAACGGTACACTCAGGCGCTTCCACCAGTTTGCCGGTAAATTGCACATTTACCGCCTGGGCTACCGTGCTGGTCAGTAACCCCATGCAGGCCAAGCCGACTATCCCTGGAAAATATCTCATGTTTCTCTCCTTATTGGACTTCTACTAGTAAAGTGGCGGAACCCGAAAAGTCCCCTCCTCGTAAAGTGGTGCCACTGCGTTTTATCGGTACGGCATATAACTCCGGCATATCAGGATAAGTAAAATTCAGCCATTCATTCAGTTTTAGCTGTTGGTTATTTCTCAACAACAGCTTAATCGCCAAATCGTTATTATCGGTACGCAGTAAACCCTCACCAAAACCCGGCGCTCCCCCCTGCAATGTTACCTTCATAAAACCATTGCTCCCGGAAGTATCGCCATTACAAATTACCTGATAAGGGATCTGTCTCTTGCCATAATTGACACCGTCAATATCTTTGGTATTCAGTTCACCAAAAAACACACCAATATCTTTGCCACCGTTGATTTCACATTTTGGCTTGGCGATGACCACACCTTGTACCGTGACGTTAACCGTAGCGGCCCAGACTGTTTGGCTGATAAACAGCACCGCAAACAAAGTTAATGCTGAGGTTGCGATCATGGTGGCCATCAGCACACAACACAGGCGAGCATATTCCACACCGCTCTGCCGTATATCTCTCCATTGGTCGCCCATTGCCTTCACCTCAGTCATAATTCATCCGAAAATCAATCGCAGCACGGTAAGTCCCCGCCAATAAAGGGGTACGCGTACGTTCCGCCACGACGTAAAACTGTAACGCTTCATCTCTCAGCGCCAACAATTGCAGCCTGCTACGGTCGCCCAATCGCACATCTCGTTTATCGCTATCCAGCAGACGCAGCCCTAACCCGCTGAGGCCCTGCACCTTCACTAACCCTGGGTTATCCGCATCCGGGAGCGCAGTAAAACTCACCGTTACCGCTGGCTGGTAGCCACGCCACAACCGATCCTTCTGTGGTGAATCCCTGAAGGATGCCCCGGTTCGCGTGCAATCGCGCAACCGGAGCTGAAAGGCTACCGGGGCTGCACGACTGCCCGCCTTCGCCAGGCTACCCACAGCCATTTCACCCAACCAGATATCCTGGTACGCCGAAGACATTTCCAAGAGGCAAGCGCTTTCCGTCAACGCGCCATGGATATAAAATATGTCGGCATCCCTTTTGTCCGCCTGAGCACCGTCAGTGAAAAACAGGGTCATTACCAGCGCGGCTGCATGGCCCAACCACGGTGTTAACAGATTTTTCCTTTGGCCAAGGCAACCAGTGTCGATTGTTTGCATTGTTGTTCCCTACCTGCTTCGACTGAAGAGCATGATGACTGGCCCCGTTTACCCTTTTGCCGCAGGCACAACCTGGCAATCGCCGCCGCCACACTTGAAGGTCAAATCTGGGCGACCGCCGTAATCATTGACATACGTCAGTACCGGGGCATTACCCAGGCCGGATGCACCCAGTGCCACACTGCCTTTCGGCGGCACCATCAGCGGTTCAAAACCGGCGGCGGTTTTACCGCCTGCGCCGCTACGGGCATCCACCAATGTGATATAGTAAGGCGTTGGATTGTTCACCTTAAAACCCTCGCCCTGCCGCGTGAGGGTCAGTTTCTCCTGCCACGGCGTGAACACGCTGCCTTTGCTCGGCGTGATCGCCGCCGGGCGGTAGAACAGCTTGATGCGCGTCTGCAAAGCGATTTGCAGCGTGTTGGCCTTATCACTTTTCGGCGGGATCTCGCGCAAATTAAAGTAGAACAGGCTCTCACGATCCTGCGGCAGTGCCTTGGCGGCCGGCAATGCCTGCACCTTGACCTGGCTTTGCGCCCCTGGCTCCACGCGTTGCACCGGCGGCAGCACAATCAACGGGCTGGTGATCTTGTCGCCATTCTCATTCTCCAGCCAGCCCTGAGCCAGATACGGCAGCTGAGTATTTTTATTGCTGATGGTCATGCTGACCGCATTTTCCGCACCGTTGAACACCACGCGGGTACGATCCAGCGCGATGGCGGCCTGAGCTTGCCCACTCAACAGTGTGGTGGCCAGCAGGCCAGCGACGGACAGCATTTTTACCGTGTTATTTCGCATAAACATAAATTGTTCCATTTCGTCAAAGTTGCATTTACGGGTTTGTTTAGGCAACTGCGGCCTATTTCCCCTGTTCCGCAGTTACCGGCCGGCATGGCAACAGCAGGTTGCTCAACGCGATATCTGTACGCAGTTCCGGCAGGTCTATTTCACATTGCGCCTTCCCTTCCCAATACACCGTCATTTTTTCGCCGGCACGTATCCCGCTCAGGTAAACGCTGCCGGCATCATTGACTAAACCGGTTTGTTGCTTACGATGGTTGAACACCTCTGCGCCAAACGGCGGCGTACTGCCGTCCGCCAGGCGGATCACCGCCATGGCTTTTTTACCGGAGATAACATTAAAGCGCCGGTAACCAATCGCGCCCTCGGTCAGTGTTGCCTGCACCACTGACTGTATAGCCTCGGCATCGTCCGATAAGTTATTCAGGTCAATACTCGCTCTGCTGCGGTAATAACTGCTGACGTCCGCCACCACCGCTTTACCGAACAGATTGGTGCGAGTCGTCGAGCCGAACCCTCGCACCGGCACCCCAGCCACCCCGTCTGTATCCAGCAACAACCGGGTGCCGCCAGCCGAGTTGCTCCGGTGCAGTGCTGCCCCTTTAGCGGTAAGGGTCGCCCCGCCCTGCAGGTTCATACCCAGGGAGGAGTACTGGCCACTCTGGTAGCTAACGTTACCGTCGATACGCATCATGTCGCCTTCGTGGCTGTAATAACCGCTGGCAGATTCTCCGTTACGTGACAGACCGGTGCTCAGTTGGTAATTGTTGTGCTCATCCAACCTTTCGTAATAGCCTACCCGGTGGCTGATATCGTTACGGTTCAACGAACTGCTGTAGCTGAGGTTAGAGTTAACCCCCCACGGCACCGACAGGCTCAGATACATACCATCGTCTTTGGTCGCGCTATTTTTATTGCGGTAGGCCGTTAACGACGTGCTTATATTTTTCACCGCCCCCAGGTCGAAATAGCGTGACAACGCCAGGCTATAACGTTCGCTGGTCGGCTTATCCCAGTAAGTCTGGTGGTCATAATTGATGTAAGCGGTGATACCCAGATCGCGAAACTGCTTGTTAAAGGTGATGGTGTACATCTCCCTGCTCTTGCCGTTTTGCAAGCCGTGGTAGCGCGCATCCAGGTATTCACTCATGGTCATAAAATCTTGCTCCGAAAAGCGGTAACCGGCGAAAGTGACCTGACTGTCGTATTCATCAAAGCTTTTCGAGTAGCTCAGGCGGTATGAACCGCCGCTTTTGGTGCCGTATTCGCGCGGCAACCTGGCCCGTGACTGGGTGGTGTCAAACGACAGTGCCCCAAATAGCAACAGGTCACGCCCCAACCCCATGGATAACGCGTTGTAATCACCACCAGCAATAGCCCCACCGTACAGCGACCAACCGTTGCTAACGCCCCATGAAAATTCCCCGGTAGTAAAGGCAGGCCCTTGCAGGTTGTGCTCCCAATTCGATGGTTTGCCCCCGGCCAGCTTGTAACGCACCATGCCAGGACGGGTGAGGTAAGGAATATTCGCCGTTTCCACCCTAAACTGCTGCACGCTGCCATCTTGTTCTTCTACTTTAACGTCCAGGCTCCCCATCACCGAATCGCTCAAATCCTGGATACGGAACGGCCCGGCGGCGACCTGCGCCTCATACAGCACCCGCCCCTGTTGGCTGATGGTGACTTTGCCGTTGGTTTTGGCTATACCCGTCACCTCCGGCGCATAGCCGCGCAGGTTGGGCGGCAACATGCTGTCGTCCGAATTGAGGCTGAAGCCGGTAAAGCGGAAGCTGTCAAACACGTTGGTCAGCAGGTAATCTTCGCCCAGCGTTAACCTTGCCCCCCATTGCGGCAGAGCGCGGAACGCATAATAACGGCTCCAGTCAAATGTCTTCTGGCCAGACCCAGCGGCCCCGGTCTGATGATCCAGGCTCGCTTGCCAATCTGCACGTAACCGCCAGGCTCCCAGGTTAGCGCCAGCTGTGCCATTTCCGCCCAACCGCTGCGTTTGGCCTCCGTTTTGTGTATTACGCTGCACCTGGCCGTTCAGGTTATAGTCCAGCAGCAGCCCGGGAATACCGTTATCCCAACGCGACGGCGGATCCCAATCCGGAGAGGAATACTCCAGATAAGCCTGCGGAATACTCAAGTACAACGCAGAGGTGGCCAGGTCCCCTCTTGCCTCAATACCGCTGAGGCTAGAAAGATCCAGGCATTGCTCGTCATGCCACCAGCGCAATTGCTTGATAAACTCTTCTTTAAACCCCACCAGATCAACCACCTGCGGTGAAATACACACCGCGCTACCTTTTGGATCACTTTCTGGCGGATAATAAGCTATCGGTTGCTCTTGCAATGATTGTTTGTTCATCAGCACCGACATGTTGTATTTCCCTGGCATAATAAAAGCACCATTGGAAAACCTACTGAGATCGATATTCTTTCTATCGTTCACATCCAGGATGTCGGTATTGAATTGAATCGCATCATCTGCCCGCCCCTGAAAAGACAGGCTGCACATTGTCAGAGAAATGCATACCCCTAATAAGCTTAACGGGAGAGCGCCCGATTGATATCTCTTCGAATTCATAATTCCGCCAACCTTTAACCTACTTACAATTAGTAATAATCCAATTTAAAATGAATGGCGGATCGGTAATCCCCTGCGTGCAATATCTGTTTATTAGCCACCAACTGCATTGAATCATTAAGACGAAAATCTTTTGTTATCGTATTTTTTATTGACATCGGCATCCCTTGAGACACTATATTTCCGATACTGTCGGAAATACGTAATGCAACCCCACGGGCATCTCCTATTACCCCAAAAGCTTTACCATCCGGTTTTCCGTCGAATATCATTCGAAAATGCTGACGGCCTGATATAACAGCATCATCTTCCGATAACCCGCAGTTGACCAATTGCAGGGCAAACGGACGGGTTAAGCCGTACCCATCCCGAGATATTTGTCCTACCGGTACTACTTTCATGTCGATGGTTTGATCGCGGCTTGCCGCCTCAATTGCACAAGCCGCGTTAACAATAGCACCTTCCATATTGACTCTTCCCCAGCCAATAACCGAGGCCGTTACCGGCATCGCCTGAGTCATAAAAAACGCGGCCAATAGGGAAGGCGCCACTAAACTTCTACCAATAGAGGACATACGCGTAATCCCTAACAAATATGAATCCATTTATGGGAAAAAAGCATGCGGAATACTCCGCATGCTGGTATTACGTGTGTAAAACTAATTACTCGTAGCTAAGAGCGAAGTTAACTACGCTGCTGAATGCCCCTGGGGTGATGGTGTTCAGGGTGCCGCCGTTACCTTTCAGGAATGCTTTAAAGTTCAGCTCTGCATCAGTATCACCAACTTTAATGATCTGACCGGTAGTGGCCTTGCCCAATTCAACCACGGCATCAGCGTTGGCGGTATCGGTAATTACGATACTTGCGCCTTTAGCTGTGCTGCCGCTCCCCAGACCAATCATTTTCTTGTTTGTGCCGTCAGCACCGCCGGCTTCACCGGTAAAGGTGGTTTTAACCATCTGCGCAGTAGCTGAAGTACAGTCTTCCAGAACAATTTTGAACGGCTCTTTTACTTCAGACTCGCGACCGTCTTTCAGGCTCAGGTTAGAAATCTGGCCCAAAGGAACGGTTTGGTCAATATTACCTGGGGCAATAGAGCATGGTGCATCAATAATTTCACCGGTAAAGGTTACAGAACCGCTGCCCTGATTCGCTGCCTGAGCCATCATAGAAGTTGCGCCGAAAGCCAGTACTGCTGCCATCATAATTTTGTTCAGTTTCATAAAAAGCCCTTACATTCCTTTATAAGAAGAGGATATCGATAATTAATCAAAAGTGAGTCACAAAGCAGAGATAGAGTGTTTCCTTCCTAACCTGTTTGTTGTTTCCGGCCATTCGTTGCCAGCCACACTAATCTACCCCAACTGGCTCAAACTCAAAACATTATGTCGTGAAAATACATAAAAACAGGATTTGTACAAAGATAAGTTTAATTAAATAGACTTTAATATTGAGTTGTAGATAAAACATATACATAATTATCAAACGATAAATTATTAATTACCTTCAATAACAGAATAAAATACAAACATAAGGATAATTCTTATTGCATACCCGGTTGGGGGATTGAAAAAACAGAATACCAATAGCAAAATCAGCTCTCGACAGGAAAGTTGATGGATTAAACAACATGAAATTTATTATTAATAGTAACGTCAGTTTTAATGAACAGGACGGCACGCTGCACAGCGTTAACGATCCTGGTAATAGCATTCCTTTGCTTAAACCCACCGGCAGGTTGCTGTCTCTGTTTGTCAGGAACAACAACTTACTGATCACGCGTGAGCAATTGCTTAATGATGTATGGGAGGACTATGGCCTTAAGGCGTCAAATAATAACTTAAACAACTATATCTCCGGATTAAGAAAGTCACTCTCTCAGCTTGGCGAGGAAGAGCTGCTGATCACTTACCCGCGGCAGGGGTTTAAGTTTATGGCAAAAAATATTCACCGAGAGGAGATAACCGCGTCATCGGATATTTCTAATGAGAGCGCGACATTTGACAACAATCATCTACAAGGAGAGGGGAAAAGGAGTGCATTGATTCGAGGCGGCCCATGGAAAATACTGGCTCTGTGTACTCTTTTTTGCCTGGCGCTGTTAACCGTGGGTCTGTTCTATAAGAGTTATGCTCAGAACAACATTAACAGCCTCGGACAGTATAAAAACTGCAAAATATACTCGATCAAAAATAACAGGGTCACAGCCGAAGAGATTAAGAGTATGGTTTATCAGGCACGTTATAATTGCGATGTAAGAGCGAATATTTACTACTATGGCGATATGGAGGATAAAGACCTTAACACCAATGCTCCGTTGCTCGCTTATTGCCCGCTGGACGCATTAAAGCCCTGCGAGAACACCTATATTAAAAAATGAATGAAAACTAGCCGTAGGTCATTCGGCCATCGCGGGAAAACATTTGTTTTTTCACCATTGGGAACAGAATAACAAAAGATAACGCCAGTGATTATAGGCAGTGTCACATTATTTTTAGGTAATACGCTTCCCTTCACCAGCCCTCCTTAACCGCTGCGGCACCACTATGCGGTTAAGGAGAGTGGATTTAATGGTTTTTCGTGCAGACGAACAGCGGTGCATTGTTGTCAGCAAACATAAAGCTGCTGTCATCTATCCTCTCAATTTTTACAAAACGGTTTTTCACTGCGCCGGGCATCACACGGTTCGCTTCTTCACTCTGGGCATTATCTCTTGAGTTACGGATTGTTTTTTGCACTTTGACGTAGTAGTGATCGCTTTGATATTGATATTCGGCGATTAATAGCCGGGACACGGTGTACTTTTCGGTTCCCTGGGTCACTTGTCCATCCAGCATGATATTGAGCTTCCCCCAGCCGGAGGGCACCAGGCTAACCCGGAGAGTCGTTTCGATTTTTCCTGCCTGGGTATAGTTGACGGATGTTGTAATGGCACTGCATGCTGGGATCTTATGCCTCGTAGCAATAATATAGGCAGATACCAGGATGCAGACCAGCATCAGTAAGATTGCCGCGCCGAATAAGATAAGGTTCTTATTTTTAGATATGGCTATTTTCATAAACGTTTTTGCACTGTGTTGTGTTCTGCCGCGCCGTAGTCAGCGGGCAATAGGAGATGAAGTAGAGAGCATCACCTTTTTCGATTTTACCCACCAACATCTTACTGCTGTAATAATAGACGGTGGCAGGTGTTGAGCAGTCAAAGCCCAAGCCCGCCAGCTGCTTGCTGAGTTCGTTCAGATTGGCAGCCACTTTCTCAATAGGGTGATAGGTAGTAACCAGCTTCAGGTTGCAGCTTCCTATCGTGCCCATATCTTTGTAGCTCAGTGGTTTGTACCCACTGGAGAACCTGGCAACGCCAGCGGTGGCTATCGTGGCCATGACGCAAATAGCCAGCACCCATTTTTTTGGCCATACTAATTTACGCTTTGGTAATGGCGGCGTCTCTCTGGCAGTTAAATTAGTTCCATTTATAATAATTTCATCATCAATAGTATTAATATCGGCGGCGGTAAACATAAAACCCTGCCGGGGCATGGTGACGATGATATCGCTCTCGCCCAGCGTTGACAGTGTCTTTCTGAGCATCGAAATGTAGTTGTTAAGATTATTATTGGAGGCGGTTTGCCCGTGATCGTCCCATACCTGGGTCAAAATATAATCACGGGTCAGCAAGGTATTGTTATTCCTTACCAGAAGAGACAGTAATCGGCTTAAGGTTGCGGTGAGCACGACCGCTTCCATAGGGTCGTCGATAATCTCCAGAAGCGACCTATCGTCATGAAACTTAAGTCTTTTATTGATTATAAATTTCATTTTTATGATTCTGCATCTCAGAAGTTGCTTTTATGTAGGAGCGCCCTCCCATCACCTATCGTGCCGATAAATGATATATCATTTAAATACAAACACATAGAATTAAGAAAAATCCTAAATAAAATAATGACATGGCACATTAAACACCACTTAACTGAGAGCCAATGGCTTCTAATCCGTATATTAGTCTTTATCATACAAAGGGGTGTTTGAACTTACGGGGAGTGACACGCAGCATTCAAGGACGGGGAAGGTAATAACGGTGATGTGGCATGGCTCCCCATCAGCCATCAGCCAATGGAGAGCCCCGGCAGATAAAAGCCCGCCGGTTATTTGTTAATTACTGTCTATATTTGTTACTTAATAGAGCCTGGAAGATGATTTAACCCCGCCAATGGCAGATCTTCCGTAGTACCTGAGACCTTATTGCCGGTCAGGTAACCCAGATTCACCCCCACCAGGCTGCCAACCCGCTGGCCAACCGTATATGGCAACGGACTGGCCGAACCGTTAAAGACCGAGTTGGATACTTTCCCGGTATTCATGCCGGCCAGGCCACCGATAAATGCCCAATCACCGCCACGCAAGCTACCTGAGGCGATTGAATTGAAAATGCCCGCATCGTTTTGCCCCGCCAGGCCGCCAATACGGCTGCTTCTGCCGCCGCTGACGTTGCCAGAGGCTTCAGCCTGGGTGATATTCGCCGCGTTGAAAATATGGCTACCCACCAGGCCGCCAACATAGCTTTCCGCGCCTGAGCTGACATTTCCGAAGGCTTTAACCAGAGATAACGCACCGCTGTTCGCGCCAATCAGGCCGCCGCTGTAGCTGGTATTAGCCGCTTTAACGGCGACATCAGCCTGCGAGTTCCGGATGGCCCCACGGTCGTTGTAACCCACCAGGCCACCTGCCCAGCTATTGTTGCCGCTGTTCACCGAACCTTTGGCGCTGGCATTGGCTATATTACCGGCCATGTTTTTACCCACCAGCCCGCCGGCTGAACTGCCATCGGCGCCGTTCACTTGGGCGTTAGCGGTGACATTCGTCAGGCTCTCGCCCTCTTGCACACCGATCATACCGCCGACCAGGCTGCCGTTACCGGCATACACGCTGCCTTCAACCTTGGCATTGGTTACTGCACCATGGTTATGGCCGATTAACCCGCCCACCTGGCTGGCTGCACCACCGGTGGTTTTGCCTGTGGCAATCACGTTATCGATCACGCCACTTTCGTTAATGCCAACCAGCCCGCCAACATTGGCTTTAGCACCGCCGGTTACGGCATTGTCGGCACGCGAGTTTTTAATCTCACCATAGTTGTTGCTGCCAACCAGACCACCGATCTGAGTGGTGGCGAGATCCTGTACGCTGCCTGTGGCCTGCACATTGTCCAGTTTGCCCTGCAAGTTCCAGCCGACCAGCCCGCCTACCGCTTGTGCACCATTGCTATTCACCGCGCCGCCGGCGGAGGAATTGGAGGCTGTGCCATTGTTCAAACCAATCAACCCACCGACATAGCTACCCTGCCCGCCAACGACGTTACCGGTAGCATGGGAATTTGCAATGCGTCCTGGCGAGCTGTTGAAGCCAACCAGCCCACCGACGCTAAGGCCTGCACCTTTCGCGGTAACATTCCCCTGGCTTGAGGAATTGGCAATCGAGCCGCCGTCATTTTTCCCCACCAGGCCGCCCACGCCGCCAAAGAAAGCGCTGTCTTGCATATTGCCTGACACGTCGACATTGGCCTGGCTATTGTTGACACTGCCATTAAAGTTCGTGCCGACCAACCCACCGATAGAGGTCGTACCGCGATCCCCGATCACTTTGCCCGATACCGAGACATTCGCCAGTGAACCATAGTTCCAGCCGACCAGCCCGCCGATCTCGCTACCGCCGCTGACCCGGATATTTTTGGCCTTAACGTTCGAGATCTCTCCGCTATTCAGGCCGGTCAAAGCACCGACAAAAGCGCCATTGCCATTACCGGTTACGGTCAACGAGTCCAGATTCAGGTTGCTGATACGCCCGGCGGAAGAATTGAATAAGCCAATGAATGGCCCCTTACCCGTCACAGACAGCCCTTTGGCGGTATTGCCCAGACCGTCGAAAACGCCGGTGAACATGCGGTCGCCGCCAATTGAATTGATACGGCTGCCGTCGGTAATATTCGAGCCCAGTACATAGCGGCCATCCATATTGTTTTCGATAGCGCGCAGCTGTTGCAGGCTCTGCACCACCTGGTAGCCTTCACCGTTGGCGCTGAACGTGACCCCGGCGCCGGACAGCGTGACCGCCGCCTCGTTATTCAGCGCATAACCGGTTTTGTGGTTCAGTTCCAGCCCTGCCCCGGCACCCGTGGCCTTCAGCGGCGCATTGATCTTGATGCCCGCACGTTCGGAGGTCAGTGACAGTTTATTGCCGCTCTGCCAGGCCACCGGGCCGGAGACGGCGACATCCCCCTGAGTACTGGTCAGCGCCACATTGTTGTTCGCCAGGCCATTGGCCAGCGTCGCCGCATTCAGGGTGCCGTTATCGGTAACGTTAACCTCGGCGGCCGCTATCTTCCAGCTACCGGTTTTGCCGTTTACTGCGCGGGTGGTCACCTGCACCGCAGGCTGGACCGCCACGCGGGCGCCCCGGGTTTCAACCGCACCGCCGTTGCCCGCCGCCGCGCTCGCATCGAGAACGCCCGCCACGTTCACCACCCCGTTGTTGCCGTCCAGCACGATACGCCCCGCCTGATTGCTCAGCGTGGTGGCCGTGATGGTCCCCTGGTTATTCACCACGGTTTGCAGCATGTCGCCCGCCGCTTTGGCGGTCATCAGCACCTGGCCGCCCTCGGCCTTCAGCAAGCCGCCGTTCTGCGCCAGCGCATTCACCGCT
>NZ_JAUJXB010000003.1:0-379811 GCF_031931805.1 Serratia sp. root2
GACACTGCCAGGCATCAAACAAAGTCGAAAGCCTCATGCGAAAGCATGGGGCTTTTTGCTTTGCAAAAAACAGACTGTAATCTCCTCTTATTTTCATTGCACTATCTAATATTCATCACAAAAACCGCGTTTTGCCCCTCGTTTCATCACATATCCTTCGCCCGCTATCAGGTTTAATTGTTAACTTAAACATAACAACAAAGTAATAATTAAACGGCGGGATGCCGACTTCACTACTTATCTGGCTCGGAGAAGACAATATGACAGAAACAACCTCGGTCATTGAGGATGGGGATGCCGCAGATCTGGCGGTTCAGGATAAAAAGCAGCGTATTTTCGCTATCGTTGGCGCTTCATCGGGAAACCTGGTGGAGTGGTTCGATTTTTACGTTTACTCTTTCTGCTCGATCTATTTCGCCGCCTCGTTCTTTCCCGCCGGCAACAGCACAACCCAACTGCTGCAGACCGCTGGCGTCTTTGCCGCGGGCTTTTTTATGCGCCCGATTGGCGGTTGGCTGTTCGGTTATATCGCGGATAAACATGGCCGCAAAAATTCGATGTTGATTTCGGTCTGCATGATGTGCGCCGGGTCGCTGGTGATCGCCTGTTTGCCGACTTATGATTCGATCGGCAGTTGGGCTCCGGTGTTGTTATTGGTTGCTCGGTTGTTCCAGGGCCTGTCCGTTGGCGGCGAATACGGTACCAGCGCCACTTACATGAGTGAGGTGGCGATCAAGGGGAAGCGTGGGTTCTATGCTTCTTTCCAATATGTGACGCTGATCGGTGGTCAATTGCTGGCGCTATTGGTCCTGGTGGCGTTGCAGCAAATCCTTTCTACAGAAGAGCTAAAAGCTTGGGGCTGGCGCATTCCGTTTGCTCTGGGCGCAGTGTTGGCGGTGGTTGCGCTGTACCTGCGGCGTTCGCTGAATGAAACGTCAGATGCGAAAACTCGCAACCATAAAGATGCCGGTTCGCTGAAAGGTCTGTGGAAAAACCGCAAGGCGTTTCTGATGGTGCTGGGTTTTACCGCCGGCGGTTCATTGAGTTTCTATACCTTCACCACCTATATGCAAAAATACCTGGTGAATACCTCCGGCATGGACGCCAAGCTGGCCAGCGGCATCATGACCGCCGCATTGTTTATTTACATGCTGTTGCAACCATTGGTAGGCGCGTTCTCGGACAAAATTGGCCGTCGCAGTTCAATGTTGGTCTTCGCTTCGTTTGCCACACTGATGACGGTGCCTATTCTGATGACGCTGAAAAACGTGTCCAACCCTTATGCAGCATTTGGATTGATAGTTCTGGCGCTGTTCATCATCAGTTTTTACACGTCGATCAGTGGGTTGTTGAAGGCTGAAATGTTCCCGCCGGAAGTCCGTGCGCTGGGGGTAGGGCTATCGTATGCGGTGGCAAACGCGATGTTTGGCGGTTCTGCGGAGTATGTTGCCCTGTCGCTGAAGTCGTTCGGCGTGGAGAACGCTTTCTTCTGGTATGTTTCCGGCATGTGTCTGCTGGCCCTGATCGTTTCGCTCAAGTTGCATCGCAAGGGGAAAGAGGTTCAGCTGTAAATTAGCGAGTGGCGTGATACAGACTATAGCCGGTCGCTGCCCCTGCCACATCCCAGGCAAAATCTTTCCAGCTCCAGCCGGTACCGCCTTCGCGACTGTCATACAGTTCTTTGGCGGCACCGAGCCCAACGGAGAACATCAGGCCAAAGCTGCGGCTTCTGGCCTCACTCCAGTTTTGGTGATCGCCATAAGCGGTACCGGCGGCAGCGAAGGCCGCCGAGGCGACGAAATGCTGCGCCTTGTCTTTACCTGTCCAACTGTCGCTTGCCAGATGAGTGCAACCGCCAGTGAGAAGCAAAAAGGGCAGGACAAGCAAGAGACGGAATGGGCGCATAATGAAAACATCCTGTTGTCATGGCGTACAAAAAACCCCAGCCTTGGCCGGGGTCCGTGATAACTGAATTATAGCGGGATTACAGTATACGGCTAATCAAACGGTCAATACGGATACGGCGTAGACGACGTATCAGCTTGCGCACTTTGACCGGATACTGCTGAATAGTTTGCAGTTCAAGGTAGTTGCCTACCACGGTGGTATGGGTGCGGATACACTCCAGCTCTTTGTGGCGTTGTTCGCGCATCTCCTGTTTCGGATCGTGGATCAGGATGGCATTCTCCAGATCCAACCGCCAGGCGCGCGGGTTGAGGTTGTTACCGGTGATCAGCTGCCACTCGTCATCTACCCACATGCCTTTCAGGTGATAGCTGTTATCGCCGTCTTTCCACAGGCGTACAATCAGCTGGCCGGTATCGATATAACGCTGCAGCCGGCTGAGAAAGCGGCGCAGGTTAATTTCGTACAGATAGGGCAGTGCACCAATAATTTTGAACGGCTGATCTTCAGGAATGTAGAAGTCGTTAGCGGTCTTGTCGCCGACGATAATTTCCACCTGTTTACCCTGGCGCAGCAGATAAATGATATTGCGTACCAGCAGGGCCGGCAGGTTGAAATAGGGGGTACACAGCGTCAGCTTCTGATCGGCGCAGGACATCAGATGATGAATGGTTTTATTCAGCACGCTTTGTTTACCCAGCCCAACCAGTGGGGTTACCGCCAGTTCATCGTTGCCCGCGTTGTTACGGAACTGATAACCGGCACGGCGCAGGGCAAAGCGAAACAGGCGAGTTTCGTTTTTGATCTCCGGGCTTTTCGGACGATCGTCACGATCCAAGCGCTGTACCGCATCAGCAGCCAACAAGTGGTGTTTGATGTAATCGATCAGGGTATCGGCCAGAGCACCGTTAGTGATCAACTGGTAACGATCGTAACGGTATTTCTCGTGCTGATGCAGGTAAACGTCATTGATACTTGCACCGCTGTAAATAACGGTATTGTCGATAACAAACCCTTTCAGGTGCAGCACCCCCAACGCTTCTCGGGTATTTACCGGCACGCCGTAGACCGGAACTTGCAGCCCCGGGTGCTGGTCTGCCATCGAGCAGTACCAATCGGCATTGGTATTGGCGGCGGCGGCGCCAATGCGCCCACGCTGAGCGCGATGCCAGTCGACCAAGATGCAAATCTCCAGTTCCGGACGCCGTTGCTGTGCCTGATAAAGCGCATTGAGAATGTCGCGTCCGGCCTCGTCATGCTCCAGATACAGAGCGACCAGATAGATGCGATGGGTGGCGTTAGCGATCAATTCCAGCAGCGTAGTGCGGTAATCGGACGGTGTGTACAAGGTACGTACATCAGCTACCGTCTGGGGGAGTTTTGGCAGTTGTGCAAGGTGTTGTTGATGTTTGCTACGTTTAAATTTTGACAACATCACAGTGCGCTTCTTCTCTCATGATTAGATGGCCGGAACGCCAAATACGGAAAAACAATAAAACGAATAATCGGGCGATAATACCATTAGTTGTCCCGATTGTGCGTATGTTTTGGCGTTAAGTGGTGGATTCGTAGCGCATTGCGACACAGGTCACTGCGCCTCGCCAGCCTGCAGCGGCAGGGTCAAATTGACGATCCCGTCCTCAAGTTGCACATCGATGCCAAAGCCGAGCCGCTGTGCCAGTGCAATCATGCCGCGGTTATTCGGCATGGTGATGCCGGTCAGGCGGGTCAGTCCGTGAGCACGGGCATAGGCGATCATCTTTTCCAGCAGTTGGCGGCCGAGGCCCAGCCCTTTCAGATCAGATCGCACCAGCACGGCGAATTCCGCATCGGTATTGTCCGGATCGGAAAGCGCACGCGTTACGCCGATGATTTGCTCATCGCGCACGGCGACAAAAGCCATCTCCCGATCGTAGTCGATTTGCGTCATGTTAGCCAAATCGTCGTGGGTAAACTCGTTGATCTCACTGAAATAGCGGTAGTAGAGATCTTCCTTGGTCACGCGATCGATAAAGTGCTTCAGTGCCGGCTCGTCCTCCGGCAGAATTGGCCGGAACAGGCACTGCGAACCGTCTTTCAAGCGGATAGCTTCTTCCAGTTCATGGGGATAAGGGCGGATTGCCAGCCGCGCCTGCGGATCACCCACGAAAGGCGCAATCTGCATGGAGACGTCCAGCAGCGTGAATTCGCTGCCGGAGGCCAGCACCGGGTGGATGTCCAACCGGGTGATTTCAGGGCAGTCGAGGATCAGGTTAGATACCTGCACCAGCAGGCGGCTCAGCCCGGGAATATCCAGCGGCCGCAGTGCGCTGCGCCCACGGATCTTTCCTCCTTTAACCGCCTGCAGCACCAAATAGCGTGCCAACGCCATATTCAGTGGCGGCAAGGCTACGGCGACCTGGTTTTCCTGCCGCCATTCGATCCCCCCTTCGCCCAGCATGATCAGCGGACCAAAAATAGCATCCTGCTCTACTGCAATACGCAGTTCTTGCGCTCCGGCACGGTTGGCCATGCTTTGCACCAGCAGGCCGTGAATGCGGGCCTGCGGATAGGTGCGTTTTACGCGATCGAGAATAGCGTCCGCCGCACGCTGGACTTCGGTGGCGGTACGCAGGTAGAGCATAACGCCCTGAACCTCTGATTTATGAGGAATATCCGGTGAGCGCAGCTTCAGCGCTACCGGGTAACCGATTTGTTCGGCGATGTGCACCGCTTCGGTACTGTCTTCGGCAATCCAGGTGGGCAGGGTGGTCAGATCATAGGCCTGCAGAATGGATTGCACTTCGTGGGTATCGAGCTGTGTAGCCCCTTCAGTCAACGCCTGATGGATTAACCTGTGCGCATCGGCGGTGTTGGCCGTAAGGCCGACCGGGAGCGCCGGGGTCTCTTTCAGTTGTTTCTGGTTACGGCGATATTCCACCATATGCATAAAGGCGGTCACCGCGCCTTCCGGGGTGCGGTAGGTCGGGATACCCGCTTCGGTAAACAACCGCCGGGCTTCTTGCGAAGAGTATTCGCCGCACCAGTTGGTGAGCAGCGTGATGCGTTTACCGCGCGGGTGCTGGCGCAGGGTATCGATAATGCGTTCAGCAGTGGCGGTGCCCGGGGCCGCCGCACTGGGGGCGTGGATTAGCAGCAGAGCATCGTAGTCGTGGCTGTCGAGCAGCGTCTTGACCGCCGCCAGATAACGTTGCGGCGTGGCATCATCACGCAGGTCTATGGGGTTACCGGCGCGAATAGACTCCGGCAAAACCTCGCCGAGCTGCGCCAGGCTCTCTTCCCCCAACTGCGCCAGCTTGCCGTTGCGGCCTAGCAGTTCGTCTAACGCCATCGCCGCCGGTGCAGCGCCGTTGCTGACGATCATCAGCCGCTCGCCGCGCAGCGGATGCATATGGCTCAGGGTTTCCACCGCTGAGAACAGTTCGTGGGTGTCCTGAACGCGCAATAACCCTGCACGCTGGATAGCGGCATCATAGGCCGCGTCCAGGCCTTGCTGGCTGTTGAGCAGCAGTTGCGCCTGTTGGCTGCGACCGCTTTTGATCACCAGTATCGGCTTATTGCGCGAAGCGCTGCGCGAGGCAGACAAAAAGCGACGCGCGTCGCTGATGTTTTCCAGGTACAGCAAGATGGCGCTGGTTTTACTGTCGCGAGCCAGAAAATCCAGCAGGTCGTCGACGTCAATATCCAGGCTGTCACCCAGCGCGATAAAATAGGAAAACCCGACCTCGCGCTGCTGGGCCCAGTCGAGAATGGTATTGGCGACGGCGGCAGATTGCGAAATAAACGCCAGTTTGCCCTTGAGGATCGGTACCGGTGAGAAACTGGCGTTGAGACCTTGCCAGGGGGCCAGCAGGCCCAGGCTATTCGGCCCAAGCAGGCGCATCGAGTAACGTTGCGCACAGGCTTTCAACTCGGCGAACTGTTCCGGTGGGGAGGAGAGCACAATGGCGGTTTTACAGCCGCGTTTGCCCAGGGCCTCAATCAATGCCAGGTTGCGTTGTGCGTGGGTACAGAGTATCGCCAGATCGGGCGTAAGCGGCAGGCTGGCGACGTCCGGGTAGGCCATCACGCCGCACACGGCCTTATAACGCGGCGTAACCGGCATTACCGGTCCGCTGAAGCCACCGGCCAGCAAGTTGCTCATCATCAGGTTACCGGCGCGGCCGGGCTGTTGTGAAGCGCCGAGAACGGCAATCGATTTAGGACGTAAAAGCGCTTCTAACCCTCGCTGGCTCATGCACGGCTCCTTTTGGCAACGTTACCCTTGATTCTAGGCGTTTTGCGGCAGCTTTGCTGTGACCGGTGCCTCCGGGCGCGTAGGTTTCCCGGCCAGATATTGCTGGCGGAAATAGCGAAAATGCTGGTTCAAACCCTCAGATGCGGCGGTATCGCCGGCCTGTTGCAACAACGCCGCCGCCACTTCTGCCGTACAGTGCTGCTCGGTGCGGCTGGCTTCACGCAACTGATAATTTGAAGCGGCGGTGACGTTGAGTGAGAACACCGGGAATGCGTTCAGATACGGGCTCTTGCGGAACATCTTGCTCGCCTCGGTCCAGGTTCCGTCGAGCATGATAAACAGCGGCGGTTTGCCACCGACAGGCAGTTCGCTGAACACCGGTCTCTCAGGAGCGGCGTAGGAGGCGGGGAAGACTACGTAAGGCTGGCGTTGCGGATCGTTAATCGCCTTCAGCAACTCGGGGTCGATCTCGGTGCGCGACCAGAGGAACGCTTGGGTATCCGGCAGGATATCGGCTATCAGGCGACCGGTATTGCTTGGCTTCAATGGTTCCGCACCAAACATGATCAAACAGAAACGGCTGGCCGCCGGCTGCGGTTGGATGGTGTCGCACAGGCAGTTTTTATGGGGCAGCAGGCAGCCCTGGCAACGCGGTATGCGATTACCGCGCGCCAGAAAAGGGCGGGTAGAGCGTTCCAAACGAAATTGGCGCAGACGGAGTACGGCGTTGTCAGTCATAAATATCCTGGGGAAAACCGCTATTGTAGCGCAGAAAAAAGCCCGGCGGGAGCGCGCGGGCTAGTTCGAATGGCGCCGGTGTCGCCCACAATGGGCAACACCGCCTATACCTTATGAATTTCAAGTTGCCGCTAACAACGCTGCAGCTTGAAAGGCGACGGCTATATACTTTCTGCGTTAAACTAGTTCATTGAGCCAGTTATCGAACGGCGTTTTCGGCATTGCGCCGTTGAGCATGTCGACCATTTTGCCCTCACGGAACAACATGATGGTCGGAATGCTGCGGATACGGAAGCGGGCGCTCAGTTCCGGTTCCGCTTCGGTGTTCACCTTCACGAAGCGTACTTTGCCGGCACGCTCTTCGGCAACGTCTTCGAAGACGGGCGCAAAGTTGACGCAGGGGCCGCACCACGGCGCCCAGAAATCGACGACTACCGGCAAGTCATCCTGCAGCAATTGGTCCAGCGTGGCTGCGGTGGCATTGATCACCTCGCCGTCAAATAACGGGTGGCCGCAGCGGCCGCATTTCGCGCCGTCCGACACTCGTTCTTCAGGTACGCGGTTGGTGGCATTGCAAACTGCACAGACTGTATTCATGTTTACCTCGGAGACTGAGAAAGCATTCCACGCCGCAGTCAGGTTGCGGAGTTGTATCTTTAATGCTGGTTATTATCGGTAAAAACGGGGCATTGAACAAAGAGGTTTGTTCAATGGATACGATAGTTGCTAGCTTTTAGCGCAAGTAGGTGGCTTAGCACCCCAACATCAGGTAATCTTCGCGCCCTGCGCGTTGGTGGAGAAGACAATGAACGATTCATTTAGTGGCAAAAACGGTAAAGTTAAAGTGATGTACGTCCGCAGTGACGACGACAGCAGCGACGACCGTAACAAGAATAAACGTCCGGCCGGCAAAGGCCGTCCGGCTGACGGTGCGCGCTCGGGCCGTACCGGTCAGGACAAGCCGCGTGGCAATAATGATCGCCGTGGCTCCGATTCTCGCCGCAATGAAAGCGATCGTCCTCGCCGTCCGGCGCATACTGAAGACCGTGGCGGTTATGATTCGCCGTGGAAAACCGTGTCACGTGCCCCGGAAGAAGAGCCGGCGTTCGATCACGGTGGCATCAGTGGCAAAAGCTTTATCGATCCAGAGCAGTTGCGCCGTCAGCGCGCGGAAGAAACCCGCGTCTACGGTGAGAATGCCTGCCAGGCTCTGTTCGCCAGCCGTCCGGACGCCATTGTCCGCGCCTGGTTCGTGCAGTCCGTTACGCCGCGTTTCCGTGAAGCGCTGCGCTGGATGGCGGCTAACCGCAAAGCTTACCACGTGGTGGATGAAGAAGAGCTGGCGAAAGCGTCCGGCACCGAACACCACGGCGGCGTGTGTTTCCTGATCAAAAAGCGTCAGGGTCTGGATGCGCAAACCTATCTGAAAGAAGCCCCGGCGAAAGATTGCGTGCTGGCGCTGGAAGAAGTGGGCAACCCGCACAACCTGGGCGCTATCGTCCGTTCTTGCGCCCACTTTGGCGTGAACGGTGTGCTGTTGCAGGATCCGGCGGTGCTGGAATCCGGTGCGGCGGTGCGTACTGCCGAAGGCGGCGCGGAGCACATCAAGGCGATTAACGCCGATGACTTCCTGTCGGTGCTGGATACCTTCCGCAAAGCGGGTTACACCATCGTCACCACCTCAAGCCACAAAGGCACGCCGTTGGCGCAAGCCAAACTGCCGGCCAAAATGGTGTTGGTGCTGGGCCAGGAGCGTGACGGCCTGAGCGACAGTGCGTGGCAGCAAGGCGATATGAGCGTGTCCATCGGGGGTACCGGCAAGGTGGAAAGCCTGAACGTATCGGTCGCAACCGGCATTTTGCTGGCTGACTGGTGGCGTCAGAATCAGGCGTAACGGTTAGACAACCGGAACCTTTGAAGCCGCCGTGCTATGGGCGGCAACTTGCCATTCTCAGGGTATCATCGGGAATATTATAAAGAACGGGCGCCTCAGAAGGGCGCCCGTTTTGTTTGGTGAGATTCAGTGAGCGCCGCCGCCGCCGCCACCGGAGCTGAACGGCGGTTTCGCCACCCAGACCAATGCCAGCAGGACCAGGAACACCCCCGCCGCCAGCCAGAAGATCTCATTGGCAGAGATAATCAGCCCCTGCGCGGTGATCTCGTTGGCAATATAAGCCGAGGCCTGCTGTTTGCTCATACCAACCTGTTCCAGCTGCCGGTACATCTCCTGCGACTGCGGGTTGTAAGGGTTTACAAACTCCGCCAGTTGCGAGTGGTGCTGCGACTCGCGCTGGGTCCACAGCGTGGTGGTAATCGAGGTGCCGATTGAACCCGCCAGCGTACGGGTAAAGTTCGACAGGCTCGATGCCGCCGCCATGCGCTCCGGCGGCAGGCCGGACAGCGTAATGGTGATCAGTGGCATAAAGAAACAGGCGATGGCGAAACCTTGAACAAACTGCGGCCAAGCCGAAGCGCCAAAATCCATTCCCGGTTCAAACGTATAGGCGCGCCAATAGAAGCACACGGCATACATAACGAAGCTGAAGGTCACCAGTCGCCGCATGTCGAGCCGGTTACCGAATTTACCGATAATCGGTGACAGCAACACAGGTAACAGCCCGATAGGTGCCGAAGCCAGGCCGGCCCAGGTGGCGGTATAGCCATATACCTCCTGCAACAGCTGCGGCAACAGCACGATAGAGCCGAAGTACAGCATGTAGGCCAGGCTGATGCACAAACAGCCGATGGTAAAATTGCGCGATTTGAACAGCGACAAATCTACCACCGGGTGCTCATCCGTCAGCTCCCACACCACCAGGAATACCAGTGCCACCACGGCGACGACCGTCAGGACGATAATCTCCGTCGAGTTGAACCAGTCAAGCTCTTTACCCTGATCGAGCATCACCTGCAGCGAACCGATCCCGACAATCAGCAACACCAGACCGACGGTGTCGATCGGTTTGATCTCGGTTTTGGTTTCTCTGCCTTTCAGCGTCGCCATCGCCACCAGGATCACGAACAGACCAATTGGAATGTTGATGAAGAAGATCCAGCCCCAGTGATAGTTATCGCTGATATACCCACCGAGGATCGGCCCGAATATCGGCGCCACGATCACCGTCATCGACCAGAGCGCCAGGGCCATCGATCGCTTGGCGGGGGGATAGTTATTCAGCAACAGGCTTTGCGACAGTGGGATCAACGGCCCCGCCACCAACCCTTGGATCACGCGGAAGAAGATCAGCATGCCCAGGCTGTTGGAAATGCCGCACAGCCAGGAAGCGAGAGCGAACAGCGCCGTGGACCAAAGGAACAGGCGCACTTCACCGATGCGCTTGGCCAACCAGCCGGTGATCGGAATGGAGATGGCATTCGCCACCCCAAACGAGGTGATCACCCAGGTCCCCTGCGAGTTGGATGACCCGAGGTTACCGGCGATGGTCGGGATCGCCACGTTGGCGATGGTCGAGTCCAGTACCTGCATGAAGGTCGCCATGGCGAGCGCGACCGTCATCCAGGCTAACTGTGCGCCTTCAAGCGGTTTCTGTGCCAAGGTAGCCTCCCGCGCGCTTAGCCGGCATTCGCATGGATCACGTCGGCGATCATTTGATCAACCGGCGCCAGATTCAACGCCAGTGCGTTGGTCTGGTACAGCGGCTTGTCACGCACCACGTCAGACAGCACGCGGCCATCCAGATTGGTGGTATCCACTTTCACCTGCGTCGACAGGCCAATGCGCAGCGGATGATCGGCGATCTGTTTGGCATCCAACTCGATGCGAACCGGCAAACGCTGAACCACTTTGATCCAGTTACCGGTGGCGTTCTGTGCAGGCAGCAGCGAGAAGGCGCTGCCGGTGCCCATATCGATGCCGACGACTTTGCCGGTGTACACCACGTCATCACCGTAAATATCGCTGACTACGCTTGCCGATTGGCCGATGCGCATATTGGCGATCTGGGTTTCTTTGAAGTTGGCGTCAACCCAGATGTGATCGGCTGGCACCACCGCCATCAGCGGGGAACCGGCGGCGATTTGCGCGCCAACCTGTACGCTGCGGCGGGAAACATAACCGGTGATCGGGCTGATGATTTTAGTCCGTTGCAACGCCAGCCAGGCATCGCGCATCTGCGCGGCAGACTGCTGAATTGCCGGCTGTTTCTCCAGCGGGGTATCCAGCACCATCGCCTGATTGGCGTTATATTGCTGTACCGCCACTTCCAGCGCCGCTTTGGCGCTGTCGACGGCATCGCGCGCGTGTTGCAGCTCTTCGCGCCCGATGGCATCAACGCTGCCCAACACCACGCGGCGTTTGAGGTCGTTCTCCGCCTTGCTCAGGTCAGATTTGCGCAGGGCAATATTGGCCTGATACTGCTTGCTGTTGATGATCAGCTGGTGGGTTTGGCGCACGCTGTTGGCCAGGCTGGTCTTGGCGCGCTCCAACGCCTGTTCGGCATCGGTCGGATCGAGCGTCAACAGAACATCACCTTGTCTGACATAGTCGGTGTTATCGAAATTGACGCTGTTTACGCTGCCGTTCACCTGCGCCATGATCTGCACCTGGTTGCCGGATACATAGGCATCATCGGTTTCCTGGTGATGACGCAATACCAGGAACCAATACACTAAATAAGCCACCCCAATAACAATGAAAATAACCGTCAGCAACAGCAGCCAAAACTTGCGCTGCTTCTTTTTGCCGCTCGGCTGCTGCGGGTTTTGAGTCTCCGCGCTTGCGCTCATGGTGTTCTCCAAGCTCTCTATTTTATTATGCTTTTGAATCCGCTATGGCCGGGGCTTGATAGCCTCCGCCCAGCGCGCGGATCAGTCCTATCTTCGCCTGCAACAAGTTGCTGCTGGCTGTCAGTTCCGCCTGTTGCTGCTGCAAGAGCTGCGTCTGGCTGGTCAACAGTTCGTCGCGCCCGATAATCCCTGCCTGGTATCGTGCGTTTGCGACTCGGTACACCTGCTGCATCGATTGGGACGCGGATGCCGCCTGCAGCTGCTGTTGCGCAGTACTTTGCTGGACGGTGATGGCATCGGCGGTTTCCTGCACGGCATTCAGGATGGTTTGGTTATAGGATTCCACGGCTTCGTCATACAGCGCGGATTCCTCACCCAGCTTGCTGCGCAGCGCACCGGCGTGGAAGATCGGCAGCGAAATCGCCGGCATCACGTTCCAGGCCTGGCTGGCCGCTTCAAACAGATTCGGGCTGGTGCCACTGGTATTGGTGGTGGTCAGACCGGAAAAGGCTGAAATGGTCAGACTGGGGTAAAACTCTTTACGCGCGGCGCTGACGCGCTGGTTGTAGGATTCCACCAATTGACGCTGGGCGGCGATATCCGGACGTTTCCCCAGCAGATCGGCGGTCAGTTCGCCTTTTGGCGCCATCAGCGTATTGGCGGGCAGCGCCACCGGACGCAGGTTTTGCATGGCGCTCGGGCCTTGGCCGGCGAGGGCCGCCAACTGGTGTTTCAGCTGTTCAATTTGCGACTGCAACTGCAGGATCTGTTGCTTGGCGCTGTCGGCCTGCGCCTCGGTTTGTTGCGGAATATCAATACCGGTGATGCCGGCTTTATATTGCCGCTGGCGTAGCTCTGTCAGACGTTGGTTGTTGTCCACTTCCTGCTGCAGCAGTTTTTCCAGCGCGAAGTTACTCTGTAACTGGTAATAGGAGGAGGCCACGGAGCTGGTCAGCGTTAGTGCCGCCTGTTCCTGCTCGGCGCGGGCCGCATCGACCTGGGCCTTGGCGGCGTTGACCTGGTTGCGGTACTTGCCCCACCAGTCAAATTCGTAGGCCAGGTTCAGCCCCAGCGAGTTGGAGCTCTCATAGATTGGCTTATGCGGATACCCCAACCCCATATTGACGTTTTGCGGCACGCGTTGACGTTCAGTACTGGCGTTCAGATCCAGATTCGGGCCGTTGGCCGCATTAGCCTGGCCCATGACGCTTTGAGCTTCACGCACGCGGGCAGCGGCCTGGCGCAGCGTCGGCGAGCTCTGCAGCGTTCGGGTCATCAGGGCATCAAGCTGCGGATCGTTAAGCGCACGCCACCACTGCGGGCTGACGTTCAGCGAGCTGACTTTCGGCTGCGACAGCTGCAGGCTCTGAGAGTCCATCAGCGTGGATTGCGGGGCAATATTATCGGTAGACGCACACCCGGCCAGCAGTAATACCGCGAACAGCGGGGTGAGCCTCCAGTTAAATGGGGATCGCATAAGTAAGTACCTGAACAGAAATTGTGAATTAGGATAACTGTTCTGTGATTTCCATTTGATCCAGACGTGCCAATAGTTTGCGCGTCAGCTTTTCAAGCTGTTGCTGTTCATCATTGTTCAGCGTGGACCACAGGAAATGCAGACATTTGTGCTGCGGTGGCAGCAGTTGACTGAGAAATTCTTCGCCCTGGGGCGTCATATGCAGATGCAGGCAGCGGCGGTCATGGTCGCTTTCCCGGCGCTCAATCCAGCCGCGCTTTTCCAGCTCATCGGCAATACGCGTAGCATTGGTGCGCGAAGAACCCAGAGCAGAGCTTAGCTCAGAAGGCTGAATGCTGTGATTTTCCTGCGCATCCAGGGTAATCAGCGCCATAAACAATGTTTCGTTAATCCCTTGTGCCTTGAGCATTTTATTGCGATTTTCCAGCAGCTTACCTTGCATGTGCATGCACAGCCGGGTCAGCAGAATTTCCTGATAAGGGAAATCCTTCTGACGTTTTGCACGAAAATTAAGCATTTGTTCAATGGGAGTAAACGAGCTTTCCATAATTTAGGGCCTCATTAATTTCGTTCGAGATAGTAACGATAGTGATTAATAATGTAAATGTTCAGCAGAGTGAATAATTTAGCTATTCGTGTCATTTGTCAGTTTTTTGTAAATGACTCACGCCTGAAAAAAGCTTCAGTGTGATATGGCACACAAAATCACCGGTTATTCCGTCTGAAAATCATAAGTGATTTTAATGATATACCAAAGATCTCCACGCCGATCCGCGTAGAAAAAAGGATGTTTTTGCTGCGATAAAAACATAGGCACGGCGCGATAAAATCGGCCTCCATTGACCACAATCCGGCTGATGGGGGCGTGATTACCGGGGAGCTGGATACCAGATGGGCAGAAACTCGCAGCGACATGCCGACGCTACGACCGAAGGCAAAAGCCGCCGTCATAAAGCCGATGATGGCGGCTAACCTGTCGGCGATGCCGTCGAAGAAGGCAGAAGGGGAATTGACGTTTTCTGCAGTTTGGCTATGCATGTTTTGTTCTGATCGCAGGGTATATAGGACATCAATAGTTTATGCCCAGAACATTACCAGAGAGTGAGTAACGTTTATACCCTGCGGCGCTAATAAATTTCTACTATTACTATTCGCGTGCTAATTAGATTGCTGCCGGTCCCTGTGGGTCGTGATGTTTGCCGCGCCACCAGACCAGCAGATTCAGCACGCACAAAACGCCTCCCGTGGCGGCGACGCCCGGCCACCCTGCGTGCTGATAGGCCGAAGCGGACAACAGCGAGCCGAGTGCGCCGCCGATAAAATAGCTGGTCATATAGCCGGCAGTCAGACGGTTACGCGCTTCCGGCATAATACGGTACATCACGCTCTGGTTGGTGACGTGCACGGCTTGCACCGCCAGATCGAGGATCAGAATGCCGGCGATCAGCGCCCACAGCGATTGTGTAGCGAAAGCGATGGGGATCCACGACAGCAGCAGCAGCAGCAGGCCCAGGGTCGTGGTCACCCCGGCTTTACCCTTGTCCGCCAGATGTCCGGCACGGGAGGCGGCCAGCGCACCGGCGGCACCCACCAGGCCGAACAGGCCGATCACCCCTTCGGAATAACCAAACGGCGGCGCAGCCAGCAGGAAGGCCATCGAAGTCCACAGCACGCTGAAGTTGGCGAATGACAGCGCGCCAATCGCGGCGCGGGTACGCAGCAGCGGCGTGCCGTAAAACAGGGTAAAGATCGATTTCAGCAACTGGGGATAATTCAGGCCCGAATGCAGTTTGTAACGCGGCAGTGCGCGCCACAGGATCAGAGCCATCAGGATCATCAGCCCGCTGGCTACCCAATAAATGGTGCGCCAGCCGCCGATCGACGCCAGCGCCCCGGCGACGGTGCGTGCCAACAGGATGCCGAGCAGCAGGCCGCTCATGATGATGCCGACGGTTTTGCCGCGTTTTTCCGGATGCGCCAGGGTGGCTGCCAGCGGGACCAGTATTTGCGCCACCACCGAGAACAAGCCGGTAAGCGCGGTACCGAGGATCATCATCGCTAAGGTGGTTGAACTGGCGGTTATCAACATGCCGCCGGCCGCCAGCAGCGTCATGAAGACGATTAACCTGCGCCGTTCAAACATGTCGCCGAGCGGGACCAGCAGCAGCAAGCCAACGGCGTAACCCAACTGAGCGGCGGTGACGATAAAACCGGCCTGATTGACCGACAGCGCAAAGTTCTTGGCAATGGTTTCCAGCAACGGCTGCGCATAATAATTACTGGCGACGGCCAGGCCGGTGGCGATGGCGATCAGGACAATCAGCGCCGGGCTGAGGCCCGGATGTGGATTTTGTTGATTCATGAGGGCTTAGTCACAAGAAGAAGTGATGCGAAGTATCGGGCAGGACAGCACATGAAACCAATGTATAATTTTCATTTGATTAATCTCATTTTGCGATAGATGACATGAACCTGAAACAGATCCGCTTTGCACTGGCGGTAGCCGAAGAGCAGAGCTTTACCCGTGCGGCGCAACGTTGCCACACGGTACAGTCGGCTCTCAGCCATCAAATTGCCAAACTGGAGGAAGAGCTGGGCTGCGCATTGTTTGAACGTACCTCGCGTCGGGTCAGGCTGACCAGCGCCGGACAGGCGTTTATTCTGCCTGCGCAGCGGCTGTTGGCGGCTAAACAATCGCTGGTGGAAGAAGTGCTGGCGGCCAACGGCACGATTTCCGGTACCTTGACCATCGGAACCATCTCCACCATAAACGCGATTGATCTGACCGAAAAACTGAGCAAGTTTCATCGCCACTATCCGGCGGTTAACATCAGGTTATACGTGGGCATGAGTGAGGAACTGCTCGAGGATGTCCGCCAACAGAAGACCGATGTGGCGTTTGTCGGGATCTGGCCGGGGGATATCGATATGCTGCCGGTATCCCATCGTCAGTTGACCGATGAGCCTCTGGTGGCGCTGGTGGCAGCGCAACATCCTTTGGCCAGCCGCCAGCGGGTCAATCTGCAAACCCTGTCGGAAGTGCCGCTGGTGGATTTTTACAGCGGTACCGGTGCCCGGCGCCAGACCGACCGCGCATTTCAGGCTGCAGGTATCAAGCGGCATATCAGTTTTGAAATCGATCATATTGAATGGCTGGAGAATCTGGTACAGCGCGGATTGGCGGCGGGCATTGTGCCGATCTCGACGGCGCAGCGTCTGAGTGCGCTGGTGTCGATCCCGATTGAGGATGGCCCGCGGCGGCAGGTGTATTGCGTATGGCCGCAGCAGCTATCGAGGACCGCCGAACGCTTTTTGCAGTTCAGCGGGATTGAACTGACGCAATAGGGGGCGCAATAGCCTTGGCCTGCGCCCCGCAGGGCGTTATTTCTTCGCGGCTTCGGCTGCGGTTTTCACCCAACCGTCGAAGGTCGCCTGGTGCGCCTTGATCCAGCCGTTGACATGGTTTTGGATATCGGCGTCGGACGCCTGGCCTTCATGCATACGCAGGTTTTGCGCATTCACGTCGGCAATCGGCAGCTTCATAATGGCGAACAGCTTGGCCGCCGCCGGGTTGGCTTCCGCCCATTTTTTGTTGGCGGCGATGCGCATGGTGTTCACCGGGAAACCATAGTTGGCACCGTTCGGCAGCTTGGTATCCACATTTTTCTGCTCGCCCGGCAGGGAAGAGAACGGCACTTGCAGCCAAACCACGTCACGCCCCGGCACCAACACGTCGCTTACCCAGTACGGTGTCCAGGTGTAGTAGAGTATCGGTTTGCCTTCTTTGTAGCGGGTTATGGTGTCGGCGATCATCGCCGCGTAATTGCCCTGGTTGTGCTCGACGGTTTTGCTCAGGCCATAAGCCTCGATATGGTGGTTAATCACCGCCTCGCAACCCCAGCCCGGCGTACAGCCGGTCAGATCCGCCTTGCCGTCGCCGTTGGTGTCAAACAACTTGGCGATCTTCGGATCTTTCAGCTGTTCGACGTTGGTAATGTGGTATTTATCGGCGGTTTTCTTGTCGATCAGGTAACCCTGCGCCGCGCCGTTGACGTATACCCCTTCACGATAGAACTTGGCATCGCCACCGGCGGCCTTGTACTGATCGGCGTGCAGCGGATCCCAGTTCACCGCGAGGAAGGTGGCGTCGCCGGAGGCAATAGAAGTGTAGGCGACGTTATAATCCACTTCACGGGTGTCTTTAACGTCATAGCCCAGTTTTTCCAACGCCTTGCTGACCAGTTGCGTCTGGAAGGTTTCTTCAGAAATGGTGCTTTGTACCGGCTGTACCGTTACGCCTTTTCCCGGTAAGTCAGCGGCGAAAACCGCCTGCGAGCCAATCAGTGTCGTAAGGGCAACCGCCCAGATTCCTGTAGTGCGCATAGTGAAATACCTTTTTTATGTTGTGAAATCGGGATTATTTCGCTGCCGCGGCAGCGGTGTTTACCCAGCCGTCAAAAGTGGCCTGATGGGCTTTAATCCAGCCGTCTACGTGGCGCTGTATATCGTCCGCGCCGTTCTCGCCGTTGTGCATGCGCAGGTTTTGCGCGTTCACGTCCGCCAGCGGCAATTTCATGATGGCGAACAATTTGGCGGCGGCCGGGTTGGCCTGTGCCCACTGTTTGTTGGCGACGATGTGTTCGTTATTGACGGCGAAACCGTAGTTCTTGCCGTTTGGCAACGCGGTGTTACTGTCTTTCAATGACCCCGGGCTGGCGGAGAACGGAACGGTCAGCCAGACAACGTCACGGCCGGGCACCAGTTCGTCGCTGACCCAGTAAGGTGTCCAGGTAAAGTACAGCACCGGTTTACCCTGCTTATAGCGGGTCAGGGTGTCGGCGATGATGGCGGAGTAGTTGCCCTGATTTTGGGTCACGGTACCGCTGAGCCCGTAGGCCTTGATATGGGTGTCAATCACGCTGTCGCACACCCAGCCCGGTTCACAGCCGGCCAGATCGGCCTTGCCGTCGCCATCGGCGTCAAACAGCTTTGCCAGCTTGGGATCTTTCAACTGGGAAATATCGCTGATGTGGTATTTGTCGGCGGTTTTTTTATCGATCAAATACCCCTGTGCCGCATTGGTGATATAAGCGCCCTGGCGATAAAATTTCTTGTCGCCGCCAGCGCTGTTGTACATATCGGTTTGCAGCGGATCCCAGTTCACCGCCATGTAGGTGGCGTCGCCGGAGGCGATGGAGGTATAGGCGACGTTGTAATCCACCTCGCCGGTGGGCTGGACGTCGTAGCCCAGTTTTACCAACGCGCGGTTGACCAGCTCAGTCTGAAAACTTTCTTCCGCGAGTGTGCTTTGCAGCGGTTTAACCGTGACGCCTTTGCCGGGAAGTTCGGCGGCGAACGCCTGTGTGCTTAGCAATGAAGTCAGGGCAACAGCCCAAATTCTTGTCGAGCGCATAGTGTTTCCTTCGGTTTTATGGAGCGGCCAGCTCCCCCGACGGTTCGCCGGGGGCAGGGCATTAAGGCTTTTTGATGAAGGGGCGGGTAAGCAGCCCGATCGGGCCATGAGCGTACCAGCGGCCCATGCCTTTGCTGCGGCGATCGCGCCCCAGCGACTGGGTTAGACGATCGAGAATAATCGCCAGGATCACGATGCCGACACCGCCCACGGCGGCCAGCCCCATATCCAGCCGGCCGATGCCGCGCAGCACCATCTGTCCCAGACCGCCGACGGCGATCATCGAGGCGATGACCACCATCGACAGTGCCAGCATCAGGGTCTGGTTAACGCCGGCCATGATGGTCGGCATCGCCAGCGGCAACTGCACTTTGAACAGCAACTGACGCGGGCTGGAACCGAAGGACTCGGCAGCCTCTATCAGATCTTCCGGCACCTGTTTGATGCCGAGAATGGTCAGACGCACGATCGGCGGCAGCGCGAAGATAATGGTGACCACCACCCCCGGCACGTTGCCGATGCCGAACAGCATGACGATCGGCACCAGATAAACGAACGCCGGCGTGGTCTGCATGGCGTCGAGCAACGGGCGTATGATCTTGGCGGCATGTCTGCTGCGCGCCAGCCAAATGCCAAGAGGCAATCCGATGACAATGCAAAAGAACAGGGCGGTCAGTACCAGCGCCAGCGTTACCATAGCCTGCGACCAAGCGCCAATCGCCCCTATCGCAATCAGGGACACCAAGGTAGCGGCACCCATGCTGAGGCTGGAGATCTGCCAGGCGATCAGTGAAAACACCAGAATGGCGATCGGTGCCGGCATACCGAGCAGTAACTGCTGAAAGCCGCTGAGAATAAAGTCGACCGGCACGCGTATCCCCTGAAACAGCGGGCGGAAGTGCAGAACCAGCCAGTCGATACCTTGAGTCACCCAGGAATCGAACGGCACCCAGGCCTTGTGGAACGGATCGAGCAGATTGAAATGCTCCGGCTGAGCCGGTGCGCTGTTAAGCCAGTCAGAACCCTGAGCGGCCTGATTGGCTGCGTCGTGTGCTGCCGGTGGCGGTGCGCTGGACCAGGCATCGCCCGCGCCATCAGCAGGAGCTGCGGAAGCGGCGGCATCAGTCGCCGGTGCGGCGCTGGGGTCGGCAGGCGCGGTGGCCCATGGATCCTGTGTCGTATCACTCATTCGCTGGGCCCTCTTTATCTAAGGCCTGCAGCAGCATGGCCTTGGAAATAATTCCGATATAGTTATTTTCTTCGCAGACTACCGGCACCGCGCAGGGTGCCTGGGCAACCAGGGAAATCAGTTCGCTCAGCGGCATATCCGCCGGTACCGGGGCTGGGGCGTCCAACAGGGCGTCATCCAGTGTCAGGTTGGCGGCCAGCGCCTGTTTGAGCGAATCTACCGACACCACGCCGATAAATTTCTTTCCGCGTTCAACAACATAACCATAATCGCGGTCTTCATCGCGCAGCAGTTGCAACGCCGAGCGCGGACCAAAACCGGGGGTTTTACGAATCAGGGCAACCGGGCGGCGTTTGGCGATATCCTTTGCGCTGAACACGTGGCTGATATCTACGCCGCGGAAGAAGGTGCGGACATAATCGTTGGCCGGATTATTTAATATTTCCTCCGGCGTACCGACCTGAATGACCTCGCCACCTTGCATAATCGCAATGCGATCGCCAATACGCATCGCTTCATCCAAATCGTGGGAAATAAACACGATGGTGCGCTGATGTCGGGCCTGTAATTTGACCAGTTCATCTTGCATTTCGGTGCGGATTAAGGGGTCCAGCGCCGAGAAGGCTTCATCCATCAATAATATGTCCGGATTATTGGCCATGGCGCGGGCTAATCCTACACGCTGGCGCATCCCGCCGGAAAGCTCATCGGGATAGGAATGCGCATAATTCTCCAGCCCGACCTGCCGCAGGGCTTCCAGGGCTTTTTCCTGACGCTCCTGTGGCGGTATTCCGGCTAATTCCATGCCGAAGGCGGTATTATTCAATACGTTCATATGCGGCATTAAGGCGAATGACTGGAACACCATGCTGATCTTATTTCGGCGGACGGTGCGCAGCGCACTGTCGGATATTTTCGAAATATCCTCGCCGTCAATCAACACCTGCCCGCGAGTGGGTTCTATCAGACGATTGAGAAGGCGTACCAGGGTGGATTTTCCAGAACCGGAAAGCCCCATGATGACAAATATCTCGCCTTCTTCAATGGCCAGAGAGGCGTCTTTCACGCCAAGCGATAATCCGGTTTTTTCAAGCAGTTGGTCTTTTGTCAGACCTTTCTCAATCAGTTTGAACGCTCGTTCCGGATGTTCGCCAAATATCTTATACAGGTTCTTTACTTCGAGTTTAATTGCCATGCAATTTGCTGTTTCCTCTGATGAATTATCAAACGATAAAAACGTCCTAATAGAAAATAATAATCGCCTATACCCTAACACAGTGAAGATCTGAGACAACCCTCAATGTCCCGGAATGAGAATGTTGGCGGTTTACATCGGCCTGTCGATTAGTTATGGTAGCTTGGCCCACGTTCAATTATTGCTAGGATGTTTCTGAATTATATTTCTCGCTGAAAGTTGATATTTCACAGTAATAATGGCAAGGAAATCCCGTTTTATTTCCCCTTCAGGCTGTCGTCCAGACAATAAAAAACCCGACCAGAGGCCGGGTAAAAGTCATCAGTATTTCATCAGTATTCAACGACAGGTGCCGATATCGAGGGGATATCGTCGCAAGCAGTATATGCCTCTAATATGACAACTATATTGCAGCTTAAGCTTTGCGATACAGGCGGCGCGGATGGCCGATATTGCCGTACATCATCTCCACGCGCACGAATTGGCTGGCGACGCAGTATTCCAGGTAACGTCGGGCGGTGGTTTTGCTGATGCCGACCTGCTCGACGACATCTTCCACCGCGTGCGCGATCTCCGGCCGGTTGATAAACAGTGCCTGTACCAGTTCCAGCGTATTGGCTTCAATGCCTTTGGCGCTCGGTTCGCTGGAAAACTGTTTGGATTGCAGGTTATACAGCGCGTCGACGCTGCTCTGGTCTATGACTTTGAAGCTGCGCTGGGTTTGCACAAACTGCATAAAACGCTCCAGCGAGTTACGCAGCCGCTTGTAGGACACCGGTTTGATGATGTAATCGAAGGCACCGTTGCGGATCGCCTGGCTGCAGGTATTCATATCGCTGGCGGCGGTAATAAAGATCACTGAACACCCGGGGTTTTTCACCGCCGGTTCTTCCATCAGTTCAATGCCCTGACCGTCCGGCAGAAAGTTATCCAGCAGGATCAGCCGTGGCTGATGCGCGTTGACTTTGGCCCTGGCTTCGGCCAGCGTGGCGGCATAAGCCACAACCCGCAGAGCAAAGTTCTGCTCGATGAACTCTGCGTGCAGCGTCGCCAGCTGTGGCTCATCTTCCACGATCAAAACGTCCAGTGCTTCGTGTTGCATAATCGGGTGCTCAAGACTGTTATAAGGTTTTTAGGTCTCTATCCGTCGTCTTTCAAACTTCAGCATTGTTGCTTGCGGCTCGAAATTCATAGGGGATAAATAAGGAAAATATGGTGCCGTGCGGATCGTTGTCCGATACTTCTATGTTGCCGTGCGCCTGCGCTACATGGCTGGCGACCAGATGCAGGCCGATACCGTGGTCGCCTTTGTCATCTTTGGTGGTGACGCCCTGTTCAAACAGCGTATCGCGCACCTCTGCCGCAATGCCGGTGCCGCGATCGGCCACTTCAATCACCAGCTCATTGCTGCTGTCGCTGATATAGAGTTCTACCGCTTCGTGCGGCGCATCGCAATGCAGCGTAGCCTCTACCGCATTATCCAGCAAATTACCGATGATCGACATCAGTTCGGTTTCGTTCAGCGCCGCCGGGATCTGCCGCAGTTGGCAGGCGGGATCAAAGCGCAATTCGACGCCTTTTTCCTTCGCGCTGGAGTATTTGCCCAACAGCAAGCCGCACAACGCGGCCGAACTGAAGCGCTGAGAGATGAAATCGAGGATCTCCTGTGCGCCTTCCGACTGAGCTTCTACATAACGGATTGCCTCGTCGTAACGCTGCATATGCAGCAGCCCGGCGAGGGTGGCGGTCCAGTTCAGTTGTTCATGGCGCATAATGCGCAGGTTGTCGGCGTAGCGCTTTACCTGGCTTAGCTGGCTGCTCAGGGTATTGATGTCATTTTTGTCGCGGAAACTGATCACCCAGCCTTGCAGCACATCTTCTTGCATGATGCGTACCCGGCTGGCGATCACCCGCACGTGGTTGAAGCGACACACTTCATCGTGAGTGTCATGCCCCAGTTGCGACGCCCCGAAGAAGTCCGGCTGCGACTGGATCACTTCGCCGATTTCGCGGCCCATCAGGGTGTTGGCGGGTTGCCGCAGATCCAGCAGTTCGCGTGCCGCGTGGTTGATGGTGATGATCCGCAACTGAGGATCGACGGCAATAACGCCTTCGTAGATCGCTTCCAGCAGGGCTTTCTGCTGGCGCACCAGCAACGCAATTTCTTTGGGCTCAAGCCAGAACATTTGGCGTTTTAAATTTTTAGAGAGCAGCCAGGAAAAAATAAACAGGGCGATTAACAACAGCACAATGGAACCCACGATCTGCGTCAGGGTTCTGGCATTCAAATTGTCGATATGTGACTTCAGATAGCCAACCGAAACAATGCCGATGACATGATTATTTTCATCCAGTATCGGCGCTTTGCTGCGCAATGAAATGCCGATGCCGCCTTTGCGGATCGAAATAATGCTTTTCCCTTCCAAGACTTCTTTATTATCGCCGCCGACCATCGGCGTGCCGAAGCGATCGGCGTATTCAGAATGGTAAAGATGCCTGGCGCGATTATCGCCGATGACAATATAACTGGCATCGCTGCTGTTGCGTATTTTTTTCATCAGCGCAGCGATTTGCCCAGGGTCGTTTTTTTCCACGGCGCTGACCAGAGAGGGGATCAAAGCAATCTCTCGCGCCTGTACTTGCGCCCGCGCCCCAAGGTCACGGTGCAGCTGCGCATCCAACTGATGATAGGTATAGGCGCCAATCAGCGTCAGCAGCAGACAGGAGAAGGCGACCAGGCACAGGAACAGCTTGATTTGAAATGAGAGTTTTACGCGCATGGCCGGGGTTCACCGTGAGAAATCCTGAGCGCTTACCCTATCATGAGTCAGGATTAATGTAATATTGCGACCGATCAAGTTGTGATCGCAGACACGGGATTATACTTGTCAGGTATCGCTATTCAACGGCTGCGATAAAACGGATAAATTTTAAATAAAAATAGCATTAACACCATTAAAACCGCGCAATATTTTACATAATCCTGATTAACACCATAGAAACCATAACCACCATTAAAAACCCTTTTTAATTTTGAACAAAATCACAACAGGTAATCCGTGCATTTCTCTATGATGGCCGAACAAACTAATAAGAGGCCAGATTATGAGCACAACAGATGATTCTTACCTCGTCGCCAAAGACAAAACGGCTGAAATACCGCTGAGAGAAAAATGGTGGCATATACTGGACAATTACAAAGTAGGGATTATTCCGTTACCGTTCTTTATTCTGGCCGGCGTACTTATTTTACTGGATTGCCTGGAAGGGAAATTACCGAGCGATATCGTGGTGATGGTCGCCACGTTGGCTTTCTTCGGCTTTGCCTGCGGCGAGTTTGGCAAACGCCTGCCGCTGATCGGCAAAATGGGGGCAGCGGCGATCTGCGCCACCTTTATTCCTTCCGCATTGGTGCATTACGGTTTGCTGCCGGACGTAGTGGTGGAATCGACCACCAAATTCTATAAATCGACCAATATTCTTTATCTCTATATCTGCTGCATTATCGTCGGCAGTATTATGAGCATGAACCGTCAGGTGCTGATTCAGGGTTTCTTGCGGATCTTCGCGCCCATGCTGTGCGGTGAGGTTGTCGGCATGTTGGTGGGTATGGCGGTCGGTATGACGCTTGGGTTGGAACCGTTCCAGATCTTCTTCTTCCTGATCCTGCCGATCATGGCCGGCGGCGTCGGCGAAGGGGCTATACCGCTGTCGATGGGGTACGCGGCAATCCTGCATATGGATCAGGGTGTGGCACTGGGCCGTATTCTGCCGATCGTCATGCTCGGCAGCCTGACAGCCATTATCCTTGCCGGCCTGCTCAACCAGCTCGGCAAACGCTATCCGCACCTGACCGGCGAAGGCAGCCTGATGCCAAGCAAACAGGGTGACAGCGATATGGCCGCCGTGGATAAAATCAGCGGCAAGGTGGATGTCAGTACCATTGCCTGCGGCGCTTTGTTGGCTATTTTGCTGTACATGGTGGGGATGTTGCTGCATCGCATGATTGGCTTGCCTGCGCCGGTCGGCATGTTGTTTGCCGCCGTGGCGGTGAAGCTGGCGCACGGCGTGTCGCCACGCATTCAGGAAGGCTCGCAGGTCGTATATAAATTTTTCCGCACCGCAGTGACCTATCCGATTCTGTTTGCCGTCGGCGTGGCCATCACTCCGTGGCAGGAGCTGGTGAACGCTTTCACCCTGCAGAATCTGGTGGTGATTGTCAGCACCGTCTGCGCGCTGGTGGCGACCGGCTTCTTCGTCGGCAAGAAAATTGGCATGCACCCCATTGATGTGGCGATTGTCTCATGCTGCCAGAGCGGGCAGGGCGGCACCGGTGACGTCGCTATTCTTACCGCCGGCAACCGCATGTCGCTGATGCCGTTTGCCCAGATTGCTACCCGTATCGGCGGCGCGATTAACGTTTCGCTCTCTCTGCTGGTACTGGCCAAGTTTTTCGCATAATAACCAATAAGACCTAAGCATTTCTTTGCCTTTCCCCGCCCCCGCGGGGATTTTTTTTGCCCGTTCGGCGCCGGGCCGAACGGGCGAGGTATTGGGAGTTACGCCGCCAGTTTGACGGACGCATCATACCAGGCGAAATAACGTTCCACACCCTGACGACCGGATTCAATCAGCGCGCGTTTTTTGGCTTCGCTGATGGCGAAATCCAGCGTGCCGACGTCGAGGGTGTCCACGTAAACAGTCCGCTTCCAGTCGTCGCTGTCCAGATGCACTTTGGTCTGAATATCCAGCAGGGTGTTAACCACCGCCAAGGTGAAATCGCACAGGTTATTGATGGCGGTTTTATTGACCGATTGGCCCGCCGCCTGTGCGATTTCGTTGGCGGAATCCAGACGAATGCCCAGGGTTCGGGTATTGATCTGTTGCGTGGTGACATCGATATAGGGTGGCGATGCGGTGAAGTCGTAATCGAACATCCGTACCGGATAGTTATCGATTGTGCCGCCATCGATACACAGATCGCCCAGCTGATTGTTTTTAGCGACAAAGGCGAAGGGGAATGACATGGAGATCCGCAATCCATCCGCGACCTTCATGCGCGGTGTTGTCTGATGGGAATACACCTCACGCAGCCCGCTGTTCAGATTGGCGCCAATAAAGTAGAGGGATTTAAATCCTTTTGTTTCTTTCAATGCTTCAAATCTCTCAAAAGTAATATCCGCATTTCCGGTATATCGCTTGATAATATTGCGCGACCAAGAGTAAAAATAATCGCCAGGGGCAATGCCATATTGATTAAACAGGCGATGTGCATCGTAAAGAGAGCCAAAAATACCGCCGTTATAATCGAGGAATTTCTTGAAGTCCATGTCGGACAGAATTTTTGTGACGTCAGCGGCGCTGCAGCCCAGGCTCACCAGGAGTGCGGCGATGGCACCGGCAGACGCCCCGGAGGCTTTTTTGATCTGCGGTATAATGCCTTTGGTTTCCAAGAGTTCCAAAACGCCGCCATAGGCGATACCCTTTACACCACCGCCTTCAAACACCAGATTTTCAAATTGATATGTCATAATAATTCCTTGCTCGTTGTTGAGTGGAGTAAAGAAAATAACGGATTCGCTTTTTATTAAATATTGATTGAGGTTGTGTGGTTTCTCAGACAAAAGCATTCAAATTAAATATATTTTTTAAAATGATATAATTTAAATTTATTTGTTGTGCAGGCGCATCGGCGGTTTTGGGTTAATACTTACCGCTGTCTAATCACAACAAGGAGTCACCATGTTCTGGAAACGTTACCTGTTAGGTGCGGCATTGGCGGTTATGGCGTTGCAGGCTACGGCCGCTGCACCGCAGGTAAAAACGCCTTCACCGGGTTTTTATCGCATCATGCTGGGCAGTTATGAAGTCACGGTCTTGTCCGACGGCGTGATCCGTCTGCCGGTGGATAAACTGCTGCTCAACAGTACGCCGCAACAAATTGCCGAGGGCCTGGCTGAACATCATCAAAGCCTGCCGGTGGTCACCTCGGTCAACGCCTATTTGATCAATACCGGCAGCAAGCTTGTCATGATTGACGCCGGTGCCGGCAAGCTGCTGGGTGAAGGTTTGGATCAACTGGTGACTCATCTTCGGGCGGCCGGCTATCAGCCGGAACAGGTGGATGAAATTTATCTGACCCATATGCACCCGGATCATTTGGGCGGGCTGACGGAGAACGGTCAGGCGCGCTTCCCGAATGCCCTGGTGCGCGCTTCGCAGCAGGATGCCGATTTTTGGCTGAGTGAAAAACGTCTGCAACAAGCGAAGGCGGAAGATAAGGCCAGTTTTGAAAACGCGATAGCGGCGATCAAACCCTATCAGGCAGCCGGGCATTTCAAACCCTTCAGCAACGACGGCGAGTTGTCGCCGGGTATTGCCGCATTTGCTGCCCATGGTCATACGCCGGGTCATAGCATTTATCAGGTGAGCAGCCAGGGTAAAAAGCTGTTGTTGATGGGAGATTTGATCCACGTGGCCGCAGTACAGTTTGCCCATCCGCAGGTGGCGATCAGTTTCGACAGTGACCCCAAAGCGGCGGTAGTGCAACGGTTGCGGGTGTTTGGCGACAGCGCCCGACAGAGTGAACTGGTCGGAGCCGCGCATCTGTCGTTCCCTGGGCTGGGTTACCTGAACAAGCAGGGGGAAGGTTATAACTGGGTGCCGTTGGATTATGGCGCTTTATAGACCGCAGGCCGCCGAACAGGCGGTTTGTTATTGATTGCGTGCAGCGAAAGCCTCGCTGAACCAGTCGATAAAGACCCGCACCCGTGGCGACAGTTGGCGGTTACGCGGGTAGAGCAACGACACCGGCATCGGTGTGGACGGGCATTGCGGCAGCAGCGGCACCAGTTCGCCGCTGGCCAAATCGTCAAGCAGGTGATAGCGCGGTACCTGGATAATCCCCAGCCCCATGCGTGCCGCCGCAACCAGGCTTTCCGCTGCGCTGACCGACACCGTACTGGGCAATGTTACCTGCTGTGGCCGGCCGTTGACGCTAAACTCCAACGGCATTACCGCGCCGGTGGCCGAGGAACGGAACCCGACCATATGGTGCCCCTGAAGTTGATCAATACTGAGCGGTGTACCGAAGCGCCGCAGGTATTCCGGCGCAGCACAGGTAACTTCTTCCAGCTCCCCCAAGCGGCGCGCCGCCATATCGCTGTCTTTCAGCTTGCCGACGCGCACTACGCAGTCGATGCCTTCCCGTACCGGATCCACCAGCCTGTCACCTTCGCTCATGTAAAATTCGATATCCGGATACTGAGCTAAAAAGTCGGGCAAGCCCGGCAGCAGAAAATGTCGCGCCAGTGTGCCATGCACGTCGATGCGCAACAGCCCGCGCGGTTTGGCACCGGCAAACGCCATCTCGGCATCTTCGATATCGGCCAGAATGATCAGGCAACGCTGATAGTAGGCTTCGCCATCCAGCGTCGGGCTGACATGGCGCGTGGTGCGCTGCAGCAGCCGCACTTGTAACCGTGCCTCCAGCTGTTTGATGGCATCGGTCACCGTCGAACGCGGCAGGTTCATATCCTGTGCGGCCCGGGTAAAACTGCGTTGTTCAACCACACGGGTGAACAGGCGCATCGCCTCGATTCTGTCCATCGTTATTGTTTGCTGTTTTCGAATAGTGATAACGAATCTTAGGGGATTATTCGCCGATGCGAAAGGTGCATGATCACTTCACATCGGCAAGCCTGCCGACGTTGACCTAACGAGGACTGAGAAGATGAACAACAGCAACCCGCAAATCGCCATTGTGACCGGAGCCTCTCGCGGCATTGGCGCCGCCATTGCCGAGCGGCTGGCAGCGGACGGTTTTACCGTGATCGTCAACTATTCAGGCAACCAGGCATTGGCCGATGCGCTGGTGCGTAAAATCGAACAAAACGGCGGTCGAGCTTTGAGCGCCAAAGCGGACGTCAGCGATGCGTCTGCCGTCGCCCAACTGTTTGACCGCGCCGAACAAGCCTTCGGCGGCGTCGATATCCTGGTGAATAACGCCGGGGTCATCGCCCTGGCACCGGTAGCGGAAATGAGCGACGCCGATGCCGATCGTCTGATCGACATTAATCTGAAAGGCACCTTCAACACGCTGCGTGAAGCGGCAAAGCGCCTGCGCGACAATGGCCGCATCATTAACTTTTCATCCAGCGTGGTGGGGCTGTTGCAGCCGGGTTACGGCATGTACGCCGCCAGCAAGGCCGCCGTTGAAGCGCTGACCAGCGTATTGGCGAAAGAGCTGCGCGGCCGCAACATTACCGTCAATGCGATTGCGCCTGGGCCGACCGCCACCCGCTTGTTCCTGGATGGCAAAACCCCGGATCTGATCGAGCGACTGGCGAAGATGGCGCCGCTGGAACGCCTGGGCCAACCGCAGGATATCGCCGCAGCGGTATCCTTCCTGGCCGGTGCCGACGGCAGCTGGGTCAACGGCCAAACCCTGCGCGCCAACGGCGGCATCATCTGATCCTGCGCAAAGTTCGCGGTTTCCCGTTGCCGGATCGGGTATCCTGTGGCGGGAAAATTTGGGCGGGAGCGTTTTATGGCGGGTAACAATAACTCAGGGGATGACGGCGTTCGGTCGCCCTGCGTCGCCCTTTGTCGGATCGATGCCGATAAGCAGTGGTGTCGAGGCTGTTGGCGTACGCTGGATGAAATCGCCGCCTGGCCAACCGCCAACGACGAGGAGAAACGCGCCATCTGGCAACGTCTCCGGCTGCGTGCAGAGATGAATAAATAGACAAGGCTATTGAGTACCCCCTATTGATGTAGCACAATTGAGCTACATTCGCTCTGTCAGCACTGAGGTTTATGACTATGCCAACCACCACCATTCGTCTACCTGAAGAACTTAAAGCTCGAGTCGCGGCCGTGGCTGAGCAAGCCGGTGTGACCTCGCATAACTTTATTCTGCAGGCGATTGCAGAGAAAACTCAGCGCGAAGAATTGCGTAGCGATTTTGAAGATGAAGCGGAAAAACGTTACGCCAGGATTATCGCTACCGGTGAGACCCTCTCTTGGAAGGAGATGCGTGGTTATCTGGAAAACTATGTGGCGGGGGATATTGCGGCCATCAAACCTTCGGTTAAAAAGTTGGGGCGCGGATGACAAAAGTCGAGCTGGCGCCAGAGATCAGGGATGATATTGAGCGTATTCTCGTCCATTTGGCCGATTACGAGGTTGCAGATGCCGGACTGCGAATTCAGGAAATTATCCAGGCGATTGCGGTACTGGAACATAATCCGTTAATTGGCAGGCCGCTGAGTGCAGGAAAGCGCGAGTTGATCATAGGTCAGCAAAGCAGAGGATATTTGGCCCTCTACAAATACATTCCTGATATTGATACTGCATTTGTTCTGGCGATCCGTAGCCAGAAAGAACTGGGCTATGAATAGCGAGATACCGGCCCTCGCAGGCCGATATCGCGATAACCCCCTCAGAAATCCCAGTCTTCATCCTCGGTATTGACCGCTTTGCCAATCACGTAAGACGAGCCGGAGCCGGAGAAGAAATCGTGGTTCTCATCGGCGTTCGGCGACAGCGCTGACAGAATGGCCGGATTGACCTCCGCCATCGCCGGTGGAAACAGCGCTTCATAACCCAGGTTCATCAGCGCCTTGTTGGCGTTGTAGTGCAGGAAGGTTTTCACGTCTTCCGTCCAGCCTACGCCGTCATACAGCTCTTCAGTATAACGCACCTCGTTGTCGTACAAATCCTGCAGCAAATCGAAGGCGAAATTTTTCACCTGTTGGCGACGCGTGGCGTCAACCTTCTCCAGCCCTTTCTGAAATTTATAGCCAATGTAGTAACCGTGCACCGCTTCGTCGCGAATGATCAGGCGGATCAAATCGGCGGTGTTGGTCAACTTGGCGCGGCTAGACCAGTACATCGGCAGATAAAAGCCCGAATAGAACAGGAAGGATTCCAGGAACACGCTGGCGACCTTCTTCAGCAGCGGATCGTCGCTGCGGTAGTGGGCCAGAATGATGTTGGCTTTTTTTTGCAGGGAGCGGTTCTCCTCGCTCCAGCGGTAGGCATCGTCCACGTCCGGCGTCTGGCACAGGGTGGAGAAAATCGAGCTGTAAGAGCGGGCGTGTACCGCTTCCATAAAACCGATGTTCGAATAGACCGCCTCTTCGTGCGGCGTCATTGCATCGGCGATCAGCGCCGGCGCGCCGACGGTGTTCTGAATGGTATCCAGCAGCGTCAGCCCGGTGAACACGCGGATGGTCAGCTGTTGTTCTTTTGGCGTCAGCGTGGCCCAGGAAGGGATGTCGTTAGACAGCGGCACCTTCTCCGGCAACCAGAAGTTGGAGGTCAGACGGTTCCAGACCTCCAGATCCTTGTCGTCTTCGATGCTATTCCAGTTGATGGCGCGCACCAGCGGCGCCGGTTTCACGATAGTCATAAGTTGCCTCACAGCGCGCAGGACACGCAGCCCTGTACCTCGGTGCCTTCCAGCGCCATCTGGCGCAGGCGGATGTAGTAAATGGTTTTGATGCCCTGACGCCAGGCGTAAATCTGCGCCCGATTGATATCGCGGGTGGTGGCGGTATCGCGGAAGAACAGCGTCAACGACAGCCCCTGATCGACGTGCTGGCTGGCGGCGGCGTAGGTGTCGATAATCTTTTCCGGGCCAATGTCATAGGCATCCTGGTAATACTCCAGGTTGTCGTTGGTCATATAGGGTGCCGGATAGTACACGCGGCCAATTTTTCCCTCTTTGCGGATCTCGATGCGCGACACGATCGGATGAATGCTGGAGGTCGAGTTGTTGATGTAGGAAATGGAGCCGGTTGGCGGCACCGCCTGCAGATTTTGGTTATACAATCCGTGCATCATCACCGACTGACGCAGCGCCAGCCACTCCTCACGGCCTGGAATGGCGATGTCGGCATCGGCGAACAGCGCGCGCACCCGTTCGGTCTGCGGCAGCCATTCCCGCTCGGTATATTTAGTGAAATAGTCGCCGGAGGCGTAGGTGGAATGCTCAAAGCCTTCGAACGCGCTGCCGCGCGCGATCGCCAGCCGGTTGGAGGCGCGAATGGCGTGATAAGCCACGGTATAAAAGTAGATATTGGTGAAGTCGATACCTTCTTCCGAGCCGTAGAAGATGCGTTCACGCGCCAGATAGCCGTGCAGGTTCATCTGGCCCAGGCCAATGGCGTGCGAACTGTGGTTGCCTTCGGCGATCGACGGTACCGAGCGAATATCGCTCATGTCGGCCACGGCGGTCAGCGCGCGAATTGCGGTGTCGACCGCTTTGCCGAAGTCCGGCGCATCCATGGTTTTGGCGATGTTCAGCGAGCCGAGGTTGCAGGAAATGTCCTTGCCCACCTGGTCATAGCTTAGGTCATCGTGATAAGTGCTGGCGCAGTTGACCTGTAAAATCTCCGAACACAGGTTGCTCATATTGATGCGCCCGGCGATCGGGTTCTCACGGTTGACCGTATCTTCGAACATCATGTACGGGTAGCCGGATTCAAACTGGATCTCCGCCAGCACCTGGAAAAACTCCCGTGCATTGATGCGCGATTTGCGGATGCGCTTGTCATCCACCATCTCGCGATATTTCTCGCTGATGCTGATGTCCGAAAACGGCACGCCGTACACCTGCTCAACGTCGTAAGGCGAGAACAGGTACATTTCTTCGTTGTTTTTGGCCAGCTCGAAAGTGATATCCGGGATCACCACCCCCAGCGACAGCGTCTTGATGCGGATTTTTTCGTCGGCGTTTTCGCGCTTGGTATCGAGAAAACGCAGGATGTCCGGATGGTGCGCATTGAGATACACCGCGCCGGCCCCCTGACGCGCACCCAACTGATTGGCGTAGGAAAAGGCGTCCTCGAGCATTTTCATGATCGGGATGACGCCCGAGGACTGGTTTTCAATGCGCTTGATGGGGGCGCCCACTTCACGAATGTTGGTCAGCAGAAACGCCACGCCGCCGCCGCGTTTCGACAATTGCAGCGCGGAATTCACTGCCCGGCCGATCGACTCCATATTATCTTCGATGCGCAACAGGAAGCAGGAAACCAGTTCGCCACGCTGCTGTTTGCCGCAATTGAGGAAGGTTGGCGTCGCCGGCTGGAAACGGCCGGAAATCATCTCTTCCACCAGATCCTGCGCAAGCCGGGTATCGCCCGCCGCCAACGTCAACGCCACCATGCATACGCGGTCTTCGTAACGTTCCAGATAACGTTTGCCGTCAAAGGTTTTCAGCGTATAGCTGGTGTAGTATTTGAAGGCGCCCAGGAAGGTCTCGAAGCGGAATTTTTTGGCGTAGGCCTGCTGGAACAGCTGTTTGATAAAGCTGAAGTCGTACTGCGCCACTACCGCCTGTTCGTAATAACCTTCCTCCACCAGGTAGCGCAACTTCTCTTCCAGGTTGTGAAAGAACACGGTGTTTTGATTCACGTGCTGCAGGAAATAGTGACGCGCCGCCAGTCGATCCTTATCGAACTGGATACGGCCTTCAGCATCATAAAGATTGAGCATCGCGTTGAGCGAATGGTAATCCAGCGCGCCGGAGGCGGGCCTGGTCAGTTCTGTCGTTGCCAAAATGCGGTTACTCCCTGTCGAACGTTTGCAACGTCTTGCGTGGTGCCGAGCAGCTCAAAGCGATAAAGAAAAGGCACCTGACATTTTTTGGCGATGATGTCGCCGGCAATGCCGTACGCTGCGCCGAAGTTGGTATTCCCGGCGGCGATAACGCCGCGCAGGTATGAACGATTCTGCGGATCGTTGAGAAAGCGGATCACCTGGATTGGTACGGCTCCCACGGCGCTGCCGCCGCCATAGCTGGGCACAATCAGGATATAGGGTTCTTCCATCAGCAATTTGCTGCGTGCCCCGGCGATCGGAATGCGCATCGCCGGCAAGCCCAGTTTTTCAACGAACCTGTGGGTGTTCTCCGAACTGCTGGAAAAATAAACCAACGGGTGCATGGCGGGCCTCAGGACGCGAGGGCGTGGACCAGGGCGCCAATTTTATCGGGACGGAAACCCGACCAGTGATCGTCGCCGGCGATAATCACCGGAACCTGCTGATATCCCAGAGATTTAACATGATTTAGCGCCTGTTGATCCTGAGAGAGGTCGATCACCTGATAGCCGATGCCTTGTTGATCAAAGGCGCGATAGGTGGCGTTGCACTGGACACAGTCCGGTTTACTGTAAATAATAATGCTCATGATTCGCATTTACCTTTTGAGGTGAAGGAAAGGCGGACAGGTCAGATAACGGAGCATTGAACGGCGTTTCTGACGGCGTTACCCAGCGACAAATTATACCGACACCGGATAAGCTAAATACTATATGTAGATATTTTATTTATCAACCACGCTATATATGGTGTTTTAATGGTTTTTTCGCTAAGGCCGCAGTGGGGCTGGATCTGGGGGCGGGAAATTTATTTCGGTGGCCTGCCGGTTGGCGGAAACCCTCTCGCAAGGAGAGGGGAGGTGTAGTCCGATTACTGACGCATGCTGACGGCCAGGCGGTTAAAGGCGTTCATGATGCTGATGGCGAAGGTCAGATCGGCAATTTCTGCGTCGCTGAAATGCACCTGCAACGCCTCAAATACGCTATCCGGTGCGCCGGTAGCGGCGATCAAGGTCACCGATTCCGCCCACTCCAGCGCCGCGCGTTCGCGCTCGCTGAATGCATTGCTGACGCGCCAGCCCGCCAGTTGATCCAGTTTGTCGTTACTGATGCCGCTTTCGCGCAGCGCCTTGCCGTGCATCTCCAGACAGAAGGCGCAGCCGTTGATTTGGGAGACGCGCATAAACATCAGCTCAATGGTCGCCTTGTCCAGTGCGCCTTTCTCCAGCGCCATCAGCGCGTTTACCAGGCCTTTATAGGGGGCGGCAGAGAGTTCGGCGTATTTCAATCGTTGCTTAATCATGGTCAACCTCAGTTAGCGGATAGCAAATCATGGGGGCTACTTTAGCGGCGATATGGACTATGCTATAGGGCCATAAAATGATTATTTAACCGGGCCATAATGCACCAATTTCTTTCCACCCTGCGGCTGGATAACCAGCTTGCCGAACCGCTCTACCGGCAGATTTATCAGCGGGTTAAAGATGCCATTGCGCAGGGAGCGTTGCTGGCGGGCAGCCGGTTGCCTTCGGTGCGGGGGCTGGCGAGCGATCTGGGTGTCGCGCGTGCCACGGTGGAAAGCGCTTATGCTCAGTTGATTGCCGAAGGTTTTTTGCAGAGCCGGGGGCAGGCGGGCACCTATGTTTCACCGCAGTTACCTAATCTGCCGGTACGCACCGTGCCGGTGGCGGAGCCTTTGCCGGCCGTGGCGCCGAACTCGCTGCATCCGAACGGGACGATGCAGCCGTTTCAACTGGGGCTACCGGCGCTGGACGCCTTTCCGCGCGCACTGTGGCAGCGGATTGTCGCCCGCCAGTTGCGCACCGGTACCACGGCATCGCTGGCGCATCCGCCCATCAATGGCCTGCCGGAATTGCGTGCGGCTATCGTCAACTATTTGCATCTTTCTCGGGGCATCAGTTGCCGGCCGGAGCAGGTCTTCGTGTGCGCCGGTTATCAGGCGTTGCTCGAGCGGGTTATCGGCACCTTGTTAACACCGGGTGATGACGTGTGGCTGGAGGATCCGGGATATCCGGTGACGCTGCCACTGTTTCGCGCTGCCGGCATGCGGCCAGTGGCGTTGCCGGTTGACGAGCAGGGGATGGATATCGCCGCCGGTATTCGTGCCGCGCCGGGCGCACGCATGGCGGTGTTGACGCCGACGCATCAAAGCCCGCTGGGCGTGTCGCTCAGCCTGGCAAGGCGTATGGCGTTGTTGGAATGGGCGCAGCAGCGCGCGGCGTGGATCCTTGAAGATGACTATGACAGTGAGGTCCGCTATCAAGGCCGGCCGCTGCCGCCGCTGAAGAGCCTCGATCGTCAGGGACGTGTGCTGTACGCCGGCACCTTCAGCAAAACCCTGTTTCCGGCGTTGCGGATGGCTTATTTGGTGGTGCCTGTCGGGCTGGTGGAGGCCTTTGGCCACAGCAGCCGGCTGCGGGGCTGCGGTTGCCCGCCGTTGATGCAGGCCAGCGTGGCGGACTTTATCAATCAGGGGCATTTTTACCGCCATTTGAAGCGAATGCGGCCGATCTACCGTCAACGGCGTGAATGGCTGGCGCAGGCGATCGAGCAACAGTTGAGCGAGCATCTTGCCGTCGCGTCGCAGGCGGGCGGCATTCAGTTATTGGCTCGCCTGACGGCGTCGTCGGGGCAGGATAAGCGTCTGGCACAGCGTGGCTGGGAGGAAGGGTTGTCGCTGCAGGCGTTGTCGGATTGGCAGATAATTCACCCTTCAGGAGAGGGGCTGTTAATGGGTTTTGCCAACTTCACTCAGCGGACGGATGCGGAACGGGCAGTGGCCAGGCTGGCCAGGTTATTCGACGGCGGAAATTAAACGGCCCGCGGTTTCCCGCGGGCCAGACGCACATCTGTTTTATCTTTATGACTGCAAGGGGTGTTAACGCCGGGCCAGCAGAACGCCCAGAACGATGCCAACAGCGGCCCCGATCCCTACGCCCTGCCAAGGTTTGTCGCGTACATAGCTGTCGGCTTGATCGACGGCGTCGCGTGCGTGTTGTGTCAGACTGCTGGAACCGTTGAAGCGCGCGCGGGCATCGCGTAATACGCCTTTTGCCTTGCTGTGCAGCTCTTTCAGTTCCTCTTTGGTCTTGTCACCGGATTCGCGTAGCACCTCATCCAACGTATCCGCCAGAAGGGTGACGTCCTGATCGATGTCGCGTTCTACTTTTTCTGATTTCCTAAACATTCGACTCTCCGTTTCGACACATGTCTATTAAGTGTAGACCCTTTTTCAAACTGTGTTGGCGATCACGGAAAAAAACCGCATGCGGGTTGGCGCTCATTGCCTCTTTTTTCGCTTGTACATTTGGTTACGCGGTGAAACCAATCACTCACGGAAGCGGCCCATCGATTCCTCTAGTATCTGCTTCAACGGCCCAACAGGGCTTACCGAAAAAACACTCTGAGGAATTAAAGATGAAAAAAGTATTAGCCCTGATCGTTGCTGCTACCATGGGTCTGTCTTCTGTTGCTTTCGCTGCTGATACTGCAGCTGCTGCTCCAGCAACTACCACTCCGGCAGCAACCACCACCACTACTACCGCTGCGCCGGCCGCTGCTGCTGAGAAAGCGCCAGCTAAAGCAACGCATCACAAGAAAGCGAAACACCACAAAAAAGCCCCGGCTCAGAAAGCTCAGGCCGCTAAAAAACACCACAAAAAAGCCGCTGTTCAGAAAGCCCAGGCTGCTAAAAAGCACCACAAAGCCACCAAACAAGCGCCAGCTCAGAAAGCCCAGGCTGCTAAAAAACACCACAAAGCACCAGTACAGAAAGCCCAGGCTGCTAAAAAACACCACAAAGCGCCAGTGCAGAAAGCTCAGGCCGCTAAAAAGCACCACAAAGCAGCCAAAAAAGCCGCTACTCCAGCCGCTTAATTGAGTAAAAAATGCGGTGCCTGAAGGCGCAGCATGATCCAGCAAGTATTCAGACACCCGGTTTGCCGGGTGTTTTCTTTGAGGGCTATCTGATGATGTTCAATCGCTATCTGTTCGAAGTGATTTTCAGCGCCGTCACCCTGTGCGGGCTGATTGTCGCCTGGGAACTGTTCCTGGCCGACGGCTTTCTTTAGCTTAACAGAGGGGTCTCATGCAGATGCCGCCAGCCCAGGCCGGTTTGGGTCTGTTCAAATACCACCGTGGAGTTACGCAATGTGGCCACCTGCCCAGGCAGCGTTTGCCTCTCGCGATAGCTAACCACAGCACCCGTCGGCCATTCGGCCACTAACGTCATTTCTTCTATTGCGATTTCCAGGCCCGGTTTGGCAGCGCGATGCGCGCGGAAAAACGCGCACAGTGCGGCGAAATCCAACCTGCCGCCGTTCAGTGCGATCATGCTGAAGGCTGGATCAAAGCGCGCCAGCAGCGCCTGCTCATCACCCGCTCCTTTTTCCAGCCAGTTTTCAATAGCGACGTGAGCGTCGATCACTTCGGTAAAATATCGGTTCATAGGGTTTCCTGTTGAGCGTTGAGACTGCGCACGATGGCGCGATTAGCGATGCGCAGGCACAACAGCAGTGGGAGCAGTGTGCTGGCGGCGGCAAGATAAAAACAGCTTTGATAAGCGACAATCGGCGGCAAATGCTCAAGCAACAGATTGAGCAACAGGCTGAGCAGCGCGACGCCGAGGCAAAAACTGAGCTGGCGGTTGATATTCCACAGTGCGCTGGCGTCCGCCAATTGCTCATCGGCGATGTGCAGGAATGCGCTGCTCTGCGCGGTACTGCTGCACAGACTGCCGCCAAAGCCCATCAGGGCAAAGGCGCCAATTTGCAATCCATGATCTCCGGCGTGAGCAATCTGCGACAGCGCCAAAATACCCAGCCCCTGCAACAGGCAGCCGGCAATAAATAGCGGCCGTGGCCCAAGGCGGTTGAATTTCTTGCCGGTCAGGGTGATGGCCAGGAACGAGGCCAGCGACCAGGGCAGCATCAGGCTGCCAACCTGCGCGGCGCGCATACCCAGCTGATTTTGCAAATACAGCATGGCGACCAGGCTAACGCCGATAAACAGGCCGGGAATGCACTGATAAATCATCATCGAGGTGCGCAGCAGAGGATCCCGCACCAGCCGCAGGTTCAACAGCGGCTGGGCGACGCGCAGGCTGCGCCGCAGGTAATGGGCCAGCACCAGCGCGCCGCCGGCCAGCAACAGCGTGCCCTGAAGCAGGTTATCGACCTCACCCAGCCGGGTCAGGCCAAGCAGGATCAGCGTCAGGGCGGCGCAGGCGCTGAGCAGCCCCTGAACGTCGAGCGGTTTGCGCTGTGGGTCTGGGGCCTGTGCGCGCAGCCAAAGTGCGGCCAGCAGCAACGCCAGGGCCGCCAACGGCAGGTTGGCGAAAAATACCCAGCGCCAATCAAGCCGATCGACAATCAGCCCGCCCAGCGCCGGCGACAGTGCGGGAGCCAGCAGCCCGACCAGCATAATGGCGGCGGATAGCCCGGCGCGTTCATGACTGCGATAGAGCTGATAGGTCAGCGTCTGACCGATAGGGATCAGCAGCCCGCCGCCCATGCCTTGTACTACTCGCCAGCCAATCAGCTCGCCGATTGAGCCGGCATAGCCCGCCGCCGCGGTTGCCAGCATAAACAGCGTCAGCGACAGTAAAAATACCCGCCGCCCGCCAATGCGCTGTGCCAGCCAGGCGCTGAGCGGGATCACCAGCGTCAGGCCGAGGATATAGCCGTTGCTGACCCAGGCCAGTTCGCTGACCGAGGCATGCAGAGCATGGCCGATGGACGGATAGGCGACATTGGCGATAAACATGTTGATCAGATCGACGAAAAATCCGAGCAGATAGACGATTGCGACTTTGATGCGATAGGGCATGGTGCCTCCGGTTGAAGGCAGGCAGTGTAGCGGTGACGAAAGTGCGGATAAATCGGCCACGGACGATTACACTGTCAAAAATATTTTGACAGTAAAGGGTGGCAGCATGCTTAACCTGCAACGGTTGGTCATTTTTGTGGCGGTGGTGGACGCCGGGAGTTTCACCGCTGCGGCGGTGACGCTCGGGCAAACCAAGGCGGTGGTGAGTTTCAATGTCAAACAGTTGGAGAGTGAACTGGGCGTGTCGCTGCTGGTGCGTAGCACCCGGCGGCTGGCGCTGACCGATGCCGGCGAGCGATTTTATCAGCGCTGTTTGCGGCTGTTGCAGGATGCTGAAAACGTGCTGGACGACGTACGCCGCGATCACCACGGATTGAGCGGCGTATTGCGCATCACCACCACGCCGGAATACGGCGCTCAGGTGGTGGTGCCGGCGCTGGCGGCATTTTCACGGTTGCATCCGCGTTTGCGCATTCAGCACGTTTCTTCCTCTTACCATGCCGATTTGATTTCGGAACGGTTCGATGTGGCTATTCGGCTGGGGCAACTGGCGGACTCCAGCCACCGTGCCGCGCTAATCGACAGCTTTGCCATTTTGCCGGTCGCGGCGCCGGACTATCTGGCCCGCCATCCGGTCGGTTCGTTGACGCAACTGGCGCAGGCGCAGTGGATCGCCCACAGCCGCCTCAGTTCGCCGCTGAGCTGGCAGGTGATCACCCCGCAGCGGCAGGCGGTGCTGTTCAAGGTTGAAGACGCCGCCACACTGATGGGCGACAGCGCCGCCGCGCTGCTGGCGTTTGCCCTGCATGGCGCTGGGGTGGCGCTGTTGCCCGAATGGCTGGTACGACCGGCCATCGCCGAAGGCAAACTGTGCGCACTGCTGGCCGACCATCAGTTTCCCGCGCAGAGCATCTATGCGTTGTACCCAAATACTCGCCACGTGCCGGAAAAGGTGCGGGCGTTTATTGATTTCCTGCGTGAGCGGGTAGCCACGGGCGGATAAATGCCAGGATAGCCGCCAATGTTTGGCGGTGTACCGCTTCTCGCTGTTCACCGGAAGCGGCGCACAGCATTTCACCGTCGCCTTCTTCCTCCAGTATTTGTCGCCCGTTGAGCCGGCAAAGCGGCAGAAAATCAAAATGATTGCCGCCGGTCAGCTTGAGCGCGCGGATCGGTTGCCGCCCGGCGTACGTGGCCAGCGCCGCGCCGCCAAGGCTTTGTTGCCGGTTGCCTGGCAAATAGCGTTGCGGTTCGACGATCAGCAGCGGCGCGCCGAGCCGATGCAGGCTGGTTGGCAGCAGGTAGGGCGCCATACCGGGATCGAGGGCGACGGCAAAGCGGATGCGCGGGTCCCTGTAGTCGGCGTCAAACTGCCGGGCAGGGAGTTGGGCCAGTTCAACCTTTGCCTGTGTATAAAACTGGCAGTCAGGTGACTGAGGGCGTTGCCGACAACCGGCGATAAAATCGCTCAGCCTGATCCTGCCGCCGAGGGTGGCAATGGCGCTGTAGCCCCCCTTGGAGTGGCCGATAACGCCAATAGCCTGACGATTGATTGCCTGGCGCCAGCGGGGATCGTCGGTCATGGCGTCAATCAATGCGGAAATATCGCCGGTCTGTAGCCACAGTTGGGCGGAAAGCGCAGGAATTGAGTTGCCGGTGGTGCTGCCCGGATGATTGGCCGCTACCACCACGGCACCTTGCTGAACCAGCGCTGCCGCCAGCCACGCCTGGCTCGCATTATTGCCGCCGCTGCCGTGGCTGAGCACGATCAGCGGGAAACGGCCTTTTGCCACCGGTGCATCCGGCTGGCTTTCGATGCCCGTAAACACCGGGTTTTCCCCGACCCACTGTGGTGCGCCGGGGGCTGAGGTCGGGTAATAAATACGGCTCGCCAACTGGCGTGTACCGGCCTGAAATACCTCATCGTGTGTGGCGACCCGGTAAGTGGCGGCATTAGCCGTTCCACACAGCAGCAACCACAGAAACATCGCTCTTTTCATTTTTACTCCTCAATGTATGTCAATACGCAGAAGGCTGGCATTGGCCGCTTAATCCGGCGACCTCGATCGCGATCCGGGTCGTTAAATAATTGTTTTGACAGGTTTAAGGTCCTACACTTCGGATCCCGAATGAAGACAACAAGATGTCGCCGATGCCGCTTATTCCCGTCACTTTTCTGTTTGGCCTGCTGTGTTTGGGGCTTCTGTACCGTCTCGGCCGGCCGCAGGCGCGGCGCTGGGTGTTTCAGCTGTTGTTGCTGTTATGCGCCTGGCAGAGCCTGCTGGTGGGCCTGCGTTACGGCTATGGACTGACGCAGTTCAACGGGTTGCAACCCTTCGGTGCGGTGGCGATACCGCCGCTGACCTATCTGGCGTTTCTTGCCAGCACTCAGGGAAGGTTGAGGTGGCGTGAGCTATGGCACCTGACGCCATTGTGCCTGACGTTACTGGCAAGCCTCTTGGCTCCGTTCTGGCTGGATATACTGATCGTCGTCACCGATCTCGGCTACGGCGCTGCCCTGTTGTACGCGCTGCGACGCGGCGAAAATGTTTTGCAGCAGGTGCCGCTGGCGGAAAGCTGGCTCAGCTACCGCCTGTGGCGTGGGTTGGGGATGTTGCTGGTGGCGATAGCCATTGCCGAAGGGGTGATTGTGCTCGATTTTGCCTATTTCGAAGGGCGACACGCCGCCATGCTGGCGACCTTCGACAACCTGCTGGTGGCGTTGAGCATTTGTCTGGTGCTGTCCCGCAGTCGGCCTTCGGAAACCCCGGCAGAGAGATTGCCGGAGCTACCTGACAGCGTCGCGGAAGACGAAGAGCGATTGGCGGAGTGGTTCGGTCTGGTGCAACGGCGGTTGCTGCAGGATGATCTTTATCTGGAGCCTGAGCTGAACCTGGCCCGGCTGGCGCGCAAGGCAGGCTTACCGGCGCGGCGCGTTTCACAGGCCATTAACCGGCATACGGGGATGAATGTGTCGCAGTATGTGAACCAACTGCGTATTAACCAGGCCGCGCAGTGGTTGCTGGCCGGTGACGATCCGGTGACGGATATCATGCAAAGGGCCGGGTTTACCACCAAATCGAATTTTAACCGTGAGTTCCTGCGTATTCAGGGTATCAGCCCGAGCGAATGGCGCAGGCAGCGAAAGGTTAGTTAAATAATAATTCGTTATAACTCTCATATTTATGATCGGATCGCGCCGGGGTATGCTGAACGCTGTTGCTTACCCCGTTTGATGCGAGCCGCCTTCGATGACCGCAGTCAGTGCCAAAGAAAATACCCTCCAGCTTAACCGACGTATCTTGTCCGTGGTGATGTTCACTTTCGTCTGCTATCTGACCATCGGCTTACCGCTGGCGGTGCTGCCGGGGTTTGTGCATAACCATCTCGGGTATAACTCGGTGCTGGCCGGGTTAATCATCAGCGCGCAGTACTTCGCAACGCTGTTCAGCCGGCCGCATGCCGGGCGCTATGCCGATCAACTCGGGCCGAAAAAAGTGGTGTTGTTCGGGCTGGCCTGTTGCGGCGTGAGCGGGGTGTTTTATGCCGTCGCTTTTTGGTGCGACGGCCTGCCGCTACTGAGCCTGATCCTGCTGTGTGTCGGCCGGGTGTTTCTCGGCGTCGGCGAAAGCTTCGCCAGCACCGGTTCCACGCTGTGGGGCATTGGTCGGGTGGGGCCGATGCACACCGCTCGGGTGATTTCGTGGAATGGTGTGGCGACCTACGGCGCGATGGCGGCCGGCGCACCGCTCGGCGTTTATCTCAATCAGCTTTGGGGGCTGGCCGGGGTGGCGGCGCTGATCGTGTTGGCGGTGGCGGTTTCGTTGTGGCTGGCGGGCGGGAAACCTAACGTGTCTATCTCCGCCGGCCAGCGTATTGCCTTCAGCGCGGTGTTTGGCCGCATCTGGGCCTATGGCCTGGGGTTGGCGCTGGGTACCGTGGGGTTTGGCGTGATCGCCACTTTTATTACCCTCTACTATGCTGATAAGGGTTGGAGCGGGGCTGCGTTCTCGCTGACGCTGTTCAGCTGCGCCTTTGTCGGTATCCGCCTGATCTTCAGCCACACCATTAACCGTCATGGCGGTTTGAAGGTCACGCTGGTGTCATTTCTGATTGAGATTGCGGGGCTGTTGCTGATTTGGCTGGCCAATGATCCGTTGATGGTGCAGGCCGGGGCGTTGCTGGCCGGTGCCGGTTTTTCGCTGGTGTTTCCGGCGCTGGGCGTGGAGGCGGTGAAGCAGGTGCCGCAGCAGAATCAGGGTACCGCGCTTGGCACCTACTCGGCGTTTCTCGATCTGGCGCTGGGGATCACCGGGCCGTTGGCCGGTTTGCTGATGAGCCGGATGGGCGTGCCATCGATCTACCTGGCGGCAGCCTTGATGGTATTTCTGGGGGCATTGCTGACGTTGCGGTTGCTGTTGCAGAACCGGGCAAATACCTAGTTAAGGATTATTCCTAAACCCACATCCATACCGAGAAATTTATTGTTTCATCTCATGATTACGGTAAGGTCGCTCAGCGGTCCAGAACGAGAGGAGAAATCGATGTATTTACGGCCGGATGAAGTGGCTAGAGTGTTGGAGAATACCGGCTTTGAACGTGATTATATCACCGATCAAGCCTATGGTTACCGCAAGGGTGAGCACTACGTGTATGTGAATCGCGAAGCGCGCATGGGCAGAACTGCGCTGGTGATCCACCCTGCGCTGAAAGAGAAAAGCGTGCATTTCGCCACGCCGACCTCGCCGGTACGCGCCAGCGAGCAGTACCTTGAGTTTCCCCTGGATTTAAGCAGCGATGCCCCGAGTGCGCGTTATGGCATTCCACACGGCTTCAGCTCGCGTGATGCGCTTTCGCGCTATCTCTACAGCATGTTCCTGTAATCCATCCCCCGCCTGCGGGGGAGTACCTCACCCGTTGGCGATCGCCTCGCGGTTAAAGCGCTCATTGTAGGCGCGGCGAAACTGCGCCAGTTCGAACGCGTCAATATCCAGATCGGCAAAGTAAAACAGCGCGGCCTCGGTGTGCTCGGCATGCAGCTCCGGCGACAGCCCGGCGCGCAGCAGCGTTTCGCGCCACAGGGCGATTTGCTCATCGCTCGCCTGCTTGATAAAGGTCAGATAGATAAACAGCAGATACGCCGCCTGGTGCATCTCTTCGGTGTAACCGTTATTCAGCGTGCGGATAAAGGTCTGGCTGTTGCGGCTGCCCATTTCCTGAATCATCGATTCAATCAGCATCGGTTTTACTTTCAGCAGGTGGGCCAGTGAGTCGATGGCTTTGCGGGTGTCTGAAGTCAGAATGCGGTAACCAATAATAAATACAACGATCAGGGCAGCGATGATGATCCAGGTCATTTATGATTTATTACACTCTCAGAGCGCCAGTATTTGGCAGGAGGCGCTGTGCTACAGCGCCCGGGGTCAACGCTGATCGCCGCTAAAGTTGTCGGCTGCCCGCTGTTGATTGCGCAGGTGATGGTTGAACGTGGCGGCGTCTTTGGCCAATGCATCCAGGTGCGCGCCCAGCATTTTGATTTGCTTCACCAGTGCGTGCTGTTCCGGTACCGAGCTGGCAGTGCTCAGCTTGCGCACCAACTGCTCATTCTGCACACGCAGTGCCGCTTCGCGCTGTTTGGCTTCTTCCAGCAACGCGGCTTCGCGTTGTTTGGACTCTGCCAATAACTGCTGCAGAGCCTGATAGCTTTGCTGCCATTCGCGGTGCTGCTTTTCGAAGCTGGCCTGCAACTCACTCATTGCATTTTGAAACTGGATTTCCAGCTCGCGCATTCTCATGGTCTCTTCCCTTTGCGGCACTCAATAATGGTTTGCAGTATAACGAAAACTGCACAGAACCTCACCCGTTGACGACGATTGCGGACAAACTCCGCTGACAATTCCGGCTTGCAACCGGGACGCGGCGTCTTACAATCAGGTTCATCCGCGCCAAAAAGGCTTCCCGTCCAGGAGTGGCAGTGAGATGAGCAACCAGGAAAAAGATGTTTTTGCGCAGGCGATGGCCGATGTCATCCCGCTATCCCGCGGGTGCCAGACGCTGTACCTCAAACCGCAGGAGACGGTGGATAAAAGCGCGCGCCGCGAAGCGCAGGCGCTGCGGCAGGAGAATTTCCTCAGCACCGGTTTTCTTGAGGTGATCCCCTGCGGGCTGCCGCTGGAATACAAAGGCGAGGGCATTCAACAGGGCGTGCTGGATAAGCTGCGCAATGGCCGCTACCCGCCGCAGGCCAACCTCAACCTGCTGAGACAGCCGGTCGAGACCTGCCGCCAAGAGCTGTTCCGCTTTATTCTGTTGGCGGAAAAGCACAATCTGCGTTCGTTGTTGATTGTCCATGGCCGGGGGCGTGAGGACGAGAGCCACCCCAATATTGTGCGCAGCTACCTCGCCAAATGGCTGGCGCAGTTTGAACAGGTGCAGGCATTTTGCCGGGCGCTGCCGCGCGACGGGGGAGAAGGCGCTTGCTACGTCACGCTGCGTAAATCGGCGCAGGCCAAGGCCGACAACTTCGAGCGTCATGCCAAGCGTAGTCGCTAGGGTGCAAGTAAGGGAAGAGCAGCCGGCAGCGTGACTGCCGGCTGAATGGGGCTATTTATTAAAGAATTTATAGTCCAGCGAATAACGCCCGGCACCGGTGACCGCCAACAGCAGCAGCCCGCCGATAATACTGATGTTTTTGAAGAAGTTTATTTCATTGCCCATCATTTCCATCCCGGTCATTTTCCAGAATGGATGGCCGATAAAAGCGGTGCCAAGCACATAGACGGCGAAAATAACCGCAATAGGGCGGGTAAATATGCCGACAATAAGCGCAATGCCGAAAACAAACTCAACCACCACGGCGATAATCGCCGCCAAATACGGCATTGGCGTGCCGTAACCCTCCATTGCGCTCACCGTTGCGCCAAAGCTGGTCAGTTTCATCCAGCCAAAAATGATAAACAGGACCATCAACAATATTCGGGATAGCAGAATAACGCCGTCTTTTGAGCCGTCACCCATTTTGAACTCCTCAGCCACTGCGGAATTATGTTGTGTTGCTGTTTAAATAATAGACTAACCTTAGGTTATTTCTAGTAGTTGCAGGCGATTACGCATTTAAATACAGGAGCAAGGCTGTGGATCTTAACATTCTGGAAGATGACAAACGTTTCTATATAAACGATCGGCAGGGAAAAACGATCGCCGAGATATCTTTTGTGCCGAGCGGGGATAAATTAACCATTATCGATCACACTTGGGTTGATGAGGTGTTGAAAGGCCAAGGGGTGGGTAAAAAGCTGGTGGCGCGGGTGGTGGAGAAAATGCGGGCGGAAAAACGAAAAATCATTCCGCTGTGCCCGTTCGCCAAACATGAATTCGACACCACGCCGGAATATCAGGACATTCGCGCCTGAAGGTCTGGTGGGGCGCCATTGCGCCCCGATTGTTCAGCATACGCCAAAATCACCGTCTTCATGATAGAGCGCCACGTCGCTGGCCTGGACTTCCGCACGCTGCTCGGTGCCCAGTTCGTTCCAACTGCAGACCAGTGTGTCACCATCAATGGCCACCACGATCATTTTTGGGCCGCCGGTGGTGCGCTGTACAAAATCGCCGATAGCAAATGCCATTTTTTCTCTCCGGTTCAAGGGGGTAATAGCTTAAGTATAGTCGGCTGTTGAGAGGCTTTACGCAAGAAGGTGCCGCCGCCATGGGGGGAATAAAACGTTGGGGGGAGGCGAGCTCCCCAAGAATCTATGTGTTAAGGATGTACTGCGAAAGGGAATAATCAGGCGGGTTTATGGGCGGCCAGGATAAAGATCATCGGGCGTTCTTTTTCTTCATCGAGCGCTGGGTTTTCCACGATTTGCTGCGCCGAAGGGCCCCATTCATTTAAATAGGTGATGATGAATCCCTGCTGCACCAGCAGGTTGACATAGCTGCCGAGCATGCGATGTTGCTTGATGACGCCTTCCGCCAGCCAGTTGGAGATCCGTCGCCCTTCCTGCTGATAGCCGTTGACCGGCCAGGATTTTTGCCCGTGTTGATCGACCAGCCAGCCCTGATGCTGCGGCGCGGTATAAATCGGGTGCTCGGCGGTGAAGATAAACCGCCCACCCGCCGCCAGTGCCTGATAAACCGTGGCGAACAGCCGGGCCAGATCTTCGATATAGTGCAGCGTCAGCGAACTGTAGACCAGATCGCAGGATGCCGGCGGCAGTTGAAGCTGTTCCAGATCCTGCCGGCGGTATTCAATGCCGGTGTCCTGCGTCATCTCCCGTGCTTTGTTCAGCATTTTCTCGGAGAGGTCCATACCAAGCACGCTCGCGGCGCCTTGCTCGCGTGCGCTGCGGCAGAACCAACCGTAACCGCAGCCGAGATCGACCACCTTCTTGCCGCGCAAATCCGGCAATATACTGCGGATAGTCGGCCATTCCGGCGCGCCGTCCAGCCCGTTCACCGAGCGGCTGAGTTGCGCATAACCGTCGAAGAAGGCCTGATTGTCATAAATATTTTGCGTCATAACGACCTCTGTTTGGGAAAAATACTGCCGAATCTTTGGGCAGCACTGCCATATTATCTGCACATCCAGCTGATTTCTATAACAAAGGCCGTGCTAATCTCCTTCGTATATCGCATAATTTTAAACCGGTTTAAGCAGGGAAAATAACCACAGGAACGGATATGAACATTATTTCGGTGCGTCAATCACCTGAGTTTAGGCAACAGGCGATTCGCTATTTCCAGCAGCAATGGGCTTCGCCAGACACCCTGGAGATGTATGAAGATGCCATCACCCGCTGCATTGGCGCAGCCAATCCACTGCCGCAGTGGTATTTGCTGATGGACGACCACGACATCCTGGGTTGTGCGGGGTTGATCACCAATGACTTTATCAGCCGCGGCGAGTTGTACCCCTGGCTATGTGCGCTGTATGTGGAAGAAGCGCAGCGTGGGCGCGGTTACGGTTCGCTGCTGATTAATCATGTGGCGGAAGAGGCTCGCAAATTTGGCTTCCCGCAACTGCATCTGTGCACCGATCTTGAGGGGTATTACGAAAAGCAGGGTTTTGCCTTTAACGGATTGGGCTATCACCCTTGGGGCGAAGCTTCACGGGTGTATACGCGGGCGCTGTAAAGAACGCCGCAGCCAGACCATCTAAGTCAAATAAGGCGAGTGCACCGTTTAGGGCGTATTAAGGGCCCTGAACGGTAATTTAATAACGCTTCGGCAGCCGATTAACCGCGTATAAAATCCCTTTTTCGATAGTAATGTAATCCCCCTTACGCAGGTCAGATAATATCTTCATGATGCCGCTGCGTGAGAGTTGCGTTCTTTGCTGGATATAGCGAGGGACCGTGGTGGATAACCGGAAAGCTTCTTTTTCATTCATTAGCATGAGTAGGTGATTACAAACTATCTCATAGGTATCGCTGCCTAAAAGCAATTTGTCGCGAATGCTCATGGTTTGGATAATATAGGCTTGTATATAGACCAGACTCTGCCAAAGGTTTTCTCGCGCCAGGGTTTCCAGCACATCTCTTTCCTGATACATCAGAAGTTCAACCGGTGATTCAGCCAGGAAGAAGAGCAGTTCCTTGGGGTAGAAGGTTTCTGCGATGCCGGCGAGTGAAGGCTCTCTAAAATTGGCTATTTTTAACCCATCGCTGTCGCGACATACAGACATTTCACCTGACTGGAGCAAGAACCAATAACGTATTCCATTGTGAAATAAACGGATTTTCTTTCCAGCAGGAAATGAGCATTTCCTCCCAAACGGCGTTAAAGCGTGCTGCAGCGCCAAGATATGTTCTGTGGGTTTATCCTCTTGCGTGAATAAGGTCGGGGCATTTTTTTCAGGGGGCGTTAAGATAACTTCTGCTGCCATAATTTGAGAGTCCAAGGATGAGAGCTTATTACGGTGAGCCCTGAATGACGTTTTTACGCATACTATAATATGCCTTGCTGCGATGCAATTGAGCGGCCTTATCGATAAGGCGGCGGAGAGAAGGTATTAGTAAGATGGGGTGAGTGTGTTTATAAATCAATTCGTTGTCAAGTGTGCATTTTTGGACATGCGAGCGGCTATGAGGCGATTGCCGTTGGGAGTAGTATGCAGGGCGCTTGATGCTCCCACTATGGATGATAATAATGAAACCGCTTTCAGTCTCTTCGCTTTCCTTTTTTCTGAGGAAAACATCTTATATTAATATTTTTTTGATTTTCGCCTCTCTTATTTACCCGACGGTTTCATCCGCTGCAAGCTGGTCTTTGGGTGCTGCCGCTATGCTAAACGATTATGGCTATGTTGATACCGATGCAAAAACGCAGGGGCTGCCCACGGTAAATTATGAAAAAGGGAATTTTTATATTCATTCGTTGGCTGCCGGTTATTACCTACTGAATACGCCAAAGGATCGAATCTCGGTTATTACTTACTATTCCCCTCTGGGTTTTGATCCCGATGACAGCAATAACCGTCAAATGAAAAGCCTGGATAAGCGCGACGGCACATTAATGGCCGGAATGGCCTTCACCCATAAAGAGAAATGGGGGGTTATTCGCGCCTCGCTGGCTGGTGATACCCTTGATAACAGCAACGGTGTGGTGGGAGACGTGGCCTTTCTGTACCCAATCAAGGTGGGCAAGCTACGCCTTGTTCCCGGCATTGGCGCGGTTTACAACAACGGCAACCAAAATGATTACTACTACGGCATTGGTCATGCTGAGGCAAAGCGCAGCGGTTTTTCGACGTATTCGGCCGGAGAGAGCTGGAGCCCTTATGTGGAGCTGAGCGCCAATTACCAGTTTAACGAACATTGGTATGCCTTGGCGTCAGTACGTGTCGTGCAGCTGAGCAGTGAAATCACCGATAGCCCAATGGTGGACAAAGATATTTCCAGCCAGGTCTTGCTGGGCGGTGGCTACAGGTTTTAATCCACGTGTTCGAGAGCATATTCTGTCCTCAGGGGAGTCGTGCCTGTCTGCCGTGGTGATTTGGCTATGCTCTTGAACCCAATGACGATCGGGAAAGACCGATAAAAGGTAACTGTCGACGGTTCGGAAAGACGAACACTAAAACCCTGCTTCGGCAGGGTTTTGTTTTGCGGTATAACTGGCGCCGCGTGTCAGACGAGAGCGTCCAGTGCTTTAGCGATATCCTCCGTCCACGGCAAATCAGGTACCGCGAGGTTTTCGCGCAAATGGCCGACGGAGGAGGTGCCCGGTATCAGCAGAATATTGGGCGAACGATGATACAGCCACGCCAGCGCGGTTTGCAGAGGAGTGGCCCCAAGACGCACGGCGATATCCGATAACGCCGAGGATTGGAGCGGCGTAAAACCGCCGAGCGGGAAAAACGGCACATAAGCGATGCTTTCCCGGGCCAGATGGTCAATCAGAGCATCATCGCCGCGGTTTATCAGGTTGTAGTGGTTTTGCACGCAAACAATGTTGCAAATATTGCGCGCCTGCGCCACCTGGGTCGGTGTCACATTACTCAGGCCAATGTGTTTCACCAGCCCCTGACGTTGAAGTTCCGCGAGGATCGTCAGGGGTTCTTCTATCGAGCCTTCCGCCGGACCATGGGTATCAAGCATGATCCTGAGATTGACCACATCCAGCGTTTCAAGGCCGAGGTTGCGCAAGTTGTCATGTACCGCACTGGTCAGTTCTGCGGCGGAAAAGGCCGGTAGCCATGAGGCGTCCGCACCCCGGCGCGCGCCGATCTTGGTGACAAGGGTCAGATCGTCCGGATAGGGGGCCAGCGCTTTGCGAATCAACTGGTTAGTGATATGCGGGCCATAAAAGTCGCTGGTGTCGATATGGTTAACCCCCAGCGCAACGGCTTCCCGCAGTACCGCCAGGGCGGCATCAGGATCCTTCGGTGGCCCGAACACGCCGGGGCCGGCCAACTGCATGGCACCGTAGCCGAGCCGCTTGACGTTTCGATCGCCAAGGGGAAATGTGGGATGCTGGTCGTTATTGGACATAACTTGTCTCCTGTTGGGATAGTCTGCGGGGCTGCCGCATTTATTTATAATAGGCGCTGCTCATTCCCGTGATAAGTAGTGGGGCAGTGGACGGGGTGTACGGGGGGACGCACAATGAAAACCGATTTAGAAGACCTGCATGCTTTTCTCGCCGTGGCGCGCTCAGGGGGATTTCGTGAAGGTGCGCGAACGTTGAGCCGGAGCGCGTCCGGAGTCAGCGATGCCATTCGGCGCCTCGAAAAGCAGCTTGGCGTGCGGCTGTTTAACCGCACGACGCGCAGCGTAACGCCAACCGCCGCCGGTTACGGCTTGCTGGAAAGGCTGGGGCCAGCGCTCGCCGAGGTGCAGGGCGCGCTGGATGTGGTGAATGGCTTTCGCGATAAACCCGCCGGAACGCTTAAGCTGAATGTCCCGGTCAGCGCGGCGCGGCTGGTGCTGCCTGCGTTGATTCCTGCCTTTCTTGCCGCCTACCCGGATATCAAGGTTGAGGTGCAGACGGAAGAAAGCTTTGTCGATGTGCTGGCCGCCGGCTGCGATGCCGGTATCCGCTATGAAGAGCGGCTGGAAAAAGACATGATTGCCGTACCTATTGGCCCCAGGGTACAGCGTTTTGCCGCAGGTGCATCTGCGGTTTACCTTGAACGGCGTGGGCGGCCTGCACATCCGCATGACCTGTTCTCGCACGCCTGTATCAATGGCCGTTTCCCCAGCGGGAAAAGTTATCCCTGGGAGTTTGCAAAGGGTGGGGAGAATGTTTCTTTTCACCCTGAGGGGCCGCTGACGGTACAGGCCGGTGGCGCCACGGATCTGGCCATAGCGGCGGCGGTGGCCGGCGTGGGTATTGTCTATCTGTTTGAGGATTGGTTGAAACCTTACCTGGTCAACGGAAGCCTGGAACCGGTGCTCGAACCCTGGTGGCCGCAGTTTTCCGGCCCGTTTCTCTATTATTCCGACCGGCGGTTTATCCCCTCGCCGCTGCGCGCTTTTATCGATTTTATTAAGCAGGGGGCGGGTTGAGATCGGTAAACTTTGCTGACAGATCAGTGCCAAATTCCTCGGATCCCATCACTTTAATCTTAATCAGCAAGTGTCGCCCTGACCGTTGCACGGTCGCATCTCGAGAGCGCGCCACTCCTTAACGAGCAGCCGGCGACTCCGAAGGTAGCGTTCGGCAAGAACTTCAGCGCTCGTGATATCGTCCATGCCGATCACGCGGAACTGTTCGTCCAGCTCGCACCAGGCTGCGACAAACCGCTTGGCTTCGATGAAGCCCAGCATGATCGGCCATATTACCTGTTCATCTTCCGGTGCGTGTTCGAGCGACAGCTTGATGCGCAGCTTACGTTGCTCGCGAAGCGCTCGGCGGATTTCGCTCAGATCAAGGTGTGTCGAGCCTTTCAGCGAATGGCCTACATAGATAGTGTCATCGTCGAAGGCTGATCGCATGTCGGGCGTAAGAACGGCGTTGATTTTGGCCAGCGCGTTTGTCACTGCAAGGGCTAACGTATCGTCGGTCTGACGACTGACCCACTTGGCGCCGGTCACGAGCGCCAGGATCTCTTCTTCGGTAAAAGACATTGGGGGCAGGAGAAATCCTGGCCGCAGGATGTAGCCGACGCCTGCCTCTCCGTCGATGTCGGCTCCCATGCCCTGCAGTGTGGCAACGTCGCGGCGGAGAGTTCGCAGGGACACGCCCAACTCACGCGCCAGTGCTTGGCCCGACACCGTTCTTCGGTGTCGGCGGAGCACTTGCATTAGCTCGAATAATCGATGACTTCTGGCCATGCTTACTCCATCGCCACAATGCCTTTACCGCCGAGCTTGCGGCCTTTTTCAAGCTCGGTGATCAGTTTAATCGCACCCTCCAGACCAACGATTTCGCCAATCGCTATTTGGAACTTGCCCTCTTTAGCGGCACTGGCAAGCTTTTCCAGGATATCGGCTCGCGGCGAACCAATGACAGGCTTCAACCGTCGATCGAAGACAGCCCGAAGGAACTTGCCCAGGTCGGGGTTGAGATCAAGGAACACGCCCCCGCGGCGTAGCATAGCCACGCCGGCAGATACGGTCATTGTCGCAGCAGTGTCGTATACCACATCGAAGCGCGTGGATATGGACGACACATCCGTCTCACGGTAGTCATAGACCGTCTGTACGCCAAGTGATTTAGCGCGCTCCATATCTCGGGAGCTGCAACTTCCGGAAACGATCGCACCGAAAAGCCGTGCGATCTGCACGGACGCTTCACCTACCGCTCCGGCACAGCCATTAATGAAGACGTGCTGGCCCGCTTGCAGTTTGGCCTTGTCGATCAGTCCGTTCCATGCCGTAACGCCCGGAGTGCCCAGACAGGCAGCATCCTCGAAGGAGATACTCTCGGGCTTCCTGGTCAGGAAGTTTTCTTTCGTTATCACCGACTGGCCAAGCGCACCGCTTTCCTTGAAGCGAGCGAGTCCGAAGACGGCGTCGCCTACCCTAAAGCGCGAGACACCTGGGCCAATGGACGTGACGATACCGGAAAAATCCATTCCCATGGCACGAGGAAAACGTCTGCCGGTGACGATCTTCATCAGTCCGTTGCGCAGCTTCCAATCGATGGGGTTGATTGCCGCGAACCCGACTCGCACGGCCACTTCATCGTTACCGGGCGCGGGTAATTCAACATCAGCGACCCGCATTAACTCCGGGCCACCATAACTGTCGTACTGAATACGTTTCATTTGCTTCACCGAGGTTTGAGCGGTTCTGGTCGAGGTAGGTTGCAAATCCTTCTGAAAGACAGAAGGCGTTGAGTGCGATTTGGATGCCTCTTCTCTACTTGCGGAGACATCCTATAACGCCGTGATGACAGTTTCTGGCACCATTCGTTGGGCTCTTTTTGCACCGCTAATCCAGGGCGTTCCATCCTTTATCGGGTGCGTAGCACTTCACCGACCACGGGTGCTGCCGAAAAGGCGTTTGGCCAGCCGGCATAGAAAGCGCAATGGGTCACGACTTCACCCGCTTCCTCGGCGGTCAATCCATTATCCATGGCCCGGTTAAGGTGGTAACCAATTTGCGCGCTCTGCCCCGATGCTATCAGCGCGCTTACCGTCACCAGACTCCTGTCCCGGGGCTTAAGCGCCGGCCTCTGCCAAAGATCGAGAAAGAGAGGGGCGGTGGTGAATTTCACCAGCCCGGGGGAAATTGGCGCGACATTTTTTTCCACCGTTTCTGAACGCTGCCGTTCGGCATCCTGATTAAGCGGCAGAAGTGCAGGGGAGGCTTCGGCTAACTGTTCTGCAGTGACGCCACGCTCCTGAAAAACACCTTTAGTTACCGCGATAGCCGACATCGCGCTTGGCCATCCGGAATAGAACGCAAGGTGCGTGATAATCTCCGATACTTCGGCCGGCGTGACGCCACTGTCGAGAGCAACCCCGACATAATGCTTCAGCTCGGTGGGCTGGTTCCTGGCAATCAGAATGGCCAGGGTAACGATGCTGCGATCACGTTGCGAAAGCTCGTCGCGTTTCCAGAGGTCGTCCGTAATGGCTTCGCTACCGAAGCGGGCCAGGGCCGGAGAAACGGATTGGATATCGGCAACTGAAAGGCCCGACGGATTAATTTTCAACATAGCTTCACCTCTTTTTTCTTCTGCATTCGCGAAATCTGCAAGTACAAGCGACATCACTGCAGCGGCAATAACCTCTTTCATTGCAAACCTCATTGATCATCCAATCGACTGAAGCTCAGGTGCTAATCACCAAACGGCATGGCGCCTTTATTTCTGAGAAAAACGGGCACGACAGGGATTGATTCCTTCCCGGTTGTCATTTCTGACGTTTGCTCTATATACCCCCGGAAGTGGGGCGTCTGCCGGTGCCGTTGATAATCAGCTTCGCTGGTGTAAATTTCATAGAAGTACCAGCGATTTTCATTTTTCGCATCGGTTGCGGCATACATGGCCAAAACGCCATCTTCAATTTTCAGGGAGTCAGACATTTCCGCGAGGACGATATTTTTGAAGGCCTGTTGGTGTTCGGGTTTTACATCGACAATAACCAGGTTATTTATCGTTCTCTCGTTTTGTACTATTCGCTTATCGCCAAGGAATTGCGGGGTGACATCTGTTTTGCTTTTTTTATCTATGATTTCAGGAGCACGCTCAATAAACGCCTTGTACTGCTCTGAATCCAAATGTTTTTTATAGGCCTCCTTTCTGGCGTAGATCTCAATCATGTACGCCTGATTGAGATCATCCTTGCGTTTGAGTGAGTACATGGCCAGGGTGCCACTTTCAGTCTCAACGGAAGAGGAAATAGTGCTGCTGGCGACTTCATCATACTGCTGGCTTTTCCCCGTCTTGATACCAAGCTCGAAAATGTTCATAACGGTTTTATCCCGCAGAGTTGAGCCGGCTGCAAATGTGGGGCTGCCCACCAGCAGGCAGAGCGTCATGGTTATGATATTTTTCACAGGATGCCTTTATTTTATACGGCCAGTTTCAATTCTGGGGATAAGGATTTCAACAGCGCGATCAGTCGTGAGGCATGCTCTTTGGCCATTATTTTCTGTTGCGCTATTTTATTTTCATCCCTGTCGGCATAACTGATGCCACAGGTATACACCGGCATTTGCAAATCGAGATTGCAAAGCCTGGCGGTGGTTTCAAACTGGGTAAGGTAATTTTCAAGGCTATGGCCAAAAAATCCTTCCGATGAATAAAGCGCTTGCTGTGCGCCGGTGGTAAACGAAAGAATAAGTTTTTTACCGCCAAGTTTTGCCGTTGAACCATGTGCGAACCCGTGCACAAAAACCTCATCCAGCCATAATTTCATTACGCCCGGAAGCGAATACCAGGAGAAGGGAAATTGCCAGACGATCACATCGGCTTTCAGCAGGCTCTCCTGCTCTGCTTTTACATTGATTTTGTTGTCCGGATAGAGCCAATCCAGACGGCGAATTTCAGCCTCCGGCAATGCCAGGGTTATCTCATCCAGGATCGTCGCGTTACCGATTGACTCGTTAAGATTCGGATGTCCGGAAATAATCAGGATATTTTTCATTTTCAATAGCTTAAAAATTAATTGTTTAATAGGTCTCCAGTATAGATTGACCGTATTCTGTTTTTTAGAGTATTAATGGCTCAATCACTTTTAGCCAAAAGCTAATAATTACCCTGATTGACTCAATGCTTTCGCAAAGCCTGTTTTATCAAGACGTTAATCCGAGTAACCGCTCAGCGTTACGGAAGGCTATCGCTTCTTTCGCCTCTTCAGGAACAGGCAAACTTTGGATAAATGCCTTCACGCCATCCAGTGTCTGGTAGGGATAATCAACAGAAAAAAGAATCCGCTCGGCCCCCAACAGCGCATAGATAAACTGAAAATGCGGCAGCGTCAGCATTCCGGAGGGGGTCACATACACCTGTTCCTTAAAGGTTTGCGTAATGGTGCGTCGTAACCCCGTAGCGGCCTGGGGGAGGCTATCGTCCAAACGCTGTAACCAGAATGGCAGCATCTCTCCCCAGTGGCCGCTTATGACCTGCAGATTCGGATATTTATCAAAGGCCCCGGACAGGATTAAACGCAGCAGATGAATGCCCGCTTCGTGATGCCAGCCCCAACCAAACATCGATAGCCTGGCGGTAACTTCATCACTGAAGCCGCTGTAATAAGCCTGTTGTACGCCGCGAACGGGAAGCCCTGGATGGAGATAAAGCGGGACGCCAAGAGCGTTAAAGCGGGCCAACAGCCCGTCGTAATCCGGATGGTCGAGAAAATGGGTTGATGGCCTGCCGTTTAGCAGAGCGCCTTTAAAACCCAACTCTTCGACCGCTCGCTCAAGTTCTTTTTCGGCCGAATCGGGCTGAGTCCATGGAAGCGTGGCGAATGCGGCAAAACGGTCTGGATGAGCGTTAACCGCGTTGGCTAGGCGGTCGTTAGCCGCGCGGTTTAGATCCACCCCCTCAGAAGCCGATGTCAGGTGTGGAAATCCTCCAACCGAAAGAACCTGCATGGTGATACCGGCCTTGTCCATATCGTCCAGACGCCCGCGACCTAGGTCTGCGCCCTTGATGTTAATCAGATCGTTCTTTTCAATTTGGGGGCGGCTTCGGTCGGGAAGATTGCCGTCAGTTATCGTTTTTCCCCAGTCGCTCAGAAACGGCGCCTGCTCAAGTGCAGTCGGCATGGATGCCATAACCAGCGCTTTGTCCAGAGTATGTTCTTCAAGGCATATGATTTTCATCGCGTTTGATTTCCGCTCAGTGTTTTTGACATAGGAAAACAGCTGCAGAACAAGGGAGAATGCTTGAAATGGCGATGCCTGCCAGAACGCGGAGTCCTGTCTTGAGGACATTGCGACGTCCGAGCGAACACACTGATTTCAACGCTGCACTTGCAGTGCCTCCACCAACGCCACGCCCACGCCGTGCGCTGAGGCAGGATTCTGACCGGTGATCAGGCGACCATCCGTCACCACATTCTCAGACCAGTTGGGTGCTTCATGATGGAGTGCGCCGTGCTCGCGCAGGGCTGTTTCCAACAAATAAGGGACAACAGCCGTTCCCTGAACTTCGTCTTCCTCTTTATTGGTGAAGGCTGCCAGGTTCTTCCCTTTCACCAGGTATTCACCATTGCTGAGTTTTGCATCAACAAGCGCGGCCGGGCCATGGCATACTGCCGACACTATCCCACCGCTTTCGTATACTTCCCTGATAATGCGTTGCGCATCCGGGCTATCGCGGTAGTCCCACATTGTGCCGTGCCCGCCGGCAAAAAAGACCGCGGAATAATCGGCCCCGTTCAGCTCAGACAAAGGTGGCGTGGTGGCGAGGCGATGCTGGAAATCGGTCTCGTTCCAGAACCAGGCATTAACGGGATCGCTTAGGTCGAAACCGTCAACCGGCGGTTGGCCCCCACGAATGCTGGCAATCACTGTTGGGATCCCCGCATCTTCCAGCACTTTCAGGGGATGAGTGAGCTCAGCCATGAAAAAACCGGTAGGCACACCGGAAACGCCTTTTATCGGATGGCTGGTGACGACGCACAGCACGGGGTTGCGGTCTGATTTCATATCATTTCCCCCTCTGGCCGATTTTTGAACTCTCCGGCAAACAGGTGTTCCCAATTGGTAAACGACCCCAAAGGGATACATTCGAAGGTAAGCAGACCGGCTTTTGCCAGCGGAAAATCGGCCATCACCATCCGGGCGCTTTCCACCGAGTCACATTCAAGAAAAATCGCTACGCCGGGTCGATCCTGTCGAAAATAAATATCCCGGATGCTGCCGGATTTATACAAACCCCAGGTATGCAACACTTCTGAAGTCAGATGCGGAGCGTATTTTTCCAGCGAGGCGCCGGAAGCGGGAATATCCAAACACAAAATTCGCATTTCAGTCTCCTGAACTTAACGATGAAGGGGGCACTGAAAAAGTATAAGCTCGCGATTTTGATAAGATTAGGCTCTTATTGACTTAAGGATATTTAGCCTGTAGTTAATAATCAGTGGGCCATTTGCTTCCGGATGCCGTGATGAATAACGTGATTTACAACCAGATACGCATCTTTCAGAGCATTGCCCGGGAAGGCAATATTTCGGCTGCGGCCAGAAAGCTCGAGATCACACCTCCTTCCGTCAGTAAGGCGCTTAAGCTGCTTGAACAACACATCGGTCACCCTCTTTTTGTCCGTACGACACGGCGCATTGAACTGACGGAAGCTGGGCAACAGCTGTTGGAGCAAACTGTAGCGGCAGTGGACTCGCTTGAAAAGTCGTTGGAAAACATCCGCGACCAGAACCAGGAACCCTCCGGCCTGGTCAGGATTACGCTCTCCCGCTTCGCTTATCTGCTCATACTTAAACCGGCTATGGCGGCCTTTTGCCGGCAATATCCCGGCATTAAACTTGAAATTTCGGTTTACGACGGCACCGTCAATATTATTGATGACCGCTTTGATCTGGGGATACGCTTTGGCGATATTCTTGAAGGCGGAGTGGTGGCTCGCCAGTTGATGAAGCCGTTTAGGGAAGGGCTGTATGCTTCATCGGCCTATCTGGAGGCGTACGGTACACCCACGACGCCGGCAGAGCTCCATCAGCACAAACTTATCGGCTATCGATTCATCACCAATAACCGCATCCTTCCGCTGATTCTGGATCATAAAGGGGAGCAGTTAACCGTTGAGATGCCTGGCCAGTTAATCAGCAACGATATTGACGTTATGGCCGATGGAATACGTAACGGACTGGGCATAGGAAGGCTGTTCGAGCCCATTCACAGGTTGCAGCCCGACAAAGAGAAATTTATTCCCGTGATGGAGAGTTACTGGAAAACATACCCAGCCGTTTATCTCTATTACCCGAAAAATGCGGGCAAGACCAAAAGAGTGAAGACATTAATTGATTTTTTAACGGAAAGAAAAGCCGTTTAAAATGAATGTCGTTCATGTAAATCTCATACATGAGCGACATTCTATATGCCTTGGTTTTTATCAAACTGACTGTCTTAAAAGGGATGGAGTCTCTCGCGAAGGAAGAAAGACACGGAAACGGAAAGCCACGAGGCGGAAGGCCAGCTGCGCCCCCTGTTCCGCAACGTAGACCCATAAATCCCAGGTTAACTGGATACCCTCGGGGTATTACAGACACAAAAAAGCCCGCAACTGAGTTGCGGGCTTTCTCGCTATTATCGCCGGATCTATCTGGTATCACCGGTGACCTATTTGGTGGAGCTGGGGGGATTTGAACCCCCGTCCGGAATTACTACACCGTCGGCACTACATGCTTAGTCCAATCATTACATTCGCCGGTCAGCTGCGGATGGACACGCCACTAACAAACTAGCCTGATTGGGTTTAACGCTTCAGCCCCAGGCAGGACATCCACGCGATCTCTTTTGGGTTTGACCTCTCTTGATCCCCGTCCTAAGAGCGGAGGCTAGGGAGAGAGGGAATCTTCAGTTTCTTAGGCTGATTAAGCTGCTAAAGCAGCAGATTCGAATTGCGAGTCGTTTGCAATTATTTTTTTTGCGGCTTTTAACGAGGCCAACCGCCCCTCGGCATGCTCCTAAGGCCTCACAATCCCGTCGAATCCAGAATCAGCCCCAAGTAACTTTGTTCAGTATACCAGAAGTTTAACCCGTTAAGCCAGAGGCTTATCGGTTGGCATGCTTCATGATACGGGATTTCGCCGTCTGCCATTCACGATCTTTGATGTCATCGCGTTTATCGTGTTCTTTCTTGCCTTTGGCTACGCCGATTTTGATCTTGGCCCAGGCATTTTTCCAATACATGGACAAGGCAACCACGGTGTAGCCGTCGCGGTTTACGCGGCCGAGCAGTGAGTCCAGCTCACGTTTTTTCAGCAGCAATTTACGGGTACGTGTCGGATCGCAGACCACATGTGACGAGGCTACGTTGAGCGGTGAGACGGTGGCCCCAAACAAATAGGCTTCACCATCGCGGAAGGTCACGTAGCTGTCGCTAATGTTGGCTTTGCCGGCACGCAGCGATTTTACTTCCCAGCCTTGCAGCGACAGGCCCGCCTCGAACTCTTCTTCAATGAAGTATTCGAAACGCGCTCGCTTGTTCTGCGCAATGGTGGCGGAACCGGGTTTGTGTGCTTTTTTCTTTGTCATAGTTTGTTCATTATACTGGATGATTCGACGAAAGAAATCCTTTACCGCTCAGCACCTGCGCAATTTTTCGCATTTTTGGCCCTCGCGTTGCATAGCAGATTTTTTGTTTGGCGATAGATAAATGGTATTATCTGTATGTTTTGTGTCTCACAGGAAATGATATGCCCCAGATCAGTCGGTCTGCGTTAGTGCCGTTCAGCGCCGAGCAGATGTATCAGTTGGTTAACGATGTTCACTCTTACCCCGATTTTCTGCCAGGTTGCACCGGCAGCCGGGTGATTGACGCGTCCAACAATCAAATGACCGCCGCGGTTGATGTTGCCAAAGCCGGTATCAGCAAAACCTTCACTACGCGCAACACGCTGCAGGATAACCAGAGCATCAATATGCAACTGGTTGATGGCCCATTCCGCAAGCTGATGGGGGGCTGGCAGTTTACGCCGCTGAGCCCGGAAGCCTGTAAGGTCGAGCTGCACCTGGATTTTGAATTTACCAACAAACTGATCGAGCTGGCGTTCGGCAAGGTGTTCAAAGAGCTGGCCGGTAATATGGTGCAAGCCTTCACCCAGCGGGCGAAAGAGGTTTACAGTGTCTGATATTCGGGTGGAGGTGGTTTACGCCTTGCCGGAGCGTCAGTATCTGCGCAAGGTTACGCTGGCGGAAGGCAGCAGCGTTGAGCAGGCCATTACGGCCTCCGGGTTGCTGGAGCTGCGTGGTGACATTGACTTGCAAAGCAATAAAGTGGGCATCTACAGCCGCCCGGCCAAGTTGGGTGATGTGCTAAACGATGGCGACCGGGTAGAAATTTATCGCCCCCTGATTGCCGATCCTAAGGAACTGCGCCGGCAACGAGCAGAGAAAGCAAAAAAATAAGGCGCTGAATGCGCCTTGTTTTTTATCAGAATTTTATCTTCCGAGTTGCAGCCTGTTACTGTCATGAAGAACCTGAATCGCCCCTCACGGGCCGGACGATAGCTCCTGCGCTGATTACTTGGTCAGTGCCGGTTTGTTCTGAATATCGGTCAACACGCCCGCGCTATCAAAGGTCAGCGTCAGGGTTTGCTGGGTGATATCTTCATGGCCAGGTTGCTGGCGGAATACATAGAACCACGTCTGAGTACCGAACGGATCCTGTAACATTGGGGTACCCAATGTATAAGCGACCTGTTGCTGGGTCATACCTTTTTGGATTTTAGCCACGTCGGTCGACGTCAGGTAGTTCCCTTGGTTGATGTCAGGCCGATAAACCACCTTCTCAAAAGTAGAACAGCCTGCAGTCAGCATCACAAGAACCACAGCGGCAGCAGCCAGCGTTTTACAGCGCATAGTAATCACATTCCTTTAGGGCATAGGATGCCGATGATAATAGACCTTGCAGCAGTTGGAAACCTTTATACCCTTCATCTTTCAAGTTGTAGCAGCGTTGCCTTCCCTCGCTCACCCCAGTCACTTAGTTGGATAAGCTCCTGAGGATTCTCTCGGTTGCCGCCTTGCTACAGATTGAAATCTATTGGGTGTACCCTTCATCTTTCAAGTTGCTGCTGCGATTGCTTCCCTCTCACACCCCAGCCACTTAGCTGACTAAGCGTCTGGGGGATAGGGCGGGTGTCGCCTTGCCGCAACTTGAAATCTGCCAGGTAAACAGCGCCAAAGTCAGACCTCGGAAAAGTGAAAAAGTTGAGCTTTTTTATGCGGCCAGCAGTTCTTTTGCGTTTGCCAATGTGTTGCGGGTGACTTCACTGCCGCCAAGAAGGCGCGCCAACTCCTGCAAACGGGCACGTTTATCCAGCGGCGACATCTGCGTTTCGGTTTCCGTCCCGTCGGTCTGCTTGCTGACAAACAGATGCTGATGCCCACAGCCCGCGACCTGCGGCAGGTGGGTAACGCACATGACCTGCGTTGACTCGCCCAACTGGCGAAGCAGGCGGCCCACGATGGCGGCGGTCGGGCCGCTGATACCCACGTCCACTTCGTCGAAAATCAGCGCCGGGGTTTCCATCTTGCGCGCAGTGATGACCTGAATCGCCAACGCAATGCGTGACAATTCGCCGCCGGACGCCACTTTAGCCAGCGCTTGCAGTGGTTGACCCGGGTTGGTGGACACGCAGAACTCGGTGCGGCTTGCTCCTTCGGCGCTCAAATATTGGGGTTCGAAGCGCACATCGATGTTGAATTTGCCGTGTGGCATGGAGAGCGCCTGCATGCTGTCGGTAATCAGTGTGGTCAGTTCGGCGGCGTAATGCTGGCGTTTCTGGTGCAGTTGTTCCGCCAGAACCAGCGCCTGCTGATGGTGCAGGGTGACCGCTTCGTTAAGGTGCTCGTGGTCGCTTTCCTGTTGCGATAGCAGCTGTTGTTCATCCAGCAACTGCTGGTGGAGCTGCGGCAGTTCCTCTGGTGCCACGTGATGCTTACGCGCCAGGTTGATTTGCCGCGACAGGCGCTGTTCCAATTCATGCAGGCGGTTGGGATCGAGATCCATGCGATCGGCATAGTGGCGCAGTTCATCGCTGGCCTCGCTGATTTGGATTGAGGCTTCTTCCAGCATGTTAAGCAGTTCGCCCAGTTTTTCATCCATGCCGACCAGCTCGACCAGCAAGTGTTTGGCGGTGTAGAGCTGGCTGAGCATGTTGTGTTCTTCGTCATCGGCCAGCAATTGCAGCGTTTGCTGGCTAATGGTCAGCAACTGGCCGCTGTTGGCCAGGCGTTTGTATTCCGCGTCTGTTTGTTCGAACTCACCGGTCTGCGGGGCGAATTCGTTCAGCTCTTTCAACTGGTATTGCAGCAGCTGTTTGCGCGCGTCACGTTCGAGGGACTGTTGTTGGTGGTGCGCCAGTTCGCGGCAGCTTTGGTGCCAGCGCTGGTAAGCTTGTTGCATTTGCGCCAACAGGGCAGGTTCATCTGCATAGGCGTCCAGCAGCTGTTTTTGATGCTCGGGTTTGAGCAACAGCTGATGAGCATGCTGGCCGTGGATTTGAATCAGGCGTTGGCCAAGTTCGCGCAGTTGCGAAAGCGGCACGGCGGTGCCATTGATAAAGCCGCGCGAGCGGCCATCTGCGTTGATCACCCGGCGCAGCAAGCACTCATTGCTGTCGTCCAGTTGGTTCTGCTCAAGCCATTGGCGGGCTGAGGGAGTATCCGCCAGCGAGAAGCGCGCGCAGATATCGGCACGGGCGGCCCCCAGGCGCACCACATTGCCGTCGGCGCGGTTGCCGAGGCACAGGCCCAGCGCGTCGATGGCGATGGATTTGCCGGCGCCGGTTTCACCGGTAATCGCCGTCATACCCGGTTGAAAATCAATCTCCAACTCACGAACGATAGCAAAATTGCTGATGGTCAATTGCGCCAGCATGGGAACCTTCCTGTGTATAAACACATAACTGTAGTTTCATACAGTATAAACTGGTTTTATATACAGTAAAGTAGCTGGCGACGTTTTTAGAACAATTTTTTTGACCAGCCGAGCTTTGTGCTTAACGTATTGAAATAGCTGTAGTCCTTTGGATGAATAAGATTCAAATGGAAATCACTGCGGCGTATCAATACCTCTTCGCCTTCCTGGATAGGCAGCGCGATCTGGCTGTCGCAGCTGATTTCCAGATCGCTGCCGATCTGCGAAAACTTCAGTCGAATGGTGCTGTTGCCGTTGATCACCAGCGGGCGGGCGGAAAGGGTGTGCGGGAACATAGGCACCAGCGCAATGGCCTCCAGCGAAGGCGTCAGGATCGGCCCGCCGGCGGAGAGCGAGTAGGCGGTTGACCCAGTCGGCGTGGCGATAATCAGCCCGTCGGAACGCTGCGAAAAGGCGAAACGATCGTCGATATACACTTCGAATTCGATCATGTGCGCCACTTTACCGGGGTGCAGCACCACTTCGTTGATGGCGGTACTGATTCGGCACTGCTGGTTCTCTTTGTGCACGATGGTTTCCAGCAGGAAGCGCTGTTCATCGATATATTCGCCTTCCAACACGTCGGCCAATTGCTGCAGGGCGTTGTCGGGGTCGAGATCGGTCAAAAAGCCGAGATTACCGCGGTTGACGCCGATCACCTTGATATCGTAACGCGCCAACACGCGCGCTGCGCCGAGCATATTGCCGTCGCCGCCGACCACCACGGCCAGGTCGGCTTTCTGGCCAATGTCTGCCAGGCTGCCGGTCACGACGTCTTTCAAGCCCAAATCCTGGGCTATCTGCCGCTCGAGCATCACCGAGTAGCCTCGGGCGACCAACCAGTGAAACAACATCTCATGCGTTGCCAGCGCTGAAGGGTGACGCGGGTGACCCACAATGCCAATACAGGCGAATTTTTTATTCATTGTTGTGATTTTCCTCACCGGGACGAGTTTATGCCCCACATTGTGACCGGTTGACTTGAAACCCCGGTTTTGATCCCCATAATAAGCCAAGTTGCGAGATTAATGCTAAAACGCGGAGATATTCATGAGTAGTAAAGAACAGAAGACGCCAAACGAGCAAGTCTCGGAAGAAATGGACCAGCAGGAAGTCTTGCCGGAAGCGGCTGAGGGCGTCGATCTGCGGGATGCACGCATTGCCGAGCTGGAAGCTCAGCTGGCTGAATCCCAGCAGCATGAACGCGACAGCCTGCTGCGCGCCAAAGCGGAAATGGAAAACGTTCGCCGCCGTACCGAGTTGGATATCGAAAAAGCGCACAAATTTGCGCTGGAGAAATTCGCGGGCGACTTGCTGCCGGTGATCGATAACCTGGAGCGCGCGCTGGATCTGGCGGATAAAAACAATCCGGAACTGACGGCAATGATCGAAGGCATCGAACTGACGCTGAAATCCTTGCAAGACGCAGTGAGCAAGTACGGTATCGAAATCGTCGGCGACATCAACGTGCCGTTCAATCCGGACGTGCACCAGGCGATGAGCCTGATGGAGTCTGCCGATCACCAGCCGAACCATGTAATGATGGTGATGCAGAAAGGTTATACGCTGAATGGCCGCCTGTTGCGCCCGGCGATGGTTGCGGTTTCCAAAGCCAAGGCTTAAGCGGAATTAAGTAAGGAAAAGGCACCTGCGGGTGCCTTTTTTGCGCCTGGGCTCTGTCTGTGTCATGCCTGCGGCAGTTGCGGAAGCCAGTCGATAGGTTTCAGCCCCTGTTGTTCCAGCAGTTGATTGGCCTGCGAGAAATGGCGACAGCCGAGGAAGCCGCGGTGGGCCGAGAGCGGCGAAGGATGCGGCGCTTTCAGCACGTGGTGGCGCTTGCTGTCGATAATGTTGCCTTTCTTCTGGGCATGCGAGCCCCACAGCAGAAACACCACGCCTTCGCGGTTGTCGTTCAGGGCGGCGATCACTCTATCCGTAAAGGTTTCCCAACCCAGTTTGGCGTGGGAATGCGCCTGGCCGCGTTCAACGGTCAATACCGTGTTCAGCAGCAGTACGCCCTGTTCCGCCCAGCTTTGCAGGCAGCCGTGGCTTGGCCGCTCAAAGCCCGGGATATCCGTCGCCAATTCTTTATACATGTTCACCAGCGAAGGGGGAGCCGGCACGCCGGGCAGCACCGAGAAAGACAGGCCGTGAGCCTGATTCGGACCGTGATAGGGATCCTGGCCGAGGATCACCACTTTGACGTCCGCCAGTTCGGTGTAGCGGAAGGCATTGAACACGTCTTTTTGTGGTGGATAAATGGTCTTACCGGCCTGGCGTTCAGCGGCAACAAAGGCAAGCGTTTCATGAAAATAGGGTTGCTCTTTTTCCTTGCCGATGACGTCATGCCAGGTGAGGGAGGTAGACATAAACGCTCTCCTTTGTTTTCGTTAACAATTCACTGGCCATAGCTTACCGTTTAGCTTCACGCAGTGAAACCCGCTTTTGCCGTTGAGCCACCTATCTTGGCACAAGGATTTTTTAAAATTTACAAAAATAATTGTTCTCGGCGGCAAAGAGAAAATTGACACAAAACATAAACTTGCCCCTTTGTTATGTAGGGGTACATTATGAAAATTGATTTTAATCAAAGAATTGCCCAGGCCAGACTGGTATACAGAACAATAAGACAACAATGGTTTTACCAAATGGCCGAAACCAAAATTGAATTTTCTCACGAAAGAGAATTTTTCGTCCTTGTACGGAGGCAACAAAATGATTACTGGTATTCAAATCACTAAAGCGAACGACCAGGCGTTGGTGAACTCTTTCTGGCTGCTGGACGATGAAACGTCAGAAGCCCGCTGCGTTTGCGCTAAAGCCAACTACGTCGAAGATCAGGTTGTGCCGGTCAACGATCTGGGCCAGATCGAGTACCGTGAAGTGCCGCTGGAAATGCAGCCAACCGTGCGTGTAGAGGGTGGCCAACACCTGAACGTGAACGTACTGCGCCGCGAGACGCTGGAAGATGCGGTCAAGCACCCGGAAAAATACCCGCAGTTGACCATTCGCGTGTCCGGCTATGCGGTGCGCTTCAACTCGTTGACGCCAGAACAGCAACGTGACGTGATCGCTCGTACCTTTACTGCCAGCCTGTAATTACCTGCGCAGTTACTGAGGGAGCTTCGGCTCCCTTTTTTATTGCTCGCCAGCCAGTAAAGTGAATCCGGATCACATTCCTCGCAAAGATAATCGTCTGCATTACAGAACTGCTCCGACCTGCCGATAGCTACTCTGGCACCCGTATTGGGTGCGGCATTGATAAGCCTATCGACAAGGAGTCGGCATGAGTATGTCTTTGAGTTTTACCTCTGCGGTTAACCCTGCGGCCATTAACCCCCCTGTAGCGCGTGCGGCACTGCAACCGGTGAGTTCACCGGAGCCCGTTGAATCACCGGCAGCCGGGGCCGTTGCGGCCACGCTTTCACCGAATAACCTGAATACCCGCAACCTGCTGAACGCTTTGGTGAGTGATATGTCGGCTGCTGCGCCGGCCGCGACGCCTCAGGGAGTCACGCGCGGCCAGCAGCCACAACAGGGAGATTATACGCTCGCGTTGCTGGCTAAAGACGTTTACAGCCTGAACGGCCAGGGTGTGGAAGGATTCAACCGCCTGAGCGACAGCGCTTTGCTCGGCGCGGGTATTGACCCCGCCAGTTTGCACGATGCGGCGTCGGGTTTTCAGGCCGGTATCTATAGCGACAACCAACAGTATGTCCTGGCCTTTGCCGGCACCAATGATATGCGCGATTGGCTCAGCAATGTGCGGCAGGCGACCGGTTATGATGATGTGCAGTACAATCAGGCAGTCGCGGTGGCTAAAGGCGCCAAGGCGGCGTTTGGCGCAGCACTGGTGATTGCCGGCCATTCGCTCGGCGGCGGGTTGGCGGCAACGGCGGCACTGGCGACCGGTACGGTGGCGGTCACTTTCAACGCGGCGGGCGTCTCTGACTATACATTAAACCGTATGGGTATCGATCCGGCGGCGGCTAAGCAGGATGCGCAAGCTGGCGGTATTCGCCGCTACAGCGAACAGTACGACATGCTGACCGGAACACAGGAATCCACTTCGCTGATCCCGGATGCCATCGGGCATAAAATTACCCTGGCCAATAACGATACCCTGAGCGGCATTGACGACTGGCGACCGAGTAAACATGTGGATCGCAGCTTGACCGCACACGGTATTGATAAGGTCATCAGTTCGATGGTGGAGCAAAAACCGTGGGAGATGAAGGCCAATGCCTGAAAGGCGTCGGGTGCGGCAGACGTTGATTATCGTCGTGCTGGCGATGATAGCGGTCGCCGGTTTGCTGATTATGGCTAAGGAACAACAGATGAATCAGTCTATTTCCCCGTTCAACGGGCGCGGCAATCAGGCGTTGGCGCAGGCGGTGATGCGCGGTGATACGCAGGGCATTGCCGAACAGGCAACACAGCCGCGCTTGAGTGAGCAGGGCGATCGCCAGGTCACGCTGCCTCAATGGGCGATTCTCTCGCAGCAACCGCAAAGCCTGAGCTCGCTGCTGGCGCTGGGGGCTGATGTCGCCGTGTCGGGGCTGGAGGGTAACAGCGTGCTGCATACCGCCGCAACGGTGCAGGATCCGCAGTATTTACGGCTGCTGCTGGCGCATGGCGTGCCGGTTAACCTGCGCAATACGGTGACCGACGCGACGCCGCTGTCCGCCGCGGTACTGGCGGGGCGTGAGGAGCAATTGCGGTTGCTGTTGGCAGCCGGGGCGGATACCACATTGAGCGATAGGCTGGGGGACTCGCCTTTGCACGTGGCGGCGAAAATCAATGCGCCGCAGTTGGCGTTGATGTTGCTGCAGGCGGGAGCGGACGGCAAAGCCCGTAACCGGCAAGGCATGACCTTCCAGTTCTATTTCTCACTGACGCCTGCACACTTGCAGAGTGAAGAGATGCGCGATCGTTATCGGCAACTGGATGTCTGGTTAAAAGCCCATCACCAGGCGACGCATTACGCACAGCCGTAATGGAGGCATAAAAAAACGCCTTCAGGTGAGTGAAGGCGTTTTTTATTCACGGCGGCAGCATTACTTTGCGCCGTTGCTCTCAGGCTTGGCCTTTGGCTGGCGGCGTTTGCCAACGTTTTTCGCATCGCGATGACGGACCTTCACCTTGGCTTTTTCTTTGTTCTTTTCTTTGTCTTCCGCACGTTTGGCCAGCACCTTCTTCGAAGGTTTGCCGTTGCTCTTTTCGCTTGGCACTTTGGTTGACGGCCGCAGCTCATCGATCACTCGCGCTTTCAGCGGTTCGTTCAGATAACGGCCCACTTTGCCCAACAGCAGGTGGTCGTGCGCCTCAACCAGCGAAATCGCGGTACCTTTGCGCCCTGCGCGGCCAGTGCGGCCGATGCGGTGCAGATAGGTGTCCGCAGTACGCGGCATGTCGAAGTTGAATACGTGGGTGATATCCAGGATATCCAAACCACGGGCAGCGACGTCGGTGGCGACCAGCACGTTGACGCGGCCGTCCATCATGCGTTTTACCGCTTCGTTGCGTTTGGCCTGCACCATTTCGCCTTCGAGGTAGCAGGTATTGATGCCTGCCTCGCGCAGCCAGGCCGCCAACTCGTGCACGCGCTCGCGTTTACGTACGAAGATCACGGATTTCAGCACGTCCGGCTGTTGCAGCAAATGCACCAGCAAGGCGGTTTTATGTTGCACGTCGTCGGCACGGTAGTACCACTGCAGGATTTTTTTGCGCTCGCGGCGTGAAGGGTCGGCTTCAACTTCCACCGGTTCTTTCAGAATACGCTCGGCGAATTCGCGGATGGCGTCGCCTTCCAGCGTCGCGGAGAACAGCAAAGTCTGGTTGCGCCAGCGGGTTTCCGCGGAGATGGTTTCGATATCCTGCGCGAAGCCCATGTCCAGCATGCGGTCGGCTTCATCGAGGATCAGCGTTTCTACCGCGCGGCAGTCGAAGTTTTCTTCTTTGATGTACTGCAGCAGACGACCGGTAGTGGCGACTACCACGTCCTGGTTTTCGCTGAAGACTTCCGCGTGGTTCATATAGGCGACGCCGCCGGTAATGGTGGCGATATCCAGCGAAGTATGGGCAGCCAGTTCACGTGCCTGGTCGGCTACCTGCATCGCCAGTTCGCGCGTCGGGGTGAGGATCAGTACGCGCGGTGGGCCGGACTTCTTGCGTGGGAAGTCCAGTAGATGCTGCAATACCGGCAGCAAAAATGCGGCGGTCTTGCCGGTGCCGGTTGGCGCCGAACCCAATACGTCGCGCCCATCCATCGCAGGTGGGATAGCCTCGGCTTGAATGGCGGTCGGGCGTTCGTAGCCTTTATCGCGCAGGGCTTTTATCAGGCGTTCATCGAGATCGAGTTCGGAAAAATTGGTTGCTGTCATGGTCTACCTCTACTTGGGGCGCCGATTATAGACGGGTTGGCCGCGTTCTTCACCTATTTAAGCGGAAAGCAGCTCTTTTCCCACAAATCAGATTGCCTTATGCTACGCCAGTTTTGAATCCAGGTGGTTATTGTGAGCAATCAATCGAAAGCAAATTTTACCCCGCGTCGCGGCGGTTTTACCTTCAAACAATTTTTTGTTGCTCACGATCGTTGCGCAATGAAAGTGGGCACCGACGGCGTGCTGCTCGGCGCCTGGGCACCGCTGGCGCAGGCGCGGCGGGTGCTGGATGTCGGCAGCGGCAGCGGGCTTATTGCGCTGATGCTGGCGCAAAGATCGGCCGATAACGTACTGATCGATGCGGTTGAGTTGGACGAGGCCGCCGCCGAACAAGCGCGTGACAACGTGCTGGAATCCCCGTGGCCGCAGCGCATTCGGGTACATGCGCAGGATATTCACCATTTTGCCCGGCATCACGCGGGTGAGTATGATCTGATCGTCAGCAACCCGCCGTATTTCGAGCCGGCGGTCGCCTGCCGCGATCAGGCGCGCCACAATGCACGCTATACCGAAACCCTGACCCACGACGCCTTGCTGGTCAGCGCGGAGCAACTGATCGCCGAGCGGGGCGCTTTTTGCGTGGTGTTGCCGCATGATATTGGTGAGGCATTTGAAAGCAATGCGCAACGGCGTGGCTGGCATACTGCACAGCGATTGAACGTCAGCGACCGTGCCGATACGCCGCTGCACCGGGTGTTGTTGGTGCTGACGCGTCAGCCGGCCGAAGAAAAAACAGAGCAGAGCCTGGCGATTAAACAGGCCGACGGCAGTTACACCGATGATTTCCGCCGCCTGATTACCGATTTTTATCTTTTTTACTGAAACCGCCAGGGCGCCCCGGCGGTGTCAATCAAGGCTGCAGTATGGTCGGCAGCGCTTCCGGCAACATAGCCGGATAGTCCAGCGTATAGTGCAGCCCGCGGCTTTCTTTGCGCTCCATGGCGCTGCGGACGATCAGTTCCGCCACCTGCACCAGGTTACGCAGCTCCAGCAGATTGTTGGAAATACGGAAATTGGCGTAGTACTCATCGATTTCGGCCTGTAGCGTATTGATACGGCGCAGGGCGCGCTCCAGCCGTTTGGTGGTGCGCACGATCCCGACGTAGTCCCACATGAACAGCCGCAGCTCATGCCAGTTGTGCTGAATCACCACCCGCTCATCCGCATCGTCTACACGGCTTTCATCCCACTGCGGCAACTGTTTTGCCAGCTTGATAAACGGCAGGCGCAGTTTGATGTCCTCCGCTGCCGACCAGCCGTAGACCAGGCATTCCAGCAGCGAGTTGGACGCCATGCGATTGGCGCCGTGCAGACCGGTGTAGCTGACTTCGCCAATGGCGTAAAGCCCGTCCAGATCGGTACGACCGTGCTGATCGACCATGACGCCGCCGCAGGTGTAATGCGCGGCGGGCACGATAGGGATCGGCTGTTTTGTCAGATCGAATCCCAGCGTCAGCAATTTTTCATGGATCATCGGGAAGTGTTGGGTAATGAATTCAGCCGGTTTATGGCTGATATCCAGATACATGCAGTCCGCACCCAGGCGTTTCATTTCGTGGTCGATGGCGCGCGCTACAATATCGCGAGGCGCCAGTTCGCCCCGCGGGTCAAAATCGGGCATAAAGCGGCTGCCGTCCGGCCGTTTCAGATAGGCTCCTTCGCCGCGCAACGCTTCGGTCAGCAGGAAATTGCGCGCCTGCGGGTGGAACAGGCAGGTCGGATGAAACTGGTTGAATTCAAGGTTGGCGACCCGGCAGCCGGCACGCCAGGCCATGGCGATACCATCCCCGGAAGAGATGTCCGGGTTGGTGGTGTACTGATACACCTTGGCTGCCCCGCCGGTGGCCAGCACTACCGTTTTGGCGCGGTAGGTTTCCACCTGCTCCAGCTCGCGGTTCCAGACATAGGCGCCGACCACGCGGCGGGTACCCGGCAGGCCGATTTTGTTCGAGGTGATCAGATCGACCGCGTTACGGCGTTCCATCACGCAAATATTCGGGTGGGTGCTTGCTTTCCCTACAAGGGTGGTCTCTACTTCTTTACCTGTAGCGTCGGCGGCATGCAGAATACGGCGGTGGCTGTGTCCTCCCTCACGCGTCAGGTGGTAATGTTCCTCGCCCTGAGCATTGACTTCGGTGTCGAACAGTACGCCCTGATCGATCAGCCATTGCACGCAGTGGCGCGCATTGCCGGCGATGAACTCAACGGCATCCTTGTCACACAGGCCGGCTCCGGCAATCAAAGTGTCATCAACGTGTGAGGCAATGCTGTCCGTCTCATCGAAAACCGCGGCGATCCCGCCTTGGGCATAAAATGTGGCGCCTTCGTTGAGCGGCCCCTTGCTGAGTACGGTAACCTTGCAATGCTGCGCCAGGCGCAGAGCCAGTGACAAGCCCGCAGCACCGCTGCCGACGATCAAGACATCGCTAACATGTTCAGATGATGGTTGCATAACGTATGATGTGTGCAGAAGAAGAGTGAAATTCATGTTAGCCTAATTGTCCGGGCAAAAGCCACGGATTGGATGACATCAACAGAAAAAACAATGGCGATACGGAACTTCGTGTTCTGTATGAACTCCAAGCGAGTGCTTGCTCAGGAAAATAATGTATGGCTGGCAGTACAATTTTACGCGTGGAGACGGATTTGGGGAGAATTTACCTCGGATGAGCGAGCAGTTAACGGATCAAGTTCTGGTTGAGCGGGTCCAAAAGGGCGATCAGAAATCGTTTAACTTACTGGTAGTGCGTTACCAGCATAAGGTTGCGAGCCTGGTTTCCCGATATGTACCGCAGGGCGATGTGCCCGATGTGGTGCAGGAGTCGTTCATTAAAGCCTATCGCGCACTGGAATCATTCCGTGGGGATAGCGCTTTCTATACCTGGTTGTATCGAATTGCCGTGAACACGGCAAAGAATTATCTGGTTGCTCAGGGGCGTCGTCCGCCATCCAGCGATGTGGATGCCAACGATGCTGAAAATTACGAAAGTGCGGGCGCACTGAAAGAAATTTCGAACCCTGAGAACTTAATGTTGTCAGAAGAGCTGAGACAGATAGTTTTCCGTACCATTGAGTCTCTCCCCGAGGATCTTCGCATGGCGATTACCCTGCGGGAGCTGGATGGTCTAAGCTACGAAGAGATAGCTGCCATCATGGATTGCCCGGTAGGAACCGTACGTTCGCGTATTTTCCGCGCCAGGGAGGCTATCGATAATAAAGTTCAACCGCTGATTCAACGTTAGCAATGGCGGACACAGGAAGGGTACTTAGGCATGCAGAAAGAAAAGCTTTCCGCTCTGATGGATGGGGAATCGCTCGACACTGAGCTGCTGAGTTCATTGTCTAATGACAGGGCGCTTCAACAAACCTGGCAGAGCTATCACCTGATACGTGACACACTACGGGGTGATATCGGACAAGTAATGCATCTCGATATCGCAGATCGTGTTGCTGCTGCACTTGAGAAAGAACCTGCACGTCTGGTTCCTTCTGCAGTACCGGAGTCTCAGCCGCAACCGCACACCTGGCAGAAAATGCCGTTCTGGGACAAAGTGCGTCCCTGGGCCAGCCAGATCACTCAGATTGGCATGGCTGCCTGTGTTTCGCTGGCGGTGATTGTAGGCGTACAGCAATACAATCAACCGGCCGCGCAGTCTGGCGCAGCTGAATCGCCGGCGTTTAACACCCTGCCGATCATGGGGCAGGCGTCCCCGGTTAGCCTCGGCGTGCCGGCAGACAGTTTCTCCACCGGCAGCGGGCAACAGCAGCAGGTGCAGGAACAGCGCAAACGTATTAACGCCATGCTGCAGGATTATGAATTGCAACGCCGTTTGCATTCCGATCAATTGCAGCTTGAGCAAAGCAACCCACAACAGGCTGCCGTTCAGGTTCCCGGAACTCAGTCTTTAGGAATGCAACAGCAGTAATGAAGCAACTTTGGTTCTCCGTCTGTCTATTGACGGGCAGCCTGCTCTACTCAAACATCGCCCCGGCGCAGCCCACTGCGTCCGGGGCGTTGTTACAACAGATGAGCAGTGCCAGCCGTTCACTCAATTACGAACTCGCCTATATCAGCATCAGCAAGCAGGGGATTGAGTCGCTGCGTTATCGCCATGCGGTAATCGACAAGCAGCCACTGGGTCAACTTTTGCATATGGATGGCCCGCGCCGTGAAGTATTGCAGCGTGGTGAGGGTATCAGTTATTTTGAACCAGGCCTGGAGCCCTTTACGTTGTCCGGCGATCATATCGTCGATGCGTTGCCGGCTATCGTTTACGCCGATTTTGACCGTCTGGCGAAATATTACGATTTTATCTCTGTTGGCAGCACCCGAATCTCCGATCGCCCTTGCGAGGTGATTCGTGTGGTTGCCCGTGATGGTTCGCGCTACAGCTATATTGTCTGGATGGATGTGGATACCAAGCTGCCGCTGCGTGTGGATTTACTCGATCGCGATGGCGAAACGCTGGAGCAATATCGGGTTATTTCGTTCGTGGTGGGGCCGGAAGTGCAGGGCGTGATGCAGGGGCTGATCAAGGCCAATCTGCCGCCGTTGCTGTCGCTTCCTGCGATCGAAAACGTCAAACTGGGCTGGAGCACTGGCTGGTTGCCGGCAGGCGTGAATGAGGTGGCGCGTAACCGCCGCAAACTGCCGAATGTGACCGAACCCGTCGAGACGCGGTTATACAGCGATGGCCTGTTCAGTTTCTCGGTCAACGTCAGCCCGGCGGGAAGTGGCGCCGGCCAGCAGTATTATCGCCAAGGGCGGCGTACTATTCAGACTGAAGTGCGTAACGGCAACGAGATCACTATCGTTGGCGAACTGCCGCCGGCGACAGCCAAACGTATCGCTGACAGTATTTCCTTCAAGGTGTCACCGCAATGATGAAAGAGTGGGCCACGGTGGTTTCGTGGCAACAAGGCGTAGCGTTGCTGCGCTGCGAACCCAAAGCCGGCTGCGGCAGTTGCACTGCCCGGTCGGGCTGTGGCGCGCGCGCATTGAACGAACTGGTGCCGGAAACGGAACATCAGCTGCAGGTGCGTATCGAGCAGCCGCTTGAGCCGGGCCAGAGGGTCGAGGTGGGGATTGCCGAGGGCAGCTTGCTGCGTTCGGCTATGCTGGTTTATCTGACGCCTTTGCTGGGCATGATGCTGGGGGGGAGCCTGCTGCAATACTGGCTGGGCACCGATGCTTCTGCGGCGCTCGGCGCGCTGCTTGGCGGCGGTGCGGCCTTTCTGTTGGCGCGTAGCCTGGCGCACCGCCTCGGCGAGCAGGCGAATTACCAACCCATAGTTCTGCAAATCGGTTTGCCGCCTGGGGCTATGCGCCTGCAGACGGACAGTGAGCCCCTGCGTTAAAACTGCTGCCGCGTCATCGCCGGATTATGATAGGCGGGGATGCGGTTGTAGATCATATGCTCCAGCAGCGCCATAAACAGATCGGCGCTGAGCAGAGAAAAATATCCTATCGTAAACAGCGCATTACCCTGATTATCCAGTAACCGGATGACGCCGCGCTGCGTGTTATTCTCCAGCGCGCGGATCTGCTCAATCGGGATACTCTCCTGCGGCGTGATCAGCGCCGTAGCGCTCAGCTGCAGCGTTTGGGGCGTTTGCTTCTTGCGATTGCCCGGTAGCAAATGGTTCAGCCAGAGGGCACTGCAACTCAGATAGCTAAATGACAGCACCTCACCCTGATAAAGCGCATTCAGCGCCTGCGGTCCACGCTGCTGGATTTGTTGGTTGATAATGACATCGACCAACCGCCAGGAATGGGACAGATTGCTGAACACCGTGCACCAAGGGTGTTCGGCAGTGGTACGAAATGCCATCACGTTGAACAGCCCGCCCAAAAAACGCCCGCCGCGAAAACGATAGATATCACCAATTTTTTCAAAGGGGATAAACCGTTCTTTATGGCTATGGTCATTAATCACCCGAACGCCGTGTTCGTACAGGCGATAAGTCAGCGTGGGCCGCAGGCAATGGCGCAGCGCCAGCAGTGTACCGCCGAGTAAAATAGTAGCTGCGCCGGTTTGCAGCAAGATCAATACCGCATTTTCATCCATGTTGCTCAGCAGCGGCAGCAACAGCAGCGCCGCACCGACAGTTAACAGCAGCGATGCCGCTGCCAGAATGCCCCAATTGACCTTAGAAAAATCGTGCCGGCTCAGCATTTGCCCTTTATCGATCATTACGCACCTTCCAATCAACGTACAGAGATATGCCGGTGAACTCCGGTGGGCATGCCGATGTAGAGCCCTGAATAATATTTTGTCGCGGAGTCCTGCCCCATTTCTATAGGAGGCTCCGAAGAGCGTATATGGGTATTTTCCGAAAGCCGGCGAGGAGAAAGTCAATTCTAAGATGTTGATCCCAATATTATTTTTTTCTTATTTAGGAAGGGGTTTATTGCGTTATCGGCGGTTATGTATTAGCGCCGAAAGTGAATGTATGCGCAGCACATAATTTCCGTGGATTCGGCGGTGCAAGCAGTGGTTTTTCATTGTTCGGCTTTTGTTAACATCTGCTTTCACAACCTGGAGCGCCGTGTAACACTAAAGTGCGCATAATAGAATGCCTTCACTGCACCGATCGCTAGGTTTTCAGTGTTGTGGCATGTAGAATGCAGCGATTCAGGCGGAAGACGGCCGAACCCATTCACTGTCGCTTTAGGTCCGTACGGGTTTCTATAGGCGAGTAATCAGAAATACCAAGGCAGAAAAACTTTTATAATGAAGCATATACGAAATTTCTCCATTATTGCCCATATTGACCACGGTAAGTCGACGCTGTCCGACCGTATTATCCAAATCTGCGGTGGCTTGAGCGAGCGCGAAATGGCTGCGCAGGTGCTTGATTCCATGGATCTTGAGCGCGAGCGTGGCATCACCATCAAAGCGCAGAGCGTCACGCTGGATTACAAGGCGACAGACGGTCAAACCTATCAGCTCAACTTTATCGACACCCCCGGGCACGTTGACTTCTCCTACGAGGTTTCTCGTTCGCTGGCCGCTTGCGAAGGCGCGCTGCTGGTGGTGGATGCCGGGCAGGGCGTAGAAGCTCAGACGCTGGCCAACTGTTACACCGCACTGGATATGGATCTGGAAGTGGTGCCGGTACTGAACAAAATTGACTTGCCGGCCGCCGATCCCGATCGCGCCGCGCAGGAGATTGAAGACATCGTTGGCATCGATGCTACCGATGCGGTGCGCTGCTCGGCCAAAACCGGCGTTGGGGTGCCAGAGGTTCTCGAACGCCTGGTGCGTGACATCCCACCGCCGGAAGGCGATCCCGAGGCGCCGCTGCAGGCATTGATCATCGACTCCTGGTTCGACAACTATCTGGGCGTTGTTTCCCTGGTGCGCGTCAAGAACGGCACGATGCGCAAGGGCGACAAGATCAAGGTGATGAGCACCGGCCAAACTTATAACGCCGATCGTCTCGGGATCTTTACCCCGAAACGCGTCGATCGCGACGTGCTGAACTGCGGCGAAGTAGGCTGGCTGGTTTGTGCCATTAAAGACATCTTGGGCGCGCCGGTGGGCGATACCCTGACGCTGGCACGTCAACCGGCGGATAAAGCGCTGCCAGGCTTCAAAAAAGTGAAGCCACAGGTTTATGCAGGCCTGTTCCCGATCAGCTCGGACGACTATGAAGCCTTCCGCGACGCGCTGGGCAAACTGAGCTTGAACGACGCTTCCCTGTTCTATGAGCCAGAGAGCTCCACTGCGCTGGGCTTCGGTTTCCGCTGTGGCTTCCTCGGCCTGTTGCATATGGAGATCATCCAGGAGCGTCTGGAACGTGAATACGATCTGGAGCTGATTACCACTGCGCCAACGGTAGTTTATGAAGTTGAAACCACCGGCAAAGAAACCATTTACGTCGACAGCCCGTCCAAGCTGCCGCCGCTGAACAATATTATGGAGCTGCGCGAGCCGATCGCCGAGTGTCACATGCTGATGCCGCAGGAATTCCTGGGTAACGTAATCACGCTGTGTATCGAAAAACGCGGTGTACAGACCAACATGGTCTATCACGGCAACCAGGTTGCGCTGACCTACGAAATCCCGATGGCGGAAGTGGTGCTCGATTTCTTCGACCGTCTGAAATCCACCTCCCGCGGTTACGCGTCGCTGGATTACAATTTCAAACGTTTCCAGACGTCTGACATGGTGCGCGTCGACGTGCTGATCAACAACGAGCGAGTAGATGCACTGGCTTTGATCACCCACCGCGACAACTCGCAGTACCGTGGTCGTGAGCTGGTGGAGAAGATGAAAGAGCTCATTCCGCGTCAGCAGTTCGATATTGCCATTCAGGCAGCGATCGGTACCCATATCATCGCGCGCTCAACGGTGAAACAGCTGCGTAAAAACGTTCTGGCAAAATGCTATGGCGGTGACGTCAGCCGTAAGAAGAAGCTGTTGCAGAAACAAAAAGACGGTAAGAAACGCATGAAGCAGGTCGGTAACGTTGAGTTGCCGCAAGAAGCGTTCCTGGCCATTCTGCACGTGGGTAAAGACGGCAAGTAACCGCGATAAGGTCGCGTAATTAGGGAGTTTGCATGGCGAATATGTTTGCCTTGATCCTGGCCATAGCCACATTGGTTACCGGGATCATATGGGCTTTTGAGCGCTTCAAATGGGCGCCGGCCCGCCGGGAGAAGATTGCGGCGGTGAATGCACAGACTGCGGGCGCTGTAGACGATAAAACGCTGGCGAAAGTGGCGAAGCAGCCTGGTTGGATCGAAACCGGCGCGTCGGTTTTCCCGGTATTGCTGTTGGTCTTTGTGGTGCGTTCGTTTATTTACGAACCTTTCCAGATCCCATCAGGTTCAATGATGCCGACGTTGTTGATTGGCGATTTTATTCTGGTGGAGAAATATGCCTATGGCATTAAAGATCCGATTACCCAGACCACGCTAATTGAAACCGGCCATCCGAAACGCGGCGATATTGCGGTATTTAAATATCCGCTGGATCCGAAGCTGGATTATATCAAGCGTGTCGTGGGGTTACCGGGTGACCGGGTGTCTTACGATCCGGTTAATAAACGCGTGACCGTTCAGCCATCCTGTAATAAGGGCCAGTCTTGCGATACCGCACTGGCGGTGACATACACCGATGCGCAACCAAGCGATTTTGTACAGATGTTCAGCCGCAGCGGCATGGGCGAAGCCAGCAACGGTTTCTACCAGATCCCGCAGAGCGATAACGTGCCACAGGGCGGGATTCGCCTGCGTGAGCGCCAGGAAACGCTGGGCACTGTCTCTCACCATATTCTGACCGTGCCGGGCACGCAGGATCAGGTGGGCGCTTACAACCAGCAGCCGGGTAATCCACTGGCGGAATGGGTTGTACCGGCGGGGCATTACTTCATGATGGGTGATAACCGCGACAACAGCGCCGACAGCCGTTATTGGGGCTTCGTGCCGGAGAAAAATCTGGTGGGTAAAGCCACGGCTATCTGGATGAGTTTTGAAAAGCAGGAAGGTGAATGGCCAACCGGCGTAAGGTTTAGCCGCATCGGTGGAATTCATTAATCGCGCGCTTATAAACGCAGCATTATATTTCCACTCGTTGTAGAATACCCCCTCGAGCGATAAAAAGTTGGCTCCCTGTTGGGAGCCACTGCAAACGAAACAGCTTTGGATTGGCTTTCGGCGAAGCAGGCCTGTTCCGTATGCTGCAAGTTTTTGACGCATTCTTGATCTATTGGTAACTCATGAACCCCATCGTAATAAACAGGCTGCAGCGGAAGCTGGGCTACACTTTTCAACAGCAGGAGCTCTTGCTGCAAGCGTTGACTCACCGTAGCGCCAGCAGTAAACACAATGAACGTCTTGAGTTTCTGGGTGACTCTATTCTTAGTTTTGTCATCGCCAATGCGCTCTACCATCGTTTTCCTCGCGTAGACGAGGGCGATATGAGCCGCATGCGTGCCACGTTGGTGCGCGGTAATACGCTGGCAGAGATGGCGCGCGAGTTCGACCTGGGCGAATGTCTGCGTCTCGGACCGGGTGAGTTGAAAAGTGGTGGATTCCGCCGCGAATCAATCTTGGCGGATACGGTGGAGGCATTGATTGGCGGCGTGTTCCTGGATAGCGATATTCAAAACGTCGAACGACTGATTTTGGACTGGTATCGCAGCCGGTTGGACGAAATCAGCCCCGGTGATAAGCAGAAAGACCCGAAAACCCGTTTGCAGGAGTTTTTACAAGGTCGTCATCTGCCGTTGCCTTCTTACTTGGTGGTGCAGGTTCGCGGTGAGGCGCACGATCAAGAGTTTACTATCCACTGCCAGGTGAGTGGTTTGAGCGAACCGGTAGTGGGTACCGGCTCAAGCCGCCGTAAAGCCGAGCAGGCGGCAGCGGAACAAGCGTTGAAAAAGCTGGAGCTTGAATGAGCGAAGAAAAACAATACTGTGGTTTTATTGCGATAGTCGGTCGTCCCAACGTGGGCAAATCCACGTTGCTCAACCAACTGCTGGGGCAAAAAGTCTCCATCACCTCGCGTAAACCGCAGACGACCCGTCACCGTATTATGGGTATCGACACCGATGGTGCCTATCAGGCTATCTACGTCGACACCCCGGGTCTGCATATCGAAGAAAAACGCGCCATCAACCGTTTGATGAACCGCGCGGCCAGCAGCTCAATCGGCGACGTCGAGCTGGTGATCTTCGTAGTGGAAGGCACTAACTGGACTGCCGACGATGAAATGGTGGTCAACAAGCTGCGCAGCCTGAAATGCCCGGTCCTGCTGGCGATCAACAAGGTCGACAACGTTACCGACAAATCCAAGCTGTTGCCGCACATTGCGTTCTTGAGCCAGCAGATGAATTTCCTCGACGTGGTGCCAATTTCTGCCGAAAAAGGCATGAATGTGGACACTATCGCCGCTATCGCGCGCAAGCTGCTGCCGGAAGCGGAACACCACTTCCCGGACGATTACATCACCGACCGTTCCCAGCGCTTTATGGCGTCGGAAATCATCCGTGAAAAGCTGATGCGTTTCCTGGGTGAAGAGCTGCCTTACTCGGTCACGGTTGAGATCGAACAGTTTGTGCCGAACGAACGCGGCGGTTACAACGTGCACGGGCTGATCCTGGTTGAGCGCGAAGGCCAGAAGAAAATGGTCATCGGCAACAAAGGCGCGAAGATCAAAACTATCGGTATCGAAGCTCGCCACGACATGGAACAGATGTTTGAAACCAAAGTCCATCTGGAACTGTGGGTGAAAGTGAAATCCGGCTGGGCGGACGACGAACGTGCGCTGCGCAGTCTGGGCTATACCGACGATCTGAAATAACCTCTCCAATGGACGGTTGGGAGCGCGCTTTCGTCCTGCATGGGCGACCGTACAGTGAAACCAGTCTGATGCTGGATATGTTCACGGAAGGTCATGGGCGGGTGCGCTTGCTGGCAAAAGGCGCTCGCAGCCGCCGCTCCAACCTGAAGGGTTGCCTGCAACCCTTTACTCCCCTTCTGGTGCGCTGGGGCGGCCGTGGCGAAGTGAAAACGCTGCGTAACGCCGAAGCGGTCTCCCTCGGTTTACCCCTCAGCGGCATGATGCTGTACAGCGGCCTGTACGTGAACGAACTGCTGTCGCGGGTGCTGGAGCAGGAAGCCAACTACTCGGTATTATTCTTCGATTATCTGCAATGTTTGCAGGCGCTGGCGGCGGAAGACATTTCCCCGGAGCAGGCGCTTCGTCAGTTTGAACTCGCATTGCTGAATCACCTGGGCTACGGCCTCGATTTCCTGCACTGCGCCGGCAGCGGCCAGCCGGTGGACGATGGCATGACCTACCGTTACCGCGAGGAAAAGGGTTTTATCGCCAGCCTGGTGGTCGATCATTACAGCTTTACCGGCCGCGAACTGCGCGCGCTGGCGGAGCGTCAGTTCCCCGATGCGCAAACCTTGCGCGCCGCCAAACGCTTTACCCGCATGGCGCTAAAACCCTATCTTGGCGGCAAGCCGCTGAAGAGTCGCGAACTGTTTCGCCAGTTTGTCCGCAAGCAACCGGATACGCCGGTCGACGACGCCTGACCTTTTCCTCTTTTGCGGCCCTGCGCCCGCGTGTAAACTGCTGACACTGAAAATTGTTTTTTAGAGGTAGTCATGGCTGATTTGCTGCTGGGCGTTAATATCGATCACATCGCCACGTTACGTAACGCGCGCGGAACCCAATATCCGGATCCGGTTCAGGCGGCATTTATCGCCGAACAGGCAGGCGCTGACGGCATTACCGTGCACCTGCGTGAAGATCGCCGCCACATCACCGATCGCGACGTGCGTATTCTGCGTCAAACTATCCAGACGCGCATGAATCTTGAAATGGCCGTGACCGACGAAATGTTGGATATCGCCATTGAAGTGAAGCCGCAGTTTTGCTGCCTGGTGCCGGAAAAACGCGAAGAAGTGACCACCGAGGGTGGGCTGGACGTTGCCGGGCAACAGGACAAAATGGCCGTGGCGGTTGAGCGATTGACACAGGCCGGCATTTTGGTTTCGCTGTTTATCGACCCGGATCATCGCCAGATTGATGCGGCAGTGGCAGTTGGTGCTCCTTATATTGAAATCCATACCGGTGCTTATGCCGAAGCCGAAGGCGAACTGGCGGTGAAGGCCGAGCTGCATCGTATTGCAGTCGCGGCTACCTACGCCGCCGGCAAGGGGTTGAAAGTCAACGCCGGTCATGGGCTGACTTACCATAACGTTCAGCCGATAGCTGCGCTGCCAGAAATGTATGAGCTGAATATCGGGCATGCAATTATTGGCCAGGCAGTAATGAGTGGATTGCCGGCAGCGGTTGCCGACATGAAATTGCTGATGCGGGAAGCGCGTCGCTAATGGCCGTACTGGGGCTGGGTACCGACATCGTTGAAATGGCGCGCATTGAAGCCGTGGTGGAGCGCAGCGGCGATCGCCTGGCACGCCGCGTGTTGAGTGCGGCCGAGTGGGAGGTATATCAGCAGCATCAGCAGCCGGTACGCTTTCTCGCCAAGCGCTTTGCGGTGAAAGAAGCGGCCGCCAAGGCTTTCGGTACCGGTATCCGCAACGGGCTGGCATTTAATCAGTTTGAAGTCTTCAATGACGGTCTCGGCAAGCCGAACATTCGTCTGCACGCTCGCGCCGCAGAGTTGGCGCAGGAGATGGGCGTTACCTCTATCCACGTCTCGCTGGCGGATGAACGCCGTTACGCCTGTGCAACGGTAATTATCGAAGGGTAACGCGGTATCGGCCGTAAAACCAAAGGGCGCCTGTTGGCGCCCTTGTCGATCGGAAGGTAGCGGTTACACTCGATCGGCGTGATGCAGCACCACGAACTTGTCCCACAGCTGTTCGTTACTTTCACGGTGCTGCGGATTAACCACAATGGTGTTATCGATCGGGCATACCTGCTGGCAGGTTGGAATATCGTAATGGCCAACGCATTCGGTACAGCGATCGCTATCGATCTGGTAGATATCCTCCCCCATCGAAATGGCCTGATTCGGGCATTCCGGCTCGCACATATCGCAGTTGATGCATTTGCGTGTGATTAGCAGGGCCATGGTTTATCTCTCATCATTGGTAGGGGTATTTTGCGCAGCGCGGATTATAACGTCTAAACCAGTTTTTTCACTAACTGTTCGCTGTGTTTGATTCGGTCGCGGGCATGATCGAGATCATGCTGAATCAAGGCCATAAACAGCAGGTCGGTGAGGGCGAACTGGGCGGTGCTGGAGGAAATAGCGGCGCTGCGGGTGTTGGGTTCCTCTGCGATGGTATACAGGCAGTGATCGGCGCGTTGCTGCAGCCCGTTCGGCGAGAAACTGGTTAATGCCAGCACCTTGGCGCCGGCCAGGCGAGCTTCTTCCGCCGCCAGGTTGATTTCCCGCCGTTCCCCGCTGAAAGAGATCGCCAGCAGCAAATCCCGCTTATCCAGCGCCTGTACCGCCGCCAGTTGAACATGCATATCCGGCTCTGCTATCGCCATCACACCAATTTTCAGTAACTTGTAGGAGAAATCCTTGGCGACCAACCCCGAAGCGCCGATCCCCACCAAAATGATCCTTCGCGCCTGGCGCAGCATGTCCAGCGCTTGATGCAGACGTTCTTCGCTGTTGATATCCAGCGTAGCGCGCAGTGCGGCCTGTTTTTCTACCAATAGCTTTTCACCGACCGTTTTCAGCGCATCGCTGCTGAGGATCCGGTTATGCACGGTGACCGCCGGTTCAGCTTGCGGCTGAGCCAGAGTTTCGCTCAGCGCCAGCTTCAATGCAGGGAAGCCTTTGTAACCCATCTTCTGAGCAAATTTCACCACGCTCGACTGGCTGATCCCAGCTAGTTGGGCCAGCTTTTGCGAGCTGAGATGGCGTGCCTGCTCGGCGTTATGCAGCAGGAAATCCGCCAGTTTGCGGTCGTTTTGAGCCAGCGTCGGGTACATCTGACGAATGCGAAGAAGGGTGCTCATAAGGTTGTGTCCCATAATTGATCGTGGCACCGTCGCAGCCCCACAGGGCTGGGGGTCATTTGAACGCGCATCGGTGTTACGAGGCGCTTATTTGGCCCAGCAAACCTCACGACTCGTGCCTGGTTGCGCGCTCAAATGACCGCCAGCGGTGCTCACGTGCAATTATGGGGCGCAACCCGTATTTCCCTGGAAACCAGCGGGTATTCTGCCACGCCGGTGGCGAAAACGCGCAGTGAAAATTTTTTGTGAGCTCGTCTTTAAAATAGCAAATAGTACTCGCTTTGTTGAATAAAATATTCAAATAATGATTTCATGTTTGGAATTAAAAATTCAGAGGTAAAAAATGAACTTGGGTGCATTGGTATCTGAAACACGAAACCCGGCCACCATGGGGTTGGATGAAATGTCGACGCTGGAAATGGTGAGCTGCTTTAACCGGGAAGACCGCAAGGTGCCGGAGGCGATTGAGAAGGTGCTGCCGGCCATAGCGCAGGCGGTAGATCTGGCGGCGACGGCGCTGAAGGCCGGCGGCCGGTTGATTTATCTGGGGGCGGGTACCAGCGGCCGTCTCGGCGTGCTTGACGCCTCCGAATGCCCGCCCACCTTCGGCGTGCCGCACGGCAGGGTCGTTGGGCTGATTGCCGGTGGCCCTGGTGCGTTGCTGAAGGCTGTGGAAGGTGCAGAAGATGACGCAGCGTTGGGAGAGGCTGATTTGAAAGCGCTGTCGCTGACGGCCACCGACATGGTAGTGGGGCTGGCGGCATCGGGGCGGACCCCTTATGTGATCGGCGCCCTGCGCTACGCGCGTCAGTTGGGGTGCCCGACGGCGGCGATTTCCTGTAATCCGGATTCTCCCATCGCCCATGAAGCGCAGGTGGCGATTTCACCGGTGGTGGGGCCAGAGGCGCTGACCGGCTCGACGCGCATGAAATCAGGCACCGCGCAAAAATTGGTGCTGAACATGCTGTCGACCGGCGCGATGGTCAAACTGGGCAAGGTTTATCAAAACCTGATGGTGGACGTGAAGGCTACCAACGTAAAACTGGTGGATCGCGCCTGCCGCATCGTCGTGGAAGCCACCGGCGCCGAACGCGGCCAGGCGGAGGCGGCGCTGACGCAGACCGGTTTTGAAGTCAAACCGGCGATTCTGATGATTCTGGCCGGTATTGACGCTGAAGAAGCGCAATGTCGCTTGCAGCAGCACGACGGCTATTTGCGCGCGGCATTGACGCGTTAAACCACACTTGGGGCGGGCGATGGACAAGACAACGGCACTGGCAACACAGATTCTTGCGGGGATTGGCGGAGAGGAGAATATCCTCAAGCTGGAGAACTGCATGACACGGGTTCGCGTCGAGGTCCGTGACGAACAGCGCCTTGATTTACCGGCGCTCAAGCAGTTACCGGGCGTTAAGGGCTATATCAAGCAGGGCGATCAGCATCAGTTTATTGTCGGTCCGGGTGCCGCCGCCAAGGTGGTGGACGCCATGCGTGCGCTGCTCAACGGTGCTCCCGCCGTGTTGGTGGGCGGTGGTGATATCGCTCGTACCAAGGCGCAGGCCAAGCAAAAATACGCGGCGCCGATGAGCGGCGCACTGAAAAAACTGGCCGATGTCTTTATCCCGCTGATACCGGCATTCATTGCCTCGGGCCTGATTACCGGCATCATCAACCTGCTGAAGCGGCCCGACATCGCCGGCGAGCTGGCGGTTAACTACCCCAACGTGCTCGGGCTGCTGGCGATTTTCGGCAGCGCGGTGTTCGCCATCATGAACATCTTGGTGGGGGTTAACGCCGCCCGGGTGTTTGGCGGTTCGCAGGCGATGGGCGGCGTGATGGCCGGCATTCTCTCCAGCCCGGCGCTGGCGCAGATTACGTTGTTCGGCGAGGCGTTGCAGCCGGGGCGTGGCGGGGTGATTGCGGTGCTGCTGGTGGTGGCGCTGATGTGTTGGGTGGAAAAACGTCTGCGCAACCTGCTGCCGGAGTCGATCGAGCTTATCCTCAATCCGCTGTTGACCACGTTGGTGACCGCGTCGCTGGCGATTGTGATTTTGCAACCGCTCGGCGGCTACATCTCGGACGCCATCGCCCACGGCGCCAATCTGGCGATCGACAAAGGCGGGTTGCTGGTGGGCGCGGTGCTGTCCGGGCTGTTCCTGCCGCTGGTGTTGTCCGGTTTGCATCAGGGATTGGTACCCATACATGTCGAGCTGGTGCAGGCGCACGGTTCCAACCCGCTGTTGCCGATCCTGGCGATGGCGGGAGTGGGGCAAGTGGGGGCTGCACTGGCAGTATTAATGAAAACTCGCAATGCGCGCCTGAAAAAGGTGATCAAAGGGGCGCTGCCGGTCGGTATTCTCGGCATTGGCGAGCCGCTGATTTTCGGCGTGACCCTGCCGCTGGGTAAACCTTTTATTGCCGCCTGCCTCGGCGGTGCGGTGGGGGGCGCATTGATCAGTTACTGGAAAGTGGCGACGGTGATTACCTTCGGTATCTCGGGTTTACCTTTGGCGCTGACCATTGTCTCGGGTAAGGTGATGTTGTATCTGGCCGGTATGGTGATTACGATTGTGGCTGGATTTATTTTCACCTGGATAATGGGATTCAACGATCCTGAGGAGTAACGTTTGAGTGAGAAACAGAGCCAGGAGGCTGTGGAAGGCCGCCGTGTGGTGTTCTTTGATCTGGACGGTACGTTGCATCAGGAAGACATGTTTGGCAGTTTCTTGCGTTTCTTGCTGCGCCACCTGCCGCTGAATCTGCTGTTGGTGGTGCCGCTGCTGCCGGTGGTCGGGCTGGCGATGCTGGTGATGGGGCGTGCTGCGCGCTGGCCGATGAGCGTCTTGCTGTGGTCGATCACCTTTGGCCGTTCGGAGGCCAGGTTAAAGGCGCTGGAACTGCAGTTCGTCAGCTATTTCCGCGACAAGGTGACCGCGTTTCCGGTGGTGCAAATGCGCCTGCGTCAGTACCTCGATGTGCACGATGCGCAGGTGTGGCTGATTACCGGTTCACCGGAGCGGCTGGTGGAACAGGTTTATCGGGACTCCGCTTTTCTGTCGCGGGTGCGCCTGGTCGGCAGCCGCATTGTGCGCCGTCACGGCGGCTGGGTGCTGGCTATGCGGTGTCTTGGCGTCCAGAAAGTGATGCAACTGGAACAGCGCCTCGGTACGCCGCTCAGGTTGTACAGCGGTTACAGCGACAGCAAGCAGGACAACCCGCTGCTGTACTTTTGCGAGCACCGCTGGCGGGTCAGTAAGTTGGGGGAGTTGCAGCAGTTGGAGTAAGCAAAGGGGCGGATTTCCGCCCTTTGCCGTTTTATATCCCCTCTGGTTTTCGAATTGCAGCTTGAAAGACGGCTGCCATAACGCCTTAATCATCGGTCAGATCATGCGGTTTGCGTCCCAACTGCCATATCTTCTCTGCATAATGCCCCAACGCCCACAGGCTCAGGCCAAGCGCCACAAAGAAAATCGCCTTGGGCATGCTGTCCCAGAAAAACTCGAAGAAGCGGGTATAAAGATTGATGCAAAGGAAGGTCAGCCCGAATCCGCGCAGCATGGCGTCATCTCGTTTCAGCCCCAGCCAGATGACCACTGCGGCAGCGATGCCGAACAGCAGGCTCCAGTGGAACAGTTCGATCTGGCGCACGCTGTACCAACTGTCAAGATCGCCGTAATTGCCGAAGATCGACAGCAGCCACAGGGCGATAAACAGATACAGCAGCCCCATTGCCAGCGAAACCCGCTCCAGCCCGCGCCGGGCCAACAGCGGTTGCAGCAGCAATGCCGCGGCGATCAGGACTGCGCCGAAGGCGATAAAGCGGATCGGGAAGCTCATGCCCAGCCAGTAAGCCCCCCAGCCGGAAAGGTAACCGGTTTCGGCGCCGAAGGCGTTGCCGAGCGACAGCAGGGCAAACCACCACACCAGCCCGGTGCGGCTGAACCAGCCAATCACGCCGTAAAGCAGAGCGGCGAACATCAGCAGCAATGAAACCCGGCCACTGCCGTTGTCCAGCCAGACGCCCATTTGCCACAGAGCGCAGGCGGTGAAGAGCACGGCAATGAACAGAGCGGCCTCATTGCCATAGCGTTTTTCCGGATGGCGACGGCGACGGCGAAAGGCCCAGACATAGGCCAGCGCCGCCAATACGCCGGCCATCGCCATGCGAACCGGAGCATCGAAGCGGAACAATCCGCTCAGCCAATCCAACAAATCGCTGTCGGCGAACAGGCTGGTGATGGCAATGACCAGCGAGGCCAGCGCGGCGAGAAACGCATAACGCGCCAGCCGCCGCCAGTCGAAAGGCTGGACTTCCACATGCTGCAACAACTGCTCTCGCTGTTGCGCCGTCAGTGCGCCTTCGCCGACCCAGCCGTTCAGGGCTTTGCGTACCACGGCGGCGTTCTTCTTGCTGAATTTCATGTTTCTTATCCCTGATAACATCGCTATTCGTTCAGTATATACCCGCCGCATTTCAAGCCGCAGCGTTCGACGCCGTCCCCGGCCTGCTGGGGGCGAATATATTCACCCTGGTTAACGCGGGCGCAGCATGCAGCGCACCTACTGTGTATAATGCCCGCCGCAAAAGCGCACGAGGAATTATGCGATGACTGAATATAACGATGAATACTGGATGCGCCAGGCGTTGCTGCTTGCCCAACGTGCTCAGGAAGAAGGCGAGGTGCCGGTGGGTGCGCTGCTGGTGCTGGACAATCAGGTGATTGGCGAAGGCTGGAACCGGCCGATTGGCCGCCACGATCCTACCGCGCATGCGGAGATCATGGCGTTGCGGCAAGGTGGAGCGGTGTTACAGAACTATCGCCTGTTGAATGCCACGTTGTATGTCACCCTGGAGCCCTGCGTGATGTGCGCCGGCGCAATGGTACACAGCCGCATTCGTCGGCTGGTGTACGGCGCGGCCGATGTGAAAACCGGTGCAGCAGGATCGCTGGTGGATATTTTGCGCCACCCCGGCATGAACCATCAGGTTGAGATCGCTTCAGGTGTGCTGGCGGACGAATGCGCCGCGACGCTGAGCAACTTTTTCCGCCTGCGCCGCGAGCAGAAAAAAGCGCTTAAGCTGGCGCAGCGTGCGGCGGATAAGCCGGAGTAATCAGTGGTTAAGCGCCAGTTCCGGCATAACGGCCGGATAGCCTTTCCCTAACGCCTCGCGTTCGGCTGCTTCCTGCGCCGCCTTCCTCTCTTTTTCTTGCAGATAGCCGACCAGGCTGACCTGATAGCGGCGAATGTTTTCCACGTAGTTATAAGCTTCGCGCCCGCGCGCATAGCCGTAGGTCAGCTGCGGGTAATAACGTTTTTGGCTGAGCATCGGCAGGCGCTGTTTGACGTCTACCCAGCTGTCCGGATTGCCTTTTTGCATTTTGGTCAGCTTGCGGGCGTCGAGCATATGGCCCCAGCCCATGTTGTACGCCGCCAGCGAGAACCAGATACGTTCGTCTTCCGGCACGCTGTCGGGCACCTTGGCCATCAGCCTTTGCAGGTAAAGTGCGCCGCCCTGAATGCTTTCCTCGGGATCCAGGCGATCGTTGACCCCCAGGCCGTCTGCGGTGGCCCGCGTCAGCATCATCAGGCCGCGTACGCCGGTGGGGGAGGTTGCCTGCGGGTTCCAATGCGATTCCTGATAGGCGATGGCCGCCAGCAATTTCCAGTCGATCTCATTGGCGTACTTTTCAAACAATGAGCGGAAGGTCGGCAACACCGAGTCGATGGCCGACAGGAAGGTTCTGGTATCGACGTAATCGAAACTGCCGACGTGGCCGAGATACTTCTCTTCCAGCCGCGCCAGCGTGCCGTCGTCTACCATCTGGCTATAGAAATCCAGCATCGCCGCATACAGGCTGTCGTCGTTGCCGCGCTTCAGATACCAGGTGACCGGTTCTTCATCGGTGACGTCAAACGCGACCGCCAGTTGCGGATGGATGCGCTGCAGCAGGGCGATAGTCACGGAGTCGCCGAGTGTATAGTCCAGTTTGCCGTCGGCCACCTGTTCCAGCAGTTCTTTTGAGGTCAGATCGCTGGAGGCTTCCCAACTGAGGTCCGGGAATTTGCTTTGCTTAAGCTGTTTCAGCGTGCTGACGTGCGCGGAGCCGGAGGCGACCGCCAGCTTGCCTTTAATATCGGCAAAGGTTTTTGGCCGAGGGGTGCCCAGGCGATAGACCAACTGCTGGGATACGGAATAATAGGCCGGGCCGGTGCGTGCGCGGCTGAGGCGATCCCGATTGTAGATCAGGCCGGCGGCCAGCAGATCGGCGTCGTCATCGTCCAGATCGTCAAACAGGTCATTGATATTGTTGTGCGGGATCACCACCAGCTTCACGCCCAGGTAATTGGCGAAGCGTTTCGCCAGCTCGTAATCGAGCCCACCCGGCCCCTGTTTGGTGGTGAAATAGGTTAGCGGCGTGTTCAGCGTACTGATACGCAGCTCGCCACGGGATTTGATCTCTTCGAGCTGCCCTCCCTGGCCACCGCGCCAGGCAATATTGGGCCACAGGGCAAGCGCCAGAAGCAAGGTAACAACACCGATGAGAATGTAGTTTATTTTTAGGCGTTTCAAATAGTTATCCAGTGGTGGCACGGGTGCGCCGGTGACCGATGGTCAGTCTTTTCTTATGGTTAAATCACCAGTGCGGGAGCATTTTGCGCAACAAAACGCCAGCGTGCAACTTTATTGACACGTTATGACAATTCGAGGGTGGCGACAGCTTTTATCAATAATAGCTGCGCAAACGGTTTCGTCGGCGGCGCAGATTCTCTATAATGGCGCGCGTTTTCCCCTGTTGCGCCCAAAGAAGTGCTGAAGTCAGTTGCTTCGAAGACGAGAGAACTTTGATTATGGAAATACTGCGTGGTTCGCCCGCTTTGTCGGCTTTTCGTATTACCAAACTGCTGTCCCGCTGTCAGGACGCTCAACTTCCGGTCAGTGATATCTACGCCGAGTACGTCCACTTTGCCGATGTTAGCGCACCGCTAAGTGCCGAAGAACATGGCAAGCTCACGCGCCTGCTCAAGTACGGCCCCTCTCTCGCCGAACATGCCCCTGAAGGCCGCCTGCTGTTGGTGACGCCGCGTCCGGGTACCATTTCACCCTGGTCCTCCAAAGCCAGCGATATCGCCCACAACTGCGGTTTGAAGCAAGTGGTGCGGCTGGAGCGCGGCCTGGCGTTTTACGTCAAGGCGCCGACGCTGACCGAAGCGCAGTGGCAACAACTTGCCGCGTTGCTGCACGATCGCATGATGGAAACGGTATTCAGCGACCTGCAGCAGGCAGAACAACTGTTTGCTCAGCATCAGCCGGCGCCGTACCAGGCGGTCGACATGCTGGGCGAAGGGCGCAGCGCGCTGGAACAGGCCAACCTCAAGCTGGGGCTGGCGCTGGCGCAGGATGAAATCGACTATCTGCTGAATGCCTTTACCGGTCTGGGGCGCAACCCGACGGATATCGAACTCTATATGTTCGCGCAGGCCAACTCCGAGCACTGCCGCCACAAGATTTTCAACGCCGACTGGATCATCGACGGCGAACAGCAACCGAAGTCGCTGTTCAAAATGATCAAAAACACCTTCGAGCAGACGCCGGATTACGTACTGTCCGCTTATAAAGACAACGCGGCGGTCATGGAAGGTTCTCAGGTCGGCCGTTTCTTCGCCGCGCCGGAAAACGGCCAGTACGACTACCATCAGGAAGACGCGCATATCCTGATGAAGGTGGAAACCCATAACCACCCGACGGCGATCTCCCCATGGCCGGGTGCCGCTACCGGTTCCGGCGGCGAGATCCGCGACGAAGGTGCCACCGGCCGCGGTGCCAAGCCCAAGGCCGGTCTGGTGGGCTTCTCGGTTTCCAACCTGCGTATTCCCGGTTTCGAACAGCCGTGGGAGCAGGATTTCGGCAAACCGGATCGCATCGTTACCGCACTGGATATCATGACCGACGGCCCATTGGGCGGCGCGGCGTTCAACAACGAATTCGGTCGTCCTGCGCTGGTAGGCTACTTCCGTACCTATGAAGAGCAGGTCAACAGCCACAACGGCGTCGAATTGCGCGGCTACCACAAGCCCATCATGCTGGCGGGCGGTATCGGCAACATCCGCGCCGATCACGTGCAGAAAGGTGAGATCACCGTGGGCGCCAAGCTGGTGGTGCTGGGCGGCCCGGCGATGAATATCGGTCTGGGCGGCGGCGCGGCTTCTTCCATGGCGTCCGGTCAGTCCGATGCCGATCTGGATTTCGCCTCGGTGCAGCGCGACAACCCGGAAATGGAACGTCGCTGTCAGGAAGTGATCGACCGCTGCTGGCAGTTGGGCGAACAAAACCCGATTCTGTTTATCCACGACGTAGGTGCCGGCGGCCTGTCTAACGCCATGCCGGAACTGGTCAGCGACGGGGGCCGCGGCGGCCGTTTCGAACTGCGCGATATCCTTAACGACGAGCCGGGCATGAGCCCGCTGGAAGTGTGGTGCAACGAATCGCAGGAACGCTATGTGATGGCGATTGCGCCGGCGCAGATGGCGCAGTTTGACGAAATTTGCCGCCGTGAGCGCGCACCTTATGCGGTCATCGGCGAAGCCACCGAAGAGCTGCATTTGACGCTGAACGACAGCCATTTCGACAATCAACCGATCGACATGCCGCTGGACGTGCTGCTGGGCAAAACGCCGAAGATGACGCGTGACGTGACCAGTCTGCAGGTCAAGGGCGAGCCGATTCAACGTGCGAACATCACCCTGGAGGATGCGGTAAAACGCGTTCTGCATTTGCCGGCTGTGGCAGAGAAAACCTTCCTGATCACTATTGGCGACCGTACCGTAACCGGCATGGTGGCGCGTGACCAGATGGTTGGCCCGTGGCAGATCCCGGTAGCCGACTGCGCGGTGACCACCGCCAGCCTGGACAGTTACTATGGTGAAGCGATGTCGATCGGCGAACGTGCGCCGGTTGCCTTGCTGGACTTCGCCGCCTCCGGCCGCCTGGCGGTAGGGGAAGCGCTGACTAACCTGGCAGCGACCGAAATCGGTTCGCTCAAGCGTGTGAAGCTTTCCGCTAACTGGATGGCGGCAGCGGGTCACCCAGGTGAGGACGCCGGCCTGTATGCCGCGGTGAAAGCGGTGGGCGAAGAGCTTTGCCCGGCGCTGGGCATCACCATTCCGGTGGGCAAAGACTCGATGTCGATGAAAACCCGCTGGCAGGAAGGTGAAGAGCAACGCGAAATGACATCGCCGCTGTCACTGGTAATCACCGGTTTTGCCCGCGTAGAAGACGTTCGCCACACCGTGACGCCGCAACTGCGTACCGATAAGGGCGACAGCGCGCTGCTGCTGATCGACCTGGGCAATGGCCACAACGCGCTGGGCGCTACCGCACTGGCGCAGGTTTATCGCCAACTGGGCGACAAACCGGCCGACGTGCGCAACGTAGAACAACTGGCGGGCTTCTTCAACGCGATGCAGCAACTGGTGGCCGATCGCGCTCTGCTGGCTTACCACGACCGTTCCGACGGTGGCCTTCTGGTTACGCTGGCGGAAATGGCGTTTGCCGGTCACTGCGGCGTGAACGTGGATATCAAAGGGCTGGGCGACGATGCGCTGGCAGCGCTGTTCAACGAAGAGCTGGGTGCGGTGATTCAGGTCACGGCCGGACAGCTTGAAGCGGTGCAGCAGGTATTTGCTCAACACGGCCTGACGGACAATGTGCATCACATCGGCAGCGTGCAGGCCGGCGATCGCTTTGTCATTACTCAAGGCGACAAAGCGCTTTACAGCCAAAGCCGCGCGACCCTGCGCACCTGGTGGGCGGAAACCACCTGGCAGATGCAACGCCTGCGCGATAACCCGGCATGCGCCGATCAGGAACATCAGGCCAAGCAGGACGATCGCGATCCAGGACTGAACGTCAAGCTGACCTTTGCGCCGGAAGAAGACATTGCCGCGCCTTACATTGCCAGGGGCGCACGCCCTAAAGTGGCGGTGCTGCGCGAGCAGGGCGTTAACTCCCACGTTGAGATGGCTGCCGCGTTCCACCGCGCCGGCTTCGATGCGGTAGACGTTCACATGAGCGATCTGCTGGAAGGGCGTCGTGATCTGCAGGACTTCCATACGCTGGTTGCCTGTGGCGGTTTCTCATACGGCGACGTACTGGGCGCCGGCGAAGGCTGGGCGAAGTCGATTCTGTTCAACGACCGCGTTCGTGACGAATTCGAATCCTTCTTCCACCGTCCGCAGACCCTGGCATTGGGCGTGTGCAACGGTTGCCAGATGATGTCGAACCTGCGAGATCTGATCCCGGGTGCCGAACACTGGCCACGTTTCGTACGCAACCTGTCAGACCGCTTCGAAGCGCGTTTCAGCCTGGTGGAAGTGGCGGCCAGCCCGTCGCTGTTCATGCAGGGTATGACCGGTTCACGCATGCCGATCGCCGTATCCCACGGTGAAGGGCATGTTGAAGTGCGTGATGCCGCGCACTTGGCGGCGCTGGAAAGCAACGGCCTGGTGGCATTGCGCTTTGTGGACAATGCCGGCCAGGTAACGGAAACCTATCCAGCCAACCCTAACGGTTCGCCAAACGGCATCACCGCAGTGACCAGCAGCAACGGCCGTGCGACGGTGATGATGCCGCACCCGGAACGTGTATTCCGTACCGTGAGCAACTCATGGCACCCGGAAGAGTGGGGCGAAGACAGCCCGTGGATGCGCATGTTCCGCAACGCCCGCAAGCAACTGGGCTAAGCGGTTACCACGCGGTAACGAAAGGGGGCGCAAGAGATTGCGCCTCCTTTTTACTTATTGCGCTGATGCCGGTTTATCATTGTCTGCATTTTGCGACAGAGGCTGTTTTCCATGTCTCTAAAAAGAGACATTTAACTCATTGATTTATAATGCTGAAAAATTAATTGGCTTAAGTTGTCGGCTTTTGACGACAGGGTGGTTGTTTTTTAAACGCACCCCGGCGAGTCAATTTGGATTTATGGGCTGTATTTTTATTTATTTTTACATGTATTCAATGAGTTAATTATTTTGTTGAAAAGTTGGCATGCTAAGTGCATTATTCTCTCCAGTTGCTCATTCAACTTTTTATGATGGCCCGTATTTAAACGGAAAATTTGCCTCATAAGCCTCCGAATGATGCCAAAGAAATGGTGCCTATCGTCCAACCAAACCGATAACAGACGCGCAAGCGGCTTTATCAAGCATCGGGCGACACGTGGAGTGAGGCACCGCCTGTATCCAACTGTGATGAGTGTTCATCAATCCCGGATACTTATGGATGCTATTCGTCCTGTTCGATGCCAGCCTTGTGCTACATCACCCTGGGGACGAGATTCAAGGGCATCCACTCTTTCTTGCGGTGGGGCAGTTTTGCCCCAGCGTCAAATACCCTTCATACTTGAAGTTGCATCTGTGTTGACTGCGCTTTTGCGCTCCAGTCACTTACTTGAGTAAGCTCCTGGGGACTTACAAGCTTGTCGCCTTGACGCAACGCCAATTATTTTGGGTATATACGATAGGTCCAAACACAAACTCCCCATCCTCACAGCTCGACTCCCCCTATTTTCCTGACGCTCCGCTGAACGCCGGGCTTTCCTCTCACCGGTGACTCGGTTAGCATCGAAGCAGATGAGAGACAATGAGATGATTTCGTTGAAAAGATGGCGTTTATTCCCCCGCTCGCTGCGTCAGTTGGTACTGATGGCGTTTCTGCTGGTGCTGCTGCCGCTGTTGGTGTTGGCTTATCAGGCTTATCAAAGCCTGGATCATCTCAGCGCGCAGGCCGCGGACATCAACCGTACCACGCTGGTGGATGCACGGCGCAGCGAGGCGATGACCAGCGTGGCGCTGGAGATGGAGCGCAGCTATCGTCAGTATTGCGTGCTGGTGGATCCCACCCTGGAGCGGCTGTACCAAAACCAGCGTAAACAGTATTCGCAGATGTTGGACGCCCATGCGCCAATCCTGCCGGATGAACGCTATTATCAAACGTTGCGCAGCCTGCTGACCCAACTGGCCGCGATTAAATGCCAGAGTAGCGGGCCGGACAAACAGGCATCGACGCTGCTGGAGTCTTTCTCGCGTTCCAATGCCGAGATGGTACAGGCCACCCGCGCCGTGGTGTTCTCGCGTGGCCAGCAGTTGCAGCAGGCGATTGCCGAGCGCGGTCAGTTCTTCGGCTGGCAGGCGCTGATGCTGTTTCTGGTCAGCGTGCTGCTGGTGGTGCTCTTCACCCGCATGATTATCGGCCCGGTAAAAGCGGTGGAGCGCATGATCAACCGTCTGGGGGAAGGGAGGGCGCTGGGCAACGCCGAGTCGTTTAAAGGCCCGCGTGAGCTGCGTTCGTTGGCGCAACGCATTATCTGGCTGAGTGAGCGCCTGGCGTGGCTGGAGTCGCAGCGGCATGAGTTCCTGCGCCATATCTCGCATGAATTGAAGACGCCGCTGGCCAGCATGCGCGAGGGCACCGAGCTGTTGGCCGACGAAGTGGCTGGCCCGCTGACCTCCGATCAGAAAGAGGTAGTGACCATTCTCGACGGCAGCAGCCGCCACTTGCAGCAACTGATCGAACAACTGCTGGATTACAACCGTAAACTGGCCGATGGCCCGGCGGAGCATGAGAATGTCGAGCTGCGCGATATGGTCGAGTTGGTGGTCGCCGCGCACAGTCTGCCGGCCAGGGCCAAAATGATCCGTACCGAGATCAAATTGGATGCGGAAATTTGTTGGGCAGAGCCTACGCTTTTAATGCGCGTGCTGGATAATCTCTACTCCAATGCGGTGCACTACGGCAAGGAATCCGGTAACATTTGGATTCGCAGCCGTCAGGTTGGGCAACGGGTGCAGATTGATGTCGCCAACAGCGGCACGCCAATCCCCGAAGCTGAACAAGCCATGATTTTTGAGCCTTTTTTCCAGGGTAGCCACCAGCGAAAAGGGGCAGTAAAAGGAAGCGGTCTGGGGTTGAGCATCGCTCAGGATTGTATCCGCCGGATGCGCGGTGAGTTGCAGCTGGTGGAAGTCGCCGGTGCAGACGTCTGCTTCCGCATTGAATTGCCATTAACCGCCGAGAATGAATAAATAATGTACACATGGTCTAAACGCCTTCGTCTATCGCAGACCGAACGTTCACCGCGTGCCACGCAGAGCGCGCCACTCGGCAAGCGTCGTCTTTCCTTTTTAGGCAGCGTTCTTTGTGTGCCGTTCTTGCTGGCAGGCTGCGTCGATCGCGCGGTCAGCAGCGGCCTGAGTCAGCAGCAGCAAGAAGCGATCCCAGACACCAAAGTGGTGGATTACCGCATCGCGGCCTGCGATACCCTGTGGCAGCTCGACGACAAAGACGCTTTGAATAATTCACTTTACTGGCTGCGCGCGATGGATTGCGCCGATCGCGTTGGGTCGACCCAGGCGCGCTCGCTGGCGAAAACCCTGCCTGGCGACAGCTGGGACGGCATTTTCAAGCAAAGTATTCTGCTGGGCAGCGCCGAGCCGACGTCGGGCGAACGTCGCCAGATGATCGATCGTCTGAACAGTTACCGTCTGGCGTTCCCAAGTTCCTTGCGCCCGTTGCTGCAACTGTGGCGCCAGCAGCAGGTTCTGCAGATCACCTTGTTCGATGAAAAGGCGCGCTATCAGCATCTGCAGGAAGGCTCGGACAGCCAGATAGATGCGCTGCGGCAGAGCCAGATCCGTTTGCAGGCTCAGTTACAGGATACCTCGCGCAAGCTGGAGAATCTGACCGATATCGAACGTCAGCTCTCCTCGCGCAAGCAACTGCAGGGCGAAATCCCGGATAACGGCACGACACAGCAAAAAACCGACGCCGCAGATAAAAACGCCGCGTCGGGCAAGGCCGCAGAACCGGAAGCCGAACCGGAAAAGGGCACCGCCCTGCCGGTGGATCCGGAAGATACCTACGCGCCGCCCCCCGCCAACAAGGAGTCTCACGCGCGATGACAGCACGCAAACCGGCCAATTTGTTATTGGTTGACGACGATCCCAGCCTGCTCAAGCTGTTGGGAATGCGCCTGACCAGCGAAGGTTTTCATGTCACCACTGCGGAAAGCGGCCAGGAAGCGCTGCGCCTGTTGGGGCGTGAACAGATTGATCTGGTGATCAGCGATCTGCGGATGGACGAAATGGACGGCATGGCGCTGTTTGCCGAAATTCAAAAGCATCAGCCTGGCATGCCGGTGATCATTCTTACCGCCCATGGTTCGATCCCGGATGCGGTAGCCGCCACTCAGCAGGGCGTGTTCAGCTTCCTCACCAAACCGGTGGATCGCGATGCGCTGTACAAGGCCATTGATGAAGCGCTGTCGCTCTCCCTGCCGGCCGGTGATGACAGTTGGCGCGAAGATATCGTCACCCGCAGCCCGATTATGCTGCGCCTGCTGGAACAGGCGAAAATGGTGGCGCAGTCCGACGTCAGCGTACTGATCAACGGCCACAGCGGCACCGGTAAAGAAGTGTTGGCCCAGGCTATCCACGGCGCCAGCCCACGCGGCAAGAAAGCCTTTATCGCCATTAACTGCGGTGCCTTGCCGGAACAACTGCTGGAGTCTGAGCTGTTCGGTCACGCCAAAGGGGCCTTTACCGGCGCGGTCAGCAGCCGTGAAGGGCTGTTCCAGGCGGCGGCGGGCGGCACGCTGTTTCTCGATGAGATCGGCGATATGCCGCTGTCGTTACAGGTTAAGCTGCTGCGCGTACTGCAGGAGCGCAAGGTGCGCCCATTGGGCAGCAACCGCGATCTGGACATCGATGTGCGGATTATTTCCGCCACCCACCGTGATCTGCAAAAGGCAATGGCGAAAAACGAGTTCCGCGAGGATCTCTACTACCGCCTGAACGTGGTGAACCTGAAGATCCCTGCGCTGAATGAACGGGCTGAAGACATTCCGCTGCTGGCCAATCATCTGCTGCGTGAATCCGCCAAGCGCCACAAGCCGTTCGTCCGCAGCTTCTCTTCCGATGCCATGAAACGCCTGATGACCGCCACCTGGCCGGGCAACGTGCGTCAACTGGTAAACGTGATCGAACAGTGCGTGGCGTTGACGTCCGCGCCGGTGATCAGCGAAGCGCTGGTGGAACAGGCGCTGGAAGGGGAAAATACCGCGTTGCCGACCTTCGTCGAGGCGCGTAATCAGTTTGAATTGCACTATCTGCGCAAGCTGTTGCAGATCACCAAGGGTAACGTAACCCAGGCCGCGCGCATGGCGGGACGCAACCGTACCGAGTTTTATAAATTGCTGTCGCGCCATGAATTGGACGCCAACGATTTTAAAGAATGATGTTTTCCGTCAGGGCCTGCGAATGCAGGTTCTCAACAAACGCGGCGGAATGATTTACACTCCGTTCTCTTTGTCGTGGCATGATCGGGCGTAGAGAACCATGGAACGTATTGAGCAGGATCCTAAACAATGAGCAGATCACTTTCCATCGCATTGGCCCAGCTGAATTTGCTGGTCGGTGACATTGAAGGCAACACCGAACGCATGTTGCAAACCGTGCAAGAGCAGCAGAAGGCGGGAGCCGATTTGGTCATGTTCACCGAGCTGGCGCTGTCCGGTTATCCGCCGGAAGACCTGCTGTATCGCGACGACTTCTACCAGCGCTGTGACGCGCAGCTTCATCGCCTGCAGCAGGCGTCCGCCGGGGTGGCGATTTTGGTCGGCCACCCGTGGCGCGAAGGCGACAAGCTGTATAACGCGTTGTCGCTGTTCTCTGAAGGACAACTGTTGGCGCGCTATTTCAAGCAACAGCTGCCGAACTACGGCGTCTTCGATGAGAAACGCTACTTCAATGCCGGCAGCGATACCTGCGTGGTGGATCTGAAAGGCTATCGTCTGGGCTTGCTGATTTGCGAAGATCTGTGGTTCCCGGAGCCGGTCGATGCTGCCAGGGCCGCCGGTGCCGAAATGATTTTGTCGATCAACGCCTCGCCGTACAATCGCGAGAAGCCGTATATCCGCAAGACGCTGATGGCCGGCCATTGCCAGCGCACCCACCTGCCGCTGGTGTACCTGAACCAGATTGGCGGGCAGGATGAATTGATTTTTGACGGTTGCTCGAAGGTGTTCGACGCGGCCGGCAATATGACCCACCGTCTGAAGGCATTTGCCGAGCAGGTTACCCTGCTGGAGTTCGATGATCTGGACGTGGTGCCGATGACTGACCCGGCCGCCGAGCTGCCGCAGTTGGCGCAGGTCTATGAAGCACTGGTGTTGGCAGTGCGCGACTACGTGACCAAAAACGGCTTCAAGGGCGCGGTGTTGGGGCTGTCCGGCGGTATTGACTCGGCGCTGACGCTGGCGATTGCCGTCGATGCTCTGGGCAAAGACAAGGTGCAGGCGCTGATGATGCCGTTCCGCTACACCGCGGATATCAGCATTGCCGACGCCAAGGAAGAGGCTGAAATCCTCGGCGTCGAGTTCGATATCGTCTCCATCGAACCGATGTTCGACGCCTTTATGGGCCAGCTGACGCCGATGTTCGCCGGCACCGAACGCGACACCACCGAAGAAAACCTGCAGGCGCGCTGCCGCGGCGTGGTGCTGATGGCACTGTCCAACAAGCGTCGCAGCATCGTGCTGACCACCGGTAACAAAAGCGAGATGGCCGTAGGCTACGCCACGCTGTATGGTGATATGGCCGGTGGCTTTGACGTACTGAAGGACGTGCCGAAAACGCTGGTGTTCAAATTGTCCGAATACCGCAATACCGTCTCCTACGTGATCCCGCAGCGCGTTATCGATCGTCCGCCGTCCGCCGAGCTGGCACCGGATCAGGTCGATCAGGACAGCCTGCCGCCGTACGACATTCTGGATGCGATTCTGGAAGGTTACGTCGAACGCGATAAATCGGTTGCCGATCTGGTGGCTGAAGGCTTTGACGAAGCGATCGTGCGCAAGGTTATCCGCCTGGTGGATATCAACGAATACAAGCGGCGTCAGGCCGCCGTCGGGCCGCGCATCACCGCCCGCAATTTCGGCAAAGACCGCCGCTACCCAATCACATCCGGCTTTGGCCGCAAAAATTGGTAATTAAGGAAAGACGATGAAAAAAATTGACGCGATTATCAAGCCGTTCAAACTGGATGACGTCCGCGAGGCCCTGGCTGAAGTCGGCATTACCGGTATGACCGTGACCGAAGTGAAAGGCTTTGGCCGCCAGAAGGGCCACACCGAGCTGTACCGTGGCGCGGAGTACATGGTCGATTTTCTGCCGAAGGTGAAAATTGAGATTGTCGTGGCCGACGATATCGTCGACACCTGCGTGGAAACCATCATGCAGACCGCGCAAACCGGTAAAATCGGCGACGGTAAAATCTTCGTCTTCGACGTGGCGCGCGTGGTGCGTATTCGTACCGGTGAGCAGGACGAAGAAGCGATTTAATGCGATCGTCTACCGAGCACCGCCGGCTTGAACCTGGGCAGTGCTCGGCCTCCTCGCGTACTGGGTGTTTCGGGGCACTGCTGGCTTGAGCGATACCCCGACCCCTCTCACCCTGCGCTAAACTCCCCCCAAGGCTTTATCGCTCAGTCATTTCTGCCATCAGCATTCTAAAAAAGCGAAGGCTATCGCGTTTTTGATAGTTTTTTCGATCGCTTTCCTCACGGGATCTACACTCAACTCAACTATCTTGATTTAGGCGATCCCCCATGAATGTCAAGTTGCGGCCAGGCGGCAAGGGCGTGCATCCCCAGGAGCTTACTCAAGTCAGTGGCTGGGGTGACAAATCTGCCGGGAGCAGATTTGAATGCTGCTCGCAGCGGCCCTTTAGGGCGTGGCCCACGGATGGGCCACGTAACAGCGCGCAGACAACAACGCAGCGGCTTGAAAGGCGATGGGTATGATGACGCTGCGCCAGATCCGTCACTTTATCGCCGTGGCGGAAACCGGCTCCATCTCTGCCGGCGCCCAGGCGGTGTTTGTTTCCCAGTCTTCGCTGACGCTGGCTATCCAACAGCTGGAAACCGAAATCGGCGTGCGGCTGTTCGAGCGCCACGCCAAGGGCATGAACCTGACGCATCAGGGTCATCAGTTCCTGCGTCAGTCTTACCTGATCCTCGCCACGGTGGATAACGCCAAACGCAGCCTGCAACTCGGTACCGAAAGCCTGACCGGCAAACTGACCATTGGCGTCACCAGTCTGGTGGCGGGCTACTTTTTGGTGGAACTGCTGAAGCGGTTTAAATCGGCTTATCCCAACGTCACCATTCAGGTGGTAGAAGATGAACGCCCCTATATTGAGCACCTGCTGGTGAGCGGGGAGATCGACATCGGTGTGCTGATCTTGTCGAATATCGAAGACCGCGATGCGCTGCAAACCGAAGTATTGATGCACTCGCCCTATCGCTTGTGGTTACCGCCGTTGCACCCGTTGCTGGAGCACGAAAGCATCAGTCTGGCAGATGTGGCAAAGCAACCGCTGATCCAGCTTAACGCCGACGAAATGGACGTGCATGCGCGGCGCATCTGGGCGCGCGCCGGGCTGAAACCGGAGATCGCCATGAAAACCGCCTCGACCGAAGCGGTGCGTAGCCTGGTGGCGGCGGGGATGGGGGTTTCCATCCAGCCGGACATGGCGTACCGCGCCTGGTCGCTGGAAGGCAATATGATTGAGGCGCGCAAGCTGGCGGATCTGCTGGAGCCGCTGGATATCGGCCTGGCGTGGCGGCGGGGCAGTGCGCGGCCGGAACTGGTCACGCCGTTTCTTACCATCGCGCGTGAGAATGGCAATATGCATGCTGCCGGCCTGAAGCATTCGATTTAATCGAACGCGGCCTTCAGTATTTAGAATTTGTTGGCTGCCTGATGCTCGCATAGTCTGATTAAAACTAACTTATTCACATTTAGTTAACGTTTTTGTCACTCAGGGGCGTCAGGCGATGGCAGATGTGCACTTCCTTACAGGCTTGACCTGTCAGCAATTTATTAACGGTGAATCGGTCGAAGGCGAAGGCCAGCAAGAGTGCATCGTTAATCCCGCCAATGGCGAAACGCTGGTTTCGATTACCGAGGCTTCATCGGCGCAGGTCGGTAGCGCGGTCAAGGCTGCACACCAGGCTTTTGGTCAATGGTCGCGTACCACCCCGGCTTACCGAGCTTCTATTTTGTTACGCATCGCCGACGCTATCGAGCGGCAGGCCGAGTATTTGGCTGGGTTGGAGGCGCTTAACTGCGGCAAGCCGCTGCATCAGGCGCGTAGCGACGATCTTCCGGCGGCCATCGACGTTTTCCGCTTTTTTGCCGGTGCGGTACGCACTCAGCAAGGGCAACTGGCCGGTGAATATATTGAAGGGCATACCTCAATGATCCGCCGCGACCCGATCGGCGTGGTGGCCTCTATTGCGCCGTGGAATTATCCGTTGATGATGGCAGCGTGGAAAATCGCGCCGGCGCTGGCTGCGGGCAACACCGTGGTATTCAAGCCTTCCGAACATACCCCGCTGAGCATTTTGGCGCTGGTGCCTGCGTTGCAGGAGATCCTGCCGCCGGGGGTGCTGAACATTCTGTACGGCGGTGGAGAGGGGGTCGGTAGCCATTTGGTCGGCCACCCGCAGGTTCGGCTGGTATCGGTGACCGGCGACATCGTTACCGGGCAAAAAATTCTGCAGGCGGCGGCGAAAAGCGTGAAGCGCACTCATCTGGAACTGGGAGGTAAAGCGCCGGTTATTGTCTGTGACGATGCCGATCTCGACGAGGTGGTCAGCAGCATCCGCACTTACGGCTATTACAACGCCGGCCAGGATTGCACCGCCGCCTGTCGTATCTACGCGCAGGCGGGGATTTATCCGAAGCTGGTGGACGCGTTGGGTGAAGCCGTCGCCAGCCTGCGCTTTGCCCGCAAGCGCGATGAAGACAATGAAATCGGCCCGCTGATCAGCAGCCGTCAGCGCGATCGTGTCGCCAGTTTTGTCGAGCGGGCGCTTAGCCAGCCGCATATCGAATTGATCACCGGTGCCGCCGCGCACTCCGGCCCAGGGTTTTACTACCAGCCAACGCTGTTGGCCGGTTGCCTGCAAAGCGATGAGATCGTTCAGCGCGAAGTGTTTGGCCCGGTCGTGAGCGTAACCCGCTTTGACCATCTGGAGCAGGCGGTCAACTGGGCCAACGATTCCGAATACGGGCTGGCCTCATCGGTATGGACGCAGAATATCGATCGGGCGCTGCATATCGCAGCCCATCTGCAATACGGCACTACCTGGATCAACACCCATTTCACCCTGGCGAGCGAGATGCCGCACGGCGGCCTGAAGCGCTCCGGCTACGGTAAGGATCTTTCCAGCGATTCGCTGCAGGATTACAGCGTTGTAAGACACGTAATGGCGAAATTCAAAGCCAGCTTCTAGCGGTTTCATAAAGCAAAAAACGGCGGCAGCCGTTCCCTGCCGCACACAGATACGCAACACAGGGGTAATTACGATGGGAAAAACTACCGCAGTCACCACCACGCTCTCCGCGCTCTGTATCACCGTGCTTTGCGGCTTGGCCCAGGCGGCCGAGTTGCCGCAGGCGCTCGGTAAAGGCGAAGGGCGGCTGGATATCATCGCCTGGCCCGGTTACATCGAGCGCGGCCAGTCCGACAAAAACTATGACTGGGTCACCCAGTTTGAGAAACAAACCAGCTGCGCGGTGAATGTGAAAACCGCCGCGACCTCCGATGAAATGGTCAGTCTGATGGCCAAAGGCGGTTACGATCTGGTCACCGCTTCCGGCGATGCCTCACTGCGATTGATCCTCGGCAAGCGGGTACAACCGATCAATACCGCGCTAATCCCCAACTGGAAAAATATCGACCCGCGTCTGCTGAACGGCGCCTGGTACACCGTGGACGGCAAAACTTACGGCACGCCCTATCAGTGGGGCCCGAATCTGTTGATGTACAACACCAAAACCTTCCCGACCCCGCCGGACAGCTGGGGCGTGGTGTTCCAGCAACAGAACCTGCCGGACGGCAAAACCAATCAGGGCCGGGTGCAAGCTTACGATGGGCCGATTTATATCGCCGATGCGGCGCTGTTCCTGAAGGCCACTCAGCCGCAACTTGGCATCAGCGATCCGTATCAGCTTAATGAAGAGCAGTATCAGGCGGCGTTGAAGCTGTTGCGCACTCAACACGCGTTGATCCACCGCTACTGGCACGATACCTCGGTACAGATGAGTGATTTCAAAAATGAAGGCGTGGTCGCTTCCAGCGCCTGGCCGTATCAGGCCAATGCCCTGAAAGGCGAGAGCCAGCCAATCGCCACCGTATTCCCGAAGGAGGGGGTTACCGGCTGGGCGGATACCACCATGCTGCATGCCGACGCCAAACATCCGAACTGCGCCTACCAGTGGATGAACTGGTCGCTGGAGCCGAAGGTACAGGGCGACGTTGCCGCCTGGTTCGGTTCAGTGCCTGCCTCCCCGGCGGGCTGCAAGGCCAGCACGCTGCTGGGCGAGAAGGGCTGTGAAACCAACGGCTTTAATCAGTTCGACAAGATCGCCTTTTGGAAAACGCCGCAGGCGCAGGGCGGCAAGTTTGTGCCGTACAGCCGCTGGACGCAGGACTATATCGCCATCATGGGCGGCCGGTAACGAGCAGGGGCGCAGTTCGCTGCGCCCAAACAGCATAAGTGTGGAGCGTACATCATGACCATTGCCGTGCAATTTATCGATGTTTCGCGGACCTTCGGCGATGTTCGCGCCGTAGACCGGGTGTCTATCGAGATACAGGACGGGGAATTCTTCTCCATGCTGGGGCCGTCGGGCTCGGGCAAAACCACTTGCCTGCGGTTGATTGCCGGTTTTGAGCAGCTCAGCGCCGGTTCGATCCGCATCCACGGTCAGGAGGCCGCCAACCTGCCGCCGTACCAGCGTGACGTGAATACCGTATTTCAGGATTACGCCCTGTTCCCGCACATGTCGGTGTTGGAAAACGTCGCCTACGGGCTGATGGTGAAAGGCGTCGCCAAACGCGAACGGCTGGCGCGCGCACAGGAGGCGTTGGACAGCGTGGCGCTGGGGTTTGTGGCCGAACGCAAGCCGGCGCACCTATCGGGTGGTCAGCGGCAGCGCGTTGCGCTGGCCCGAGCCTTGGTCAACCGGCCACGGGTGCTGTTGCTGGACGAGCCGCTCGGCGCGCTGGATCTCAAACTGCGCGAGCAGATGCAGGGCGAACTGAAAAAACTGCAGCGCCAGTTGGGCATCACCTTTATTTTCGTCACCCACGATCAAAGCGAAGCGCTGTCGATGTCCGATCGCGTGGCGGTGTTCAACAATGGCCGCATCGAGCAGGTCGATGCGCCGCGCGAGCTGTATATGCGGCCGAAGACGCCGTTCGTCGCCGAGTTTGTCGGTACCTCCAACGTGGTGCGCAGCGAACTGGCGCAGCGGTTGCTCGGCCAAACCGCCACCTTCTCTATTCGTCCGGAGCATATCCGTCTGGCGGATCAGGCCGGCGCGGCACCGGATGAAATCCAGGTGCAGGGCACGTTGCAGGAGATCCATTATCAGGGCGCGGCAACGCGTTATGAAATCACGTTGAGCAGCGGCGAAAAACTGCTGGTCAGCCAGGCAAATCCTCAGTGGCATGCCGGCGGGCAGCAGCGTTTGATCGGGCAGCCGGTCATCGCCTGCTGGTCGCGTGAGGCGATGGTACCGCTGCTGGAGGAGAGGTGAGATGGATATGAGCATCGACTTTCCCGCGTCGCGCCGCGGTACCCTGCGCGCTCTGTCAACCTGGCTCTATCGCCGCCCGACGCTGTATCTGTTGCTGCTGTTGGTGCCACCGTTGCTGTGGTTTGGCGCGGTGTATCTCGGCTCGTTGTTGACGCTGCTGTGGCAGGGGTTCTACACCTTCGACGACTTCACCATGACGGTGACGCCGGATCTGACCTTCGATAACCTGCGGGCGCTGTTCAATCCGGCCAACTACGACATCATCTTGCGTACCCTGACGATGGCGGTGCTGGTGTCGCTGGCCAGCGCGGTGCTGGCGTTCCCGATTGCCTATTATATGGCGCGCTATACCAGCGGCCGCGTCAAAGCGTTTTTCTATATTGCGGTGATGATGCCGATGTGGGCCAGTTACATCGTCAAGGCCTATGCCTGGACGCTGCTGTTGGCTAAAGACGGCGTAGCCCAGTGGTTCCTGCAGCACCTCGGGTTGGAACCGGTACTGGCGGCAATCCTGACCGTGCCGGGCGTAGGGGGCAACACCCTGTCGACCTCCGGACTGGGGCGTTTTCTGGTGTTCGTGTATATCTGGCTGCCGTTCATGATTTTGCCGATCCAGGCCGCGTTGGAGCGCTTGCCGCCTTCGCTGTTGCATGCCTCGGCGGATCTGGGCGCGCGCCCGGCGCAGACTTTCCGTTACGTGATCTTGCCGCTGGCGGTGCCGGGCATTGCTGCCGGGTCGATATTCACTTTCTCGCTGACGCTGGGGGACTTCATCGTGCCGCAGCTGGTGGGGCCGCCGGGTTACTTTATCGGCAGCATGGTGTACGCCCAACAGGGGGCGATCGGGAATATGCCGATGGCGGCGGCCTTTACCCTGGTGCCGATCGTACTGATCGCGATTTATCTTTCCATTGTGAAACGTCTGGGGGCCTTCGATGCACTCTGAACGCGCGCCGTTAGGGCTGAAGTTGGCCGCCTGGGGCGGTTTGATCTTCCTGCATTTCCCGCTGGCGATTATCGCCATCTATGCCTTCAACACCGAGGACGCTGCCTTCAGCTTCCCGCCAAAAGGGTTTACGCTGCATTGGTTCAGCGTGGCTGCAGGCAGGCAGGATATCCTCGATGCGATGCTGCTTTCGGCGCAAATAGCCGCGCTGGCGACCGCCGTGGCGCTGGTGCTGGGCACACTGGCGGCAGCGGCGCTGTACCGGCGTGATTTCTTCGGCAAGGACAGCATTTCGCTGCTGCTGTTGTTGCCTATCGCGCTGCCGGGCATCGTCACCGGTCTGGCGCTGCTGGCGGCGTTCAAGGCGCTGAATATCGAGCCGGGGGTGCTGACCATAGTCATCGGTCATGCCACCTTCTGCGTGGTGATCGTGTTCAATAACGTGATTGCCCGTTTCCGCCGCACCTCTTACAGCCTGATCGAGGCGTCTATGGATCTGGGCGCCGACGGTTGGCAAACCTTCCGCTACGTGATGTTACCCAACCTGGGGTCGGCGCTGCTGGCTGGCGGCATGCTGGCGTTCGCGCTGTCGTTCGACGAAATCATTGTCACCACCTTCACCGCCGGGCATGAGCGCACGTTGCCGCTGTGGCTGCTAAACCAGCTCGGCCGCCCGCGCGATGTGCCGATCACCAACGTGGTGGCGTTATCGGTGATGTTGCTGACCATGATCCCGATTTTGGGTGCCTATTACCTGACCAAGGGCGGCGAAAGCGTCGCCGGCAGCGGCAAATAATTTCCTGACCCGACATCTTACAAAAGGATAACCCTATGCAAAGCCAATTGTTGATTAACGGCCAACTGGTTACCGGCCAGGGGACGTCGCTGCCGGTGTATAACCCGGCGACCGGAGAGGTGATCTTGCAGGTAGCGCAAGCCAGTCTGGAGCAGGTGGATCAGGCCGTGCTGGCGGCCGATGCCGCGTTTACCGAATGGGGACAGACCACGCCGAAAGAGCGTGCCGACTACCTCCTGAAGCTGGCAAGTCTGATCGATAGCCACGCGGAAACCTTTGCCCGGTTGGAATCGCTCAACTGCGGCAAGCCTTATCACTGCGTGCTGAACGATGAACTGCCCGCAGTGGCCGACGTATTCCGCTTCTTCGCCGGTGCCAGCCGCTGCCTGAGCGGGCTGGCGGCCGGCGAGTATCTGGCCGGGCACACCTCGATGATCCGCCGCGATCCCCTGGGCGTGGTGGCCTCTATCGCTCCCTGGAACTACCCGCTGATGATGGCGGCGTGGAAACTGGCTCCGGCGCTGGCGGCGGGCAATTGCGTGGTGATTAAACCGTCGGAACAGACCCCGCTGACCACCTTTAAGCTGGCCGAACTGGCCGCCGGGCTGTTCCCGCCGGGCGTGCTTAACGTGTTGTTCGGCCAGGGCATCGGTGTCGGCGATCGGCTGACCGGCCATGACAAGGTACGAATGGTGTCGCTCACCGGTTCGATCGCCACCGGGGAGCACATTATCGCCCATACCGCGCCGGGCATTAAGCGTACCCATATGGAGCTGGGGGGCAAGGCGCCGGTATTGGTGTTTGACGATGCCGACCTGCAACAGGTGGTAGAAGGTATCCGCAGCTTCGGTTATTACAACGCCGGCCAGGATTGTACCGCCGCTTGCCGCATTTATGCTCAGAAAGGCATTTACCCCGAACTGGTGAAGCGGTTGGGCGAGGCGGTCGCCAGCCTGAAAATCGGGCCGCCGGAAGACGAAAGCAGCGAGCTCGGCCCGTTAATCACCGCCCAGCATCTGGAGCGGGTGGCGGGATTTGTCGAGCGGGCGAAGGCGCTGCCGCATGTGCAGGTGGTGACCGGCGGTGAGCGGGTTAACGGCCCCGGCTACTATTTCCAGCCGACGCTGCTGGCCGGCACGTTGCAGGAAGATGAAATCGTGCAGCGGGAGGTGTTCGGCCCGGTAGTCACCATCACCGAGTTTGACGATGAGGCGCAGGTGCTGGCCTGGGCCAATGAGTCCAACTACGGACTGGCGTCGTCGCTGTGGACCCGTGACGTGGGCCGTGCGCATCGGTTGAGCGCTCGCCTGCAATACGGTTGCACCTGGGTGAATACCCATTTCATGCTGGTGAGCGAAATGCCGCACGGCGGCCAGAAGCTGTCGGGCTACGGCAAGGATATGTCGATGTACGGGCTGGAGGACTACACCGCGATCCGGCATGTGATGTTCAAACATTGATTTTACTGTATTTATCCGCAAAATAGCGCGCCTTCAGACCGGCTTCGACCGGTCTGACTGATAATAAGAATTGAAAGGAAGCCAATTATGGGTATCACCAGACGCGATTTTCTTAATGGGGTAGCGATCACTATTGCCGCCGGACTGACGCCGATGCAGATCTTGCGCGCGTCACCGCAAACCGCCAATCAAACCCTGTACTATCCGCCGACGCTGACCGGATTGCGTGGTAACCATCCGGGCTCGTTCGAGCACGCGCACCAACTGGGGCGCGACGGCAAGGCATTCGATTTCGGCAGCGTACCCGCCACGGAAGAGTTTGACCTGATCGTGGTCGGTGCGGGCATCAGCGGGCTGGCCGCCGCCTGCTTCTGGCAGCAAATGAAGGGCGCACAGCAGCGTATTTTGCTGATCGACAACCACGATGACTTTGGCGGCCATGCCAAGCGCAATGAATTCAGCAGCGAAAACGGCACTATTCTCGGCTATGGCGGCAGTGAGTCGCTGCAATCGCCACGCTCGAACTTCAGCCCGGTGGCGATGGGACTGCTGCAAAAGCTCGGCGTCAGCATCGACAACCTGGAAAAGGCATTCGATAAAACCTTCTACCCTGATCTGAACCTGAGCCGCGGCGTCTATTTCGATCGTAAAAACTTCGGCGTCGACAAAGTGGTGAATGGCGATCCAGGGCGTATGGTGGCGGATGATATTCCGCATGATCGGCTCAATGGCCGCTCCTACGAAGCCTTTATCGGCGATTTCCCGCTGCCGGAAAGTGATCGACAGGCGCTGATCGCGCTGCACACGGTGGACAAGGATTATCTGCCTGACCTGACTCAGGAACAAAAGGGCGAATGGCTCGACAAGCACAGTTATACCCAGTTCCTGCGTGAAAAGGTCGGTCTGAGCGAAATGGCTATCCGTTATTTCCAGCAGACCACCAGCGATTTCCAGGCGGTGGGCATTGACGCCACCTCGTGCAGCGATGCGCGCATCTGCGATCTGCCCGGCCTCAACGGCATGAACCTGCCGCCGCTGGATGAGGAGTCGCAGGCGGATCTCGACGATCCTTACGTGTTCCACTTCCCGGATGGCAACGCCACGCTGGCGCGCCTGATGGTCCGTCATCTGATCCCGGACGTGGCACCGGGCGGCAAGGACATGAACGACATCGTGCTGGCGACGTTCGACTACAGCCGGCTCGATCGACCGGAATCGCCGGTAAAACTGCGCCTGAACAGCACCGGCTTGCACGCGGCGAACGTCGGCGACAAGGTTGAAGTGACCTATATGACCGGCGAGAAAATGACCAAGGTGCGCGCCGGGCAGGTGGTGATGGCCGGTTACAACATGATGATCCCGTATCTGGTGCCGGAAATGTCGCATGAGCAGCAAGAGGCGCTGAAGCAGAACGTGAAATCACCGCTGGTGTACAGCAAAGTGGTGATCCGCAACTGGCAGTCGTTTATCAAGCTGGGTGTGCATGAGGTGTATTCGCCGACCGCGCCTTATTGCCGCGTGAAGCTGGATTATCCGGTGAGCATGGGCGGTTATGAACATCCTCGCGACCCGAATCGGCCGATCGGCCTGCACATGGTGTATGTGCCGACGCTGGCGGGCAGCGGGCTGAGCCCGCGCGAACAGTCGCGCAAAGGCCGCGCCTTGCTGCTGGGCACGCCGTTTGAGGTGCATGAGCAGATGATCCGCGAACAGTTACAGGGCATGCTGGGTTCCGCCGGTTTCGACCATCAGCGCGATATTCAGGCGATCACCGTTAACCGCTGGTCGCACGGCTATTCCTACTTCCTCAATGGGCTGTTTGATGATGAAGAGGAGGCGAAAAAAATCATTGAGACGGCGCGTAAGCCGATAGGCAAGATTGTCATAGCCAACTCGGATTCGGACTGGAGCCCGTACGCCAACTCGGCAATCGATCAGGCATGGCGCGCAGTCAATGAACTGGCCTTCGGCCAGGCGGCCGTCAAGGAGGGAGCATGAGTCTACGTTCATGGTATCTGCTGACCTTGCTGGCGGCGGGCGGTTCGGCTCAGGCGATGTCGGCCGGGGAATACGTGGCCAAGGCCGGTGACTGCACCGCCTGCCATACCGCGCCGGGCGGCGCCTTGCTGGCCGGCGGCATGAAGTTCCCGACGCCGCTGGGCGCTATTTACGCCACCAATATCACGCCGGATAAGCAGCACGGCATCGGTGCCTATTCTTTTGACGAGTTTGACCGCGCCATGCGTCAGGGCATCGCCAAAGATGGCCATCGCCTGTATCCGGCGATGCCCTATACCTCTTACGCCAAGATGAATGCGGCGGATATGCGCGCGCTGTACGATTATCTGATGCAGGAAGTGCCGGCGCAGAACGCTGCCAACCGCGCCGGCGATATCCGTTGGCCGTTGTCGATGCGTTGGCCGCTGGCGGTTTGGAATCAGCTGTTCCATGACGATGCCCAATATCAGCCGGACAACGGGCAGAGCGCCGAGTGGAACCGCGGCGCTTATCTGGTGCAGGGCGCGGGCCACTGCGGCAGCTGCCATACGCCACGCGGCTGGGCAATGCAGGAAAAGGGGCTGGACAGCAAGGAGCCTGCCTTCCTGAGCGGGGCCGAGCTGGACGGTTGGTACGCGTCTAACCTGCGCGGCATGCCGCAGGAAGAGGTGGCGGCACTGTTGAAAACCGGCCGCAGCCGACATGCTGCGGTAGCTGGGCCGATGAGCGAGGTGGTCACCCACAGTACGCAGTATCTTACCGATGGCGATCTGAACGCCATTGCCACTTATCTGCACAGTCTGGCGGCGGAAAACTCCCCGGCAGAGAAAGCCGTTGCCCCGGTGGCCGGCAGTCAACAGGCCGGGCAGCGCACCTATGCAATGTACTGTTCAACCTGCCACGGCAATAAAGGCGAGGGCAGCGACAACACCATTCCGGCATTGGCAGGCAACGCGACGGTGACGGCGGACAATCCGCTGACTGCGCTGCGTGTCCTGCTGGAAGGGGCGCAAACGCCGATCACTCAACAGGCCACCGCGATCGCCATGCCAGGTTACGGCTGGGCATTGAACGACCGGCAGGCTGCCGATCTGATGAGTTATTTACGCGGAAGTTGGGGTAATCAGGCTGGAGCGGTAACGGTGCAGCAGGTGCAGGAGGCGCGCAGGCTGGCGGAGAAATAACAGCGGGGCGCGGTGCTGTTCACAGACCGCGCCCCGTTTGATTACAGTACCTTATGCGGGCCGAAGCATTCGTAATGGATGTTCTCGGCGTTCACGCCCATGTCCAGCAGCTGTTTGCCCACATGCTGCATAAACGGCACCGGGCCGCAGAAGTAATAATGCATCTGTGGATCCTCGAGCCTTTCGCGCAGTGCGCTGAGGTTCATCAGCCCACGGCTCTGATAATCGCGGCCTTCCACGTCGTCGGTGCCCGGCTCGCGGTACCAGACGTGACTGCTCAGGTTTGGCATGCGGCCGGCGATATCCGCCACTTCATCTGCAAAGGCGTGAACGCTGCCGTTTTCCGCTGCGTGCAACCAGTGCACGTTCGCCTGATGCAGGCTGTCGTGCAGGGTATTGAGCATACCTAGCATGGGCGTTTGGCCCACGCCGGCGGAGATCAGGGCTACCGGGGTGGTTGGCTGCACGTCAAGGAAGAAATCTCCGTGCGGCGGCGCCAGATAAAGTACATCGCCCTCTTTGGCTTGCTGATGCAGGAAATTTGAGACCTTACCTTGATCTTCACGCTTCACCGCGATGCGGTAGTATTCGCCGTTAGGCGCGGTGGTCAGCGAGTATTGGCGGATTTCCTGATTTTCCATGCTGTCGTCATTGATATAGACCGCCAGATATTGCCCCGGCTTGAAGTCAATCACGCGGCCGCCGTCCACCGGCGCCAGCACGAAGCTGCAAATCACGTCGCTTTGCGGCTGCTTTTTGACAATGCGGAAAGCGCGCCGCTCGCGCCAGCCGCCGTTCGCGTTTTCACTCTCCTGATAAATCTGGCCTTCACGCTGGATAAACACGTTCGCCAATACGCCGTAGGCCTTGCCCCAGGCATCCAGCACTTCCTGGCCTGGGCTGAACATTTCGTCCAGCGTCGCCAGCAGGTGGCCGCCGACAATTTGATACTGCTCCGGCTGAATATTCAGGCTGGTGTGCTTTTGGGCAATACGCTCTACCGCCGGCAGCAGCGCCGCCAGGTTTTCGATATTGGCCGCATAGGCACAGATCGCATCGAACAACGCCTGGCGTTGATCGCCGTTGCGCTGGTTATTCATGTTGAAAACATCTTTCAACTCAGGATTGTGTTCGAACATGCGATCGTAGAAATGAGCGGTCAGTTTAGGCCCGGTAGCAGCCAGCAGGGGGAGGGTGGATTTTACGGTGGCGATGGTTTGGCTATCCAGCATGGTAGCGCTCCTTTGACTTCAATTATTGGCGTATTCAAAAGGTGCATTTTAAATGCATCTTTTGATTTGCACAAATACTAGCGATTTCCGCCGGGGCTGTAAATACCCTTATTTCTGTTGCGGAATTGTTAAGCGACGATCCCGCTCACAGAACATGAAAAAAACGCATCCTCGGCATGAGTAAAAGTCCGTTGCCGGATGGCGTGATTTATCGGATCAAAGCCTTGCAGTTCGTCATGCCAATCGTTTGCGTAAAAACCTCTGTCAAGACCTATCCTCGGTAGGGGAAAACAGTTTACACTGTTGCCCAGAACCCAAACGGGTAGTTATTTGGTGATTTTTTAGTTAGCCGATTTAAGTCAGGAGATGCCGGATGTTAAAGCGTGAAATGAACATTGCCGATTACGATGCCGAACTGTGGCGTGCAATGGAGCAAGAAGTCGTGCGTCAGGAAGAGCACATTGAGCTGATTGCGTCTGAGAACTACACCAGCCCGCGCGTAATGCAGGCTCAGGGTTCCCAGTTGACCAACAAATACGCTGAAGGCTATCCGGGCAAGCGTTATTACGGCGGCTGCGAATACGTGGATATCGTTGAGCAACTGGCCATTGACCGTGCTAAAGAGCTGTTTGGCGCAGATTACGCCAACGTGCAGCCGCACTCCGGCTCCCAGGCTAACTTCGCCGTCTACACCGCGCTGCTGCAGCCGGGCGACACCATTCTGGGCATGAACCTGGCGCACGGCGGCCACCTGACCCACGGTTCACCGGTCAACCTGTCCGGCAAGCTGTACAACGTGGTGCCTTACGGCATCAACGAAAAAGGCGAAATCGACTACGACGATCTGGCCAAACAGGCTCAGACCCACAAACCAAAAATGATCATCGGCGGCTTCTCGGCCTTCTCCGGTCTGGTTGACTGGGCAAAAATGCGTGAAATCGCCGACAGTATCGGCGCTTACCTGTTCGTTGACATGGCGCACGTTGCGGGCCTGATCGCCGCCGGCGTTTATCCGAACCCGGTTCCGCACGCGCACATCGTTACCACCACCACCCACAAAACCCTGGCGGGCCCGCGTGGCGGCCTGATCCTGGCGAAGGGCGGTGATGAAGATCTGTACAAGAAGCTGAACTCCGCCGTATTCCCAGGCGGCCAGGGCGGCCCGCTGATGCATGTGATTGCCGGTAAAGCGGTAGCGCTGAAAGAAGCGATGGAGCCTGAGTTCAAGGTTTACCAGCAGCAAGTCGCCAAGAACGCCAAAGCGATGGTGAAGGTGTTCCTGGAGCGCGGTTACAAAGTGGTTTCCGGCGGGACTCATAACCACCTGTTCCTGCTGGACCTGGTTGACAAAAACCTGACCGGTAAAGAAGCTGACGCTGCCCTGGGCCGCGCCAACATCACCGTGAACAAAAACAGCGTGCCGAACGATCCGAAGAGCCCGTTCGTTACCTCTGGCATACGTATCGGCACGCCGGCTGTGACCCGTCGCGGCTTCAAAGAAGCTGAAGTGACTGAGTTGGCCGGCTGGATCTGCGATGTGCTGGACAACATCAACGATGAAGCCACCATCGAACGCACCAAGAAGAAAGTACTGGATATCTGCGCCCGCCTGCCGGTCTACGCATAATTCTGCTTTCTCTTTAAAAACCCGCTTCGGCGGGTTTTTTTATGCCTGTACCGGCAAACTGTGAACTGCTTAGCACTCTATCCCCTTGATCGTGAATGAGCATTGCTCGTGGGTGTGAGCTCTGTCAAAGTATCGCCTACACACCGGAGGGATCATGGTTCTGCAATCAACGCGTTGGCTGGCTCTCAGTTATTTCACCTACTTCTTTTCTTATGGCATCTTCTTACCGTTTTGGGGCGTCTGGCTGAAAGGCGAAGGCATAGCGCCTGAAACCATCGGCATTTTGCTCGGTGCCGGTTTGATCGCGCGTTTCCTCGGCAGTTTGCTGATTGCTCCCCGGGTTAAAGATCCTTCCCATCTGGTGACGGCATTACGCCTGCTGGCGTTGCTGACGCTGGCCTTTGCCGTCGGGTTCTGCTTCGGTAATGGCTGGGGTTGGCTGATGCTGGTGATTGCCGGCTTCAACCTGTTCTTCTCGCCGTTGGTGCCGTTGACCGACGCGCTGGCCGCCACCTGGCAAAAACAAATCACCATGGATTACGGGCGTGTCAGGCTGTGGGGCTCGCTGGCGTTTGTGATCGGCTCGGCGCTGACCGGGCAAATGGTGTCGGTCTGGGGCCATAACGCCATTCTCTATAGCTTGATCGTCAGCGTGCTGGCGATGCTGTTGGGCATGATGCTGAAACCGAGCGTTATGCCGCAAGGGGAGACGCGTACCCAAAGCGGGCCAGACCGCTCACTGCGCGACATGCTCAAGGAAGGGCCGGTCTGGCGTTTTCTGCTGTGCGTCACTTTGCTGCAGGGCGCGCACGCCGGTTATTACAGCTTTGGTTCTATCTACTGGCAGGAGGCCGGTTACTCGGCTTCGACGATCGGTTATCTGTGGTCGCTGGGCGTGGTGGCAGAAGTCGTCATTTTCGCCAGCAGCAATTTCCTGTTCCGCCGCTGGAATGCGCGCAACCTGCTGCTGCTTTCCGCCTGCTGCGGGGTGCTGCGCTGGAGCCTGATGGCCACCAGCACCGAGCTGGGCTGGCTGTTGGTGATCCAAATCCTGCATTGCGGCACCTTTACCGTTTGCCATCTGGCGGCGATGCGTTTTATCGCTGCGCGCAAAGGGCCGGAGGTGATCCGGTTGCAGGCGATTTACTCGGCGCTGGCGATGGGCGGCGGTATTGCGATTATGACGGTGATTGCCGGCTTCCTGTTTGAACATCTGCAAGGCGGGGTATTCTGGGTGATGGCGGCAGTGGCGTTGCCGGCGTTGTTTATCCGCCCGCCGGCCGTTGCGGTCAGCGGCAGCCGTTAAGAGGCTTCCAGCAGCGCGCGGATGGCTTTGCGCTGCTGGCGTTCTAACGGCAACTCGGTATAAATCAGCGGCGGTTGCGGCTCACTGTGCACCGCCGCATAAGGGCTAATCACCAGCGTGACACCCTGCGGCGCGCCGGAGCGCAGGTAATCGCGCAGTGGCAGATACTTGATGTTCAACGGCAGCAGCGTTAATTCGCGGATCTGATATTCCACTTCCTCTTCCAATTGCGGATTGTCCAGCGTCAGTAACAGCACCTGTTTTTCCTGCAGCGCGTTACCCTGCATCAGCCAGGCGCCGAAACTGATGGCAACCAACCCCGCCTCCTCACTGGAAAAACGAATTTCATATTCCTGTTCGAGCGGTGCCAGCGCTTCCTGAGTGGTGCGCATCAGGCGCGGGTACATGCGTAACACTTCCTCAAGCAACATGTTGTCAATGCCGATGTCGAAACGACAGCGCTCGACCGCAGGCGCCAGATGGGCGAAAAGCTGGCTGATCAAATCCTCTTTACTGCTGAAGGTCATGCCGGAAATCTGCTGGAAGCGCTCGACCATGTTTTCAATCGCTCTCATTAACCGCAGATCTTCCTCCGAGTCGTTGCTGTGGTAGCTGTGGTTTTTCAGCATGGTGAACATCAGCACCAGAAAATCGCTTTCGCTGGTCTCGGGTTGCAGGGCGAAAAGCTGATTTAGCGATTGATGCAGCACGCTGGCCGCCTGGTACTCAGGTTTCTGATGCAACCAGGTGCGCTGGGTGGCGTTGAATAGCGGGTGCCGTTGGCACTGGATTTCCCAGGCGCAGTAACACAGGTAATGCTGCAGAAATTGGCGATCGCGTTGATCGAGAGGGCGGTTGAGCAGCGGTTCACAGCTGCTGATGTAACTTTCCAACTGTGGCGTCGGATCGGCGTTTACCGCCAGCGCCTGATGCAGCCAGGGGGAAAAATGTTGGTCGATAAATTCCGGGCTGCAGCGCAGGGCTCTGCGCAACCAGTGGAGCAGGCAGAGGCGTTGGTTGAGCGCGCTTCCCTTGAGCCGGTAACCTTCGTCGGAATTGCCGACGATCTCCAGATGGTGGAAACGCTGGATTTCACTGGCAACCTCGGCTATATCTTGCCGGGCGGTAGGGTGGTCGACGCCGTTGACTTGGCTGATAGTCTCCAGTTGTACTGCGGGCACCGGCGCATACAGCATCAGTAACAGATGGCAGCGCCGTTGTTGACCGGAGAGCTCAGGCACGGGAGCAGTGTCCAGGCTCATATCACCTTCTGGCAGGTAACGTTTAAATTATGAATAAGCATAGCAAAAGGCTGTGCAACGGCGTGGCTGCGGCATCCGGTTTTATTTCGGCTTACAACTTTCGTCACAATTATTGTGCCGATTAACGGCGGTTGAAGATTGGTTAATGTTACTTTATAACAATAATGAGTATTATTTGATGATGACCTTACGTTTTATCGTGGCCGGTTTTTTAGCGTTATTCAGCGCCGGCGCTGTCGCTCACCCGCACAGCTTTATTGATATGAACACCACCTTCGTGGCGAAAGATCAAAAACTGGTCGGCTTGAAAATGGTTTGGGTAATGGATGAAATCACCTCTGCGGATCTGCTGTACGATGCGCAGAACGCGAAAAGCGACTCGGAAGTGTGGAAAAAGCTGGCGGCGGAAGTGATGGCCAACGTGCTCGGTCAGCACTATTTCACCGACGTGTATCGCGACGGCAAGCCGGTGAAATACCTGAATCTGCCGACCGAATACCATTTGTCACGCCAGGGGCACCAGGCGGTGCTGGAGTTTGTGCTGCCACTGGCCGAACCGCAGCCGCTGGCAGGCAAGCCGTTTGAAATCTCCACCTACGATCCCACCTATTTTGTCGATATGACCTACAAAGATAAAACGGCGCTGCATTTGCCGCCGGAAATGGCCCCACAGTGCAAGTTCAGCCTGATGACGCCGAAGCCGGATTCCTCTTTGCAGGCATACGCATTGTCCCTCGATAAGAACGATGCACCCAGCGAAGATATGGCGCTCGGGCAGCAGTTTGCGCAGCGGGTTAGTTTGCAATGTCGATAAACCTCAGCCAGAACGCAGCGCGCAGGCGGCACTGGGCCTTCAGCCTGTGGCCGTTGTTGTTGTTTGCGCTGTTGCTGGCGTTGGCGGCGCAGCTGGCGTGGCATTATTGGCCGCAGTTGTTGATGCAAAGCGTGGTGTGGCAAAAGGGGCTGCACCAGCAACTGGCCGGCCTGTTGCAGCAGGTAAAAGCCGCCCCCCAGCAGGCCGGGCTGGCGTTGATGCTGTTTAGCCTGAGCTATGGCGTGCTGCATGCGCTTGGCCCCGGACACGGCAAGGTGGTGATCGCCACCTATCTGGCCACTCACCCGGCGCGGCTGAAAAGCAGCCTGAAACTGACCTTCGCCGCCTCTTTGGTTCAGGGGCTGGTGGCTATCGCGTTGGTGACTCTGATGCTGGTGGTGTTGCAGTTATCCTCTCGCCAGTTGCACCAAAGCAGTTTCTGGCTGGAGAAGGGCAGTTTTATTCTGGTCATGCTGCTCGGCGTGTTGCTGAGCTGGCGGGCGCTGAAACGCCTGTATTATGCGGTGAAGGCGATGCGCCCGTCACCGGCGCTGCGTATCAGCAGCTTGCAACCGTTGCCGACTCATCATGTTCACAACGAACACTGTGGTTGCGGGCACCGTCATTTGCCGAGCGACAGCGAATTGCAGGCGGGCAGCGACTGGCGTACGCAAACCGCTATCGTGCTGGCGATGGGCATGCGCCCCTGCTCCGGGGCGATACTGGTGCTGCTGTTTTCCAAGGTGATCGGCGTGTTCACCTGGGGTGTTATTTCGGCGTTGGCGATGGCGTTTGGCACGTCGTTGACCATTTCATTGTTGGCCTTGCTGGTGCATTACAGCCGCCGGCTGGCGGTGAGGCTCAGCCGTTCGCGCGCGCCTGCCGCCTGGAGCGCCGTAGCCTGGGGAGCGCTGGCGTTGGCCGGTGGCCTGATTCTGCTGTTCGCCGGATTGCTGCTGTATGCCAGCGCCCAGCCGGAATTCGGTGGCGGTATGCGGCCTTTTTCCCGCTGACAGGCATAAAAAAAAGCGCTGCAAAAATGCAGCGCTTTTTCGTATTCAATTCACTTGGCGCTATTAACGCTTCAGCGCTTCGCTCAGCTCTTCACGCATGGTAGAAAGCATGGCTTTCACTACGCGCGGGTTGCCTGCAACCACGTTGCCGGAGCTGAAGTGGTTATGGCCGCCAACAAAGTCGGTCACCAGGCCGCCAGATTCGCGCACCAGCAGTTCGCCGGCGGCAAAGTCCCACGGTTTCAGGCCAATTTCGAAGAAACCGTCGACGCGGCCGGCGGCCACATAGGCCAGATCCAGCGCTGCGGAACCGGTGCGACGGAAGTCTGCACACTGGGTAAACAGCTTGCCAACCACGTTGATGTAAGGGGTAGCGTGCTGTTTAACCTTGAACGGGAAGCCGGTGGCCAGGATGGTGCCATCCAGATCTTTGGCATTGGTGCCGCGCAGACGGTAACCATTGAGCTGTGCGCCCTGGCCGCGGGTAGCGGTAAACAGTTCGTTGCGCATTGGATCGTAAACCACAGCCACTTCAGTACGGCCTTTGATGCGTACGGCGATGGAAACGGAGAAGTGTGGGAAACGTTTGATGAAGTTTGAGGTGCCATCCAGTGGATCGATCACCCATTGCACATCCTGATCTTCGCCGACCAGCTCACCGCGTTCTTCGGTAACAATAGTGTGTTGCGGATAAGACTTGCGGATCACGTCGATGATCAGATGCTCTGCATCGCGATCGACGTTAGTGACAAAGTCATTGGTCCCTTTCTGGCTCGCTTCTACAGCGTCCGGGGTTTCGTAGTTTTTGGCAATCAGGTTACCGGCCTTGCGCGCAGCGCGCACGGCGATAGTCAGCATCGGATGCATGGGTATCTTCCAACTAGGATGTTAAAGAACAGGAAACGGCGCGAAGTATAGCAGCTGTTCGGCAAAATGCCTACGGCTGTGTTAAGATGCTGTGATTTTCCGCTACGCTCAGAGTTTGTATGCTGCACAACATCCGCATTGTTCTGGTAGAAACCTCCCATACCGGTAACATGGGCTCGACCGCAAGAGCCATGAAAACCATGGGGTTGACCAACCTTTATCTGGTTAATCCGCTGATAAAACCTGATTCGCAGGCGATTGCCCTGGCCGCAGGCGCCAGCGACGTAATCGGCAACGCCACTATCGTCGACACCCTTGATGATGCTATCGCCGGCTGTAGCCTGGTGGTCGGCACCAGCGCGCGTTCACGCACGTTGCCGTGGCCGATGCTGGAACCGCGCGAGTGCGGCGTACGCGCCGTGCACGAAGGCGAACATGCGCCGGTCGCGCTGGTGTTCGGCCGCGAACGCGTTGGCCTGACCAACGATGAACTGCAAAAGTGCCATTATCACGTCGCCATTCCCGCCAACCCGGATTACAGCTCGTTGAACCTGGCGATGGCGGTGCAGATCCTGGCTTATGAAGTGCGCGTTGCCTATCTCGATCGTCAGCAAGTGGGCGTGCCGCCGTTGGAAGAGACGCCGTATCCGCTGGTGGACGACCTCGAACGTTTCTACCAACATCTGGAACAAACGCTGCAGCACAGCGGCTTTATCCGCCCGGCACATCCGGGGCAGGTGATGAGCAGATTACGCCGTTTATTCACCCGTGCGCGCCCGGAAGCTCAGGAGCTGAGTATCCTGCGCGGCATGCTGACGTCGATAGAGAAACAGGATAAACATCAAGGTAATTAATTTGATGTGGCGTAACGGTCGGTAATAATAGTATTAGTTATCCAATGGTTATAACATGCATTTTATATGCTTTAGATCTGGCTAAGGCCAAAACGTGCTAATACTTGAGTAAATTAGTAGGTTAAATAGTTGACTGATTTACTCGGGAATGTCAGAATTTCGGCCATGTTTCACCAACAGGTAACCATTTAGCTATGAGACTGACATCCAAAGGCCGTTATGCCGTAACCGCTATGCTTGACGTGGCATTGCACTCCCAGGAAGGGCCCGTTCCTCTGGCGGATATTTCCGAGCGCCAAGGGATTTCGCTCTCTTATCTGGAACAATTATTCTCCCGTCTGCGTAAAAATGGCCTGGTTGCCAGCGTGCGTGGGCCGGGCGGTGGTTATCTGCTGGGAAAAGACGCAAGTGAGATCGCCGTTGGCGCTGTCATCACCGCTGTCGATGAATCGGTAGATGCAACCCGTTGCCAGGGTAAAGAAGGCTGCCAAGGTGGTGATCGCTGTCTGACTCATACCCTGTGGCGCGATCTGAGCGAGCGCATCAGCGGGTTCCTGAACAACATTACGCTGGCAGAACTGGTGAACAACCAGGAAGTGCTGGTGGTGGCGGACCGTCAGAACAACGATACCCGTCGCACGGCCAACGGTCGTCCGCAAGAAACTATCAACGTTAATCTGCGCGCATAAGCAGCTGGCGATATTTTTTTAGTTTTTGGAAGTGATGTACGGAGCACAAGAGCAATGAAATTACCGATTTATCTCGATTACTCAGCAACGACGCCGGTTGATCCGCGCGTTGCCGAGAAAATGATGCAGTTTTTGACCCTGGACGGGACTTTCGGTAACCCGGCTTCCCGTTCCCACCGTTTCGGGTGGCAAGCGGAAGAAGCGGTAGATATCGCCCGTAACCAAATTGCTGAACTGGTTGGCGCCGACCCGCGTGAAATCGTGTTCACTTCCGGAGCGACCGAATCCGATAACCTGGCGATTAAAGGTGCGGCCAATTTCTATCAAAAGAAAGGCAAGCACATCATCACCAGCAAAACCGAACACAAAGCCGTGCTGGACACCTGTCGTCAGCTCGAGCGTGAAGGGTTTGAAGTGACCTACCTGGCGCCGCAGAGCAACGGGATTATCAGTTTGCAGGCTCTCGAAGCCGCCATGCGTGAAGACACCATCCTGGTATCGATCATGCATGTGAACAATGAAATCGGCGTGGTGCAGGATATTGAAGCTATCGGCGAAATGTGCCGTGCGCGCGGTATCATTTACCACGTTGACGCTACCCAGAGCGTGGGCAAACTGCCTATCGATCTGAGCAAGCTGAAAGTCGATCTGATGTCGTTCTCCGGCCACAAAATCTATGGCCCGAAAGGCATTGGCGCATTGTATGTGCGTCGTAAACCGCGTATTCGCATCGAAGCCCAGGTTCACGGCGGCGGTCACGAGCGCGGTATGCGTTCCGGCACCCTGCCTGTGCATCAGATCGCCGGTATGGGCGAAGCCTACCGTATCGCCAAAGAAGAAATGGCGACGGAAATGGCACGCCTGCGTACGCTTCGCGATCGTCTGTGGAACGGCGTGAAAGATATGGAAGAAGTGTATCTGAACGGCGATCTGGAACACGGCGTTCCGAACATCCTCAACGTCAGCTTCAACTATGTTGAGGGTGAATCGCTGATCATGGCGCTGAAAGACCTGGCCGTCTCTTCAGGCTCCGCCTGTACCTCCGCTAGCCTTGAACCCTCCTACGTGCTGCGCGCGTTGGGAATGACCGACGAGTTGGCGCATAGCTCGATCCGTTTCTCTCTGGGGCGTTTCACCACGGAAGAAGAGATCGATTACACCATTCAACTGGTGCGTAAATCCATCGGCCGCCTGCGCGACCTGTCTCCGCTGTGGGACATGTTCAAACAGGGCGTGGATATCAACAGCATCGAATGGGCACATCATTAATTCTCAGGATTCAGGAGCAAGGTCATGGCTTACAGCGAAAAAGTAATCGATCATTATGAAAACCCACGTAATGTGGGCTCGTTTGACAACGAAGATCCTACCGTCGGTAGCGGCATGGTGGGTGCACCGGCCTGTGGCGACGTGATGAAGCTGCAGATCAAAGTCAACAATGAAGGCATCATTGAAGACGCACGTTTCAAAACTTACGGCTGCGGTTCCGCCATCGCCTCCAGCTCGCTGGTGACCGAATGGATGAAAGGCAAGTCTCTTGATCAGGCCGAAGCGATCAAAAACACTCAGATCGCCGAAGAACTGGAATTGCCGCCGGTTAAAATTCACTGCTCCATTCTGGCTGAAGACGCCATCAAAGCAGCGATCGCCGACTACAAGAGCAAGCACAGCGCCAAGTAGTTTTTCTGAGTCAGTGGGCCCGGCCGGCCTGGCTGGGCTTTGATTTGAAGTGTGAGGTTGTGATGTCAATTACCATGAGCGACAGCGCTGCGCAGCGTGTTCAGGCTTTTATGAATAACCGTGGCAAAGGTTTAGGCCTGCGTCTGGGGGTAAGAACCTCCGGCTGTTCCGGGATGGCGTACGTGCTGGAATTTGTTGACGAAATGAACGATGACGACATCGTTTTTGAAAACAAAGGCGTCAAGGTGATCATCGACGGCAAGAGCCTGGTCTACCTTGACGGCACCGAGCTTGATTTCGTCAAGGAAGGCTTGAACGAAGGCTTCAAGTTCAACAACCCCAATGTCTCGAGCGAGTGTGGTTGCGGCGAAAGTTTCAACGTCTGACAGCCCATCGTGCTCCCCCGCAGCGTGCGGGGGAACTCCATCCGATAACGCCCAGAGCACGCTATGGATTATTTTACTTTATTCGGGCTGCCGGTTCGCTATTCCGTGGACGGCGGCCTGCTTGCATCTCGCTATCAGGATCTGCAGCGCCAATTCCATCCCGATCGCAACGCCCTCCAGCCAGAGCGCGAACGCCTGATGGCGTTGCAGCAGGCGGCGACCATCAATGAAGCCTACCAGACGCTGAAGCACCCATTAAAACGCGCGGAGTATATGTTATCTTTGCACGGTTTTGATTTGGGCAACGAACAGCACACTTTGCGCGATACCGCGTTCCTGATGGAACAGCTGGAACTGCGTGAAGAGCTCGACGCCATTGAACGCAAAGCGGATGCGGAAAGCCTGCTGGCCGATTTTGGCGCGCGGGTGAACGAGACGGTCAAACAGCGCAGCGCGCTGATGGTGCAGCAGTTGGATAGCCAGCAGTGGCCTGATGCCGCCGACACCGTGCGTAAGCTGCGCTTTTTGGACAAACTCCAGCAACAGGTTGAACAACTCGAAGAAAAACTGCTGGGTTTTGAGTAATACATTCTGATTGTGGAAGCTTCAATATGGCCTTATTACAAATTAGCGAGCCTGGCCTCAGCGCCGCGCCGCACCAGCGCCGTCTGGCTGCCGGTATTGATTTAGGCACCACCAATTCTCTGGTCGCCACGGTACGCAGTGGGCAGGCGGAAACGCTGGCCGACGCGCAGGGGCGCGATTTACTGCCCTCGGTGGTGCACTATCAGGCTGACGGGTTGCGTGTAGGTTGGGAAGCGCGCCGGCAGGCGGCGCAGGATCCGGCCAATACCATCAGCTCGATCAAACGCATGATGGGCCGCTCGCTGGCCGACGTTCAACTGCGTTACCCGAACCTGCCGTACCAATTCCAGTCCAGCGATAACGGTCTGCCGATGATCGTCACCGCCGCCGGTCTGGTGAATCCGGTAGGTGTTTCCGCCGACATTCTCAGGGCACTTTCCGCTCGCGCACAAGCGGCGCTGGAAGGGGAGCTCGACGGTGTAGTTATCACCGTTCCCGCTTATTTTGATGATGCACAGCGCCAGGGCACCAAAGACGCTGCGCGTCTGGCCGGCCTGCATGTGCTGCGCCTGCTGAACGAACCGACCGCTGCGGCGATTGCCTATGGCCTGGACTCCGGTCAGGAAGGCACCATTGCGGTTTATGATCTGGGCGGCGGGACCTTTGATATTTCCATTCTGCGCCTGAGCCGCGGGGTGTTTGAAGTGCTGGCCACCGGCGGAGACTCTGCGCTGGGCGGTGATGACTTTGACCACCTGCTGGCCGACTGGTTGCGCGAGCAGGCCGGCGTGGCGGATCGCAGCGATCACGGCGTTCAGCGCCAGTTATTGGATGCGGCCATCGCCGCCAAAATTGCGTTGAGCGATGCCGACAGCGTCAGTGTCGACGTGGCCAACTGGCAAGGCGAAGTGACCCGCGCGCAGTTCGATGCGCTGATAGCCCCCCTGGTTAAACGCACTCTGATGGCCTGCCGCCGCGCGCTGAAAGATGCCGGTGTCAGTGCGGAAGAGGTGTTGGAAGTGGTGATGGTGGGCGGCTCCACTCGCGTGCCGCTGGTACGTGAGCAGGTGGGAGCGTTCTTTGGCCGCACGCCGCTGACGTCTATCGATCCGGACAAAGTGGTCGCCATCGGCGCGGCGATCCAGGCCGATATCCTGGTGGGCAACAAGCCGGACAGCGACATGTTGTTGCTGGACGTGATCCCGCTGTCGCTCGGTCTGGAAACCATGGGCGGTCTGGTAGAGAAAGTGATCCCGCGCAATACCACCATTCCGGTGGCGCGCGCGCAGGAATTCACCACCTTTAAAGACGGCCAGAGCGCGATGATGATCCACGTGTTGCAGGGTGAGCGTGAGCTGGTGCAGGATTGCCGTTCGCTGGCGCGCTTCTCGCTGCGCGGATTACCGCCAATGCCTGCCGGCGGTGCGCATATCCGCGTCACCTTCCAGGTGGATGCGGACGGCCTGCTGAGCGTCACTGCGATGGAGAAATCCACCGGCGTTGAGGCTTCGATCCAGGTGAAACCGTCTTATGGCCTGTCCGACGGCGAAATCGCCGACATGATCAAAGATTCGATGGCCAATGCGCAGAGCGACGTTGGCGCGCGCATGCTGGCGGAACAGCGGGTAGAGGCGTCGCGGGTGCTGGAAAGCCTGCAGGGCGCCCTGGCCAGCGATGCCGCCTTGTTGAGCGAAGCGGAAAGCACGGCGATTAGCGCTGCGGTGGAAGACCTGCAACAGGCGACGCAGGGCACCGATCCCGCCGCCATTGAAGCCGCAATAAAAACATTAGATGCACAAACGCAAGATTTTGCCGCACGCCGTATGGACGCTTCCATTCGTCGCGCGCTGGCTGGCCATTCTGTGGATGAGGTTTAATCATGCCTAAAATTGTTTTTCTGCCCCATCAAGATCTCTGCCCGGAAGGGGCGGTACTGGAAGCCGAACAAGGGGAATCAATCCTTAACGTTGCCCTGCGCAACGGGATTGAAATCGAGCACGCTTGCGAGAAATCCTGCGCTTGCACCACCTGCCATTGCATCGTGCGCGAAGGCTTTGATTCGCTCGAAGAGAGCAGCGAGCTGGAAGACGACATGCTGGACAAGGCCTGGGGTCTGGAGCCGGAAAGCCGTCTGAGCTGTCAGGCATTGGTCGCCGATGAGGACCTGGTGGTAGAAATGCCTCGTTATACCGTCAACCACGCGCGTGAGCATTAATTGCTAGTTGCGGCGCAAAGCTGGAGATCATAATGGGACTGAAGTGGACCGACAGCCGTGAAATCGGCGAAGCCCTGTACGACCAATACCCGGATACCGATCCGAAAACCGTACGTTTTACCGACATGCATCAGTGGATTTGCGATCTCGAAGAGTTTGACGACGATCCTCAGGCTTCCAACGAAAAAATACTGGAAGCGATTCTGCTGGTCTGGTTAGATGAAGCGGAGTAAATAGCGTAATGGGCTGCCTTGGGCAGCCCGTTTATTTTGTATCCGACAAGATTAATAAAAGAATAATCCGGAGTGAGAAGGCTATGACAACTGAAATTATGCTGGTAACGCTGTCGCACCAACCTGCCGACGCTCGCTGGGGCGAGAAAGCGTTGCTGAGTACCAATGCGGAAGGGATGACCATTCACCTGACCGGCAACGACAAGCTGGGCAGCGTTCAGCGCGCCGCGCGTAAAATCGACGGCCAGGGCATCAAAAACGTCAAACTGGCCGGTGAGGGCTGGGATCTGGAAAACAGCTGGGCATTCTGGCAGGGGTTCCGTGGGCCGAAAGGCAAACGCAGCGTCGAGTGGGCAGAGCTGCCGGAAGCCGACCGCAAAGAGCTGGAACAGCGCCTGAAAATTGTTGACTGGGTACGCGACACCATCAATATGCCGGCTGAAGATCTGGGGCCGGAGCAACTGGCAACCCGTGCCGTCGATCTGCTGTGTGATGTCGGCTGCGATGCCGTCAGTTACCGCATCACCAAGGGTGAAGATCTGCGCGAGCAGAACTACGCCGGCCTCCACACCGTGGGCCGCGGTTCCGACCGTTCCCCCGTGCTGCTGGCGTTGGATTTCAACCCGACCGGCAACCCGGATGCGCCGGTATTCGCTTGCCTGGTGGGGAAAGGCATCACTTTTGACACCGGCGGTTACAGCCTGAAGCAAAGCGCTTTTATGGACTCGATGAAGTCCGACATGGGCGGCGCTGCCACCATTACCGGCGCACTGGCGCTGGCTGCCGCTCGTGGCCTGAAGCAGCGCGTGAAGCTGTACCTGTGCTGTGCCGACAACATGGTCAGCGGCAATGCCTTCAAACTGGGCGATATCATCCGCTACCGCAACGGCAAAACCGTTGAGGTGATGAATACCGATGCGGAAGGGCGTTTGGTGCTGGCTGATGGCCTGATTGACGCCTCCGAGCAAAACCCGGAGCTGATTATCGACTGCGCCACCCTGACCGGCGCGGCGAAAACGGCGGTAGGTAACGATTACCATGCGCTGTTCAGCTTTGACGATGCGCTGGCGCAGGAACTGCTGACCAGCGCGACGGCGGAGCAAGAACCTTTCTGGCGCCTGCCGCTGGCCGAGTTCCACCGCAGCCAATTGCCGTCCAACTTTGCCGAGCTGAACAACGTGGCCGGCCCGGCTTACACCGCCGGTGCCAGCACCGCGGCCGCCTTCCTGTCGCATTTCGTGAAAAACTATCAGCAAGGCTGGTTGCACATCGACTGTTCCGCTACCTACCGTAAAGGCGCAGTGGATCAGTGGTCTGCCGGCGCGACCGGTCTGGGCGTGCGGACTTTGGCCAATCTGCTGCTGAGCAAAGCCAAATAATTGAAAGCCCGCAGCAGCGGGCGGTAGAATATGGTTTATCCTCGGGGCCCAGCATGCTGGGCCCCGTTATTTAATTGCTGGAGTTTGCCATGAGTTCCCATCATCACGATGCCGCCCCGGGCGAGAACGAACTTGAACGTCTGCTGAAGCTGGCGGTGACGGAGCCGGCCCATCGCCCGGCGTTTTTCCGCGAGTTGCTCGATGCCACGGTATTGATTCTCGGCGACAGCGATCAGGTTCAGCAGGACGGCGACATTACGCTGAATGCCGATACTCCGGTGAATATCCAGCACTGGGAAAAACAGGATGGCGGCAGCATCATTCCGTTCTTCTCCTCGCTGGAAGCGTTGCAGAAAGCCGTCGAGGATGAACAGCCGTTTATCGCCATGCCGGCGCGAGTATTGTTTGAGATTACCGAAGGGGCGGATCTGTTCCTCAACCCGAAAGCCGAATACGGCAAAGAGTTCTATCCCGAGGAAGTCGCGATGCTGCTGGCTAGCGGCGGCGTAGCCAAGCCTGCGGAACGCTATATCGATAAGGATACCCAGATCCTGCTGGGCCAGCCGGAAGAGTATCCGTCGGCGATGGTGGATGCGTTGACCACGTTGTTCAGCCAGCGCAAACCGGTACGCCGCGCGTTTTTGGCACTGATGCATGATCAGGCGGTGGATGAAAAGCCTAACCTGCTGGTGGGGCTGGAAGTGGATGGCGATCAAGGGGATATCGAAGCCTTGATCAACGAAGCCGGCAGCGTGGCCAGCGAAACGGCGCCCAACGACGAACCGGTGGATTTTTGTCTGGTATCGGAAAAAGAGCGTGGGGTCAGCCATTATTTGATCACCCATACTCAACCTTTCTACCAGCGCCGCTGGGGCAGTTGGTTGCGTAACATCATTCCCTCGACAGACAAAACGCAGTAACCCTTCTATTGCTACCGTGCGGCGTGCAGCCCGCCGGTAGCGCTCAACAACAATAAATCCATCAACATCACCAGGTTCGATTCGAACGAGGTTATCTCACCGGCATCGACCGCCGCGTCACTGGCGTCGTCGTACAACGGAAAGTGGATATCCGCCAGCGGCGCTAACGGGTTGATGGAGGCGCGGGTAAAAGCCACCACTTTCATGCCGATGTTGCGCGCGATGCGCGTCTTGTCCAGCACTTGCTCGGTCTTCCCGCTGCGTGAAATCGCGATCAGTACCCGGTATTTAGGCGCGTTGTTGAGGAAAATGCCGCGACTGTCGCCGCCGCCGGAGACAAAGGCGCTTTTACCGAGGATCTGCAGTTTCTTTTCCAGGTATTCGGCAAACAGATGCGAAAAGCCGGTGCCGTACAGGTAAAAACTTTCTTCCCGCTGTAACAGGTCGCTGAATGCGGCGATTTTCTCCGCGCTGACGTAGGCAAAGGTTCGCTGGTAGTTGGCGATAAACTGTTGAAACGCCGCCGGCAGATTGCCGGGCGAAGGGGAGGTGAGCACCAGCGTTGGATTGTCGCTCAGCAGCTGTTTGATGGTGAACAGCAGCTCGCTGTAGCCGCTGAACCCCAGTTTGTGACATAAACGCATCACGGTAGCGGTGGAGACAAAGGTTTCGCGCGCCAGCTCGCGCACGGTGAGTTTGCCTACCTGCAGGGCATGGTCGGCGATAAAGGCCAGCACCCGGTATTCGGCGCGGGTGAGATCCTCGCCGCGTTGCAGCAAAGAAGCCAGACGGTTATCCAAGAAATATGCCTCCGGTGGCAAGCGTTGCCTTATCCTAGGGGGCGCAGGGCGGCGATTCAATGCAAAAGAGAGCGGCCAGCCCCGAAAGGCCGGCCGGGTACTGAAATGGGCGCCGGAAAACCACTGAATCATACTAAAACAGAAGATGACGGCTACCGGGCACAAATTATTGCGCGATGCCTTCTTTATAGGCTTGCGCCAACTGCGGCCAATAATCCTGATTGGCGGCTATCATATCGTCCAAAATCGCTTTGGCATGCTGCATGGTTGGCACGGTACGGTTGAGAGTGAACGCTTGCAGCGCCTTCTCATAGCTGCCTTCCAGCGTCGCTTCTACCAGCAGCTGTTCGCAGGCCAGTTGTTGTTCAATCAACCCCTTGTAGAACAGCGGGATTTTACCGACCGTCACCGCTTCCGGGCCGTTAGCCGTAATGTAGGCCGGCACTTCCACCATGGCATCGTAAGGCAGGTTGGCGATGGCGCCGCGATTTTCAACGATCACCAAATGGCGCTGACGCAGATCAAAGGCCAGCGAGCGCGCCACGTCGACAATAAACGAGCCGTGCACGCCAACGTGGAAAGCATCGGGCAGAATGCCTGTTCGTTTATATTCGGCCGCTGCGGCAAACAGCTTTTTCTCGCGCCCGTCCATCACTTCGTTGGCGCGGGTATAGCCCGGATTTTGATGTTCCACGATCTGATTTGGCATCAGGTAATACTGCATATAGGGGTTCGGCAGATATTCCGGGAAGTGGTCCATCAGCGGCTTGATGTTGCGCCAGGTTTTGACCCAGGAAGGATCGGAATGCTGCGGATCGGTGGCTGCCGCGTCTTCGGTCAGCAGGCCAAACCTGGCGATGTGTTCGCGCAACTGCGGCAGGCGATCGACGCCGTCGACCAGGACCTGGGTGAACCAGCCAAAGTGGTTTAAACCAAAGTAATTTACGGTCACCGCTTCGCGATCGACCCCCAGTACCGCCGCTATATTGCGCATCGCCGCCACCGGCATGTCGCAGATGTTCAGCACTCGCGCCTGCGGACGCAGACGGCGCACCCCTTCGGCCACGATCGCCGCCGGATTGGAGTAGTTGACGATCCAGGCGTTGTCCGCATGGCGCTCGACCAGGTCGATCAGTTCAACCATCGGCAGAATGGTGCGAAGCCCGTACGCCAGCCCGCCGGGTCCGCAGGTTTCCTGGCCCACCACGCCGTGGCGCAACGGAATTTTCTCATCCTGTTCACGCATTTTGTACTGACCGACGCGCATTTGCGCGAACACGAAGTGGGCGTGACTGAATGCCACTTCCGGATCGGTGGTGACCGTCAGTTTGATGCTCTGGCTGTGATCGCGGATCACCTTCTCCACCACTGGGGCGATGATGTCCTGCCGCTCGCCGTCAATGTCGTACAGGCGGATCTCCGCCAGCGGAAAATCAGCGAGACGTACCATCAGGCTTTTGACGATGCCCGGTGTGTAAGTGCTGCCGCCACCGGCAATGGCGAGAATGAACGGGGGTTTGGTCATGGTAATTCTCCTGTTAAAGCGCGGTTTCGACCGCTTCACGCATTTTCTTGACGTGCAGCCCATACACCACCTGCACATTGTTGCCGGAGCGAATGACACCCTTGGCTCCGGTGGTTTTTAGCTGCTGCTCATTGATGGTTGAGATATCGCGAACCTTGACCCGCAGACGGGTATAGCAGTTGTCCACTACCTCGATATTTTGTTTGCCTCCCAGCCCGGCGATGATGATATGGCCGACGCTGTCACCCGCGGCTGGCGGTGCGGTGATGGGGGCTTTGCCTTGGTAATCTGCTTTGGAATACAACCGGGTTTCCGTTTCATCGCTCTCGCGCCCGGGGGTTTTGAGATCGAACTTCAGGATCAGGAAACGGAACAACAGGAAATACAGCGCCGCCATAATCAACCCGACCAGGATGTACATCGGCCAGTTGGATTTTTCGATGCCGAGCGGCAGGTTATACAACACGAAGTCGATCACCCCGTTGGCGCCGATGGCATGCACGCCGAACAGGTAAAACAGCATCATGCCGACCCCGGCCAGCACCGCATGCACGCCGAACAGCAGCGGGGCGACGAACAGGAACGAAAACTCCAGCGGTTCGGTAACGCCGAGCAGGAACGAAGTGAAAGCCGCCGGGATCAGGATCGCCTTGGCGGCGTTTTTGCGTTCCGGTTTGGCAGTGACATACATCGCCAGCGCCGCGGCGGTCAGGCCAAACATTTTGCTGATACCGCGTGCGTCCCACACCACCGTTGGGCTGAGCTGCTTCACGCTGTGGCAGGCCATTTCAGCGAAGTAGATATTGCGCGCACCCTGGTAGGCGGTGCCGCAAACGTCCTGCGTGCCGCCCAGTTCGGTGTACAGGAAAGGGGTATAGACCAGGTGATGCAGGCCGGTCGGGATCAAAATGCGCTCCAGAAAGCCGTAAACCAGCACGCCAAATGCGCCGGCGCCGTGAATCGCATAGGCCAGATGGGTAATGCCCTGCTGGGCGTACGGCCACAGGTAGCTGAGGGCAAAACCCAGCGCAATAGCCAGTGGGATCGCCAGAATGGTGACGAAGCAGTGGCCGGAATAGATCGCCATCACCCCGTTGAATTGCACGCCGGAGTAGCGGTTATAGAGATAGCCCGCTATGCCGCCGATCAGAATGCCGGCGAACACGCCCATCTCCAGCACCTGCACGCCCAGCACCATGCCCTGGCCGGCCGCGCGCATCTGTTCTGCCGGCACCAGTTTGTCGTGCAACTGCAAGGTGATATTCATGGCATTGATAAAAATGATGAAGGTCACCAGGCCGATCAGCGCCGCGTAGCCTTTGTCACGCTGCGCCAGCCCAATGGGAATGCCGACGGCAAACACCAGCGCCAGGTTGGCCAGAATGGCGACGGCGGAACGGGAAACCAACTGGCCAAAGTCTTGCACCAGCGGGTGATTCAACAGGGGGATATAGCCTGCCAGATTGCCGTTGCCAAACAGGTTGCCGAGGGCGATAAACAGCCCGACGATCGGCAGAATCAATACCGGTCCGTACAGCGACTTGCCAAAATCCTGCAGCACGTTAACTGCTCTGTTCATTGCATGCCCTCATTATTGCTATTTGTATCGGGGGTCAATCGGATTGAACCTGATGCTAGCAGTGCCGTGGCTGCTTATCTATCTATCCTGTTGTTTTAAAAACAAATAACTCTAATGGTAACAAGTAACGTTACGCAGTGTGATCGGCGTAACAGTTCTTTGCATAGCGCTTCGTCATTAGGCTCGACACAGATTGAAATGTTTCACGGCCTGGGGAGCAGCGCTGCTATTATTCATCCATATCCGGATATTGCGCCGACGAGTCGCGCAAACGCTGCCAGGGAGTTAAACGATGAAACCATGCCGTTCAGGGGCATTCGCATCAGGCAAGAAACTTTGTCAGGGGATCGCATTGGCGGGGGGCTTGCTGCTGCTGGCCGCCTGTGATGATGGCGGTCAAAAAACCACTGCGGCGCAAGCCGATGGGCCGACGAGCAGCGCCATCCAGGCGAAACGGCCGGATGCCGCCGCACTGGCGGTGCTGGCGAAACGCGACGCAGGCAAGCCGCTGACGTTGCTGGATGCTTCCGAACTGCAACTCGATGGCACCAGCGCTATGGTGCTGACGTTTTCTCTGCCGCTGGAGCCGAACCAGGATTTCGCCGCGCGGGTGCACCTGGTCGACAGCGTCAGCGGTAAAATCGACGGTGCCTGGGAGCTGTCGGATAACCTGATGGAGCTGCGTTTGCGCCATCTGCAACCCAACCGCAAGCTGGTGCTGACCGTCGAAGGTGGCCTGAAAGCGATCAACGGTGCCGAACTGGGCCAACAACAGCAACAAACCCTCGCCACCCGCGATATCAAACCCAGCGTCGGCTTTGCCGGCAAAGGCTCGCTGCTGCCGACCAAGCTGGCGCAGGGGTTACCGGTGATGGCGCTGAACGTCGACAATGTGGACGTTAACTTCTTCCGGGTGAAGGCCGATGCCTTGCCGGCGTTCCTGGCCAACTGGGAATATCGCAACGCGCTTTCCAGCTGGGAGTCGGAAGAGCTGTTGAAAATGGCCGACCTGGTCTACAGCGGCCGTTTCGATCTCAACCCGCAACGCAATACCCGTGAACGTCTGCTGCTGCCGCTGAACGGCATTGAGGCCTTGCAGCAGCCCGGCGTTTATTTGGCGGTGATGCAGCAAGCCGGTCATTACGGATATACCAACCCGGCGACCTTGTTCACTCTCAGCGATATCGGCGTTTCGCTGCACAGCTACCACGATCGTCTCGACATCTTTACCCAGGGGCTGGAAGGCGGCGCGGCGCTAAGCGAGGTTGAGCTGCGCCTGCTGGATGAAAAAGGCCAAACCCTTGCCCAGGGCACGACCGATAAGCAAGGACACGCTCAGCTGGCGAAAAACAGCAAGGCGCGTTTGTTGTTGGCCACCCAACAGGGCCAGACCAGCATGATAGATCTCTCGACGCCGGCGCTGGATCTGGCCGAGTTTGATATCGCCGGGCCGGAAGGCTACAGCAAGCAGTTCTTCGCCTTTGGCCCGCGCGATCTGTACCGACCGGGCGAAATGCTGATCGTCAACGCTTTGCTGCGCGATGCCGACGGCAAGCCGCTACCGGCCCAACCGGTGAAAGTGGATATCGTCAAGCCGGACGATCAGGTGGCACGCAGCTTTGTCTGGCAGCCGCAGGACGGCCTGTATCAATATCAGTATCAAATCCCCGAGGGCGGGCCGACCGGCAACTGGTCGCTGCGCTTTAACCTGGGGGATAACCAGCCGCGGCTTTACAGCTTCAAGGTCGAGGATTTCCTGCCGGAGCGCATGGCGCTCGACATCACCGCACAGAAAACCCCGCTGCGGCCCGACGCGCAGCTGGTGTTTGACGTCACGGGCCGCTATCTGTACGGTGCGCCGGCTTCCGGTAACCGCCTGCAAGGGCAGGTATTCTTGCGGCCCCAGCGCGAGGCGGTCAGCAGCCTGCCGGGCTATGAATTTGGTTCGGTGACGGAAGAAAGTCTGTCACGCAATATGGACGAGTTCGATCAGGCGCTGGACAATGCGGGCAAGGCGCAGGTGGCGGTAGACAGCAGTTGGGCCGAGGTGAAATCCCCGCTGAAAGCGATCCTGCAGGCCAGCCTGCTGGAATCCGGTGGCCGCCCGGTAACGCGTCGCGCCGAACAGGCGATCTGGCCTGCCGATGCGCTGCCCGGCATTCGGCCGTTGTTCAACAAACAGCAGATTTATGACTACCGCAGCGACAGCTATCAGGCCCAACCGGTCGTGGATGAAAACACCCAGGCCGGCTTTGATATCGTTTACGCCAATGCCGCCGGGGAGAAGCTGGCGGCCAGCGGGCTGAAGGCCCGGCTGGTGCGTGAGCGCCGTGACTATTACTGGCAATGGTCGGAAGGGGAAGGCTGGCAGTCGCTGTATGACAAGAAAGATCTGCCGCTGGCGGAACAGACCCTGGATATTGCCGCCAACGGCAGCGCCAAGGTGAGTTTCCCGGTGGAATGGGGCGCGTATCGCATTGAAGTGGTGGATCCGCAGAGCAACCTGATTACCAGCCTGCGATTCTGGGCAGGTTACAGCTGGCAAGACAACACCAACGGCAGCGGTGTGGTGCGGCCGGACCAGGTGAAACTGAAACTGGACAAGCCGGCCTATAAGCCGGGCGAAAAAGTAAAACTGCATATTGAAGCGCCGGCCGCCGGCAAGGGGTATCTGCTGGTGGAATCCAGCGATGGCCCGTTGTGGTGGCAGGAGCTGGAGGTGCCGGCCGGCGGTGCCGATGTCGATGTGCCGATTAACCAGGACTGGAAGCGCCACGATCTGTATCTCAGCGCGCTGGTGATCCGCCCTGGAGACAAACTGCAGCAGTCGACGCCGAAGCGGGCAGTGGGTTTGTTGCATCTGCCGCTGGTGGATGAAGGGCGCAAACTGGCGCTAACGCTGGATGCGCCGCAGCGCATGCGGCCGAATCAAACTCTGACGGTGAAGGTCAAGGCGGCCCATAGCGAAGGCAAACCGCCGCAGCAAATCAACGTACTGCTCTCCGCCGTGGACAGCGGCATTCTCAATATAACCGACTACGCGACGCCGGACCCGTATCAGGCATTCTTTGGCCGCAAGCGCTATAGCGCCGATCAGTACGATGTTTACGGGCAGTTGATTGAGGGCAAAGGGCGCCTGGCCAACCTGCGTTACGGCGGTGACGGCGACGACGAAGATGCGCTGTCGCGCGGCGGTAAAAAACCTATTACCGCAGTGACCATCGTGGCCCAACAGGCGCAGCCGGTTAAACTGGACGCCAAGGGAGAGGGCGAGATCCAGATCGCCATTCCGGATTTTAACGGCGAACTGCGGCTGATGGCACAAGCGTGGAGCGACGAAGACTTCGGCAAGGCAGAGGCCAAAACCCGGGTCGCCGCACCGGTGGTAGCAGAGCTGGCGACGCCGCGTTTCCTGGCTGGGGGCGACAGTACCCAGTTGGCATTGGACGTCAGCAATCTGTCCGGCCAGCCGCAGACGCTGACGGTGAAATTGGCCGCCAGCGGATTGGTGGCGCTGCAAGGTGCGGGCGAACAACAGGTCAGCCTGGCAAACGGCGAACGCACCACGCTGCAGATACCGGTGCAGGCGCTGGTGGGCTTTGGCCAGGGTGAGGTGGCGCTGAGGGTCAGTGGCCTGACGCTGCCGGGTGAAACGCTGAAAGATTATCAACATACCTGGAAGATTGGCGTGCGTCCGGCTTACCCGGCGCAAACCCGCCAGTTCGCCAGCGTGATCCGCGCCGGTGAAAGCTGGAGCCTGCCGGCAGATGCCGCCGTCGGCCTGGTGCCGACAACCCTGGAGGGGCAATGGCTGTTAACCAGCAGACCGCCGATTAATCTGGCGCGTTATATCAGCGAGCTTTACGCCTATCCGTACGGTTGCCTGGAACAAACGACCAGCGGGCTTTATCCGTCGCTGTATACCAACCGGGCGCAACTGAGCGCATTGGGCATCAAAACCGGCAGCGATGAAAGCCGCCGCAGCAGCATCGATGCCGGCATTGAGCACTTGCTCAGCATGCAGCGCTTTAACGGTGGTTTTGGCCTGTGGAACCGCGACAGTCAGGAAGAGTTCTGGCTGACCGCCTACGCCACAGACTTCCTGTTCCGCGCCAGCGAGCAGAATTACAGCGTACCGGCCGATGCATTGACCGCGGCGAATAACCGCCTGCAGCGCTATTTACAGGACCGCAACCAGATCGACGTCGCCTATACCCCGTTCCCTGACCACACTCGTTTTGCGGTGCAAGCCTATGCCGGGTTGGTGCTTGCTCGCCAACAACAGGCGCCGCTTGGCGCACTGCGGCAGCTGTATGAACGCCGTGCCGACGCTCGCTCAGGCTTGCCGCTGGTGCAGCTTGGCGTCGCGCTGAAGCTGATGGGGGATATGCCGCGCGCCAACCAGGCGATCGAGCAAGGGCTGGCGACACAACGCAACGCCAAGGATTACTGGCTGGAAGATTACGGCAGCCCGCTGCGTGACGATGCGATGATCCTGGCACTGCTGACCGAAAATAATCTGTTGCCTGCGGTACGCGACCAGCGCTTGCTGTCGTTGTCTGAACGGCTTAACGGCGAGCGTTATCTGTCCACGCAGGAGAGCAACGCGCTGTTCCTGGCTGCGCGTAACCTGATCGGCAGTGCTGAAACGCCGTGGCAGGCGCAAACGGTGCAGGGCAAGGCGCTGTCCGGCAGCCAGGCACTGACGCAAAACCTGTCCGCCGAGCAGGTGGTTGCGGGGCTGCAACTCACCAATACCGGCAGCGGTACGCTGTACAGCCGCGCCGATCTGGTGGGTTACCCGGAGCAGGCGCCGCAGCCGCAGAGCAACGTGCTGAACATTCGCCGCGAATTCCTGGGATTGGACGGCAAACCTGCGGATCTGACCCAGTTGAAAAGCGGACAGCTGATTCTGGTGCATCTGGATGTCTGGGCCGATAACGCGGTGCCGGACGCGCTGGTCGTCGATCTGCTGCCGGCCGGTCTGGAGCTGGAAAATCAGAATCTGGGGGACAGCAGCGCCAGCCTGGGCGAAAGCGCCAGCAGCGTGACCGAATTGTTGCAGGATATGCAGCAGGCAGATATCAAACACCAGGAGTTCCGCGACGATCGCTACGTGGCGGCGGTGAATATCGACGGCTACCGTCATACCACGCTGCTGTATCTGGCGCGTGCGGTGACGCCGGGTAGCTATCTGGTGCCGGCACCTCAGGTTGAGTCGATGTATGTGCCCGCCTGGCGCGCATTGGGCGCTACGCCGCCGCGACTTGAGATTGCCCGATGACTTACCCTGTCCCGCCCCGGTGGTTTAACCGGTGGCGGGGCAAGGGAGCGATGCTTTTCTTATGACTCTCTTCCTCGCCCATTTGCGCCGCCGCGGGTTAATCTGGCTGCTGGTGATTTTCCTGCCGCCCGCTTTGCTGTGGCTGGCGGACCGGCTGTGGCCGTTGCCGCTGAAAGATGCCGAGATGGCCCGAGTGGTGGTGGCGGAAGACGGCACGCCGCTGTGGCGCTATGCCGACAGCGACGGCGTGTGGCGTTATCCGGTGACTTTGCGGCAGGTGTCGCCCTATTATCTGCAAGCCTTGCTGACCTATGAGGATCGCTGGTTTTATCGGCATCCCGGCATCAACCCGCTGGCGCTGGCCCGAGCCGCCTGGCAGGACCTGCGCAATGGGCAGATTGTTTCCGGCGGCAGTACGCTGTCGATGCAGGTGGCGCGCCTTATCGATCCTCATCCGCGCACAGTGGCCGGCAAATTACGGCAGGTGTGGCGAACCGCGCAGCTGGAATGGCATTTATCGAAGGATCAAATCCTCGAAATCTACCTTAACCGGGCGCCCTATGGCGGCACGTTGCAGGGGATTGGCGCGGCAAGCTGGACCTATCTGGGCAAACCGCCTTCGGCGCTCACGCGTGGAGAAGCGGCGTTGCTGGCAGTATTGCCGCAAGCGCCCAGCCGTTTGCGGCCGGATCGCTATCCGGAACGCGCGCAGGCTGCACGGGACAAGGTGCTGGAGCGGCTGGCGCATTACCGCGTTTGGCCGGCGCAGCAGATAAATGAAATTCGCCAGGAAGCCTTGTGGCTGGCTCCGCGTCAGGTGCCGCAGTTAGCGCCGTTGCTGGCGCGGCGCATGACACAGGGTAACCGCAGCCAGGTCGTAACGACCACGCTGGACGCCACGTTACAGCGGCGGCTTGAAGAACTGGCGCGCGGCTGGAAGAGCCAATTGCCGGAAAAAACCTCGGTCGGCGTGCTGGTGGTCGATCACACCAACATGAAGGTGCGCGCCTACCTGGGCTCGTTGGATTTCAATGACAACGGCCGTTTCGGTCATGTTGATATGGTGGCCGCCTGGCGCTCGCCGGGCTCGACGCTCAAACCCTTTTTGTATGGACTGGCGCTGGATGACGGGTTAATCCACGCTGAATCGCTGCTGCAGGATGTGCCGCGTCGCTTCGGCGATTACCGGCCCGGCAATTTTGATACCGGTTTTCACGGTCCGGTCAGTGCCAGCGAGGCGCTGGCGCGCTCGCTTAATCTGCCGGCGGTGCAACTGCTGGAGGCTTACGGTCCCAAACGCTTTGCCGCCAATTTGCGCAACGTGGGCGTGGAGCTGCGGCTGCCGGCCCACGCCGAGCCGAGCCTGGCGTTGATTCTGGGCGGAGCCGGTGCGCGGTTGGATCAGTTGGTCGCCGGGTTCAGCGCATTGGCCCGGCAAGGCAAAGTGGCGCCGCTGCGTTTTACGCCTCGGCAAGGGCTTTACGATCGCCAGTTGCTGTCGCCGGGTGCAGCCTGGATTGTGCGGCGTATCCTGGCGGGAGAAGCGCGGCCGTTGCCGGATGACATGTTGCCTGCCGGTGTGCCGCTGGCGTGGAAAACCGGCACCAGTTACGGTTACCGCGATGCCTGGGCGGTGGGCGTTAATCCCCGCTATACGCTGGGCATATGGGTTGGGCGACCTGACGGTACGCCGGTCGCCGGGCAGTTCGGCTTCGCCACGGCGGTACCGCTGCTGAATCAGGTCAATAATTTGTTGTTGGCCTCTTTGCGCCAGCGCGGGCAGGGGATCCCGGTCGATCCGCGTCCGGCAAGCGTCGGCCGGGCGGAGATCTGCTGGCCAGGCGGGCAGCCGCTTGCCGCCGGTGACAGTAACTGCCGCCAGCGGCGTCTGAGCTGGATCCTCGACGGAACCTTGCCGCCGACGCTGCCTGCACCGGGACAGGAAAGCGCGTTGGGCAGCCAACCCCTGGTGTGGCTGAATGCTCGCGGGCTGCGCGTGGCGGCGGATTGCCCGGGGGCAGTGGCGCATCGTTTGGCGCTGTGGCCAACGCCACTGGAGCCATGGTTGCCGCCGGCGGAACGTCGTGCCCAGCGTTTGCCGGCCGTCGATCCGCAGTGCCCGCCCTTGCAACAACAGGAGGCACCGCCTCTGCTGATGCTGGGCGTACGCGACGGCGCGATACTGCGCCGCCTGCCGGGTAAAAATGCGCTTGATTTGCGAATCAGCGCCCAGGGAGGGAGCGGGCAGCGTTGGTGGTTCTTGAACGGTCAGTTGGTGGGGGAAGGGGAGTCGCTATTGCAGACGTTGACGCAGCCGGGCCGCTATCAGCTCAGCCTGCTGGATGAGAGTGGCCAGGTAGCGCTGCGTGGATTTAGCCTCGATTAAGCCGGTTTTTCACACCCGGCCGCAGGGTGCAAAGTGAAGAATGAAGATAATAATTTTTAATGAAATGTTGATTTTCCCGTAGGCAAGCGTTAACAGCGCACATATAATCTGCGCCACTTAAGAAGGCCGGCACGCGTTTAATTGCAGACCGGTCAGTTTTGGAAGCCATACAGAGGCCATCATGACCGTAGAACGTACCTTTTCCATCATCAAACCAAATGCTGTAGCCAATAACGACATCGGCGCAATCTATGCTCGCTTCGAGCGTGCCGGTTTCAAAATCATCGCATCCAAAATGCTGCGTCTGACTCGCGAACAAGCCGAAGGCTTCTACGCTGAGCACAAAGGCCGCCCATTCTTCGACGGTCTGGTTGAGTTCATGACCTCCGGCCCAATCGTGGTTCAGGTTCTGGAAGCTGAAAACGCAGTACAGCGCAACCGTGACATCATGGGCGCAACCAACCCGGACAACGCACTGGCCGGCACCCTGCGTGCTGACTACGCGGACAGCTTCACTGCCAACGCCGTACACGGCTCCGACGCAGTAGAATCTGCCCAGCGCGAAATCGCTTATTTCTTCAACGAAAGCGAAATCTGCCCACGTTAATACCCGTCGTCTTTCAAGCTGCAGCGTGGTTGGCTGCCACTTGAAATCCATAGGGTATTGCGGTTTGCATGGCGTGGCATTCACCGGCTGAAACAATAAAAATGCCCTGAATGCCTTTCAGTCATGGCAACCTGCTACTAAAATTTGTACAATGCCGCGCCCCTGATGAGTCGTCTTGTCAGGGGCGCGTTTTTCAGTGCGATTTAAACGCACACTTACTTTCCATTCTTTAGCGCCATAACGTGTAACAACGAGGCCAGAGATCATCATGTTAGAACCCATCACGTCCGAGCACATCGTGTCTGAAAATAATTCGCTGACTACTCAATCCGTTAACGCGGAAACTCCGGCTGCGGCCAAAATTAACCTGCTGGATTTGAACCGTCAGCAAATGCGTGAATTCTTCGCCAAAATGGGCGAAAAACCTTTCCGCGCCGATCAGGTCATGAAGTGGATATACCACTATTGCTGCGATGATTTTGAGCAGATGACCGATATTAACAAGGTGCTGCGCAACAAACTGCAGAGCGTCGCCGAAATTCGCGCGCCGGAAGTGTCAGAAGAACAGCGTTCAGCCGATGGCACCATTAAATGGGCGATCAAGGTAGGCGATCAGCAGGTCGAAACCGTGTTTATTCCGGACGGCGATCGCGCGACCCTGTGCGTATCATCCCAGGTGGGCTGTGCGCTGGAGTGCAAATTCTGTTCGACCGCTCAGCAGGGCTTTAACCGTAACCTGCGCGTGTCGGAAATCATTGGCCAGGTGTGGCGTGCGGCGAAAATCATCGGCGCACTGAAAGTCACCGGCGAACGCCCGATCACCAACGTGGTGATGATGGGCATGGGCGAGCCGCTGCTCAACCTGAACAACGTCGTGCCGGCGATGGAAATCATGCTGGACGATTTCGGCTTTGGCTTGTCCAAACGCCGCGTTACCCTGTCTACTTCCGGCGTCGTGCCGGCGCTGGACAAATTGGGCGATATGATTGACGTTGCGCTGGCGATCTCGCTGCATGCGCCAAACGACAAGATCCGCGATGAAATCGTCCCCATCAACCGCAAATACAATATCGAAACCTTCCTGGCTGCGGTACGCCGCTACCTGGAAAAATCCAACGCCAATCAGGGCCGGGTGACGGTCGAGTACGTGATGCTGGATCATATCAACGACAGCACCGACGATGCGCACCAGTTGGCGGAGGTTCTGAAGGATACGCCATGCAAGATCAACCTGATCCCATGGAACCCGTTCCCCGGCGCGCCTTACGGCCGCAGTTCCAACAGCCGCGTGGATCGTTTTTCCAAAGTGTTGATGGAATACGGCTTTACGACTATTGTTCGTAAAACCCGTGGTGATGATATCGATGCCGCTTGCGGGCAACTGGCAGGTGAAGTGATCGACCGTACCAAGCGTACCCTGAAAAAGAAAATGGCCGGGGAACCTATCAACGTGCGTGCGGTCTGAGTCCTATAGCATGATTTTTTTGTTATCTAACAGTCTGTTATGTGAATAGACGTCAAGATGACATCAAATAAGGAAATGAATGCGGGCATGAAGCTGAATCTGTGGGGCATGTTGCTGGCGGCCGGTTTACTGGCCGGCTGTTCCGGGTCGTCACCGGAAAAAGACGCGCAACCTGAAGCGGGCCAGACGCGTTTGCAACTGGGGCTGGAATATCTGAAGCAGGGCGATTTGAACGCCGCGCGGCAGAATCTGGAAAAAGCGGCGGACGCCGCCCCGCAGGATTACCGTACCCAATTGGGCATGGCGCTCGTTGATCAGCGGATGGGCGAGAATGGCGCGGCTGAACAACGTTATCAGCAGGCGCTCAAACTTGCGCCAAACAATGGCACCGTGCTGAATAATTACGGTGCGTTTCTTTGCAGTTTAGGGCAGTATGTACCGGCACAACAGCAGTTTAGCGCCGCGGCTCTGGCACCGGATTATGGTCAGGTTGCCGACAGCCTGGAAAACGCAGGTTACTGTTTTCTCAAGGCCGGACAGAACGATGAAGCACGCACCTTGTTAACGCGTGCCCTGAAGGTCGATCCGGACAAAGGCACTCCACTGTTGGTGGAGGCGGAAAAGCAATTTGGAGAAGGGAAGCGCGCTCAGTCGCAACTTTTATTGGATAGTTATCAACATGTTCTGCCGGCTAGCGCCGACAGCTTATGGTTACAGATTCGTTTCGCCGCGTTAGCAGGTCGCCAGGATAGCGTTCAACGCTATGGCAAGCAGCTAGCGCGAAGTTTTCCACAATCCAAACAGTACCAGCAGTTCTTAGCTAATGAATACTGAAGCCTCCCAAGATAAAACCGTATCCATGACGACAGGCCAACGTCTGCGTCAAGCCCGTGAGCAACTCGGGCTGAGTCAACAGGCCGTTGCAGAACGCCTGTGCCTCAAAATGTCTACCGTGCGCGACATAGAAGAAGACAATCTCTCCGCAGACCTTGCTTCGACTTTCGTGCGTGGTTATATCCGTTCCTACGCCAAGCTGGTGCATTTGCCGGAAGATGAACTGCTGCCGATGCTGGCCAAGCAGGCTCCGCTGAAGGTGGCAAAAGTTGCGCCAATGCAGAGTTTCTCGTTAGGCAAGCGCCGCAAAAAACGCGACGGCTGGCTGATGAGCTTCACCTGGCTGATTGTTTTCGTGGTAGTCGGTCTGACCGGTGCCTGGTGGTGGCAAAACCACAAGGCGCAGCAAGAAGAGATCGCCACCATGGCCGATCAATCTTCCGCCCAACTTTCACAAAACAATGAAGGCCAATCAGTGCCGTTGACCGACAGCAATGCCGACAACAGCGCACCTATGGCTGACAATGGTTCAACGCCGGTAGATACCGGCGTTGCGCCTGCGCAACAGGCAGCACAGGCTCCGGCCGCAACCGGCAGTGAAACCGCACAGCAACCTGCGGTGGTTTCGCCAAGCCAAGCTCCGATCCCAGAGACCACGCCTGCGGCTCCGACGGCGCAAGCGCCGCTGCCGACCGGCGAAGCGGGCCTGGCAGCACCGGCTGAAGATCCCAATGCGTTGGTGATGAACTTCTCCTCCGACTGTTGGTTGCAGGTAAGCGACGCCAGCGGCAAGACGTTGTTCAGCGGCACCCAAAAGAGCGGCGGCAAGCTGAACCTGGCAGGTACCGCGCCATATAAACTGACTATTGGCGCACCGGCCGCAGTACAGATTCAATATCAAGGTAAGCCGGTGGATTTAAGCCGGTTTGTTAAATCAAACCGTGTTGCTCGTCTGACCATTGCCGCGCAGTAATTGCGCGGCCATTGTCGTTAAGCCAGAGCAACAATGGAGAGTAAGTAATGCATAACCAAGCGCCCATCAACCGTCGAAAATCAACGCGAATTTACGTCGGCAAGGTGCCTATTGGTGATGGCGCGCCGATTGCCGTGCAGTCGATGACCAACACCCGTACCACCGATGTTGAAGCAACGGTTAATCAGATCAAAGCGCTGGAGCGCGTGGGCGTAGATATCGTCCGCGTTTCAGTTCCCACCATGGACGCCGCCGAGGCGTTCAAGCTGATCAAGCAGCAGGTTAACGTGCCGCTGGTCGCCGATATCCACTTCGATTACCGCATCGCGTTGCAGGTTGCCGAATACGGCGTGGACTGCCTGCGTATCAATCCGGGCAATATCGGCAACGAGTCGCGTATCCGCTCAGTCGTGGACTGCGCGCGCGATAAAAACATCCCGATTCGTATTGGGGTGAACGGCGGCTCGCTGGAAAAAGACATTCAGGAAAAATACGGCGAACCTACGCCGGAAGCGCTGCTCGAATCGGCGATGCGTCATGTGGATATCCTCGATCGCCTCAATTTCGATCAGTTCAAGGTCAGCGTCAAAGCCTCCGACGTATTCCTGGCGGTGCAATCTTATCGCCTGTTGGCCGCGCGTATCGATCAACCGCTGCATTTGGGTATCACCGAAGCCGGTGGCATGCGCAGCGGTTCGGTGAAATCGGCGATTGGCCTGGGGTTGCTGCTGTCGGAAGGCATCGGCGATACCCTGCGTATTTCGCTGGCGGCCGATCCGGTGGAAGAAGTGAAAGTCGGTTTCGATATTCTGAAATCGCTGCGCATTCGTGCGCGCGGCATTAATTTCATCGCCTGCCCAACCTGTTCGCGTCAGGAGTTCGATGTTATCGGCACGGTGAACGCGCTTGAACAACGCCTGGAAGACATCATCACGCCGATGGACATTTCGATTATCGGCTGTGTGGTCAACGGGCCGGGCGAAGCGCTGGTTTCCACGTTGGGCGTGACCGGTGGTCATAACAAGAGCGGTTTTTACGAAGACGGCGTGCGCCAGAAAGAGCGTTTTGACAACGAGCAGATGATTGACCAACTGGAGGCGAAAATTCGCGCCAAGGCGTCGATGATGGATGAAAGCAATCGCATCTCGGTCAATCTGCTGGAAAAATAAGCGTTATCGCTACATGGCGGGCTGATTAGCCCGCTTGTTTATGAACCCGGGAGGCAGAAAGCGGCACCCGCGTTGAATACGGGGCGGCAAAGTCCCTATAATCGGGTTCATTTTTATAGACAACGGACAGAGAAATCACGTGGCAAAGAACATTCAAGCCATTCGCGGCATGAACGACTACCTGCCGGAAGATACGGCATTATGGCAGCGTATTGAAGGCACACTGAAGCAGGTGCTGGGCAGCTACGGTTACAGCGAAATCCGGTTGCCGATTGTAGAGCAGACCCCGTTATTCAAACGCGCGATCGGCGAAGTGACCGACGTCGTGGAAAAAGAGATGTACACCTTCGAGGATCGCAACGGCGAAAGCCTGACGCTGCGTCCGGAAGGGACGGCTGGCTGCGTTCGCGCCGGCATCGAACATGGTCTGCTGTACAATCAGGAACAGCGTCTGTGGTACATCGGTCCGATGTTCCGCTATGAGCGCCCGCAGAAAGGCCGCTATCGCCAGTTCAATCAGCTGGGTGTGGAAGTGTTCGGCCTGCAAGGTCCGGACATCGATGCCGAGCTGATCCTGCTGACCGCCCGCTGGTGGAAAGCGCTGGGTATTTCCGAGCACGTTAATCTGGAGCTGAATTCAATCGGCTCGCTGGAGGCGCGCGCCAATTACCGTGATGCCCTGGTGGCGTTCCTGGAACAGCATAAAGAAAAGCTGGACGAAGATTGCAAGCGCCGCATGTACAGCAATCCGCTGCGCGTACTGGACTCCAAAAATCCGGAAGTTCAGGCCTTGCTGAACGACGCACCGCGCCTGTCCGAGTACCTGGATGAAGAATCCAAAGCCCACTTCGACGGCCTGTGTGAACTTTTGGCTCAGGCAGGTATCCCATATACCATCAATGAACGCCTGGTGCGCGGTCTGGACTACTACAACCGTACGGTATTCGAATGGGTGACCACCAGTCTGGGCGCTCAGGGAACGGTGTGTGCCGGCGGACGTTACGACGGCCTGGTCGAGCAACTGGGCGGGCGTGCGACGCCGGCGGTCGGTTTCGCGATGGGTCTGGAGCGTCTGGTACTGCTGGTTCAGGCAGTGAATCCGGATTTCAAAGCCCCGGCGACCATTGACGTGTATGTTATCTCCTCCGGTGCCGGCGCCCAAAGCGCGGCGATGCAGTTGGCAGAAGACGTACGGGATGCGGCACCACAGTTGAAATTAATGACCAACTACGGCGGCGGCAACTTTAAGAAACAGATCACCCGTGCGGACAAATGGGGCGCGCGCGTCGCTTTGATCCTCGGTGAGAACGAAGTCGCGGCACAGCAGGTGGTGGTTAAGGACCTGCGCAGTGGTGAACAAGAAACGCTGGCGCAAAGCGAAGTCGCAGTGCGTCTGGCAACGATGTTAGGTTAAGGAGAAGGACACCGTGGAAGTCTATACCACTGAAAACGAACAAGTCGACGCCGTGCGTCGGTTCTTTGCCGAGAACGGCAAAGCGCTGGCGGTGGGTGTGGTGCTCGGAATTGGTGCCCTGGTCGGCTGGCGTTTCTGGCAGAACCACCAAAACTCCAACATGATGGCCGCGTCCCAATCCTATCAGGAAGCCAGCGATCGTCTGGCGGCCGGTAAGCCGGACGACGTGTCCGCAGCGGAGGCGTTTGCCAAGGCCAACAGCAATAGCTATGGCGTATTGGCCTCGCTGGAGCTGGCGAAGCACTTTGTTGAGCAGAATGACTTTGCCAAGGCAGAGCAGCAGTTGGTGTTGGCTCAGGGCCAGACCAAAGACGATAATATGCTGGCGATGATTAGCCTGCGTCTGGCGCGTGTCCAGTTGCAGGAGAAAAAGCTGGATGAAGCGCTGAAAACGCTGGATGGCGTGAAAGGCGAAGGTTGGGCGGCGATGGCGCAAGATACACGCGGCGACGCGTTGCTGGCCAAAGGCGACACCAAAGGTGCGCGTGAGGCTTACAGCAAAGGCATTGAGTCCAACGCTTCTCAGGCGCTGCAGGTTCTGCTGCGCATGAAATTGAATAACTTGTCCAGCTAAGGGGAATTCCCATGCAATTGCGTAAAACACTCTTGGTCGGACTGGTTTCCGTCGCCTTGCTGAGTGGTTGCTCGCTGTTTAACAGTGAAGAAGACGTGGTTACCATGTCGCCGCTGCCAAAAGTTGAAAATCAGTTCACGCCGAACAAGGCGTGGAGCACATCGGTAGGTGACGGTATCGGTGAGTTTTATTCTCACCTGCGTCCCGCTTTCCAGGACAGCACCCTTTATGCTGCTGACCGTCACGGCATCGTGAAAGCGATGGATGCCGACAGCGGCGACGAAAAGTGGAAGGTCGATCTTTCCGAGAAAACCGGCTTCTTCTCCAGCAATCTGCCGGCACTGCTGTCAGGCGGCCTGGCGGTTGCAGGCGACAAAGTTTACGTCGGCAGTGAAAAAGCAGTGGTTTACGCGTTGAATACCGCAGACGGTAAAGTGGCGTGGCAGACCAAGGTAGCCGGCGAAGCGATTTCTCGCCCGGTAATCAGCGACGGCATGGTGCTGATCCATACCTCCAATGGCCTGCTGCAGGCGCTGAACGAATCTGACGGCGCGGTGAAGTGGACGGTTAACCTGGACATGCCATCGCTGTCACTGCGCGGTGAGTCCGCACCGGCCGTTGCCTTCGGCGCGGCGATTGTCGGCGGTGATAACGGCCGCGTCAGCGCAGTGCTGATGCAGCAGGGCCAGTTGATCTGGCAACAGCGTATTTCCCAGCCGAGCGGCGCGACCGAGATTGATCGCCTGAACGATGTGGACACGACGCCGGTGATTGTTGAAGGCGTTGTCTACGCATTAGGTTACAATGGTAACCTGACGGCGCTGGATCTGCGTTCCGGCCAGATCATGTGGAAGCGTGAACTGGGTTCCGTGAACGACTTCATCGTGGACGCGGGCCGCATCTATCTGGTCGATCAGAACGATCGCGTGGTAGCGCTGAGCACCGAAGGCGGCGTAACAGTGTGGACGCAGAGCGATCTGCTGCACCGCAACCTGACCCCGCCGGTGATGTATAATGGTTATCTGGTAACCGGCGATTCCGAAGGTTACCTGCACTGGATTAACACCACGGACGGCCGTTTTGTTGCCCAGCAGGAAGTGGATAGCTCCGGCTTCCTGTCTGCGCCGATGGTGGCCGGCGATAAGCTGGTTATCCAGGCCCGAGGCGGAAAAGTTTACGCTTTCACCCGCTAACGCTGCCGGTCATCGCACGGTTTGCAAACGGCTCCTGAGTGTTCAGGGGCCGTTTCGTATTTTTATAAGCTGCACTTCTGGTGTCTATCCATGGTGCAGTAACGCATTGATTATTAAGTAATGAGGCTTCACAATGATACCTGTCGTCGCGCTGGTTGGGCGCCCGAATGTGGGTAAATCCACCTTGTTTAACCGTTTAACACATACGCGCGATGCGCTGGTGGCGGATTTCCCCGGGCTAACGCGAGACCGCAAGTATGGTCGTGCCGAAGTTGAGGGTAATGAATTTATTATCGTCGATACCGGGGGCATTGACGGTACCGAAGACGGCGTTGAAACGCGCATGGCCGGCCAATCGCTGTTGGCGATTGAAGAAGCGGACATCGTACTGTTCATGGTCGACGCTCGTGCCGGCCTGATGCCGGCCGATCAGGGCATTGCCCAGCATCTGCGCAACCGTCAGAAGGCCACCTTCCTGGTCGCCAACAAAACCGACGGCATGGATCCGGACATGGCCACCGCCGATTTCTACTCGCTCGGCTTGGGCGACGTGTATGCGATCGCCGCTTCGCACGGCCGTGGCGTAGCGCAACTGATCGAACACGTGCTGGTGCCCTTTGTCGGTGAAAAACCCGAAGAAGTCGAGCTGACCGAAGAAGAGGCCAACGCCGCTTACTGGGCTGAGCAGGAAGACGAAATCCCGGAGGACGAAGAGCCGGAAGACGACTTCAACCCGCAAGATTTGCCGATCAAGCTGGCGATCGTTGGCCGTCCTAACGTAGGTAAGTCCACACTGACTAACCGTATCCTCGGTGAGGAGCGTGTGGTGGTGTACGACATGCCGGGCACGACCCGCGACAGCATCTATATCCCGATGGTACGCGACGAGCGCGAATACGTGCTGATCGATACCGCCGGGGTACGCAAACGCGGCAAGGTAACGGAAACCGTAGAGAAATTCTCGGTAATCAAAACTCTGCAGGCAATCGAAGACGCCAACGTAGTGCTGTTGGTGGTTGACGCGCGCGAAGGCATTTCCGATCAGGATCTCTCGCTGCTTGGCTTTATCCTCAATAGTGGGCGCTCACTGGTGATTGCGGTCAACAAGTGGGACGGCATGAGCGAGGAAGATCGCGAGCATGTGAAAGAGATGCTGGATCTGCGCCTGGGCTTTGTCGATTTCGCCCGCGTGCACTTCATCTCTGCGCTGCACGGCAGCGGCGTCGGCAACCTGTTCGAATCCGTGCAGGAAGCCTACGAGTGCGCGACCCGTCGCGTGAACACTTCCATGCTGACCAAAATCATGCAGATGGCTGCCGAAGACCACCAGCCGCCGTTGGTGCGTGGCCGCCGCGTGAAGCTGAAATACGCGCACGCCGGGGGTTACAACCCGCCGATTGTGGTGATCCACGGCAACCAGGTGAGCGATCTGGCCGACTCGTACAAACGTTATCTGATGAACTACTTCCGTCGTTCGCTGAAGGTAATGGGTACGCCAATCCGCATCCAGTTCAAAGAGGGTGACAACCCGTTCGCCGGCAAGCGCAACCTGCTGACGCCGAACCAGATGCGCAAGCGTAAACGCCTGATGAGCCACCTGAAGAAAAGCAAATAATCTTCAAAAAGAGCGCGGTAGCAATACCGCGCTCTTTTTTATTGGCCCGAAGTCGTTCTATTATCTGCATATTGCCACCGCCAGTTGAAGGAACACCATGTCCTGGGAAACCTGGAGTTTTGCGTTCAGCGTCACCGTACCGAATCTTTTAATGATGTTGCTGGGCATACTGCTGCGCCACTGGCGGCTGATGGACGATCGTTTTATTGATGGCGCCACACGCTTGGTGTTCAATCTGGCGCTGCCTTGCCTGCTGTTCTTCAGTATCGCCACCAATCATCCGCAACTGCTGGGCAACCTGCCGTTGGTTCTCTACGGCGCGATCGGCACCATCGCCACCTTCCTGCTGCTGGAGGTAGCGGCGGTCTGGTTGGTTAAGGAACCGCGTGAACGGGGCGTGTTCGTGCAGGGCGGGTTCCGCGCCAATACCGCCATTGTTGGCCTGGCATATGCCATGACGGCCTATGGCGACGAAGGGGTGGCGTTGGGGTCGCTGTACCTGACGGTCACGGTGATCCTGTTTAACGTGCTGTCGGTGATTACCCTGACTCGCAGTCTGCAGGGCGGGCACGGCAAGAAGATCGGTCGTTTGTCGCTGCTGCGCAGCATTGTCACCAATCCGCTGATTATCGGCCTGGTGTGCGGGCTGCTGTTCGCGCAAACCGGCCTGGAAATCCCGCAGGTGATCCGGCAGACCGGCAGTTATATCTCCGGGTTGTCGCTGCCGCTGGCGTTGTTGTGCACCGGCGCAAGCCTGGATCTGCGCGCCATGTTCCGTTCATCCAACGTTGCCGCACTGTCTTCTTCGGCCAAGCTGTTCCTGGTCCCTGTATTGATGACGCTGGGCGGCTGGCTGTGGGGGTTTCACGGCGCGGCGCTGGGGATTATCTTCCTGTTTTCCGCCACGCCGACCGCCTCGGGCAGCTATGTCATGACGCGCGCCATGGGCGGCAACGCCACGCTGGCAGCGAATATTATTGCCATCACCACCGTCGGTTCGTTTTTCACCACCGCGCTGGGGATATACTTCTTGCGCTCATGGGGCGTCATCTAATTCAGGAGTCAGTATGGAAGCGCACTGTCCACAATGCGATCAAACGATGGAGTGGGTGAATGGTCACTACCATTGCGCCGCCTGCGAACGCGATTATCGGCAGTTGGCCCATTGCCCGGACTGCGGGCAGCCGCTGCAGGAGCTGAAGGCCTGCGGCGCAGTGGATTACCTGTGTCAGAACGGCCACGGGCTGGTATCCAAAAAGCGCGTGCTATTTGATTATCAGCCGGTGTAAGCATTCACTCATCCACCTGACCGGTTTTCCATAAATCGATCAAGGCCTGGGGTGCGCTGGTTTCCGGGATCAGCAATACGATTTCACTGCACAGATTCTGGCTGTAATAGCTGATTTGAACGCGGAAGTAGCGCTGGTCGCCGCAGCCGGGGGAACCCGGTTTTCCCTCTTCCTGCGCGTAGGGCAGCGTTTGATTCAATAACTGGCTCAGGCGTTGGCGCTGCTCCGGCGTAATATCGGCCAGCGCAATGCGCCGCTGGCCCGCCAGTTTGGGAATAAAGGCGAAACCGCCTTCACGTGCCAGCTCAATGACCGTGTCCTGATTGAGCGACGGCAAGGGTTTCATTATTCCACCCCCACCTGATGCCAGGCTTGCTGCACTGTGTCCGCCACGGCGCGATCAAAACGCTGCTGGGCATGTTTCACCGTGGTGCGGGCGAAGGTGGCGAAGTCGGCATCCTGCGGCAGCGTTTTGTCGCACAGCGTGTCATACCAGACGTAGCCGGCTTTCTCCCAGGCAAAGCCGCCGAGTGCGGTGGCCGCCAGATAGAAGGCACGGTTGGGGATGCCGGAGTTGAGGTGTACGCCGCCGTTGTCCTCTTTGGTCTGAATATAATCCTTCATGTCGGCCGGCTGAGGATCTTTACCCAGCAGCGGATCGTCGTAGGCGGTGCCGGGCGCAGACATCGAACGCAGGCCCTTGCCGTTAATGCCCTTGGCCAGCAGACCCGCGCCAATCAGCCAGTCGGCCTTGTCGGCGGTTTGCCGCAGGTGGAACTGCTTGACCAACGAACCGAAGACGTCAGACATGGACTCGTTCAGCGCGCCGGCCTGTTGGAAGTAAATCAGCCCGGCTTCGCTTTCGGTTACGCCGTGCGCCAGTTCGTGGCCGACGACATCGATAGCGATGGTAAAACGGTTGAAGATCTCGCCGTCACCGTCGCCGAAAACCATCTGCTGGCCATTCCAGAAGGCATTCTGATACTCATGCCCGTAGTGGACGCTACCGGTCAGTGGCAGCCCTTTGTTGTCCAGTGAGTTGCGCTCAAACGCCTGCCAGAAGAAATCGTAGGTTACGCCGAGATAGTCATAGGCTTCATCAACAGCCACGTCATGGTTGCTGGCCTGGCCCTCGTTGCGCACTTGTTTGCCGGGAAGCTGAGTGCCGTTTTGAGCGTCATAGATATCGCGGATGACTTCGCCGCCGCTGGCGGTTTTCGCGTCGGGCGCACGCAGCGGCTTGTTGCCGAGCAGGCTTTGAACGTGGTTCAGGGTGTGCAATGCGCAGTCGCGCTGTGGTGCGCTGCCGTGTTCAATAATTCTGCGCAGCATATAAGGGGGGATGACTGAACGAGCGGTCAGGGTCGGCATAATGGCTCTCCTTAAGCAAAATTACCCTCAATAAGTCAATATTTCACCACTAAGTGTAGTTCAGACATCGTAAAGACGATGATCGTGGGTGCTGACCGCCGGGCTGGTCTTGTGCGGGCTGATGCGCTTGACCGAGGCGCGTACCGCCAGTTTCCCGTGCAGCAGCAGGTTGCAAGGCGGAGCATCGGCGCGCAGCATCCGGCGCTGTAACAGTTGGATCGCCTCATGGCCCAGCTCGTCTCGCGGCACATGTACCGAGGTGAGCGGCACATCATGAATTTCCGCCAGGTTAAAACCGTCGGTGCTCATGACCGAGATATCCGCCGGTACGTTCAGCCGCAATTTATTCAATGCCTTGACCGCACCGACCGCCATATAGTCGCCCCCGGCGAGAATAGCCGTCGGCAACTGCGAACGCTGGCTGACCTGATTGATAAAGGTGGTCAGCGCCTGCTCGGCTTCTTCGCTGCCAAAGCCGGAGGTGGTAACCAGATGGCGGCCTTCGTCGAAGGCGATATTGTGCTGCGCATAGGCCTGCCTGATGCCCGCCAGCCGCAGCTCCATGGTGTGTCGGCGCAGGCATTGCAGGTTCAGAATATGGCTGTGGCCCTGTTGGATCAGATAATTGGCGGAGAACTCGCCGATCAACTGATGATCGGGGGATACGCTGTCCAGCCGCATCTGGCGATCGGTACAGTTGATCAGCACGCAGGGTTTGTGCAGATCGGCGGCCAACTGGTGAATGTGCTCGTCGTCGATGCCGATAATCAGCGCGGCTTCGGTCTGCGGATCGCTCATTTTTTCCAGGAACAGCGCGCCGTCGCTGTGCTGCTCTTCAAGCCCGCAATAGCGAATGCGCACTTCATGTTCCGCCAGCGCGGCGGTGATCCCCTGGATCACCTTGTGATAAAAGATGTCGGTGCGCACGTCGAAGGCGCGTTGCGGGGCAAACACCATGACGTTGTTCAGCATCAGCCGGCCGTTGGACAGGCCTTGCAAGATACCGTTCTGCTGGGCGCAGGCCAATACTTTGTGACGCGCTTCGGCGCTGGTGTTGGACTTGCCCGCGAGTACGCGTGAAACGGTGCTGATCGACAACCCTGTTTGGCGGGCGATTTCCTGTATTTTCAGCTTTCCGTTCATTCTGTGATCTCCTTCAAATTTGCCGGTGAAAATATTTTCACCGCGTTTTTTCAGCGTACTGTCTGGCTTGGGTCGCCATTATGGCGAGCTTTTAGGCTGCATATGAAAATTTTTGCAAAAAACCACGTTTCGCTCACGCTCCCGGCTGGCTAGTCTGCATTGGTACACCAATTTTATAGACTTATCAGTCCAATTTACCGACTGAATTATAAATAAAATGAAAATAAATCATGTGGTTGTGAGCATGATGTGCGAGTTTTCGTGATCGCCATCGCAAATTTTCGCAACCCATACCTTCGATACCAAAACGTGCCCTACCAAAAAGCGAGCTGTTTCACCGGGCAGCCGCCGTGGAGAGAAGACAGATGAGTGTTGAAATTAATCAGACGGTCGCGCACAGCAGTCGGCGCAAGTTCAAATCGCTGCGTTGGTGGATGCTGGCGCTGTTTCTGCTCGGCGTTACGGTCAACTACATTACCCGCAATTCGCTGGGTATCCTGGCGCCGGAGCTGAAAACCAGCCTCAACATGACCACCGAGCAATATTCCTGGGTGGTGGCGTCATTTCAGCTGGCCTATACGGTATTTCAGCCGATCTGCGGCTGGCTGATCGATGTTATCGGCCTGAAGATGGGCTTTTTGATCTGCGCCAGCATCTGGGCGGTGGTGTGCATGTTGCATGCCGGGGCTGGGAGCTGGCTTCAGTTGGCGATCCTGCGCTTCTTCATGGGCGGGGCGGAAGCGGCGGCCACGCCGGGCAACGCCAAGGCGATTTCCGACTGGTTCCCGAAAAAGGAACGGCCGATTGCCGCCGGTTGGGCGGGCGTAGGTTTTTCTATCGGCGCCATGCTGGCCCCGCCAATCATCGTCATCGCCCACGTCTCCTTTGGCTGGCAGGGCGCCTTTTTGTTCTCCGGCGCGCTGGCGTTGGTCTGGGTGGTGTTGTGGTGGCTGTTCTACCACGAACCCTCAAAGCACCCGAATCTGAGCCAACAAGAGCTGGATCTGATCCGCGAAGATAACGAACCGGTATTGCCGAGACTGCCGTTTTTAAAATCATTGGCAATCTTGTGTAAAAACAAAAAGTTCTACGGCATCGCCATCCCGGCCTTTCTCGCCGAACCGGCCTGGGCGGTGTTCAGCTTCTGGGTGCCGCTGTACCTGGCCACCGAACGCGGCATGGATTTAAAGCACATCGCCATGTTTGCCTGGCTGCCGTTTTTGGCGGCGGATATCGGCAGCGTCGCCAGCGGTTATCTCACCACCCTGTACCGCAAATGGTTCGGTTGCACCCGCGTCAACTCGGTGGTCGCCAGCTCGGTCACCGGCGCCTTCATGATGGTCTCGCTGGCGTTTGTCGCGGTGACCAAAGATCCCTATGTGGCGATCGCGTTGATCTCGATCGGCGGTTTCGGCCATCAGGTGATCTCCTGCATGCTCAGCGCGCTGGTGGTGGAGTCGTTCGATAAAAACCAGATGGCGACGGTCAACGGCATGCGCGGCTCCAGTGCCTGGATCGCCAGCTTCCTGTTTACGCTGCTGATCGGTGCGGTTTCCGACACCGTCGGCTTCAACCCGCTGTTTATCGCCATGGGCTTCTTCGATCTGATCGGCGCCGTGTTCCTGATTGCCTTGATCGCCGAGCGTGGCGGTAAAAAGTCACTGAATAGTTAAGTTGGATACCTATGAAAACGTTAAAAAAATGGACTCTGGCAGGCGAGTATGCCGATCGCATCGAATTGTTGGTCGACGAGCGTCACCTGTTCTGCCTGTACGTGTTGGAAGACAACCTGTTCCGCGTGCTGATCAAACGCAACGGCGAACTGGCGCTGGACCGCACCTGGAGCATTGCGCCGCAGGCTGACGTGCCCTGGGAGGGGCGCGATCGCCTGAGCGTCGCCGGTTTTGGCCTGCCGGGCTATCAACTGCAACAGCATGAGGATCGGCTGGTGGTGACCAGCGCCGCGCTGCGCGTTACCGTACATCAGCCGCTGTGGCTGGAGTGGGAGCACCGTAACGCCGCCGGTGAATGGCGGCCGCTGGCGGCTGACCGGCCAACCAGCGCCTACCTGCTCAATCCGCAGGGTGACGGCGTGGCGCACTACCAGCGCCGCTTTGCCACCGAGCGTTATTATGGCCTGGGCGAGAAGGCCGGCGATCTGGAGCGCAGCGGCCGCCGCTTCGAAATGCGCAATCTGGATGCGATGGGCTACAACGCCGCCAGCACCGATCCGCTGTACAAACATGTGCCCTTTACCATCACCCGCGGTGCAGAGGCCAGTTTCGGGCTGTTTTACGACAACCTGAGCAGCTGTTGGCTGGATTTGGGCAACGAGATCGACAACTACCATCTGGCCTACCGCCGCTACCAGGCCGAGGCGGGGGATCTCGATTATTACCTGTTCCTGGGGCCGCAGGTGTTGGACGTGACCAAAGCCTTTGTGCGCCTCACCGGCAAGACCCACTTCGGGCCGAAATGGAGCCTCGGGTACAGCGGATCGACCATGCATTACACCGACGCGCCGGACGCCCAGCAGCAGTTGCAGCAGTTCATCGCCTTGTGCAAGCAGCACGATATTCCCTGCGATTCGTTCCAGCTGTCTTCGGGCTACACCTCGATCGGCAACAAGCGCTACGTGTTCAACTGGAATTACGACAAGGTGCCGCAGCCGAAGCTACTGAGCCAGACGTTCCACGCCGCCGGGCTGAAGCTGGCGGCCAACATCAAACCTTGCCTGTTGCAGGATCATCCTCAGTACCGGCAGGCGGCGGAGCAGGGGCTGTTTATCCGCGACTCGGAAAGCGACCAGCCGGAGCGTTCCAGCTTTTGGGACGACGAAGGCTCGCACCTCGATTTCACCAATCCGGCGACGGTACGCTGGTGGCAGCAGGGCGTCACTCAACAACTGCTGGAGATGGGCATAGATTCAACCTGGAACGACAACAACGAATACGAAGTGTGGGACTCGGAAGCGCGCTGCCAGGGGTTTGGCCGGCCGATCGCCATCAAGCATATCCGCCCGGTCATGCCGTTGCTGATGATGCGCGCTTCGATGGAAGCCCAGCAGCGCTTTGCGCCCGAGCTGCGGCCATATCTGATCTCCCGTTCCGGCTGTGCCGGCATGCAACGCTATGTGCAGACCTGGAGCGGCGACAACCGCACCAACTGGCAAACCCTGCGCTACAACATCCGCATGGGATTGGGCATGAGCCTGTCCGGGTTGTATAACCTGGGGCACGACGTCGGCGGTTTTTCCGGCGACAAACCGGACGCCGAACTGCTGGTGCGTTGGGTGCAAAACGGCGTGATGCACCCGCGTTTCACCATTCACTCCTGGAACGACGACGCGACGGTTAACGAGCCGTGGATGTATCCGGCCGCCACGCCGGCCGTCCGCGAGGCGATCAACCTGCGCTATCGCCTGATGCCCTATTTCTACACCCTGCTGTGGCAGGCCAGCGCCGACGACGAGCCGATGCTGCGCCCGACCTTCCTCGATCACGAGCATGATGAACGCACGCTGAACGAAACCGATGATTTTATGATTGGCCGCGATTTGCTGGTGGCCAGCGTGGTGGAGCAGGGGCAGCGTGCGCGTTCGGTTTATCTGCCGGATAACGGCGAAGGTTGGTACTGCTTCTACAGTGGCCAATGGTTCAGCGGTGGCCAGACGGTGCTGCTGGATGCGCCGCTGGAGCGTTTGCCGCTGTTGGTGCGTGCCGGGGCGGCGTTGCCGCTGTCATCACGCTTGGCGCACGTTGACGTTGCCGCCGACGATCGGCGCGAGTTGCAGCTGTACCCGTTTAAAGGCTGTGGCAGCGCTTCTGGGCTGTTGTTCGAAGACGATGGGGAAAGTTATGGCTGGCAGCAGGGCAACGCGCTGTGGCTGCGCTGGGAGATGCACAGCGACAATCGGCGCGTCATGCTGAACGTCACCACCGAAGGGCGGTTCAAACCGGCATGGCGGACGCTGACGGTCAGCCTGCCTGCCGGAGAGACGCGGGAACTGTGGATCAACGGTGAGCCGGGCGAGAGTTTTACGCTGAAATAACGTTATATACCCTAAATAATTGGAGTTGCATCAAGGCGGCCAGAACGTTCATCCCGATGAGCTTACTCAGGTAAGTGATTCGGGTGAGCGGGTGCAGCCAACACAGATGCAACTTCAAGTATGACGGGTAGAGTCAGCCGCGCGCTTTTTTGCGCGGCTTCTTGGCCACAATGATGGTTTTCACTTCGCTTTCCACCCAGCCATCCTGCAGGCGGGTTTTCAGCAGTTCGCCAACCTGCGCCTGTTTGGTGGTTTTCAGCAATTCGCCGCGCGGGGTTTGCGTCACGCTGTAGCCGCGCGCCAGCGTCGCCAACGGGCTGACCGCTTCGAGTTGGCTGCAGGCTACGCCGAAACGTTGGCGGTAAGCGTTGAGCCGGCGCTCCAGCGCCTGCTGCAAACGGTATTCCTGTTGCTGTACGCGTTGCTGGTAGCGATGAATGCGTGCCTGCGGCTGTACCTGCGCCAAACGCTGTTGCACCCGATCGCTGCGGCGTGAAGACAGGCGCAGCTGGTTTTGCATGCCGTCTTCCAACCGACGTTGCAGCTTGAACAACAGCGTCTGCTGGCGCGCCAGGCGCAGGTGCGGATGCTGCTGTTGCAAACGGTGGTTGATGCGGGTGAACTGCTGCTGACGCTGGGCCAGATAGTAATCCATCGCCATTTCCATCCGCTGCTGCTGAGATTGCAACTGACGCAGCAGCTCCAACTGATTGCGGCTGACCAGTTCGGCGGCGGCGGAAGGGGTTGGCGCACGCAGATCGGCGACAAAGTCGGCAATGGTGACGTCGGTTTCATGGCCGACGGCGCTGACGATCGGAATACGGCTGGCGAATATCGCCCGCGCTACGCGTTCGTCGTTAAAACTCCACAGGTCTTCCAGCGAACCGCCGCCACGGCCGACGATCAGCACGTCGCATTCGTCGCGGCGGTTGGCCGTTTCGATGGCGCGCACGATCTGCAATGGCGCTTCCGCGCCCTGCACCGAGGTCGGGTAGATAACGATAGGCAGCGAAGGATCGCGCCGTTGCAGCACCTGCAGCACATCGTGCAGCGCCGCGCCGCTGGCGGAGGTGATCACCCCGACGCGTTTGGCCGGGCTGGGCAGCGGTTGCTTGAACTGTTGGTCGAACAGGCCTTCGGCGCTCAGGCGCTGTTTCAGTTGATCGAATTGCTGTTGCAGCAGGCCGTCGCCGGCGGGTTGCATGCTTTCGGCAATCAGCTGATAGTCGCCGCGCGGTTCATACAGCGTGATGCTGGCGCGAACCAACACTTGCTGGCCGTTTTGCGGGCGGAAGGTGGTGCGGCGGTTGCTGTTGCGGAACATCGCACAACGCACCTGCGCGCGGTCGTCTTTCAGCGTGAAATACCAGTGGCCGGAAGAGGGTTGAGAGAAGTTGGAGATCTCGGCAGAGAGCCAGATTTGGCCCATTTCCATTTCCAGCAGCTGTCGAACCGTCTGATTCAGGCGGCTTACGGTAAAAATAGACGGCGAGACAGGTAGCGACATGTGACCCAGATCAAATTCCAAAACAACCACTTAATTGGTCGATACTACAGGGCTGAAAAAGGTAATCAAGAGTTTTTGTGAGAAAGTGCTGGAGGCAACCGATTACGCTCTGTATAATGCCGCGGCAATATTTTATCTTTTTCACAGCCCACTCTGGTGAGATATTGCCCATGCTACGTATCGCGAAAGAAGCACTCACGTTTGACGACGTTCTACTGGTTCCAGCTCACTCCACAGTTCTGCCTAATACCGCAGAGCTTGGCACCCAACTGACCAAAACTATCCGCCTGAATATCCCTATGCTGTCCGCAGCCATGGATACCGTAACCGAAGCTGGCCTGGCCATCGCGCTGGCGCAGGAAGGCGGCCTGGGCTTCATTCACAAAAACATGTCCATCGAGCGTCAGGCTGAAGAAGTCCGCCGCGTGAAAAAACACGAAAGCGGCGTAGTTACCGACCCGCAAGCCGTAACCCCCTCCACCACGCTGAAAGAAGTGAAAGAACTGACCGCGCGTAACGGCTTTGCCGGCTACCCGGTAGTGACCGAAGAGAACGAGCTGGTCGGCATCATCACCGGCCGTGACGTGCGCTTCGTGACCGATCTGAACCAGCCTGTTACCGCCGTGATGACGCCGAAAGAGCGCCTGGTCACGGTGAAAGAGGGTGAGGCGCGTGAAGTCGTGCTGCAAAGAATGCACGAAAAACGCGTTGAGAAAGCGCTGGTGGTGGACGACAACTTCCATCTGCTGGGCATGATCACCGTAAAAGACTTCCAGAAGGCGGAGCGCAAGCCAAACGCCTGTAAGGACGAGCATGGCCGCCTGCGCGTTGGCGCGGCGGTTGGCGCCGGTGCCGGCAACGAAGAGCGCGTTGACGCGCTGGTCGCTGCAGGCGTTGACGTACTCCTGATCGACTCCTCTCACGGCCACTCCGAAGGCGTATTGCAGCGCATTCGCGAAACCCGCGCCAAATACCCGGATCTGCAGATCGTTGGCGGCAACGTCGCCACGGCCTCCGGCGCCAAAGCGCTGGCCGACGCCGGCGTGAGCGCGGTGAAAGTGGGTATCGGCCCTGGCTCCATCTGTACCACCCGCATCGTGACCGGCGTGGGCGTACCGCAGATCACCGCTATCGCCGACGCGGTTGAAGCGCTGGAAGGCACCGGTATCCCGGTTATCGCCGACGGCGGCATCCGCTTCTCCGGCGACATCGCCAAAGCCATCGCGGCCGGCGCATCTTGCGTAATGGTCGGCTCCATGCTGGCGGGCACCGAAGAATCCCCGGGCGAAATCGAGCTGTACCAGGGCCGTTCGTTCAAATCCTACCGTGGTATGGGCTCGCTGGGCGCCATGTCCAAAGGCTCTTCCGACCGTTACTTCCAAACCGATAACGCCGCCGACAAACTGGTGCCGGAAGGTATCGAAGGCCGCGTGGCTTACAAAGGCATGCTGAAAGCGATCGTGCACCAGCAAATGGGCGGTCTGCGCTCTTGCATGGGCCTGACCGGCTGCGCCACCATCGACGATCTGCGCACCAAGGCTGAATTTGTGCGCATCAGCGGCGCCGGCATTCAGGAAAGCCACGTGCATGACGTGACCATCACCAAAGAGTCACCGAACTACCGCATGGGTTAATGCTTGACCCTCTCCTGCGGGAGAGGCCGGGGCGGGGGGCTTGGCTCCTCGCCCCGAAACCTTATTTTTCGCTCTTTTTCTCTGTTGCTGGAATTCGCCTCACATGACAAATAATATCCATAAGCATCGCATCCTTATTCTGGATTTTGGTTCGCAATACACCCAACTGGTAGCACGCCGCGTGCGCGAAATCGGCGTTTACTGTGAGCTGTGGGCCTGGGACGTTAGCGAAGAGCAAATCCGCGAATTCAATCCAAGCGGCATCATCCTTTCCGGCGGCCCGGAGAGCACCACCGAACATAACAGCCCGCGTGCGCCAGAATACGTGTTCACCGCCGGTGTGCCGGTTCTGGGCGTATGCTACGGCATGCAGACCATGGCGATGCAGCTGGGCGGCCATGTGCAGGGTTCCAACGAGCGTGAGTTCGGCTATGCGCAGGTGGAAGTAACCACCGACAGTGCGCTGGTTCGCGGCATCGAAGACGCCCTCAGCGCTGCCGGCAAACCGCTGCTGGACGTGTGGATGAGCCACGGTGACAAAGTGACCGCAATTCCTTCAGACTTCGTGACCGTCGCCAGCACCGATACCTGCCCGTTCGCCATTATGGCCAACGAAGAAAAACGCTTCTACGGCGTGCAGTTCCACCCGGAAGTGACCCACACCCGTCAGGGCCAGCGCATGCTGGAGCGTTTCGTGCTGGATATCTGCCAATGTGAAGCCCTGTGGACGCCTGCGACCATCATCGAAGATGCGGTTGAGCGTATCCGCGAGCAAGTGGGCGAAGATCACGTGATCCTCGGCCTGTCCGGCGGCGTGGATTCTTCCGTTACCGCCATGCTGCTGCACCGCGCCATCGGCAAACGCCTGACCTGCGTGTTCGTGGACAACGGCCTGCTGCGCCTGAACGAAGCCGACCAGGTGCTGGATATGTTCGGCGACCACTTCGGCCTGAACATCGTGCACGTCGCGGCAGAAAACCGCTTCCTGAGCGCGCTGGCCGGCGTTGACGAGCCGGAAGCCAAGCGCAAGATCATTGGTCGCGTATTCGTTGAAGTGTTCGACGAAGAAGCCTGCAAGCAAGACGAAGTGAAATGGCTGGCGCAAGGCACCATCTATCCGGACGTGATCGAATCCGCCGCTTCCGCCACCGGCAAAGCGCACGTGATCAAGTCGCACCACAACGTGGGCGGCCTGCCGAAAGAGATGAAGCTGGGCCTGGTCGAACCGCTGAAAGAGCTGTTCAAAGACGAAGTGCGCAAAATCGGCCTGGAGCTGGGCCTGCCGTACGACATGCTGTACCGCCACCCGTTCCCGGGGCCAGGTCTGGGCGTGCGCGTGCTGGGCGAAGTGAAGAAAGAGTACTGCGATCTGCTGCGCCGCGCCGATGCCATCTTCATCGAAGAGCTGCATAAAGCCGACCTGTACAACAAGGTCAGCCAGGCGTTCACCGTATTCCTGCCGGTGCGTTCGGTCGGCGTGATGGGCGACGGCCGTAAATACGACTGGGTTGTTTCACTGCGTGCAGTGGAAACCATCGACTTTATGACCGCGCATTGGGCGCACCTGCCGTACGATTTCCTCGGCCGCGTCTCCAACCGCATCATCAACGAAGTGGACGGCATTTCCCGCGTAGTTTATGACATCAGCGGCAAGCCACCGGCTACCATTGAGTGGGAATAAACCTGCGACTGGCAATAGCTGGTACTGACAGGCAATAAAATGACTAAACCCGCGTAATTGCGGGTTTTTTTGTTTTTGTATCAGGCATTTCTGGCAGCCGCTAGCAACGGGAAGCACGGTTTTTTCGATGGGGTTTTTTGATGGTACTCTCCCATTCGGTTGCCCAGAACGATTTCATCTGGGTTGTAGTGACGAAAGGCCAGCGGGTTTGCTGTTTTTGGACCTTCAAAACGTCTGCGGTCAAGCTGATCGAAATAAGCTTGCATAATGAACTCCGTAATCCAGGAAGCGGAAAATAAACAAGTGTGATTTCATCCTGTATTTTTCCGGCCGGTTGCTCAATTACGTTATTTCACTCTGCGATTAAGATAATACTCAAATGTGAACCCTATCTCAAAAAATACGATCATGTATTTAACGCGTTAATAGTCATCCAGGGTATTCGCTTTATCGGTGGTGTGACAAGAGATTAAATAAAATATCGGCGTTGTAGGGTACGCTCACCTACTGCGGATATTGCTAGTGAATTGTCAATCAACACTTTGGGTATGTGGCCTATATAAGACCTTTGTTGCAATGGTCACGGAAATAAAAAAACATAATTAATAAATATAAAAACGTAATGGATTCCCTGAGGTAATCTGTGTCAGAAAGTATTTCTCATTCACAAAAGAGGCAGGAGATGTGATTAAAATGAGTGGAAAAATAATGCAAAGTCGGCATGATGAGTATCATAAACTAACTCGTGGAGAACGTATTGGTTATGGAATGGGTGACTTTGCCCAAAACCTTGTTTTTGGCACGATAGGAGGCTTTCTTGCTCTTCACATGTTGACTGTAAATACAATCAGCACAGCAGCTGCAGGGTTTATATTTCTTTTTGTCAGAATTATCAATGTCTTTTGGGACCCTATTGTTGGAACTTTTGTTGACAAAAGGAGTTCAAAAGCCGGAAAGTATCGTCCTTGGCTTTTAAGAGCAGGAATTCCACTCGTTATTCTTTCCACTTTACTTTTTGCACCAATTCCCGAAGTCAGAGGCTCAGTTCCTTTTGCATTTGTCGTTTATTTTGCACTGGATTTGGTTTATTCGGTTGTGAATATCCCTTATGGTTCTCTTAATGCTTCATTAACAAGAGATCCTGAATCTATTGATAAACTTACAAGTACGCGAATGATGTTGGCCAACAGTGCCAATCTTCTTGTCTATACCCTGTTCCCAATGTTTGTACAAATGGCAGCACCGAAAGATCGAAGCATCAAGGATACTGGATTTTTTGGACTTGAGCTCAATCTGGGGAACTATACCGATCCATCAGCTGGTTACGCTTGGTTTGGCGTTTACTCGGTTTATATGATAATAGGGGCTGTTGCACTTTTACTCTGTTATAAATTAACAAAAGAGCGCGTTGTAGCTACAGTAGAACAATCTGCCAATGTAAAAACGACAGATATATTCCTTGAACTCAAAAATAATCGACCGCTTGTCGTTCTCGGAATTTTTTTCATGTTGGCCTTTACATTCATGTTTTTTATGAACACTGTTAATGGTTTTTTCAATCAGTTTGTTGTCGGCCATTCAGAATGGATGGGGGCTGTTGGCCTTGTTGCCTCAATTCCAGGTATTGTATTTCCAATTTTTTGGCCAAGGCTCAAGAAAATTTTTGGTAAAAAAGGATTCTTCCATCTTTTCCTTGGAATGTTTATTGTAGGAGAATTTTTGACTTACATTTGGTCACTCGATGGAATGCATGATGCACTCTGGCTTGCTTATATCGCAACATTTATTAAACAATGGGGCTTAACTTCGGCTACCGGCTTCATGTGGGCACTTGTACCTGAAGTTATTGCTTATGGCGAATTAAAATCAGGTAAGCGAAATGCCGCAATCATTAATGCTATTATGGGGCTTTTTTTCAAGATTGGTTTTACTATTGGTGGTGCCGTTCCACTTTGGCTACTGGCCGTTTATGGCTTTAACGAAGCAGGTGCACATCAACATGCAAATGCTATCGCCGGAATAAATATGACAGCGATTTGGATCCCAATAGCTTTAGCTTTTGTATCGATGATCGTCATTCAATTATATCCCATCTCAGATAAAAACATCACAGATATAAATCGTCGGCTTGATGAAATACGTATATAGTTATTAATTGGTTAATTGAAATCACTAATGAATACGTAAAAAGATCATTTAAAAAAGGTAAACCCTATGTCACTTATTCAAAACCCCATATTGCCTGGATTCAATGCCGACCCAAGCATTATCCGTGTAGATGACACTTATTATATCGCAAATTCTACATTTGAGTGGTTCCCTGGCGTTCGTTTACATGAGTCAAAAGACCTGGAAAACTGGAATCTTCTCCCTAGCCCATTGTCAACAACAGCTCTTTTAGATATGAAAGGAAATCCTTCATCCGGTGGAATTTGGGCTCCGGCTCTCTCTTATGCCGATGGCAAATTCTGGCTGGTTTATACGGATGTGAAAATCACAGAAGGGGCCTTTAAAGACATGACAAACTACCTGTCCACCGCAACAGATATTCATGGTCCATGGACAGATCCAATAAAACTTAATGGTGTCGGTTTTGATGCTTCACTTTTCCATGACGATGATGGCCGTAAATATTTAGTTCAACAAACCTGGGACCATCGAGAGTACCATCACCCCTTTAATGGTATTACGTTAACTGAGTTTGATCCAAAGACATTGAAATTAAAACCAGAAACAGCGCGTACCATTTATAGAGGCACTGCCGTTGCACTTGTTGAGGGGCCACATCTCTACAAACTGAACGGATATTATTATCTTTTTGCAGCCCAGGGGGGGACAGTATTTACCCACCAGGAAGTTGTTGCTCGTTCAAATACCTTGGACGCCAACAGTTTTGAAACAGCGCCAGGGGAGGTTTTCTTAACTAACGTAGATACTCCAGACAGCTACATCCAAAAACAGGGACATGGCAGTTTGGTTTCAACCCCCAAAGGAGAATGGTATTATGCCTCGCTCTGCGCTCGTCCTTGGAATCATGCTGGTGAGTCTGTCTATGATCCCCGAGGTTGGTCAACACTTGGCAGAGAAACGTCTATCCAAAAAGTTTTTTGGGATGAAGATGGCTGGCCACGCATTGAAGGAGGCCACGGCGGAAAAACCTTTGTCGAAGGGCCAAGGGACGCCATTTATACCCAAAGCGCAAAAGATCATAGCCAGCAAGATGAGTTTAAAACTTCGACACTCGATCTCAACTGGAATACCCTCCGTGTCCCGTTCACAGAAAAAATGGGTGCAACAGGCGATGGAAAATTGACTCTAATTGGCCAAGGTTCTTTAGCGAATACTCATGACCTATCGCTTATTGCCCGGCGTTGGCAAGCCTTTTATTTTGATACTCAAGTTAAAGTGAAATTTAATCCATTTAATTATCAACAAATGGCAGGATTAACGAATTACTATAATGATCGTCATTGGAGCTTTGTTTTCATTACCTGGAATGAAATTAATGGTTCAGTCATAGAGGTAGGGGAGAATAATCGTGGGAAATATACATCATATCTGAAAGATGAAGCAATCAAGATCCCAGAATATACAGAATATGTCTGGTTTCGCACGAAAGTTAGAAAGGAAAGCTATACTTACGAGTATAGTTTTGATGGGGTGAACTTCACTGAAATTCCTGTCAAATTAGATGCCGCAATTCTTTCGGACGATTACGTACTACAAAGTTACGGTGGGTTCTTTACCGGGGCGTTCATTGGCCTTGCGGTAGTAGACTACTCTGGTTACTCTGCCAGTGCAGAGTTTTATAATTTCGATTATCGTGAACTTGGTGATTCATTAATTGCGAATGACACTTATTGCTGGGAAGCAAGTGAATCACGATTTAATTAAGTAATAAAGCGCGAATTCAGATAATAAGTGCAACGCCCGGCCATGAAGGTGAGGAGGGGGGCTACTGATAAGCGCTGCACGCCGTGCGTAAAGACGAAGTTGAGGAAGCTTGAATTCTATTGAGGGAAGCCGATGGTTACGCCTGCCAGTCGCACCAGATACCAACCCGGTTGATTGAGCAGGTGCAGGCGAAGCGCGCCAGCCTAGGACCATGATAATGCTGTATGCACAGAATTATCTGATGGGTTCCTTGCTGGTGCGTGAATTAGCGGAATAAATTATTCACCTCTATCAATGTTAATATTTAATTATTATGACTACGGAGACACTCACTACGCTAATTATTTAACTTTACCTCTGAGAAATAAAAATAAAATCAACTTGTTTTGGTGACGTTCTTTCTATTTACACCGAAACGGGATGGTTGTTTTCTGAGAATATATTTAATTTGAGATAGCCATGAAAACTGTAAAAAAAATTCATTTAGCTATGGCGGTTATGGCCGCGCTGTGCCCTATTACCCTACAGGCGCAGGAATTCACTCAGGAACAGATTGACGCCATCGTCGCTAAAGCGGTCGATAAAGCGCTGGCCGAACGGCAGGCGAAAATCACCGCCGCCGCCGATAAAAATGTCGACGTCATTACCAACCCGCAAACCACTGCGGCCTCACCGGATTTAGCGATTCCATTCGGTCTCAAGTTCAGCGGCTACGCTCGTTATGGCGCCCATTTCCAGACCGGCGATCAGAAATATGTCGGCGTCGACGGATCTTATAACGGCGCTTCGGCGATCGGCCGTTTGGGTAACGAAAGCAACGGCGGCGAATTCCAGATCAGCAAAGCCTTCAAAAGCACCAAAGGGGCCATCTGGGATATTAACGTCATGTTTGACCACTGGAGCGACGAAGTGAACCTGAAAAAGGCTTATGTAGGCGTCACCAACGTACTCGAATCGAACCCGGATGCTTATCTCTGGGCTGGCCGCGATTTCCACCAACGTCCGCAACAGGGGATCAACGACTACTTCTGGATGAACCACGACGGCCAGGGGGCCGGGGTGAAGAACTTTGATATTGGCGGCGTACTGTTTGACGTGGCGACGGTGTCGCAGGTGAAATCCTGTAGCCCGGAAGTCATGGCCGATGAGACTAACCCATCACGTATCACCTGCACTGGCAGCTCCGATACCGGCGATAACGGCCATTACGCGTTGACGACCAAAACCCACGGCATCAAGGCCGGGCCGATCGACGTCGAAGTGTACGCCAACTATGGCTTTGACTCGAAAGCGGTGGATGGCGACGAGCGACTCGATGCCTGGCAGGGCGGACTGGTACTGAGCCACTCCAACGACAGCGGGGTGAACAAGGTCATTCTGCGTTACTCCGACAACTCGGATAACAGCGTCTACAACAAAACCGACGACCTGACCACTGTCTACGCCAGCTTCGAGGGCGGTCATAAATTCACTCAGCAGGCGCAGATCGAATATCTGCTGGCCTTCCACGACTACGATAACGGCAAGGACAACACCGACAACCGTAAAAACTACGGTGCCATCGTGCGGCCGATGTATTTCTGGAACGATGTGCATTCCACCTGGCTGGAAGCGGGTTATCAGCGCGTGGACTATGATCAGGGCGGGGATAACAAGGGTTGGAAGCTGACGTTGTCGCAGAACGTCTCCATTGGCATGGGGCCGGAGTTCCGTCCGATGCTACGCTTCTACGTGACTGGCGGCCAGGTGGATAACGAGCATACCGCCAAAGTAGATGGCACCGGCAACGAGCGGCTGGATTCACTGAATATCGGCGGCATGTTTGAGGCGTGGTTCTAAGTTAGCTTGATAAATCCTTTAAGGGAGGGGTTTTTTGCCCCTCCCTGGATTCAGGCCCGTGTTTCCTTCAACAGCTGCTGAATAACCTGCTCCTGTTTCGCGTAGTCACCTTCGCCAAAAGCGGTGTACCGCAGCTTTCCACTTGCGTCAAAAATGTAATGCGCCGGCCAGTACCTGTTACCGAAATTGTTCCAGATGGCGTAGTCGTTGTCGGCGACAACAGGGTAGGGAAGTCGCCATTTGGCGATGGCCTTCGCCACCGCATCGGGGTCGCGCTCCCAAGGATATTCCGGCGTATGCACTCCCAACACCACCAATCCGTCCGCCTGGTACTTGTTTGCCCAATCGCGCACATGCGGCAGCGTATGCTGGCAGTTGATGCAGTCGTAGGTCCAGAAATCCACCAGCACCACCTTGCCTTTTAGCGAGGCGTTGCTTACCGGGCCGCCGTTAAACCAGTGGGTGCCGCCCGCCAGCGAAGGCAGCGTGTGGGTGATTTGCGGTTCAACCACCGGCTGTAGTTGTACCCGGGGCTGCTGCACCGAAAGGTGCCGGCTGAGGCGTTGCTCCAGATTTTGGGTGAATGCCGGTGCGCTTTGCAGGATGTTCTGGGCGCCGGAGGCAATCAGTGCTACCGATGCCAGCATCAGTCCCCCGGCGATCTGGCGAAGACGCGCCATGATTGCCATCCCTGGGCGCAAACGCGTCATCAATCCGTGTCCCGCCCACCACAGCAACGCCAGCATCAATGCGCAGCCGCTGCCGTAGGCGGCAATCAGCAGTCCGACAGAAACCGGCTCCTTACCCACTGCCGCAAGGCTAAGAAGTGCCCCAAGCACCGGGCCTGCGCAGGGTGACCACAACAAGCCAATTGCCATGCCGGCGAGCAGCGCCGCGATAAGCCCGCTGTGACGACGGCTGGAGTCATTGACGCGATTGCCCAACGACACCAGCGGTGCGCTAATAAACTGCGCAACCCGTGTGGAAAGCAGTGTCAGGGCGGTGAGCACGAGGAAGGCCAGCGCGAACCAACGGCCGACAGCGGTGATGCTTGCCACCCAATGGCTGGCGACCGAAACCAGCAGCGCCACGGCAGTAAACATCATGACCATCCCGGCGAGCAAGGCCGTCAATTGGCCTTTTTTGCCGCGTACGCTGGCGAAGACGAACGGAATGACCGGCAAGGTACAGGGGCTGAGCAGCGTCAGCATGCCCGCCAACAAAGCAATTATCAGCGACATAATATTCATCCGTATGGGGTTAATGAGCGTCAAGCTTATCGACGGCTTGAGTGATAACCTGTGCGACGGTATCGGGCTGGCTCAGCATAGAGACATGACTGGCAGTTACGGTCGTGACCCTGGCATGAATGGTCTTCGCCATCGCGCGTTCGAGGTCGGGGTTAATCATGCGGTCATCGGCGCTGACCACAAACCAGCTGGGTTTCTGCTTCCAGGCTGCGTGGGTCACCTTGTCGCCGAAAGCGGCGGCGCGTATCGGTCCCTGGGTCGCGGTCAGGATATGCTGCTCAGTGGGCGGCAGGTCCTGAGCAAAATCCCTGGCGACCGAGGCAGGCGGTAGATAGAGGAAACCGCTCGCGGTTTTGGCAATGCCCGTGCTGCCCGGCGGGGCGGGAAAACTGTCGGCCAGTTCGGCGGTAGATTGTCCGTCGGCGGGAGCGAACGCCGCCACATACACCAACGCCTTGACGCGCGCATCGTTGCCCGCTTCGCTGATCACCGTTCCGCCCCAGGAGTGGCCGACGAGCACCACGTCACCGTGCGCACGGGCAATGGCACGGCGCGTGGCCGCAACATCGTCCTGGAGCGAGGTAAGCGGCAGTTGAACGGCAATCACGTCAATGTTGCGCGACTGCAGTTTTTCAATGACCCGGTTCCAACTGCTGCCGTCGGCAAAAGCGCCGTGCACCAGCACCACGCTTTTGTCGTTTTCCGCATAGGCGGTACCGACGGTGGAGAGGGCGAGCAGAGCAGCGGCAAGCATGAAATTTTTCATAATTAACCTCGTAAACGGCATGGAGTGGATTGATGACTGCGTTATTTGGCAGTGGAGTCATTAAACCCATCGCTTGTGTTCACGAAGTGTCCAAAACCGCCCGGATTTGTCAGCATCCTTATATCGGGGCGGCTGAGATACAGAAAGCTACAATGTCTCATCACTCAGGGTGACACGAGCATCAAGACCACCCTGCGGCAGATTACTCAATGTCAAGGTGCCCGCCATCTGGCTCACCAGTTGAGAGGCAATTGCCAGCCCAAGCCCGGTGCCGCCGGTGTGGCGATTGCGCGAGTTTTCCACGCGGTAAAAAGGCGCCAATACCGCCTGAAGTTCGCTTTCAGGGATCCCCGGCCCATTGTCGCGAACGTGGAGTTCAACCTGGCCCTGCTGCGGCGTTGAAAGCGTGACTTCGGCATGGCTGCCAAATTTCAATGCATTGTCGAGCAGGTTGGTCATGATGCGCCGCAGCGCCTGTGGCCGTACCGCGAAGCGGTCGTCGCCGCGGCAAGGCAAGAAGGTGACCGCTTTATCGATGTCCTGATAATCGCAGGCCATGCTGTCGAGAAAAGCGTTCAGGCTAACGATCTGGCGTTTTTCCTCCAGCACTTCCGCCGAACGCGCAAAGGCAATTCCCTCACGTACCAAACGGCTCATCTCGTCCAGGTCGCTCAATAGCTTGTCGCGCAACTCCGGCTGTTCCGACATCTCCACGCGCAGTTTCATGCGGGTGATCGGCGTTTGCAGATCGTGTGAGATGGCGGCGAGGATCTGCGCTCTCTCTTTCAGATGATCCTGAATGCGCATCTGCATGGCATTAAAGGCCCGTGCCGCCTGTCGTACTTCCACCGGCCCGCTTTCGGGCAGGGTTTGCGTGGCGTTCGAGGTCGGTTTCAATGCGTCTACGGCTTGGGTAAAGCGGATAAACGGCCGCACCACCTGGCGTACGGCCAGCCAGGCACAGCCCAACAGCAGCAGCAACTGGCCGATCAGCACAGCCGGTAACCAGCGTGCGATAGCCGGCATGCGCGGCCAGAGATCGAGCGTTAAGGGGGCGCCGTCGTGGAGTGTGAGGTGTACCTGAATGTGCTCACGCGGGCCAGGAATGGCGCTGATGCTCATTTGATATCGGCCGCCAAGGGTTTCCTGCAATGAGCGTACCGCGCCTTGCGAGCGCCAACTTGTGGGGTAAGGGCCTGGCAGCCCTGTTGAAAGCTCGTAACGATAGTTGCTGCGAGCCAGCTTCGGTAACCACAGTGCCCGCTCTGCAGCGGGCAGACGATCGAGGATCGCGACGCTGGTCGCCACGTCGTACTCCAGGTTACCCAACATCACGCTTTTTGCGCTGCTCATCCGCTCGATCATCAGGCTGACCAGCGTCATGCCATTCGCCAGCAATAGGCCAAACAGCACGATCAGCAGCAGACGCGACAGCAAGGATCGCGGCCACAGCCTCATGGATTAACCTCTTTAATGATCACCGGCGCGGCGAGGACATAGCCTTCGCTGCGCACCGTTTTGATGTAGGCGGGTTCGCGTGCGTCTTCGCGCAGTCGCTGGCGCAGACGGCTGACCAACAGATCGATGGAGCGTTCGAACAGTTCGGCATCGCGGCCCTGAGTCAGGTTGAGCAACTGATCGCGCGACAATACCCGTTGCGGATGATCGAGAAACACGCGCAACAACCGGTACTCGGCGCCGCTCAGGGCCACTATGGTGCCTTCATTATCCAGAAGATGTCGTCCGGAAGTATCCAGTTGCCAGTCGCCAAAGGCAATAATTCTCCCCACCTCAGTGACTTGAAGGTTAGGTGGCAGTGCCCGGGTGCGGCGCAGGATCGCCTTGATCCGCGCCAGCAGTTCGCGGGCGACAAAGGGTTTCACCAGATAGTCGTCTGCCCCCATCTCCAGTCCGAGGATGCGATCGGTATCTTCGCTGCGCGCCGTGAGCATCAGTACCGGCAAATTGCGTTGCGTATCGTTACGCAACTGGCGGCACAACGTGAGACCGTCGTCGCCCGGCATCATGATATCCAGCACCACCAGATCAATGTGGCTGTTAGCGAGTACGGCCCGCATTTCACGACCGTTGGCTGCACCGGTAGCGCGATAGCCCGATTTAATCAGGTAGTCGGTGATGAGTTCGCGGATATCGCGGTCGTCATCTACGACGAGAATGTTATCAATATGCTCCAAATGAAACTCCTGATTGCAAATGTGCGAAGGGATCGTCATCCAAACCAAAAAAGACCGGCTGTGACAGCCCGGTCTATGAAAATAGACTTTGTTTTACCTCCCCGCCTACATTCCTGCGGCATCCACCACGGCTTTGACAAAATCGTTCGGCGCTTCTTCCGGCGGATTATGTCCGATGTTTCCGGTAAAAGTGCGGTGCTCGTATTTACCGCTGAATTTCGCCCGATAAGCTTCCGGAGCGGGGTGCGGCGCGCCGTTGTTATCACCTTCAATCGTGATTGTCGGCGCACTTATTACCGGCAGCGCAGCTAATTTTTTCTCATAAGCATCATATCTATGCTCACCCTTTTCCAGCCCCAGGCGCCAACGATAATTGCTGATGGTGATCGCGACGTGATCGGGATTATCCAGCGCTTTGGCACTTTGGTTGAACGTAGCGTCACTGAATTTCCAACCCGGCGATGCCTGCTGCCAGATCAGTTTTGCAAAGTCATGGGTATTTTTCGCATAACCTTCGCGGCCGCGCTCGGTGGCGAAATAGAACTGATACCACCACTGTAGCTCAGCCTGCGGCGGTAGCGGTTTCTTGCCGATTTCCTGGCTGCCAATCAAATAGCCGCTGACCGATACCAGCGATTTCACTCGCTCCGGCCATAACGCAGCCACAATATCTGCCGTGCGTGCGCCCCAGTCAAAACCGGCGAATACGGCCTGTTTGATGCCCAATGCATTCATCAGTGCCACCGTGTCTTCGGCCATCGCCGACGGTTGGCCATTGCGCGGCGTACTGGCCGAAAGAAATCGCGTGCTGCCGTAACCACGCAGGTAAGGCACGATGACGCGATAGCCTTTTGCCGCCAATTGCGGAGCCACGCCGGCATAACTGTTGATATCGTAAGGCCAGCCGTGCAGCAGAATAATCGCCTCTCCCTCACGCGGGCCAATATCGACGTAGCCGACGTTCAGCACGCCGGCGTTAATGTGATGAAGATCTTTAAACGCCGCAGCATAATCCGCTGCCGTCGACGTGGCTGCCGCAGCGTTGCCGGCCGTGGTCAGAACCAGTGCTGCCAGCATTGATTTTCCAATAAAATATTTCATTTTTTGTTCCTTAATCAATTCGAGCGAGATCAGAGTTTGTCGCGCAGCGGCCGGAAGGCATTGCGCAGTTCGGTGGCGAAGATGTCGGGTTGCTCCCAAGCGGCAAAATGTCCGCCGCGCGGCGGAATCTGATAATAGAACAAGGTCGGAAACGCCTTTTCTGACCAGCTTTTCGGGGCCTGGTAGATCTCTCCCGGGAACACGGAAATCGCCACGGGAACCTTGACTTCCCGTGTTTGTTGCGCGGCCGAACTAAAGTTATTGTTGTTATTTTCCCAATAGAAACGCGCCGCTGAAGCTGAAGTATTGGTCAGCCAATACAGAGAGAGGTCGTCAAGAATTTCGTCGCGAGTCAGTACGCGCTCCGGCTCGCCGTGGCTGTCTGTCCATTGGGCAATCTTGTCGTAAGACCAAGCCGCCAGCCCGACCGGGGAATCATTCAGCGCGTAGCCAATTGTCTGGGGACGCGTCACCATCATCGCGCCATATGCCGCGTTGCGGGTGAAGAAGCGGCTCAGCTTATCGAACGCGCGCTGCTCCTCAGGTGCCAACGCCAGCGGGGAAGGCTGCCCCGCATTAATCGCAGAGATAAGCGCATCTGGGACAGTGGCGGGCATCGTCAGATGGATACCGAGCAAGCCAGCCGGCGCTTGGCGGCCCATCACGTTGGAAATGACCGAGCCGTGATCGCCGCCCTGCGAAACGTAGCCTGAATAGCCGAGGCGCTTCATCAACTGATCCCACATCCGGGCAACGCGCGCCGGTTTCCAGCCGGTATCCTTAGGGCGTTCCGAAAAGCCGTAACCGGGAATGGAGGGAATGACCACGTCGAATGCGTCTTCGGCATTGCCGCCATGTGCCGTAGGGTCGGTCAGAGGCCCAATGATCTTCAGAAATTCCAGCATTGAACCCGGCCAGCCGTGAGTCAAAATCAATGGCATGGCGTTGCGGTGGCGCGAACGCACGTGGATGAAATGCACTGCCAGGCCGTCGATGCGAGTAAGGTACTGTGGCAGGCTATTCAGCCGGCTTTCCACTTTGCGCCAGCTGTAGCCGCTCGCCCAATACTCCACCAGGGGGCGAAGTTTTTGCAGCTGCAATCCCTGTGAATCGTCGCCGACGGTTTCCTGATCCGGCCAGCGGGTTCTCGACAGGCGGAACTTAAGGTCGATCAACTCGCTATCCGCAATGGCGATGGTAAACGGATGAATTTTGCCGTCATCTGCGATTTTCACCGTAGTGTTCGGTGCGGCTAACGCGTTATCGAGCAGGCCTATCGCTGCTACGCCTGCGGCCGTCGCAATCAATAAGCGGCGGCGTGACTCATCGGGTAAATCGTTAGGTAACTTTTTCATATTTCACCTGATTGTTAATGTATGCGCGTCTCTTAATGCATTACATGCGGAGCGGCCGCATGGGGCGGCACGGTAAATTCCACGGTTTTGCTGTCGAGAGGTTGGTGCGTAGGGTCGGCAAGGATGATCGTCACTTTATGTTTGCCTGCGGGGAGCCCAACCAGAATCACCGGCTCGCCGCTGGCATCCGCCCAGTGCCAGGGATTGTCATCCAGGACGACATGAATATGGCCGATACGCGGTGTGACCTTGAGCGCTTCAGGACCGAAAACCGGTTCGATGCGCAGATTCTCCGCCCGGTATTGAATAAAAACGGCACCTTTGCGCAGCGGGCCGGCCAGCGGAGCGTCGACAATCAGCTTGGCCGGCGGTTGAGGATGTTCGAGCGGGGCGACGGCGGCGAGACCGACAACGTCGGCAGCACTGCTCCCGGTTAGGCCTTCGGACCAGGCGCAGGTCGCAGAGGTAAAAATAAGCAGGGGGATCAGCAGTAGTTTACGTAGCATGACGGTATCTCCTTTAAATGGACGACAAGTGACAACGCTTATAGGAGAGCACGGCTGTGTATAGGGTTTGTTTGCATAAAGCAGGTTTATTGCATCAGGGTGTAATCTGCCCAAGAGCAGATACATTGCGATACAGTGGATTGAACGTTGATTGCGCAAGCGCATTTTTTCTTACTGCCGTAATGCTTTTCCTGCGTTATAATATTGACCGTTCGTTCCAGTATTGTGATGATGAGAGATATGGCGAGAAATAAAGAATTCGATGTTGAAGCTGCGCTTGATGCTGCTATCGGCGTCTTTCGTTTACATGGCTACGCGGGGACTTCGGCGAGCATGTTGATCATTGCGATGGGGATTGGCCGGCAGAGTATGTATGACACTTTTGGCGATAAATGGCAGCTGTACTGCGCGGCTGTACGTCGCTATAGCGAACTCGAGTGCGCGGCGCACTTCACCGCGTTAAATCGCGGACCCAGGGCCATCGATGGCATACGAACGATGATAGAACGCATTGTTATTGAAGCTCGCCAGCCATGCCTGGGGGTAGGCTCGCTCAGTGAGTTCGGCAACGCCAGTCCGGAACTGGTGAGCCTGCGCGAAGGTATCGGCAACAGGTTACGCAAAGCGATCTCGAACAAAATTCAAGACGCGCAAGTTCAGGGGGATATAGCGCCACAGCTAGATGCCGGACACGCGGCGGGTTTTCTGATCGCTAATATTGCAGGTATACGTCTTTCGGCCCGTGGGGGGGTGGGTGACGCGGAATTAAGGGCGTTGGGGCATCTTGCGATAAGTGCGTTGCGCTGATTTTTTTGACCATTTCTGGAATGATCGTTCAATAACTGGAGGTAAGTATGAAAGCAGTAACGATGAAGGCGGTGGGTGATGCTAACGTGCTTGAGTACGTCGAACGCCCGGATCCAATGCCAGGGGCTGGCGAAGTTGTAGTAGCAATCGCCGCCGCCGGCGTGAATTTCATGGACATCGGCGTCCGGCAAGGCATGGCCTGGAACGACGTGCCCAATCCGAAGGTTATCGGTGTAGAAGGGGCTGGCCGAGTCATCGCCGTCGGTGCGGGTGTCGGTGATTTCGCTGTCGGTGATCGTGTCGCTTGGGTATATGCGCCCGGCAGCTATGCGGAGAAAGTTGCGGTGCCCGCCGCCTCATTGGTGGCGTTGCCTGACGACATTGACTTTCGTACCGCAGCGTCGTTGATGATGAATGGTTTAACCGCCAGCCACTTCGCTACCGAGTTTTATCCTGTACAAAAAGGGGATATAGCACTCGTGCATGCGGCTGCAGGTGGTGTCGGCTCCATACTGACTCAAATCATCAAATTGCGCGGAGGACGGACGATTGCTCGGGTCTCATCGGATACCAAGGTGGCGATAGCGAAAGAGGCCGGTGCCGATGATGTCATTGTGAACAGCGACGGTGACTTTGTTGATGCCGTAATGGGATTGACCGATGGGCATGGCGTACATGTCGTCTTCGATGGGTCGGGTCAGGAAACGTTTCAGTCTTCTCTGGACGTATTGCGTTACGCGGGAACCTTCTGCTGGTTCGGCCCGGTACTCGATGCTGCCAAAGTCATTGAGCTTTTTAGTCTACCCAAAAGCATCAAGATCGGTTATCCAACATTCTTGCACCATGTCCGGACACAGGAATTGCTGCGCGCGCATTCGGCATCGCTGTTCGATTGGGTGCGCGAGGGTAAGCTGAAGGTCTTCAACGGAGGCGAGTACCCTTTGCGCGAGGCGGCTACCGTCCATACCGAAATGTGGAATCGCAAGACTTCAGGAAAGCTCGTGCTCATTCCTTAACCCCCGTTAACAGGATGATGCCCACTGGCTCAACAAAGCATGCAATTTCGCTGGCTCCAGCGGCTTTCTCAATACCTGATAGCCTTCCTGCTCGGCCTCTTGCAGAATCGGCGAGTTGAACTCGCCGCTAACCCTGGCGCCGCCGGCAGCTTGGCAGGTCCGCGCAATAGTTATAGCCAGTCTCAATTCTGCAGCTGCTGGCTCTGCTCATCATACCTCCGCTGGCAGTCCTGAATCGCGTCCATATTCCCCAGCGTCCAGTTGAACAGTATCGAGAACGGTCCCTGCAAGGATTCGCCAAGCGGCGTCAGCGAATACTCGACGCCAAGCACCCGCCCATCCAACACCTTGCGTTTCACCATGCCGTTGCGTTCCAGCTTGCGCAGCGTTTGGGTCAGTACGCGTTGAGTGACGCCATCCAGGCGGCGCTTGATGGCGTTAAAGCGCTGCGGCTCACGCAGCACCTCCAGCACCATCATTGACCATTTGTCGGCGATCTGGTCGAGAACGATGCGGCTCGGGCAATCTGCGTGGTAGATCAGGTCAGTCTTATCCATAGGTATCCTCCGGCATCCCTGGGATGCTTCAGGTGCGTAATTGACGCCAGGTATGCAAAGTATACCATTCGACGAACGGCGCGAAAATCCAGCACCGCTATCCTCCAGGCAAAAAGGACATGGACATGACAGATACAGATTTCAGCAAGCTCAGGTTGTCTCATGCGCACGGCGTATTGACGGTCACTATCGATAATCCGCCGGTAAACGTGCTCGATGTGGCTCTGATGTCGGAAATGCGTCGTTTATTGCTCTCGGTACGTGACGATCCGGACACGCGCGTACTGGTTTTTCAGAGCGCGGATCCCGAGTTCTTCATTGCGCATGTTGATATGACCCTGATCGATGAGCCGCACGCCTTCGATGAACTGGCGCGCAACGCGCCGGAGGGGCTTAATCCGTTCCAGGCCTTTGGCGAATTGGTGCGCAGCCAACCGCAGGTCACCCTCGTTAAGCTGGCCGGGTTGGCGCGCGGCGGCGGCGCAGAGTTCGTGGCGGCGGCCGACATGGCCTTCGCCGCGGAAGGGCGGGCGGGGCTTGCCCAGTGCGAAGCCCTGATGGGCATTACGCCCGGCGGCGGCGCGACCCAATACCTGACGAGCCGCATGACGCGCGGCCGCGCGCTTGAAGTGATCCTTGGCGCCGATCTTATCGACGCGGCAACCGCAGAGCGCTACGGCTGGATTAATCGCGCATTGCCCGCCGCCGAGCTTGATGCGTTCGTCGATCGGTTAGCGCGCAACATCGCGGCATTGCCTGCGGGGGTTATCGCGGCGGCCAAGCAGGCGATGCCCGCGCCGAATTTGCGGGCGGGCTTTTGTCGCGAGCACGATGCCTGGGCGGGTTTGTTTGCCCACCCGGCCGCGGAGCAGCTGATTCGCGGTGGGCTTAAGGCCGGCGCCCAGACTAAAGAGGGTGAGCGCAACCTTGAGGTTCTGTTGCGCGAGCTTGGCGTTTAAGGCGTTTTTTGGCGACGGGGCCAGTCTGTGTTCGCTAACTGCTCGCCCACTGGCTCAACAAAGCATGCAATTTCGCCGGCTCCAGCGGCTTTCTCAATACCAGATAACCCTCCTGCTCGGCCTCTTGCAGAACCGGCGAGTTGAATTCCCCGCTGACCATGGCGCCGCTGGTATCCGGCAGGCGCTCAAACAGCGCTTTCAAGATATCGAAGCCGCTCTCGCCGGAGCGGAGCCGTTGATCGCACAGTACTGCGAAAGGCGAGAAGCCTTCGTCGATAATCGCAAAAGCCTCCTCTGCGGAAGCGGCGCAACGCACGGTAATGCCCCAGGTGCTCATCAGGCTCGACCAGGCGGATGTCACCAGCGGATCGTCGTCCACCACCAGGCAGGCACCGCGCAATGACTCATAGCGGGTTGGGGCGCCGGTGTTGGCGTAGGTGTTAACGCTTTCCGGCAGATGCTCTTCGCCGGCATACAGGGGAAAGCGCATCCAGAAACGCGATCCTTTGCCTTCAATGGAGCGCATGCCGTATTTCACCTTCATCAATTTGGCGCAGCGCGCCACCACCGCCAACCCCAATCCATGGCCGGCGCTGTCGATTTTCCACGCCAGTTCGGGGCGATAATAAGGGGAAAAGATTTTACCTTTCTCTTCATCGGCGATGCCGACGCCGGTGTCCCACACTTCGATCAGGCATTCTTCGCCCCGCGGGCGGATCGCGATCAATACGCCGCCTTCTTGCGTATAACGCAGCGCATTTTGTATCAGGTTGATCAGCGATTGCCGGATGAGCAATTGATCGCCCATCACGCAAATTCGCCGTTTGGGCCGCCATGTGCGCAATGATAATGCCCGGCTGTTGGCCTCTTCGCGGAACAGCGTGATCACGGAATCCAGTAGCGTTCCAATGTTCACATGGGTGGTCGCAGTACTGACGTTGCCGGACTCAATCTTGCTGAGATCGAGCAGCGAATTGAACATAAGATGCACCGATCGCACGCTTTGCTGCAGATCCAACAGCTGAGGGATCAGCGTAGCGTCACGATTCTTATGGATGATGGCCTCGATCAGAAAGCCCATCGCGTGTACCGGCTGGCGCAAATCATGGCTGGCGGTGGTCAGGAATTGATTTTTATCCAGCAAGGCTTGTTCCGCCTCTTCCTTGGCTTGCCGAAATTGTTCCGCAAGGCGCGAGCTTTTCTCTTCGAGTAAGGCTTGCTGAATAAAAAAGGCATGCGAGGTTAATGCGTGCCGGTAAATGGCGAACCCATAAAGCAAATTGAGCATCAACACGATCGGCATGACATCGCCCAGTCGCCAGATAATGCCAAAATTCAGTAAGCCCCAAGAGGCGAAGAAAAAGCGTGTAAAGGTGCTGATGACCGGCGTCAGATGGGTTGCATTGGCGGCGACGATGGCCGCGATACTGATGTTTAATAACAGGAAAAAATCGAAGCTGTTTTTTTCTGGGGTGATTAAATATAAGGATGAAATACCCAAGCCATGCACGAAGGCGACGTTATTAATGCGCGGCAGCCAACGGCTAATCACTGCACTGGCGTTATTTTTCTGGGTGTCACGACGATAACGGCGATGCCATAATCTGATGGCCAATGCGCAGAGAAAGTATATCCCTATCCAGGCAATAATCGGCGTGAGTTCCTTCCCCAATAAATAGAGCCAAATGGCGAAAGGAATACCGACAAAGGGCACGGCGGTAAAACTGAAGACCAACCGCATGAAGGTATTGTCCAGCAGGCGGATCTGCGCGAGTGGGGATATCTCATCATTTTGTAATGATTGAAGTAATTTCATTGCGAATGATCCTGCCTGCCATGCAGCAAGGTGATGGCTTCCACCCGACTGTTTACGCCTATTTTTTTGAGAATGTTGCTAATGTGTTCTTTAACCGTGGGTTCGGAAATAGACAGCTGCGAAGCTATTCGCTTATTGGGGAAACCGCGCATCATCATGATTAATACGTCTATTTGTCGCGGGGTTAAATTGAATTTTTGCAGGTGACTGTGAGCGTTGGTGACACATTCCCCGTGTTCCAGAGGGAACCATTGTCGATTTTCCATCAGAGTGGAAACGGCTTCGGCGAATAATTCGGGTGGCTCGTTTTTAAGCACAAAACCGTGCCCGCCGGCATCACGCACCTTTTGCCCTATTTCATTGTTCTCATCGCCGCTGACTACCAGAAAACGAATCTTCGAATACTGGTTTTTTAGCTCTTTGAGTAACTTTAACGCCGTACCCTCGGACAACCAAAAATCGATAACCATTAAGCGCGGAGCGCCATTTTCCAGAATGTGGCGATAACAATTGGTTTCGTTGGTTACCACATAGGCATGTTTAAAACGACAATGCGTATTCAGGTAATTGGCGATGCCGCTTGCCACCAACGGATGGTCATCGACAACCAGTGCATAATCCTGCTCCAAAGAGATCTCCTTTCGTGTAAACGTACCAGATTGGCTCCGATGACTCGTTATTATCAACCCTCCCTACTTTAGGAGGGTTTTTTAACTTAAGAAAGGGAAATATATTATTCGGGGATTTGGATAAGGTAAAACATAAAACCATTCAGCGATTGGAACTGTCTGGTTACAAAGGATAATTTATGAAAAAACCACTTATCGCTTTAGCCGTTACTTTACTGGTCGCCGGCTGTTCAACGTTGAAAACCGATCAGGCAATACCCTTGCTGCAGGCGGAAACCGCTAAAATGCTGGGCCTGGGATCATCGGATGAAATAACCGTGACCAATGTCAATGGCGCTCAGCCCGATGCCCTGGGCGGGCAAAAACTTTCTTATCGCGCCACCACCGAGAAGGGCCGTATCTTCGACTGCTCCTCGCTGATGATGCCGGGTATTTTAGGCTCTGCGCCCTCGCTGAGCGCACCGACCTGTACTCCTGTCGTCACGCATAAATAATTCGCCCCAGGCGCGAGCCGGAGTTGGCAATCAGGACTGATCTGCAGTCCCAATAATTTTGGCATCGGGGCAATAGCGCTGGGGGGCAATAAGCTGGCGTCTCGATGACAATCCCTCTGTACTCGCCATTTGTACTCGCAAATAACGCGCCACGCATTCTCTAATGCATTGAGTTTTTCATATAAATAATAACTTTGATGGCATCAAGATAATTGGGCCGGAGATAGAACATGAAAGATCAAACATCGCATCACTTAGCGGTAAAAAAACCGCTTTCCAAAGTTTACCTCGCACTTTTTTCCGCGCCATTGATATTGATTGGGCCCGCCGATATGGCGCGCGCCGATGATGCTATTTTTGATGGCGACGCCCGTATTACGGAACCTTTGAGTTACGCGGGCAATGTTTACGTCGGTCGTAATCAAGGCGGGAACCTGTTGATCGATAATGGTGAAGTCAACGCCTATAACATCAATATCGGCACCCGCGCCAATGGTCAAATTTATGAAAGCTCGGTCACTGTCAAAGGGCCGAACGCGGTATTGAACGCCATCAATGACCAATCCGTCATGCACGGCAACATTAATCTGGGGCTGGGCACATTGCGGGTTGAAGAAGGGGCGCTGGCCAGCGCGAAAGAGATCGTCGTCGGCTCCAGCCGCGGCTACGACAGCCATCTTGTCGCGACGGGCGCCGGTTCCAGAGTCGTCAGCAATTTTCTCAGCGTCGGCACCGATCTGGGGGCCCGATCCACGCTGTCGATTGAAGACGGCGCGGTGCTGAACACCACGTTCGATGCGCGCATCGGCAACGGTTCCGGGCCCGGCGAGACCGATAAGCTAAGCCCGAAAGCCACGGTTACGGGGGCGAATTCGCAGTGGCATGTCGGCCGCGCGCTCACGCTCTACGGCGATCTGGACGTGCTGAACGGCGGTGCGGTCAACGTCGGCAGCATCGAGGTGGCGGGCGTCTCAGGCGCGCGTAAAACCGCCGAACTCTACATCGCCGGCAATGGCTCGCGCGTTACCAGCGGGAGCAGCGTTAACGTCGGCGACTACGGCAACGGCGTGCTGTCGGTCGTTGACGGCGGCGAGTTTTCCGCCGGCGCAAACGAACTGCGGTTGGGCGATACCGGCTCCGGCTCGAACAGAGGCGCGCTGATCATCGGCAGCCGCGGCAATATGGACACCGGCACCGGATTGACCGAACCCACGCTCGGCGCGGCGGGTGGCGCGGGCACCCTCGATGCCCAGACGGCGGTCAACCTGCGGGGCGGCTTGTTCGGCAGCTATGTCTACTTTAACCATACTTCCGACAACTACGACTTCCGCAACAAGATGATGGGGGAAGGCGATGTTATCAATACCGCCGGGAATACGACGCTGAGCGGCGACCTGACCCAGCTCAAGGCGAATGTGACCGCGCGGGGCGGCAAAATCATCATCGCCGGCGATATCAATACGCAGCCAGAAGACAGCCCTTTCGACGTGCAGACACTGAGCGCCGAGAACGGCGGCACCTTGATCCTCAACGCCACGGCCGGTTCTGACGTCAGCAATGGCTTGGGTTACAGCAGCGCAGCGTCGATCAAATCCGGCGGTACCTTGGGCGGCAACGGCACCCTGGGCCAAACCGAGATCCAGTCCGGCGGCCATATTTCCCCCGGCGACGGCAATATCGGCACGTTGACGCTGAAACGCTATCTGAATTTCCTCGGTGAATCTTTCTACGACGTCGATATCGCCGGCGACGGCAGCAGCGACAAACTGGTCGTAGCGGGTAAAACCACCATCAGCGAACAGGCCAAAGTGCAGGTTACTGCGCTGGATCCGCAAACCAGTTATAAGACAGGACAAAGCTATCGCATTTTAACCTCGGAGGGCGGGATTGACGGCCGGTTCGCCGAGGCTATCTCAAAATCTGCCTTTTTGGACGTGGCGCTCAACCAGAGTACGAATGCCGTGGATCTGACGATTGCGCAAAAAGGCGGTAACCCAGGCGAGGGCGGCAACCCAGGCGAAGGCGGCAACCCAGGCGAAGGCGGCAACCCAGGCGAAGGCGGCAACCCAGGCGAAGGCGGCAACCCAGGCGAAGGCGGTAACCCAGGCGAGGGCGGCAATCCAGGTGAGGGCGGCAACAAGCCCGGTATTTTCCAAACGGTGGCGCAAACCGGCAACCAGTGGAATACCGCCGGCGCCCTGTCGACGTTGGCGCAGAGCGGCCCTTCACTGGCCTTATACAATTCCTTGCTGTTGTTGAACGCGCCGGAAGCCCGTGACGCATTCAATCAACTGTCTGGTGAGGTCTATCCTTCCATTCAGTCAAACCTGATCGCCGGCAGCACGCAACTGTTCAATGTCCTGAACCAGCGCATGCTGCGCGCGTTTGATAATGATGCGCTGCCCGTTCCACCACTGGCGATGACGCTGGTTCAGCCGGCCAATGCCGAAAATAACGGCGTATGGGGGCAGACCTTCGGCTCCTGGACAAGAAACAGCGGTAACGACAATGTGGGGAAACTGGATGGCAACACCAGCGGTTTCCTGATCGGGGCCGATCGTAAACTCACCGACCACAGTGTCCGCATTGGGGGATATTTTGGGTATAGCCGCGGCGATTACGATATTGATAGCCGCCGCTCCAAGTCCGACAGCGACAATTACCACCTGGGTCTGTATGCCGCCGGGCAGCAGGATGCCTTCTCCTTGCGCGGTGCGCTGGGTTACACCTGGCATCGGCTTGAGAATGAGCGCAACGTTAATTTCGGCAATTTCTCGGATCGGCTCAAGGCGGACTATGACGCCGACTCGCTGCTGGCGTTCACCGAAGCGGGCTACCGTTTCGGGCAGCCGGACGCGAACGTCGAGCCATTTATCAATCTGAGCTACATCCGTCTGCACACCGATAACTTCCAGGAAAAGGGCGGCGCCGCCGCGCTGAGCGTCCGTAATGAAACGATGAATACGTTCTATTCGACATTGGGCGTGCGGGGTATCAAAGAGCTGCCGAAAAACGTCAGTCTTTACGGCTCTCTGGGTTGGCAGCATGCCTACGGCGATAAAAACACGTCATCGCGCATGGCATTTGCCGGCAGTGACGCTTTTGTCACCCAGGGGCAGGCGGTTGACGACAATCTGATGGTGGCTGATGTCGGGGTGAGCGTGAAGCTGTCGCGATCCACCACGCTGGCCGTCGGTTATCAGGGGCAATACGGTTCTGATACTCAGGTTAATGCGGTCAATGCCAACATCAAATGGTCATTCTGATTTGCTGATGAATTAGGTCTCTGTGGTATCGAGATGTCGCTGGGCAACGGGGTGTTGCCTGGCGATAGCTCCGTTTCGGCGCTATTGTTCCGCAAGGCAAGGCTCTTCAGACGAAGAGTGTTCTATCAGCTTAAATAATTCGAGCCGTTCATCAGCGGTAAAATCCCGCCACTCGCCCAGCGCCAGCCCGGTGAGATCGACGTTCATGATGCGTACGCGCTCGAGTTTGGTGACTTCATAACCGAAATATTTGCACATGCGGCGAATCTGGCGGTTAAGCCCCTGAACCAGCGTAATGCGAAACACCTGCGGAGCTTCTTTCTCCACCCGGCATTTCTTTGTCACCGTAGCCAGCATCGGTACGCCGGCACTCATACCCTGAATAAACGCATCGGTCAGCGGTTTGTTGACGGTGACCAGATACTCTTTTTCGTGATTATTGCCGGCGCGGAGGATCTTGTTGACCAGTTCCCCGTGATTGGTCAGAAAAATCAGCCCCTGGGAGTCTTTATCCAGGCGGCCGACAGGGAAGGTGCGTTTGCCGTGGTTAACGAAATCGCCGATGTTATCCCGCTCGTGCTTGCCCATGCTGGTGAGGATGCCAACCGGCTTATTGAGCGCGATAAGCACCAGATCATCCGCGTTACGTGGCGCGATCTGCTGACCGTTGACCTTCACTGTGTCCCCTAAAAATACCTGTGCGCCCACGGCGGCCAGCCTGTCGTTGATAAAAACGTTGCCCTGTTTGATGTGACGATCGGCATGGCGACGGGAACAGATGCCGCTGTCGCTAATGTATTTGTTAAGGCGAATGGATGATTGAGTCAGCATGGTTTCCCCGTAAAACGCGGACTATACATCACCGACCTTCACCACTCTAGTATTCAGCGGCGTAAGAGTCTGCCCGCCGTGGCCGGTCGGCGTCATGCGTGGGATAGGTTGGCCGCTGCCGCTTTCCACCAGATGTGAGTGCGCCTCGCCCCGTGCAAACAGATGATCTTCCCCCCACTGGCGCAGGCCGACGATCACCGGGAACAGGGCGCGGCCCTTGTCGGTGAGAATATATTCCTGATAGGCGCTGCCGTCCGAAGCGGGCGCTATTTCCAAAATGCCGTGCGCCACCAGCGTGCGCAGGCGGGTGGAGAGAATGTTCTTCGCCATCCCCAACCCTTTTTGAAACTCGCTGAAGCGGCGTACGCCGTCAAAGGCGTCGCGCACGATCAGCAGCGACCACCAATCGCCGATCACATCCAGCGTACGTGCCACCGGACACTGCGCATCTTCCAGACTTTTACGTTTCATGGCTCAATTCCCTTCATGATATCTGGTTGCATTATAAAACCTCTGCGCGTAAAGTTCATTGGGTTTAATAATGAAACCACTTTAAGGGTGAACGATGAGTGACAAAACGCTGGATCCGATTTGTACGCCGCAAAGCCGCGCGCTCAGTCGGCTGCCCGTTTCGCTGGTGCTGCTGCTGGCCGGGGCCAGCGCTTTCAGCGTGGCTAACGTGTATTACGCCCAGCCGCTGCTGGATGCGATCGCTCATGATTTCAACATCAGCCTGGCGTCGGTGGGGATGGTGATCACCGCCACCCAGCTTGGCTGTGCGCTGGCTCTGTTGCTGGTGGTGCCGCTGGGGGATCTGATTAATCGCCACCGGCTGCTGGCAATACAGCAACTGTTGTTAATGGCCGCGCTGTGCGTGGTGGGTTGGGCGGACAGCAGCGCGCTATTGCTGGCAGGTATGTTGCTGGTGGGGTTGCTTGGCACCGCCATGACTCAGGGATTGGTCGCCTTTGCCGCCACCCTGGCGGCACCGCATGAACGCGGGCGGGTGGTGGGCGCAGCACAAGGCGGGGTGGTGCTGGGCCTGTTGTTGGCGCGCACGCTGTCCGGCGCACTGGCGGATATTGGCGGCTGGCGGGCGGTCTATTTTTTCTCGGCTGCGGTGACGTTGATCCTGCTGCCGGTGTTGTCGCGCCTGTTGCCAACGCCCAGCACACCGCCGCCGTCGCTCAGTTATCCGGCGTTGCTGCGTTCAATGCTGGCTTTATTGCTGCGCGATCGCACATTGCAAATTCGCGGCATGCTGGCGCTGCTGATGTTTGGCGCGTTCAGCATCTTTTGGAGCGCGCTGGTGCTGCCGCTCAGCCAGGCGCCGTTCAATTTTTCACATTCGGTGATTGGCGCCTTCGGTTTGGTCGGGGCGGTTGGCGCGCTGGCGGCGGTGCGTGCCGGGCATCTGGCGGATCGCGGGTTAGGGCAAGTGGCGAGCGGTGTTTGCCTGCTGTTGCTGGTGCTGGCCTGGCTGCCGCTCGGCATGCTGGGCTACGGTCTGGCGTGGCTGGTGGCCGGTATTGTGCTGCTCGATCTGGCCGGGCAGGCGATTCATGTGCTGAACCAGAGCATGATTTTTAGCGCGCACCCGCAGGCTCACAGCCGGTTGGTGGGCTGTTATATGCTGTTTTACGCGGTGGGCAGCGGGCTGGGTGCCTTTGCCAGCACCCATGTCTACGCCGTGGCGGGTTGGCCCGGCGTATGTTGGCTGGGGGCGGGCGTCAGCCTGGTCGCTTTGCTGTTCTGGTGGCTGACGCTGCGTGGCATGCCGGTCTCAGGCGCGGCGGTAGAGCAATGACAGCCGGAAACCCAGCGCGTCGCACAGCAACTGCGGTGAGGTAAAACCGCTTTCCGTCAGCAGCAATCGGGCGCGTTGCGCTGCCAGCGGATGCCAGTTGCTGCGGGTGCGTTCAATCACCTCACGTGCGCCGTCGAGGGAATGCCCGGCGCTTTGCAGCCAATGCTGATAGTGGCTGACCGGCAGGCCATCCGGCTGATAGTCGAACAGCAGCAGCGGCGCGCCTGGCGACAACCGCGCGGCCAACTGTTGCAGGAAGGCCAGCTTGGCGCCGTCATCGGCAATAAAGTGCAGCACCAGCGAACAAACGGCGGCGTCGTGCAACGTTTGCGGCGCCTGGTCCAACGGTTGCTGGTGGAAGGTGACTCGCGGTTCGCAGCCGGCCATTTCCGCTTTGGCGCGTGCGGCTGCCAGCATACCGGCGGAAGGTTCCACGGCGCTGAAAAGCCATTGCGGGCCGATGCCCGCCAGCGTAATCAGTTCGCTGCCGGTGCCGCAACCGGCCAGCAGCAGTCGGGCCTGCGACGGTAGCGCCTGTGCCAGGGTGGCGGTCAGCAGCGACTGGGCGAACTGATAGCCGGGTACCAGCGTCAGAATACGGCGATCGTAGTCCGCCGCAGCGGCGTCCGGGAAACGGGTATCCGTTTGTTGTTGCATGTCCATTCCTTGAATAGCCTGTAAGAGATAAATCGGAGGATAATCTTTAACGCAAATGAAATCCATTCTCATTATCGCTGGGCAGCGCTGAAAGGCCCTAGACACAGGGCAGCTAATCCGTTTGTCCTCTTCTTTCTTACCCCGCTTATTTCGCTATTTTTTACCTTTAGGGTTTGTCTGAAGCCTCACACAAACCTAACCGCATGCATTAGCCAAACCGATTTAGCAATATAGCGGCACGGCCACTCATCAGCCGCAGCGCGTCACATTTTGCCGCGCTCACCGCTCCTGTGCCGCCGTCGTTCCCGGCATGGGGGAGCCTACTTGCCAAGAGGAAATCATTATGACAAACGTAAATTACAAACCGACCATTTGGACCCGCGCAGAGGCGCTGAAAGTCAACGAAAAGGATCCGACCACCACGCAACCATTGGTGAGCGCCGATTTTCCGGTAATGAGCGACAGCGTATTCATCTGGGACACCATGCCGCTGCGCACCCTGGATGGCACCGTGGTCTCCGTCAACGGCTGGTCAGTGATTTTGACGCTGACCGCCGATCGCCATCCGCATGACCCGCAGTACATTGACGGCAATGGCAATTACGACATCAAGCGTGACTGGGAAGATCGCCACGGCCGTGCGCGCATGTGCTACTGGTATTCCCGTACCGGCAAAGACTGGATCTTCGGTGGCCGGGTGATGGCGGAAGGGGTTTCACCGACGACGCGTGAATGGGCCGGTACCCCGATCCTGTTGAATAACGAAGGCGACATCGACCTGTATTACACCTGCGTGACGCCGGGCGCCACCATTGCCAAAGTGCGTGGCCGCATTGTCACGTCGGATGACGGCGTGCAACTGCAGGACTTCAACGAGGTGAAACCGCTGTTCGAGGCCGATGGGGTGTATTACCAGACCGAAGCGCAGAATACCTACTGGAACTTCCGTGACCCAAGCCCGTTTATCGATCCGCAGGATGGCAAGCTGTATATGGTATTCGAAGGCAACGTAGCCGGCGATCGCGGTTCGCATGTGGTTGGCCCGGATGAGTTGGGGCTGGTGCCGCCGGGTCATGAAGAGGTGGGGGGCGCACGTTTCCAGGTGGGCTGCATCGGCCTGGCGGTGGCGAAGGATCACAGCGGTGAAGAGTGGGAGATTTTGCCGCCGCTGGTTACGGCGGTAGGTGTCAACGATCAGACCGAACGCCCGCACTATGTGTTCCAGGACGGCAAGTATTACCTGTTCACCATCAGCCATAAATTCACCTATGCCGAAGGGCTTACCGGGCCGGATGGGGTGTACGGTTTCGTCAGCGAGAGTCTTACCGGGCCTTACACGCCGATGAACGCCTCGGGTCTGGTGCTGGGTAACCCGCCGGAACAGCCTTTCCAGACGTATTCGCACTGCGTGATGCCAAATGGTTTGGTGACGTCATTTATCGACAGCGTGCCGACCGTCGGCGAGGATTACCGTATCGGCGGAACGGAGGCGCCCACGGTACGGATTGTGCTGGAAGGCGACCGTTCCTTTGTGCGCGAGGTGTACGATTACGGTTATATCCCGGCGATGCAGGATATCGTTTTGCAAGGGTAACCTGCGGCTGGTAGCCTGAGCCGTGCCAGAGGCCTGACGATGTCAGGCCTTTTCAGGTTTGCCGCAAGGCGGATGAGGCTATTTTTTCGGCGAGTGCAGCAGGTAGTATTCTTCGCCGCCGTCGTTGCCGGTGGTTATCTTTTGCCAGCCATGCTTATGGTAAAACGCCAGCGCCTTCTCGTTTTTCACCAGGCACTTCAGCGAACCGGTCGCGGTAAAGGTTCGCTCCGCTGCGTGCAGCAGGGCCGTGCCGACGCCGCGTGGCGGCAAGTGAGGATCGACATACAGATTGTGGATAAAGTTATCCTGACGATAAATCGAGACGAACCCCAGCAGTTTTCCCTGATCTTCCGCCACCCAGATATCCTCGCCCAGCGTCGAGCGGTCGAAATCCTCCAGCCGGTAATCTTCGGTATCGCGCCACGTGAACGCCGCCTTGCGCGCGGCCAGATAAAGGGTGCGCAAGAACGGGCGATCGGCTTCTCTATAGGGTCTTGTTTGCATGGCAGCTCCTTTTTATTTTTTGACACTATAGCGCGATTGACCTCACCGGCAGCAACCCCAATAATGGCCTACTTGACTCGGGGTGCCCCAAGGGGCTGAGATTTTACCCGTATTACCTGATCTGGATTATGCTCTCCTCAATAGAAATGGCTGTTTCGGATATCATGTACCATTCTGCGTACCCAGAACGATTTTAAGCCATTCAACGAGCAATTCTGGAGCCTGAAGCTGGGTACACAGATTCGATGAGTCAAACTCTGCGTTGCAGGTGAAATTAAATCTCCGCCTGATCGAGCAGTAAGTGTGAAACGAGAATGCTCCTTGAGAAGGAGTTGGCGAAATTTTTACAATGGTTACAGGGGCCTGCTTATAGGCCAACGATCAAAAATGTGCTGCGTCTCAATCCCGATAAATATTTTACTTCCCTCTCAAGCTACCAAAAAATAATTCAGCAGAATTACCTGACCGAAAACTTATGGCGTTAACGTAAAATCGGTCAAATTATTGATGTTCCTAAATTCGAAAGTCCTCCACTCGCAATCATTAGAGAATATGAATTATATTAGTTCATTTAATAGACACCTTTACAGATCATTCGGTATTACTAAACCTGTACTCAAATCACTGCTCTGGTTTTTTATACTAATGATTGTAATTTTTATGGTTAATAATATTGTTTTGTCGATTGTCATAGTCAATTTTAGATATGTGTTTGGCGGGATTAGATCTAAGTCTAACATTCTCAATCAAATAAAATCTGTAATTTATGTATTTATAATCATTTTATTTGAATAAGATCGCCGTAACATAGTGTTAATTGCTAAATCACTATGGAGCAAATGACTGCTTTTGTTTGTTTTTTAGGTTAAAAATTCTATTTTTTTCAATATAATTTACTTTTTTAACTACAAATTATGGTTTTTAATAAGTGATTTATCCTTTCTTATTTTTAAGCAAGAAAATGCAACCGTTTCCTTCGCGGGCCGCATTTTTTATGGGTTCTGTGCTGTTTGTTACTTTTTGTAAGTTAAAAAGGTGGGTATAAAGTTAATGCCATGTGATTGACAAGGTCTATCAATACAGATTTACTAATCAAACTTACAAAAGCTGAAGATTGGCTGAATCTTATTTACATAGTGACTGTAATAGCAACATAGGGAGCGTTCATGAGTGATAATTCTAAGGCTGTACCTGGGATGGTGAAGAATCAAATGAGCAGTTACAAAGAACGAACGGCCATTTTTACGCTGGTATTACTTTCTGCTTTAGGGCCAGCTTCATTTCAGATTTTTTTGCCTTCTGTGCCTAATATCATTAAAGATTTATCGTCCACTCCAGGAGTAGCAAATCTGACAATTTCGCTCTCAATGTTGAGCTTTGCATTTTTTTCGCTCTTTTACGGAAGAATGGCTGACAGATTTGAAAATAAAAAACTACTGATTATTGGTATGCTTGTGCTGATTGTGGGGAGCATTATCGGGTATTTTTCGAATAATATCGAAATGGTTATATTAGGCAGGGTTATTCAACCAGCGGGTGGGGCGGCAGGTGTCGTTGCAGCACGAGCAATGATTATGCGTTTATATCAAGGCGAGAAAGCAGCTAAAATAATGTCACGTCTAGTTGCTGCAATGATGACAGCTCCTTTAATTGGCGTGCCATTGGGGGGGGTATTGACGGATAACTACGGATGGCGATCTAATTTTACCTTTATCGGTTTATTTGCCTGTGTCGCATTGATTTGCGTAGTGCTTATGGTACCGACTGTCAGAAATACTACCGAAAATAATGCTAACTTCAGCTTGCTGCAAGCCTATAAACAATTAATCAGCAATCATATTTTCTCAGGAAATGTATTCCAGTTTGGACTGTCCCAGTCTGCATTTATGATAATACTGGCTACCTCACCCATTGTGCTGACGACAACATTTGGCTTTACTGCAGCGGAATCCAGTATTGTGCTGTTGATTTGCTCACTCAGCGTCATTGCTGGCAATCTTTTGTCGGGCCGTTTGCCAGACTCTGTTCTGCTGGCACAGCGCCTGAAATGGGGCAGTCTACTCGGCGCTATATTTAGCTTTGCGGGTTTGGTTCTCACACTGATTGCGCCGCTTTCACTTTATGTGCTTGTTATTCCTGCGATGCTGTTTTGCTTCTTTTTCGGTGTAACGGCACCTGCTGCACAGACCAGTGCAATCGGCGCTAACCGTGAATTAGCGGGCACAGCCGCCGGGTTTTGCATGTTTATCAGCATGATTTTGGCCAGTATTGCGACGCAGTTTGCTGCAGAAGTGAATGATGGATCGCCGCATATCTTGATGGGGTCAGTAGCATGTCTTGCGGTAATTGCCTTCATACTGGCACTGAAAGGGTCAAAGCCAGAGTCTTTATTTAATAAGTAAGTAGATGATAATTATGAAAACTCAGTTTATTCGTGAGTGCCATTACTCGCCTGAAAATCGGCATAATCTAATCTGCTTTCCGCATGCTGGAGGTGGTACAGGTCGCTATCATCGCTGGGGGAGTGAGGTTGGGAAATACGCTAATGTTTATGCCCCGGTTATTGCGGGCCGGGAAGAGCGTTTTCCTGAGCGGGCAATGAACAGCGTCGAATCTGTTATTGATGATATTTATGCGAGGATCGGGCCAGTTTCAGCTGAAAAACTTTATGTGTGTGGCGTGAGTTATGGCGCACTGTTGGCGTACGAACTGGCTAATCGTTTCGAAAAACAGGGCATAGTTGTTGATGGCGTTTTTATTGCAAGCCAACGAGCACCCTATGTATGCAAAGAGATTATCGACTGGGAAAATATATCTGATAAAGCATTGGTTGATGCTTTAACGAGTCTCAGTGACAGAAGTAATGCTGGATTTTCGGATGATGAATACTTCTCTATTTTTGCCGATACAATAAGGCGTGATTTGTGTGCTAGTGACAATTTTCAACCAGCACAACCCAGAATTCTAAATGCGCCAATTTATATTAGTTATGGGAATTTAGATCCAGTGATACCCCGTAATTATATTGATTCTTGGGCGACGATGAGTCATGCGTCTATTAATGTGATTGAACATAATACTGGCCATTTCCTGATGGATGAAAATCGGGATATTTGGTTAGGTGATGTTGTGAAGGTTGTGCGCGCTAATTATCTCTGATTATTCTGATTAATGAGGCAAGTGAACATGTCTGAATTAAATTCGGCAGTAGCCACGCTTTATGCCGGCACCGAAATAGCAATAATTGGAATGGCGGGGAAGTTCCCAGGTGCGAAAGATATTAATGAATTCTGGGATAATTTATGTAATTCGAAAGAGGCTGTCACTTGGTTCGAAAAAACCGAAGATACGCGATTTGAAAATGATGACAACTTCATTCCTGCCGCATTTTTGGTCGATGATGTGGATGCCTTCGATGCGAAGTTTTTTTCAATATCAGCGCGTGAAGCTGATATTACCGATCCACAACAACGCTTGTTATTAGAGTGCGCCTGGCATGCACTCGAAGATGGCGGGTACGCCGGTTATGAGCCGCCTTGCCCTGTCGGGGTTTATGTTGCCTGCGGTCCCGCCAGCTATCTGACCCAGCAAGTGTTAGCGAACCGACAAATCAAGTCCCAGACCAGCCAGATGCAATTGCTGATTGGCAATGACAAAGACTATGCGGCTAACCGTATCTCCTACAAACTCAATCTGAAAGGGCCTAGCGTGGTGGTCCAGTCAGCCTGTTCAGGGTCTTTGCTGGCAGTGCATCAGGCGGCGCAAAGCCTTCTGGCGGGAGAGTGTGATATGGCTTTGGCCGGTGGGTTTTCGCTGGAATTTCCACTCTCGCAAGGCTATATCCATCAGGAAGGCAGCATTCTCTCGCGTGACGGCCATTGCCGGCCTTTTAGCGATCGGGCCTCAGGCACGGTGAGGGGCAATGGTGGGGGAGTGGTCCTGCTGAAACGCCTGGAAGATGCAATGGCCGATGGAGACAGGATTTACGCGATTATCCGTGGATCGGCCACCAATAACGATGGTGCGCAGAAGGTTGGGTACGCGGCGCCAAGTGTCGATGGGCAGGCGCAGGTTATCCGCATGGCGCATGCTGCGGCTGATGTGACACCTGACTCGATTGGCTATGTAGAAACCCACGGTACGGGCACCGCGATGGGTGATCCTATTGAAATCGCTGCGCTTAGTCAGGCTTTCTATCCGCATATTGAGGCCGACAGTTGTTTGTTGGGCGCGGTGAAGTCCAATATAGGCCACCTGGATGTGGGGGCCGGGATTGCGGGGCTAATCAAAACCGCCAGGATTGTACAGCAGGGTTTCGTTCCGGCGACACTCCATTTTGAACGCCCAAATCCCGGTATCGATTTTTCTCAAACGCCTTTTCGCGTCGTCAATGTATCTCAGCCCTGGTATCGACCTGGCGTGCGGCGTGCGGGGGTAAGCGCATTCGGTATTGGTGGTTCCAACGTGCACGTTGTTCTTGAACAACCGCCCGTAGTACTCGAGGGACAAAACACACATCAAGTCGATTATCTGGTTTTACCTTTAGCAGCGCAGAGCAAAACGGCACTGCAATCTTTATCTCGGCAATTAGCCGATTACCTCGGCTCCCATCCTGATCTGTCCCTGCGCGATGTAGCCTATACCTTGCGGCGTCGCTATCAGGACTTCCCCTACCGGCAAGTGGTTATGGCACAGACGCTGGAGGAAGCCAGCAAACGATTGGGGGACGATCCACAGCGTACTAAACAGATGGCGATGTGCAGTGAGAAGCCTGTCAGTTGGGTATTGATGTTCCCTGGCCAGGGGACGCATTTTGCCGGTATGGGGAGTAATTTTTATCAGCCTGGCAGCGTATTCGCTGAAACGTTCGACCAGCTCGCTGAGTTGTTTAACGATCATCTTCAGTTCGATCTGCGGACTGTGGTCTTTGATAAGCATGGGGCTGAACTGCTGGAACAGACTGCCGTCGCACAACCGGCGTTGTTCTCTGTCGCCTATGCGATGGCAAAACAGCTCATGGCGATGGGCGTTCAGCCTGATGCCTTTATTGGTCACAGTATTGGCGAGTATATCTGCGCGACACTGTCCGGCATTATGTCGTTGCCTGAAGCTGCCAGGCTGGTTGCGGCACGCGGGCGTCTGATGCAGGCAATGGAGCTGGGCGACATGATGGCAGTGTCGCTGGATGAACAGCAGTTGATCCCGTGCCTGCCAGCAGATATCTCGGTGGCCGCAATTAATCGGCCGTCACTCTGTGTGGTCTCGGGACCGCAGGAATCGGTCGCAAAACTGCGTCAGCAGCTCGAAAATGACGATATCAGCTGCCGCATGCTGGAAACCTCGCATGCGTTTCACTCATCGATGATGGAGCCATGCCTGGAGGCTTATCGCGGCGTACTGGCAGATATCACGTTAGCTGCGCCGCAACAGCCCTTCATCTCTAACTTAACCGGTACGTGGATTACGACGGCACAGGCCACGGATCCTGAATACTGGGTACAACATCTACGGGGAACCGTACGTTTTGCTGATGGGATAAGGACACTCCTTGTCAATCCCTCTTATCACTTTATTGAATGTGGGCCTGGTACATCTCTTAACGGCGCAATAAAGGAAATCACGCGTGTCGAGCAGCGGGAGGGAATCAATGTCATTTCTGTTCTGCCTGCCACGTGGGTAATGCGGAACCCGGATGAAACCCTATTGGGTCTGAAGGCAGGGCTGTGGTGTTGCGGTTATGAAGAGTTTTCAGACGTTCTGACCACCGACGGTCAGCTACTTCCATTACCGGGATATCAGTTTGATCGCACGCGCCATTGGGTTGAAGCGACCCCGCTGGCGGATCAACGCGAAACCGTGAGTGATGAGAACAGTATACCCGACTCTCGTGCGGAACCCGCAACAAGAGCAGAGCGGTTACAGCAGCTGTGGTGTGATGCGCTGGGTATCGAAACGCTGGAGCCCACCGATAATTTCTTCTCACTCGGAGGGGACTCGATTTTGAGTATTCAGATCGCCAGCCGCGCTAAAGCGTATGGCTGCGTCTTCCCGCCGGGCATGATTTTAGATTTCCCTACATTCGACGCCTTCGTTAGCGAGGTAGACCAACGTATTCCTGAAAGCGCTGATGATACATCAGCGTTGGTTGAGGATAATGAGGCAGCCGCAATAGCGGCCGCCTTGTTAAAGGCCCCGCAAGACGCGTTCGAACCGTTTCCGCTGACGGACATTCAGTATGCCTACTGGATTGCCCGCAATACAGGGAACCCGGAAAGGCGCATGGCTGCTCATGCTTATGAAGAGTTCGAATGCTATCAACTCGATGCAGCGCGCCTGGAGATGGCGCTAAACGCAATGATCAAGCGGCACAGTATGCTGCGCACGGTGTTCGATGATAATGGCATGCAGCGGACGCTGCCTGAAGTACCGCCATACCGCATTACCATCAACGACTACAGCAGCCGATCCCATCAGGAGGCCACGGATTACCTCAGTGCGTGGCGTGAGGGCAAATCCCATCAGGTGATGGATTATCGTCAATGGCCACTGTTTGATTTATCAATCTCGCATATGCCGGATAGCACATCGCGCCTGCATATCAGCTTCGACTTATTGATTCTGGATGCGTGGAGTATCACGTTGTTCTGGAGTGAGCTGGAAGCCTGCTATCAGGATGCCAGCTACCAGCCAGAGCGCTGTGATGTTGAATTTCGTGATTACGTCCTGGCCGAACAGCGTCTGGAAGCCAGTGGTGCATTTGCCACGGCAAAAGCTTACTGGCAGTCGCGGAGCGCGGGTTTTCCTTCCGCCCCGGCGTTACCCTTAATTGCCGATCCCGATACGTTAGAGCCGCATCGTTTTGTTCGCAGAGAAACACGACTGCCAGCTGATGTATGGCAGCAGATCAAAAAGAGTGCCAGTTGCCACGGTGTTACGGCATCAACCCTGTTACTCACTGCCTACTCGGAAGTGCTGGCCGTCTGGGCTGAATCGCCGCACTTCTGCCTGAATCTTCCGGCATTTAACCGGCTAGAGGTTGATCCCGGCATTTATAACGTGATGGGAGACTTTACTTCGGTACTGCTGTTTGAAGCCGATCTACGTGAAGAATCAACATTTATCGACCGTGCGCGCGCGATGCAAAAAAGGCTGTGGGATGATCTGGCAGCGCTGCAATATAACGGAATTAAAGTGCTGCGGGATATTGCAGAACAGCGCGAGCAGCGGGTGCTGATGCCTTATGTCTTTACCAGCCTGATTTTCCCTTCTGCGCAGGATAAACCGATCATTAGCCGTCTTGGCAAGTTGATCGACGGCATCTCACAGACGCCGCATGTCTGGCTGGATTGTCAGGTGTATGAAGCAGGCGGCGATCTGCTGATTAACTGGGATGTATTAGACGGTATTTTTGACCCCGCTATGCTGGCAAATATGTTCGCTGATTACCGCACGCTGTTGCTGAAAATGGCGCACCACCCGGCACTCTGGCAAGACAACAGTTGGCGTGAGCAGTGGGCAGAGCGCTTTAACCGAGGCGTGGTGGCTGCATCGAACCAGACCGCATGCGAGGTCGTTCCTGCTTTATTGCATCAGGCTTTCCTGCGCTGGGCAGACGTGACGCCAGAAGCGCCCGCACTCATTGGGAATGACACCATCAGCTACGGTGAACTGGCTCGATTCACCTCCGCAGTGGCGGAACGGATCCAGAGCGCGGGCGCGGTTCCGTCATCGGCGGTGGCAATTGTGGCGGAGAAGAGCTGGCAGCAGGTTGCGGGCATCCTGGCAATCTTGCGCGCGGGATGCACTTATGTGCCGTTAGATCCCTCGCTTCCAAAAGAACGCCTGCATACCTTACTCAACATGGCGGATATCCATATTGCCGTGGTTACCGAGGAGTGTGCAGCGGCCACCGAATGGCCTGGAGGGCTGCAGCGGATTGTGTTGTCTGATGCCTTATACCATCACGCGGCGACCTGTGCGGAGGTGGCGGTGTCACCGGATGCACTGGCCTATATCATCTTTACCTCCGGGACCACCGGTACCCCGAAGGGAGTGATGATCAGCCATGCCGCTGCGCATAACACGGTGTCAGATATCAACCGCCGTTATCAGCTAAATCGTAATGACCGGGTATTAGCCCTTTCCTCAGCGACTTTTGACCTGTCGGTTTACGACATTTTTGGACCTCTCAGCGTCGGTGGTGCCGTGGTTATACCGGATGCCCGGTTGAGTAAAGATCCGGAACATTGGATCAGCCGTATTGAATGGTATCAAGTCACGCTATGGAATAGCGTTCCCGCACTGATGGAGCTGCTGGTGTCAGCGCTTGAATCCCATCGGAAAACACTACCCTCTGTGCGGCTGATCATGATGAGTGGCGACTGGATACCGGTTTCATTGCCTGCGCGTATTGAAAAAACTCTGCCAGAAGCGTTGCAAATCAGCCTTGGCGGCGCGACGGAAGCGTCGATTTGGTCAATCTTCCACCCCATTGTGCGCGAGGATCGTCAGCGGGCCAGCATTCCGTACGGCAAAGCGCTGGCTAACCAGAAGTTCTATGTCCTTGACCAGCAAATGCGCATCCGTCCAATAGGCGTTGCAGGAGAGTTGTATATTGGTGGTGACGGCCTTTCGTTGGGCTATCTTGGCAATCCGGCAGAAACGGCGAAACGCTTTATCAGCCACCCTCGTACCGGAGAGAAACTCTACCGCACCGGGGATATGGGGCGCTGGATGGCTGATGGCAGCATCGAATTTCTGGGCAGACTGGATAACCAGCTCAAAATAAATGGTTTCAGGGTCGAGACGGGTGAGATTGAGTCGATTGCGTTGAAATGCGATGGTGTGACAGGCTGCATCGTCGGCGCTCATCAGCACCAAGGATCGAAGCTGTTGGTGGCCTGGGTCACCCTGAATGAAGATTGCCCGAATGGCGTTGCACGGCTGCGGCGGCATCTGGCCGAAAGACTGCCCGAATACATGGTGCCGAAATTGATCACGGTTGTTCCGGGCTTTGCATTAACCGCAAATGGAAAAGTCGATGTTAAGCAGCTACCTTCCCCTGTTCTGCTTGACTTGGCACCACAGCAGATTGCCGCGAAAAATGATACTGAAGCGCAGGTGGCGGTGCTGGTGCAGGCCATCATGCAATGCACGACGTTCAGCGTTGAGCAGGATCTGTTTACGTTGGGCATGGATTCTCGCCGACTGACCGAGTTGGTTACACTCATCCGGCATGAGATGTGCCCGTTGTTTCCGCTACGGGCCGCGTTCGAACACGCGAACGTGCGTGCTATCAGCCAGGTGGTTGAAGAGTATCAGCCTGCTGCTTGCTCCGATGAGACAAGTCAATCCGGTGTGCAAAAGGCAGAGCGGCGTGATAGCTATCCGTTGTCTTCAGCGCAGCTACGCTTATGGTTCCACGATCAATGTTATCCAGGTAATACCACCTATAACTTGGTGGAGCCTTTTGCCCTTGAGGGGGAGCTGGATGTGGCGTTGTTCACCCAGGCGCTGACCGGGTTTATTCAGCAGCATCCGGTGTTGACCTGCGCGATCTCTGACGATGTCGCTGAGCCGTATATGGTGCTACGCCCGGACGCTCAACCACTTATCCGCATGAGCGACTGTAGCGACGTTGCAGAAAACAAACGCCATTACTTTATCGGGCAGCATATTCAGCGCGAAGCGAACACCCCGCTTAAAGCTAATGCGGGCGAGTTGTTCAAATTACATCTGCTGCGTTTTTCTCCGCGTGAACATGTGTTGATTGTGGTTGCACACCATATCATCTGGGATGGCTGGTCTACTGCCATCATGATCAAAGAAGTGAGTCAACGTTATCGCGCCTTGCTCAATGGTCAACCGCTGCACTTGCCGGCTGACGCGCTCAATTTCTTTGACGTTTGCTGCTGGGAACAAAGCCAGATTGCAACCGATGCGTTTGCCGCACAGCGTGAATATTGGTTGAAGCAACTGGGTGGTGCGCTACCCGTCCTGGCATTGCCGATCGTTACGGGTGAGCCGGCGACGGGGGGACAGCGCCATGTCTTCCATATCACAACACCGGTTGCCACGGCATTCACTGACCTGTGTTCTGCGCTGAGTGTTACGCCTTTCATGGGTTACATGTCGGTTTGGCAGCTGGTTCTGGGGTGGTGGTGCCATCAGGATGACATCATTGTCGGTACGCCTGCGGGCCACCGCGCGGATCCGGCATTGACCAATGTTATTGGTTTCATGGTCAACAGCCTGGCGATCCGCACTCATCTTGATCGTGAGCAGTCCTTTACTCAACTGGCACAGCAGGTACGTCTTACCTGCCTTGATGCTTACATCAATCAGGATATCCCCTTTGATCAGGTGGTGAGTCTTCTCCGTCCGCGTCGTTCCGATGCGGAATCGTCACCTATTTATCGTTCCTGGTTCGTTTTGCACGATGTGCCGGTTCCTCAGTGGGATATCGATGGGATCGCGTCTCGCCTGCTGGATGCTGAATTCCTACTGGACGTCCATGACATCAAGCTGTCACTCGTCAGTAATAGTGCGGGAGTGGAGGGTGGGCTTGACTATCGTAACGGCCTTTTTGCTCAGGAAGATGTCGGGATACTGTGTGATTGTTTCGTCGGTTTAGTGGCTCGGATTGTAACCAACACGGAAACGCCCCTCTGTCAGCTAATGCAGTGGCTGGACACTGAAAAAGCGCGACTCAAACACCAGCAGCACCCCGTTGACGCTCTCCCGTCATGGAGTTTCTCTAATAACCGTCGTCGAGTGAAGGAACTGTGATGAATAACCCTCCAAGCGTTGTCGGGCATTTCTGTCCGTCGGATTATGGATACAGCTTACACAACGCGTTTTTTCGCCAGGCAATACGCACGCCAGCGGCAATTGCTCTTCGCGATGATGCCGGTGTGATGACCTACGCTGAGTTACGGGAGCAAGCCTGCGCTATTGCCTCCTCTTTGCGCAGTCATGGACTGATGCCGGAAACGGCGGTCGGGGTGTATTTACCCCGCGATCGCAATTTACCCGCTGCATTGATCGGCATTATGGCCGCCGGCTGCGCCTATTTGCCGCTTGACCCACGTTACCCGCAGCAGCGCATTGAGCAGTTAATCACGATAGGGCAGGTTCAGTGTGTCATTACCACGCGATTGCTGGCGGAGACATTGCCTGGTGATATCACGGCCATTTGCATTGAAGATATTGCGTTGGCCGATCTGGACCATGTTCTGAATAACGACCCTGCACAGTCAAACTCACTGGCTTACTTTATTTTTACTTCGGGTTCAACGGGGGTGCCAAAGGGAGTGATGATTGAGCATGGCAATGCACTGTCACTTCTTTACTGGGCGCATCATTTTTATTCGTCATCGCAGCTGGCAAGTGTCGCATTTACTACTTCGATCACCTTTGATCTCTCGGTGTTTGAAATCTTTGTGCCGCTGAGCGCGGGGGGAATGATCCACATCTTGGAAAATGGCTTATCGCTGCTTGACTGGAAGTGGCGCGACGTGCTGACGCTGCTGAATACAGTGCCTTCTGTGCTCAATGAAGTGGCGAAGCTGGGGCATTTACCACAGCAGCTTTCGGTGATTAACCTAGCCGGTGAACCGCTGCCTGCAAGCTTAGTGCTGGTATTGCGCGCGCAGTGCCCCGATGCGCAGATTTTCAACTTATATGGACCTTCGGAAGATACGACCTATTCCACCGTAAGCGAGGTTTTGGCGAGCGATGACCAGCCTACCATTGGCCTTGCGATGCTGGGACGCCACTGCTATTTGCTGAATGAAAGTGGTAATGAGGTCGCGCACGGAGAGGTTGGAGAGATCTACGTGGCCGGGCCGGGTGTTGCACGCGGATATTACGGACGCCCCGACCTTGAGAGCGTATTTATGCCGGATAAACGGCAACCAGACACCTATCGCATGTACCGTACCGGTGATTTTGGTCGCCAGCTTGCCGACGGGCGGATCTTGTGTCTGGGGCGACGTGACGATCAGGTGAAAATTCGTGGTCATCGCGTTGAAATCGGTGAAGTGGACGCAACAATGCGAAAGCATCCCGCGGTGGCAGAGGTTGCGGTGGTGGTGGTCGATTCACCCGCACGCGGAAAGTTTCTGCGCTGTGCGCTCGAACTGCGCGGCAGCACAAACCAAGCCGATATCGCCGCGTGGGCGAGCGCACGCTTGCCGGCGTTTATGATCCCCTCAGAGTGGCAGGTCTTTGACAAGCTTCCGCGACTGCCAAACGGCAAAATTGATCGGGCTTACCTGCGTAAAGCCGCAACTGTCAGGGCACACTTAACCGACGATCAGCATCCTATGGGGCAGACTGAAGAAACCCTGGCACAGTGCTGGCGTCGTTTGTTAGAGCAGCCGACGATTGGCCGGCATGACAGTTTTTTTGCTCTGGGTGGGCATTCCCTGTTGTTCACCCGTTTGCAGTATCACATCCGTGAAATCTTCTCGGTCAGCATTGAGCTGGCAGCGTTGATGTCAGCGTCCACATTGGCTGAACAAGCCAAATTGATAGCTCAATCCGACGTGATAGACGATCGCGCCGGAAGCAGCGAAGAGCTGTCCTGCACACCTTCTCAGCGCAGAATGTGGACCTTGGAAAAGCTGCTGCCGGGATCGCCGCGTTACAATATTGCAAACACTTTCCAACTGCAGGGCGAGCTGGATAACCAACGGCTGATTGCGGCGCTGACCGCAACGGCGGCACACCATGCCATGCTGCACACGGTATATGGTGAGTCCGACCGTGGCCTGCAACCTGTGCCACTGGCCGAACACCGCGTGAACGTGTTGCAGAAAAATTTGAGCCAGATGCCGCTGGTTCAGGCACTGGAGCAGGCCAAAACTCTGTCCAGCGCTTTCCAGCGACAGCCGTTTGAACTGAGTAGCAATGTACCCTTCGGTGTGCAAATTATCACTGTTGCTCCCACCTTGCACTTGGTGGATATCAAAACCCATCACATTGCGGCCGATGGATCGATGGAGCTGCTAGTGGAGGAGATCTCGTTCCGCTATAACCGCCCGCACGCCCCCATACAGAGCTGCCGATCGTATAATGACTACGCCCAATATTTGCTGACTCCGTCGCTGCAAATGGAGCAGGAAAAGTCGCTGCAATGGTGGCAAATGGCGCTCGCGAATCCACCAGAGCTTTTACGCTTACCTTTCGACAAACCGGCTAAACGAAGCACGACCGGTGTTGGGCAACTGCTAAGCATCACGGTGGATCAGGAGACGGTACGCTCTTTGTTGAAGTTGTGTCAGCAGCATCAGGGGTCGTTGTTCCACGGTCTGCTGGCCGTTACCTGGGCATTTCTGGGCAAACTGTCAGAAAGTGACGATGTGTTGCTGGCTTTGCCAGTACATACCCGTCCGTCGGAATACGCCAGAACGGTCGGAAATTTTGTTAATACTGCTATTGCGCGCGGACGGCCACATGCCGCCATGACCTTTGAACAGTTACTACAGGCCGCGAAAGAGAACACCCTTCAGCTGTTGCGGCATGCAGATGTGCCTTTTGAGTCAGTATTGAATGCGGTGAAAGGGTTACGTTCCGCTGAAGGCGTACCGTCCGTGAATGTCATGCTGTCACTGTTAGTATCTCCGGCACTTCTGGAGTTGGAGGGCTGCCAGACAACCTTCTTGCCTGTAGATCTTGGCACCAGCCGTTTTGACCTCGGCCTGTTTTTCCGTTACGACAATACCGGGCTGGTGCTGAACCTGGAATACGATACGCAGCGGTTTAGTGATGCTATGGCGAGGAATTTGTCGCAGACCTGGGCCGGATTTTGCGCGAATCTGACGGCAAATAGCAGAGCACCGCTGTCTCAGGTCGGTCTGTTATCTGAGGCGTGTCATCAGAAAATTGTGGAGGATTGGAACAACACGAAAACGGCTGTGGCGTTTGAAGGGCGCATCGACATGCTTTTCTCGCAACGTGTTGTCGGGCAACCCGACCACACCGCTCTGATTGCGGGTCAGGATGTGCTGAGCTATCAGCAGCTCGATCGGAGTGCGAACCAGCTGGCCTGGAGCCTGCGTGATGCTGGTGTGCCGGTGGGGGCTCATGTAGGGATTTTATGTGAACGCGGTGCGGCAATGGTTATTGCCGTACTGGCAGTGCTGAAGGCGGGATGTGTCTATGTGCCGATCGACCCGTCGACACCTGCAGAACGCTGTCGGCTTATGGCCACCGTTGCCAACTTTTCTGGCCTGATCAGTGATGACGCTTTGCGTAATAAAGCGCTGAGCATTCAGGCTGAAGTACCACTGACGCTGATCTGGGCGGACTCTGATGCACATCGCATGCAGTGTGACACGCCGCCGGACAATCCAGCTACGGCGGATGATCGTGCCTATATTATTTTTACCTCCGGTACCACGGGAATACCGAAAGCCGTCGCGGTGAAACACCGACCGGCGGTCAACCTGATTGACTGGGTTAATCGCACGTTTGCGGTTTCTCCCGTGGATAAACTTCTGTTTGTCACGTCGATCGCATTCGACCTTTCCGTTTATGACATGATGGGCACGCTGGCAGCGGGTGCGACGCTGCGCGTAGCGAGCCGGGAAGAAATTCGTAACCCTGAACTCCTGAGCCAGATTGTCAGCCGGGAAGCGATAACCTTCTGGAATTCGGCGCCGGTGATCCTCGATCAACTTATCCCTTATCTGGATGTAACAGGTAACCCGCATCTCCGGCTGGCATTTTTATCCGGTGACTGGATCCCGGTGTCGCTGCCGACCCGGCTGGCGGAAAAATGCCCTAAAGCAGAGCTGATCGCGCTGGGTGGCGCCACCGAAGCCGTTATTTGGTCCAACTTTTTCCCGACATCCGGCAATCAAAGAGAGCTGAGTAGCATTCCTTACGGCAAGCCAATTCAGAATGCACGCTACTACATTCTGGACCCGCATCAGTTGCCGGTACCGGTCGGGGTTGAGGGCGACTTGTATATTGGTGGTGATGTGCTGGCCGAGGGTTACTACGGTGATGCACATCGCACAGCGGAGAAATTCTGTCGCGATCCTTTTGTCGCCGCCCCTTCAGCCAGAATGTATTTCACTGGAGATCGGGCGCGGTTCTTTGACGACGGTAATATTGAGTTCCTTGGGCGGCAGGACTCACAGGTCAAAATCAATGGCTATCGCATCGAAATCGATGAAATCGAAGCGGCGATCCTGAGATGTGAAGGCATTGTGGCGACGCACGTATCAAGAAAAGGTGAACGACACCATTACTGGCTTTGTGCCTACATCGTCGGTCAGGCAATGACTCAGCCAGATATTGCGCTGATTAAAGGAACGTTAAGTCAGAGTCTGCCTGAATATATGATTCCCGCTTTGTTTATTACGATTGATGAAATGCCGGTAACGGTAAATGGAAAGCTTGATAAAAGTAAATTGCCGGAACCTAAGTTGAATGTAAAAGATACTGAGATGTCGTCGGAAAATGGAATGTGTATTGAGGAGAAAGTAAAAAACGTCTGGCGAATTGTTTTAAATAGAAATGAAATTAGTCTTACGGACAACTTTTTTGATGCAGGGGGAGACTCTGCCAGGCTTATCCAAACGCATCGGGCATTACAGGATGAAATAGGGTTTAATTTCCCAGTAATGAGTTTATTCCAGTACACCACAATTCGTTCGTTGGCTCAGTGGTTAAAAGGACATTCAGAAAAACAAGCTGCAACTCAGCTCGTGCCGACAGATAAAAACCTGACAGCCAGGCAACGCGTTATGCAACTCCAAAAGAATCGTAAAAACATTAATCGATAACCAAACTGTTCGAGGATCTTATGATGGAAACAGCTACAGTCGTTGAACGTTATCAGAATGACTTCGTTACGCTTGGCGTACACAAGGTTGCTCATCTGGATGAACCCCTGATGAATCATCTGATCCGTACTTACGAAATATTGTGCCGGATGTCGTGTGAGGAGCAGGTGTGCCTGGCCGGTCTTTTCCACGGCTGTTATGGCACACAGGGCCTGCATACGGATGAAATCGGTGATATTCCTGAAACCCAGCGCCAGATAGTGCGTAATTGCACGGGTACTCAGGTTGAAAGCCTGGTTTATCATTTTTCGGTGATGAGCTATGAGTCGCTCAGTAAAAGCTTTCGCAACCTGTTGAAAGCCGATGGCATACCTGCATTAAAAGATCGCCGTAGCGGCGAAGCCATTACTGTTACTCGTGAATATTTCGAAAAACTGCTGACCTTAAAATTAGCGGATGTGCTTGCACATGCCCCCACGCACAAAAATCATACCTGCACCAATATTCCTGCCCAATACGGCGCATTCTGGGAAATGGTCGCAGAGTATTTTGGTGGCAATAAGATACGTGTCTGGAATGAGATAGTCAGCTAACTCAAATTCTTTGGAGGAAATAAAATGACATTAATGCCCGATAATACATGGGAGGGTTTCCCATTATCTTTCCAGCAGGACGTGTTTTGTGCTGAGCGCGTAAATGAAAAGCTCCGTACCCTGTGTTTGCGATTCGATATTAAAGGTGTGCTGGATAAGATTCTTCTTAATAAGGCGCTAAATAACATTGTTGAGAAAAATGAAATCCTTCGCACCCACTATCGAACACTGCAAAGTCAGAGTAAAAATCCACTGATGGTAATCAGTGATACTGCCTTACTGCATCTCGATGAGATAGTTTTATTATTGGAAGCCGAAAGACAGTCAGTGATTGCAAGCGAAATGGCTGCTCTAGAAAGCGGTGAGGTTGTCAATCGTGATGATGCGATTAATGCGAGCTTACTCTCTTGGGAAGATCATCACACATTGCTGCTCAAGGTACCTGCGATAGGCTTTGATTGGCTATCCGGGAATTTGCTGATGCAGCAGGTTGCGGCTGAATATCATGCGTTGACCCAGCAAATGGCCGTGGGGGAAAACCATGTTGTGCAATATGTGGATTTTGCCCAGTGGCAGCGGGAAGAAGATCAGAAAAGCCACGTTAATAAAGGTGATACCTACGCGCAGACACAGCTGGCAAACGCCACTGCATTGAACCTGCCGTTGGAGATGAAATCAGAGAGAACGGATTTTAGCCGTCATCCACTGTCGCTGAGCGTGGAGCAACAGTCGGGCCTGATGGCGGTTGCTGATCGGCTGGGGGTGGGGCAAAAAGCGGTGTTTCTGGCCTGCTGGACGGCGGGTCTGTGGCGACTTTGTGGCTCTCCTGATGCTGTCAGCATTCGCGTGAACATGCTCGGAAGGCCTTTTGCTGAATTGCAGCATTCACTTGGCCGTTATAGTGCGCCGGTCACGCTCAATCTGGCTCCGTTACCAACCCATGATTTTTCACAATTATTGACGCAATGTCAGGACGCTTTATCACGTTATGAACCGCTGGTGCAGGTACGTTCCAGTGGTCTTCATCAGATTAGCAAGAAAGTAAATGTTGCTTTTGATTTTGATGAAGCAGTAATGGCAATCAGCCTGGCAGAACTTAACTGGTGTAACCAGTCGCAGCCGCGCGTTGATTTTGATACCGATCTGATGTTGCAGGTACAGGTCGGTGAGGTATTGCGCTGCACGCTGAATGTGCGCAATGGCACTATTCCCGATGCCGGCATACAGGCGATTTCTCAAGCCTTTAATGCATCAGTCAATGCACTGTTGGCGAATGCGCGACAACCTCTCGGGCATTTCGCTCTGCTTAACACGGCTCAACAGCAACAGCTGTTGCAGAATACGGTTGCTCCTGTTGCACTGGCTGCCTCTGAACCCTGGACGCAGGTTTTTGCTCGGCAAGCGCAGGAAACGCCCAATGCGCTTGCTTTACGTTTTAACGATCGTATCTGGAGTTATGGTTCGCTTGATGCGCTGACCAGCCAGATTGCCAATACGCTGGTCGCTAAAGGGGTTGTTCCCGGTTCCACGGTGGCTTTACGGCTGGAACGCAGTGATTACCTTTTAGCACTGATTATCGCCGTTAATAAAGCGGGGGCAGCCTATCTGCCGTTAGATATCATTATGCCTGAACAGCGTGTTGCAACCTTGCTCCAGCAAACCACGCCAGTGTTATTGATTCAGGATGACGGCAGTGAAATCGATGTTATTGGCGAACAGGCTACACTTCGTCTGTCCGCCGTGCTGGAAGCCGCGACAGTGTATCCGTCGAGCGGGCCGGAGGTGACGATCCACCCCGATGCGCTTGCTTACATTCTTTACACCTCTGGCACCACGGGTAACCCTAAAGGGGTAAAAGTAACGCACCGCGCGCTCGCGCGCTACATTGATGGGGTTAAGACACGTATCGGCATAAAAGGTCCGTTAGTCTATCTTTCTGTCGGCCCATTGACCACGGATTTAGGTAACACGACGATTTTCCCGGCGTTAACCAGCGGTGGTTGCATCATCATGTCTCCGCACTCTAAAGCGGAAGAAGCCCAGGAACAAATCGCGTTTATGGAAATAACGCAATTTGATGTTCTGAAGATCACGCCTGCGCATTTAGCCTCGTTGTTTGCTCTGTGTCAGGAGCCGGCTCGCTTGATGCCAGAAAAAACGCTGGTGCTGGGCGGAGAAATGCTGAGCTGGGGGATGTGGCGTTTGTTCAATTCCTTCAGCCACGGCTGCAAGATTTTCAACCATTATGGCCCGACCGAAACCTGCGTGGGGGTGATTGCCGGCGTTGTCGAAACTGACGTGGATGTGGCACTGGCATCTACCGTTCCGTTGGGGCAGCCGTTAGGCCACGTGCGTGCTTACATTGTTGATGCGTATGGCCATTTGCTGCCGGATGGTGCGGTTGGTGAATTATATATCGGGGGGGAAAGCGTCAGCACCGGCTATGTGTTCGCGGAAGAGCGGGATGTCGCGCGCTTTATTGCGGATCCGTGGCATGACGAAGGTTGCGTATACCGCACCGGAGACAAGGTTCGCCGCTTGCCAAACGGACGGCTTGAGTTCTTGGGGCGCATCGATCGACAGTTGAAAATCCGTGGATTCCGGGTGGAGCCTGCCGAGATCGAAGCGATTTTGCGTCGTCATGCCGAAGTGCTGGATAGCTGCGTCATTGAACAGGGTGAGTCTGCCAGCGCACATCTGGTGGCTTATGTGGTGTTGCAGGACTGTTCGGTTGGTCTGCAACCTGCGCTGCGCGATTACCTCAGTACGCAATTGCCGGACTTTATGTTGCCGTCGTACGTCGTCGCGTTGTCTCGTTTCCCGCTCAACCATAACGGGAAAATTGATATTTCACTCCTTCCTCATCCCGAATCGCTGCATTCCGGCGATAACAGCCATTATGTGGCGCCGAAAAGTGACACAGAGAAAACAGTTGCCGGAATATTCGAATCGTTGCTTCAGGTCGCCTCAGTCGGCCAGCACGATGACTTTTTTGATATCGGTGGCCATTCACTGGTTGCAACAAGGCTGGTGGCTGCGATCCGTCAGCAGTTCACGATCCCTTTTAACCTGCGCTCTGTCTTTATGGATGCCACTGTGAGTGGACTGAGTGTGCAGATCGATACGGCGCTGGCACAAAATCAGGAGGTAAAATCATGTTAACCGAAACGCGATTTGGCGGTCGTCGCCAGGTAGTGAAAGTCTCATTGCATCAAGGCGTAACACTGGTGCCGTTGGTGGATGAAACACGGCGGGGAAAAATGGTCATACCCGATCGTAAAGACGTTTCTGCGCACGCTTGGGTGCTGGAACACCTGCAGCAGATGACCGAATGGCTGAACGCGAATGGCGCGCTGCTGTTACGAGGATTTAACGTAACCGATGCCGACGCTTTCCGTCAGGTGGTTGAGGCGACACAGGGCACGTTGCTGAACTACACCCACCGGTCAACGCCGCGTAAAAGCATCAGTGCGGGGATTTACAGCTCAACCGAATACCCGGCGGATCAGCATATTCCTCAGCACAATGAAATGTCCTACACGCAGAACTGGCCCACGCGTCTATTTTTCTACTGCGCGGTTAAACCGGGTGACGGGGGACAAACCCCTTTAGCAGACAGTAAAAGAATGTACCAATGCTTACCGGCAGGTCTGATCGAACGCTTTGACCGACATGGCGTTATGTATGTGCGTAACTATGGCCTGGGGCTTGATTTGAGCTGGCAGGATGTCTTCCAGACGGAGGAAGTCAGCGAAGTTGAACGTTATTGCACTGAAAACGGCATCCAGTTTGAGTGGCTGAGCGAGGGAAGGCTTCGCACGCGTCAGGTTTGTCAGGCTACGATACGCGATAAACACAGCGGTCAGGGGATCTGGTTTAACCAGGCCCACCTGTTTCATGTCAGTAGCCTCCCTCCGGAGACGGAGCGGGAATTACGTCTCGAGTTCTGTGAAATTGATCTGCCGCGTAACACGTTGTTTGGTGACGGTACTCCGATCCCAGCAGCGGATTTGGCCACCATCCGGGCGGCCTACCAGCAGGAGGAGTTAGTCTTCGACTGGGAAGAAGGGGACATTCTGATCATTGATAACGAGACGATGTCACACGGGCGGCGACCTTTCAAAACTCCACGTTCCATTATGGTGGCAATGACATGATCGATTCAGGCAATTTTGAGGATGTAAAACGCGAGATTGAATATGCTTATCAGCATGCGCGTTTTTTCCGTAACCATATCGATGAGTCGGGCATCGTGCCCGATGCCATTGACTCAGTACAGGCGTTTAAGCGCCTGCCCGTCACGCGTAAGATGCATTACCGAAAAAATTATCCGTTTGGCGTATTGGCAGCGGGTTACACCCTGAACTCACCGCACGTCATGCGTTTTCAAAGTTCGGGGACGTCGGGCGAGCGGTTGAACAGCGCGATTTTCTCCTTTGATCTGGCGCGTCGGCAGGCTACCAGCCTGAGCGTAAATGAGAAGTTTAATTCGCTCTGGCTGCCCGGGAAAAAGCTCAAGCTGTGTCGTTATGCGCCGCCTAACTGTTCAGATGTCGAGTGTGGTATTGGCTTGAGTACAATGGAAGAACGCACGTTAGCAGATGGCACATTGGTCCTACCGGTGGCGCACGACCTGCTGGCGACCCCTCTGCGGATGATCAATCAAGCGCTGGATGAAATCGCGCTTTACAATCCGGACATTCTGGTGGTGGACCCCACACATCTGGCATTTTTGACGCGTCAGGCCGCGAAGCTGGGCAGGACTATCAGCAGCAGTAACAAATTGCACATCATCTGCGGTTACACGCAACTGACCCACGTGGCGCGGCGGCAAATCACCCAGTTTTTCGGTGACGATGTGCCGGTGGGCAACATGCTGGGCATGTCAGAGCTGGGTTATCTGGGCTTTGAATGCCACCACGGCAGCCTGCATCTCAACAACCAGGATTATTTCGTTGAGCTGCTGGCAAATGGGGAGGACGTACAGGAGAACCAGCCAGGAGAATTGGTCATTTCAACCATCGATGATGGACTCATCCCGCGTATTCGCTATGCCACTGGCGATCTCTATCGCTTTGTCGCAGGTTCTTGTACCTGCGGTAGTACCTTACCCCGCGTGGTGATCGAGGGGCGGGCAACGCAGAATCTGCTGGTGGGAAATAGGAGTATTTCGCCGACCGATTTAGATTCTGCTGTGGGTGATGCTCCGGGGATCGACCTCTACAAAATGGAGCAAAACCAGGCAGGGAAATTCACCTTCCGCTTTATCGCTAATGAGCAGTTTAATGCGTTAACCCTGGCTCGAATAAAGGATGTCGTCGGTACGTTGATTGGTACCGATGATATTGAATATCTATCGGTGGATTATATCCCCTGTGAGCGCAGTGGAAAATTCCAGTCCTGTATTTCTCAGTTTCATGAGGTAAAACCGTGAGCCATTCCCCGGTCTGTAAATCTGATTTCCCAGCCCTACAGCAAGAGATTGACGGTAATAGCATTATTTATCTCGATAATGCCGCCACTACGCTCAAGCCTCGCGCGGTTATTAAGGCGGTCAGTGATTTTTATACCTTTAATGGAGCCAATATACATCGCGGTAAGCATCGACTTTCCGATGAAGCATCGAATGATTATGAACATGCAAGGTTGGATATTTCTAACTATATTGGCGCGCAAGCCAATGAATTGGTCTTTACCGGAAATACTACGCATTCTCTGAATATCGTTGCGCATGGGCTGCAGCTCAGCAAGCAGGACATTGTCCTGGTCAATGAGGATGCTCACCATTCAAATATTCTTCCCTGGCGGCAAACAGCTGACGTGCGCTTTATTCGCACTACTGCGGAAGGGCGGCTCGATCTGGACCATTTTCGCGAGTTACTGTCGCTAAAACCAAGCGTTGTGGCATTAACTCACTGTTCAAATGTCACGGGGGCGGTGCATCCGGTCGGGCTGATGGTGAAATTAATCAGGGCGTCCTCTGACGCTGTTATCGTCCTGGACGCTGCTCAGTCACTGCCGCATGAGCGCATTGATTTTCACCAGCTTGATGTCGACTTTGCGGCATTTTCCGCCCATAAAATGTATGGTCCAACAGGAGTGGGTCTTCTATATGGAAAATATGCCTTACTGGAAAAATTGAAACCGCTGCAATACGGCGGTGGAACTGTGGATTGGGTTGATGCGAAAAAGCAGATAAATAGACGTGCGCCATACCACCTTGAAGCCGGCACACCCGCTATCGCTTCTGTATTAGGCACTGGGGCCGCTGTGCGTTACTTGCTGCAGTGTGATGAAAGCCTGAGAAGTGCTCATGACAGGGCATTGTCAGAGGCGATGTTGAAATCTATTGCAGAACGCCCATTCCTGTCGTTACTTGGACCGCACGATACAAAGGACCGGCATGCGATATTTTCCGTGAAGTTTGACAGCAGTATTCCGGCGGGGGAGTTGACTCGTTTGCTGAGTGATTCATGGGGCATCATGTGTCGCAGTGGCTATCTTTGCGCACAGCCCTTTGTAACTGAAAAAGCACAGGGTGAAGTTATTCGTATTTCTGCCTGTATTTATAATGAACTGTCAGAAATCGAAACGCTTTTTTCTGCTATTGATGAGCTGGCGACCTGCGTGGGTTTGGCTACAATTTAATTTACTTTAAGGTGAGCATATACATGCGTTTTTTTAAAAATGATGAATATCTTGAAGTAGGTGAATCTACCTATATGTTTAATATTTTGAAGCAAGAGGCTCGTCAGGCTCTTGTAAAAAATCCACTTATCAACCAGGTTTTGTATAAGTCTATTCTTGCACACTCGAGTTTTAATGCGTCTCTTGCGTGGTGTGTCGTGGACAAACTGAATAAGGATGAAGACCGGTTTAGAGACTGGTATCTAATTGTCGTTGAAGTTTATAATAATAACCCTGAAGTTATTAATCAGGCGCTGTCTGATCTACATGCTTTCAGAGAAAGAGATCCCGCTTGTTATGGATACCTGCAGGTAATGCTTTTTTTTAAGGGGTTTATCGCCTTGCAATGCTATCGCGTAGCTCATGAGTTATATATTCAAGGAAAAAAAGAAACGGCGCTATTTATTCAGAGCCGCATGTCAGAAGTTTTATCAATTGATATCCATCCTGCAGCAAAAATTGGCTCGGGTATTATGTTTGACCACGCACATTGTCTTGTTATTGGTGAGACGGCAATTATTGGGAATAATGTTTCGCTATTTCACAGTATAACATTGGGTGGTACAGGAAAAGAACATGGTGATCGTCATCCTAAAATTGGGGATAACGTTACCATTGGTGCTGGCGCCAAAATATTGGGCAACATTAATATTGGGGATAATGCCAAGGTAGCTGCAGGATCAGTTGTTCTGGAATGCGTACTTGAGGGTAAAACCGTTGCAGGTGTTCCGGCTCGTATTGTAGATGGGCAATAAAGTCTATGGCGGTCAATAGCTAACTGAGTCATCTATGTACCAAGGTTGCGAGCAAGGGTAATTACAAACGCTAGTGCCGACAAGGCCGCTCGATGGACGGCCTTATTAGCAATTTTTTTGCGATTTATTTTGTTGCATGGCCATCAGGAAAGTATTTAGTACTATATTTTTCATCCGGGCTTGTATAGTCATAACAGAATGATTCTTCGGGAAGATCTATATATAAAACCGTGACCAGAAACAACCAACGTTCATGCGTTATGATATATAATACCTTTAACCCTAATCCCGTTTCGGAACGCCGAATTAAATCACCGATAAAACCTATTCGGATTCTATAATCAATGCGCGATTTTTTTCTACCCGGCCTTTAAAAAATATAAAGGGTGTCTATTGTGCAGACCGGTAGATAACAAGTCACGAGTGAGGTATTCAAAAAACCAAGGTAATGGTCTTATCTCCATGGAAAGTGAAATAGCTGTAAAGTCGACAGCCTGCTACAGGGGGGCTTACAGAGTCAATTTATTTGATTTTAAAAATAATTGCGAGGTGGTTATGATTATGTGTTAATTTAAAAGTAACTATGTGAAGTTTAATATATATCATTTCAAGTGTTAAGAATTTACGCCATTGAATGTTAAGCAAAATAATAAATACATTAAGATATAACCCTGAAATATTACACTGGCTCTTGGATAATAATCATGATCTCTTAGTTGAGTTGAGGAAGATATCAAGTGTAAACTCCCTTAACTAATAATTGGGTATTAGCTTTTAGAGAGTTTTATTTAGTGTCATAAGTTTTTTTTGGTTTGTTTTAATGATAAAGTTAAACTTTTATTAGTTTGTTTTTTATTATACTAATAATTTTCGATATTTCTTTTCGCATAGACAATCCATTGCTGGTTTTGGGTTAGGCCTAAAACCTGTCGAATATAACTGTACAACAATCTGGTGTATGGTGTGGTCAACAGGTTAATTTATAGGGTATGATTATCTCTTAGTGGTTACAGTGAAAAGCTGAAAAAACTTAACACTTTCAAAGACTCGGGGTGCCCCAAGGGGCTGAGATTTTACCCGTATTACCTGATCTGGATTATGCCAGCGTAGGGAAGTCTCGGTGCCCCAACCGGTACCCGCCTTCTTGAACGCCGGTTGGGAGGAATATGTTCGCTCGACCTGATGCTTTACCCGGCGCCCGCGCCGCGGCTTGTCTGACCCAATTCAAACAACATCCCCCGCTGATTCACTGCCTGACCAACGAAGTGGTGCAGGAGCTGACGGCTAACGTGTTGCTGGCGCTTGGCGCTTCCCCGGCGATGGTGGTGGAGCCGACCGAAGCGGCGCAGTTCAGCCAACTGGCGGGTGCCCTGTTAATCAACATCGGCACTCTCAATGCCTCGCGCGCCGAATCCATGCTGGCGGCGGTAGAGGCCGCCAATTTGGCGGGAACGCCCTGGACGCTGGATCCGGTGGCGGTAGGCGGGTTGGCGTATCGCACCGCCTTTGCCCGTCGTTTGCTGGGCGAAAAGCCGGCGGCGATCCGTGGCAACGCGTCTGAAATTATGGCGCTGAGCGGCCGGCAGGCCACCGGGCGCGGCGTAGACAGTACCGACGACTCGCTGGCGGCCTTGCCGGCGGCACGGGAACTGGCGCAGCTCAGCGGCGCGGTGGTGGCGGTAACCGGCGTGGTGGATTACATCACTGATGGTTGGCACGACTGGGCGGTCGCCGGTGGCGATGCGCTGATGACGCGGGTGGTGGGCACCGGTTGCGCTCTGTCGGCGGTGGTGGCGGCATTTTGCAGCCTGCCGGGCGAGCGGCTGGACAATGTCGCGACCGCTTGCCGGGTGATGTCGCTTTGCGGCGAGCGGGCCACGCATCGGGCTGCGGGGCCGGGCAGCTTTACCCCGGCGTTCCTCGACGCCCTGTATCAACTGCGTGCGGAGGAGCTGCAATGAAACGGATTAACGCTTTGACCATCGCCGGCACCGATCCGAGCGGCGGCGCCGGTATCCAGGCCGATCTGAAAGCCTTTTCTGCGCTGGGGGCTTACGGCACTTCCGTGATCACCGCGCTGGTGGCGCAAAATACCCGTGGCGTGCAGTCGGTATATAACATCGATCCGGCGTTTGTCGCCGCCCAGCTGGATTCGGTATTCAGCGACGTGCGTATCGACAGCGCCAAGATCGGCATGCTGGCCAACGCCGACATCGTGCAGGTGGTGGCCGAACGCCTGCGGCATTACCGGCCGCCGTTCGTGGTGCTGGATACGGTGATGCTGGCGAAAAGCGGCGATCCCTTGCTGGCGCCGGAAGCGGTAGAGTCTATCCGCCGCGAACTGCTGCCGCAGGTGTCGATCATCACGCCGAACCTGCCGGAGGCGGCGGCCCTGTTGGCGTGCGCCCCGGCGGAAAATGAGCGCCAGATGCGCGAACAGGGCCGGGCGTTGCTGGCCATGGGGTGCCAGGCGGTGCTGATGAAGGGCGGCCACCTCAGCGAAAACGAAAGCCCGGACTGGTTGTTCAGCGCAGAGCAGGAACTGCGCTTCACCGCACCGCGCGTGGCGACTCGTCATACGCACGGCACCGGCTGCACGCTCTCCGCCGCGTTGGCTGCGTTGCGCCCGCGTCATGAAGACTGGGCCGGCACGGTCGCCGCCGCCAAGGACTATCTGCAAAAGGCGTTGCAGCAGGCAGATACCCTGGAAGTGGGGCACGGCATCGGGCCGGTGCATCATTTTCACGCGTGGTGGTGAGTCAACTTTTTGCCGTTGTTGTGGTCAGACTGGATCCATGCCCGGCGTTCGCCGGGTACGATCGGATTTAACCAAGGGAGAAGGCCATGACAGGACAAAACGCACTTCGCTGCGCCATCTTCGGCGCATTACTCAGTCTCAGTGCGGGCAGCGTTGCCCAGCAGATTGTTACCACCTCGGACGTGATCCAGCAGCCGGGTTATCAAACCAGCTGGCAGAACATGGTGAAGGGGCAGGCTCGCCTGCCGGGCTGGGCGCGCAAGGGGATGGGCACTTCCACTCCGGCGCAAAGCCTGAGCTGGAAGGGGCAGAACTACCTGGTGGGCAATCTGTGCAAGCCGCACGATTGCGCCAACAACTTTTTGATCGTGGCGTTTAAAGAAGACAAATCCCAGGCCTGGGGCGTGCGGGTAGAGGTCGCCAACAAACCGGAAGCGATCGACCATCTGAAGAAGTACGCCAAATACCAATGGCTGGGCAAGCCGGACGACGACATGAAGGCGCTGCTGAAAAAACAGTTCGAGAGCAATCCCGACTGGAAATAAAACGGCCTGGGGCGCAACTGCCTGCGCCCCGAGGTAACGCACTCAGCCAATGCCGGCCTGATGCAGATCGTGCAGGTTGATGGCGCCCACCAGCACGCCATCCAGATTGACCACCGGTGCGGCGCTGATGTGCTGTTCGTGCAAGGCTTCCAGCGCTTCTCCGGCGCGCCACTGTTCCGGCAAGCGGTAGCCGGGGCGGGTAATCGCCGGGCCCAACGTATCCTGCAGGCTATTGCCTTTCACCAGCCAGCGGCGCAGGTCGCCGTCGGTAAATACCCCCACCACTTTTTGCTGCGCATCGCACACCGGTACCAATCCCAGCCCGGTGCGGCTCAGTTCGAGCATCGCTTCCATCACGTTGGCGTTTTCACTGACCTGCGGCAGGCGATCGCCGGTGCGCATCAGGTGATGTACCCGGTTCAACAGGCGCGCGCCCAGGCTGCCGCCCGGATGGGAGCGGGCAAAGTCTTCGGCGTTGAACCCGCGTTGGCGCATCAATGCCATCGCCAGCGCGTCGCCCATCATCAGCGTATTGACCGCGCTGGAGGTGGGCGCCAGCCCCATCGGGCAGGCCTCACGTTCGACGCTGATGTCCAGCACGCAGGCGGCGGCCAGCGCCAGCGGCGACTCTTTGCCGCCGGTAATGGCGATCACCGGGATGTTATTTTCCGCCAGCAGCGGCAGGATCAAATCCAGCTCCTTGGCGCGGCCGGAATAGGAGATAAACACCACCACGTCGTCGGCGCCGATCATGCCGAGATCGCCGTGCAGCGCCTCTGCAGGGTGGACGAAGAACGACGGCGTGCCGGTGCTGGCCAGCGAGGCGGCAATCTTTTTGCCGATGTGGCCGGATTTGCCGATGCCGGAAATTACTGCCTTGCCCCGGCAGTTCAGCAGCAGCTCGCAGGCGCAGACGAAGTTGTCGTCCAACCTGGCCAGCAGGCGCTGCGCTTCGGTCAGCTCAATTTCCAGCGTTTCGCGGGCAAAGGCCAGCAGGGCAGTGGCGTTACTCATCGGAATCTCCTACCAAAATGATATTGATGCCTTTCGCTTGCAGCGCGGCGAGGTAATCCGGATTGATGTTTTTATCGGTGATCAGCGTATCCACGGCGCTCAGGTCGCACACCACGTTCGGGCTTTTACGGCCGAATTTCGACGAATCTACCAGCAGGATAATGCGGCTGGCGGCCTCACACATCGCCTTGCTGACGTTGTGCACCTCGTTAAAGGTGGTGACGCCGGCGTTGAGATCGACCCCGTCCGCGCCAATAAACAGTTTGTCGAAGCTGAACTTCTGGAACGCCGACTCCGCCAGGCTGCCGTGGAACGAGGCCGATTTTTTGCGGTAGGTGCCGCCGGGCATCAGGATGGTTTGGTCGTTGTCCAGTTCCACCAGCGCGTTGACGATATGCAGGCTGTTGGTCATCACCGTGATGTTATTGAACTGCGCCAGATGCGGCACCATTTGCAGCACCGTGCTGCCGGCATCGAAAATCAGCGAGTCGCCGTCGTTAATCAGTTTGATGGCGGCGTAAGCGATTTGGCGTTTCTTTTCGCTGTTGATATGGGTTTTACGGTCGATCGGCTGGTCGCCGTCGTCGCGGCTGAGCACCACGCCGCCGTAGGTGCGGATCACCTCGCCTTCGTCTTCCAGCAGGGTGAGGTCTTTGCGGATGGTGGTGCCGGTGGTGGAGAAGTGTTCTGCCAGGGCGTCCACTGCCGTTTTGCCATGCCGCTGCAGATATTCAAGGATAGCGGCCTGCCGCTGCTTTGGTTTCATCGCGATTCCCGTTCACAAGAGGTGGGCATTTCCCTTCAGCTAATAATTCAATATGAAAGGTAATGTCTTTTAATGTGAAAATATCATGATTTAGGGGCAATCGCTAACGATAGTGCAGCCCGGCATGCGCGATCCTCGGGGAAGATCACATCCGGGTGCAAATCCTGTTGATGCAGGCCGTGCAAATGCGTCAGCGGCTGCGGACGGGCGAAGATGGTCAGGCCACGCATCAGCAGGCTGCCGCACACTCGCCGCTCGGCATCGAAAGCCAGCGCCAGCACGACCCGGGGTTGAAAACGGCCGCCGGAGCGCCCGACGCCGACGGTGCCTTGCCGGCACAGGCGATCGAAGGCGCGGTTGAAATGGCGGATTTGCCACCCGCCGAGGCCGATTTGCAGCAGCCAGGCCAGTACGGCGAGGATAACCAATGCTTGAGTCATAATGCCTCCTTAATCCCCCTCCGGGTGGAGGGGGAGGCGTTCACATCAGAACATCACCTGGCCGCCGGTGATGTTAATCGACTGGCCGGTGCAGTAAGACGCCTTGTCGCTGGCGTAAAACAGCAGGGTGTTCAGCACGTCCTGATAGTCGCAGCCGCGTTTCAACGGCACCTTGTCGGTGTAATATTTTTCGACCTGATCCGGCTCGATCCCCAGTTTTTGCGCGTATTGCGGCAGCAGCGACTGGAACATCGGCGACTTCAGCAGGTTGCCGAGCATCAGTGAATGCACGGTAATGCCGTATTCCGCCAGATCGAGCGCCAACGACTGGGTCAGCCCCACGCCGCCGAACTTTGCCGCGCTGTAACCGGAGTTGTGCTTGCTGCCCACCTTGCCGGATTTGGAGTTGATCTGGATGATACGTCCGGCCACGCCGTCGCGGATCATCAGGCGGGAAAACTCGCGGGCGCACAAAAAATAGCCTACAAGATTGACCTGCAGCGAACGATCAAAATCTCCCAGCAGGAAATCGGTGATCGGTGCCGCCTTGGCGATGCCGGCGCTGTAAACCAGCAGATTGGCCTGGCCGAATGCCTGATCCACCGCCGCCGCCAGCGCAATGACGCTCTGCTCGTCGGTGGCGTCGGCCTGGAAAGACTGGGCGCGGCCCGCACCGAACTCATGGTTAATCTGTTGCGCCACCTGCCGGGCATTGTCCGCGTTCAAATCGGCCACCGCGACCCGGTAACCTGCCTGCGCCAGGCCGTGGGATAAAAACGCACCCAAGGTTTGGCCGCCGCCAATCACTACCGCTACTTCAGACATGGTCTACTCCTTATGCAATAAATTTCAGCGTGCTGCCTAACGGGATATCGGCCGGCGTGGCGCCGGAAACGTGGATCGAACCCGGAAACTCGGCCTGGGTTACGCCGTCGAAGCGTACGGTGACATGGCCCAGTTCACGCAGGTTTTGCGTAGCGACGCTGCCGACGGCGGTGATCGGATAGCGCTGCTCCGCCAGCTCCATCCAGCCGCCAACCTGCAATTCGCCGGCGGTGTCACCGTGCCGATGGATAAAGCAAAACTCTTCAATGTCCGCCGGCGCGCCTTCGCGGAAGGTGATCAGCATGTCATCCTGCAATGCCTCACGGGCGCTGCCGCCAATCTGCGTAATGGTGGTGTGGAAAATGGTGTGCATGATCTTTTCCCTGCAAAACAATGTCATTGATAGATGAAGGCCGAAGCGGCCCAGGCGATCAGTACCGTTGGCGCACCGGTCAGGAAACGCCCGACCAGTACCGACGGCACGCCGACCCGCACGGTGTCCTGTTTGGCTTCCGCCAGCGACAGACCGACCGGAATAAAGTCGCAGGCGGCCTGCGCGTTAATCGCAAACAGTGCGGGAAGCGCCAACTGCGGCGGAATATGGCCGAGACCGATTTGCACCCCGACCAGCACGCCAATCACCTGGGCGATCACCGCGCCGGGGCCGAGGAAGGGCGACAACAGTGGGAAGGAACAGATCAGCGCCAGCGTCACCAGGCCGATTGGGCTGCTGGCCAGCGGCGTCAGGCCGTGGGCGATAAAGTCGCCCAGACCCGAGGCCATGATGATGCCGATCAACGCCGAGACGAACGCCATAAACGGCAGGATGGTTTTCAGCACTGTATCGATGGTGTCGCGCCCGGCCTGGAAGAACACCGCCACCACCGAGCCCATACCCATACCGACCTTGGCCAGCAGGCCGTCGCTCTGTTCGGTGATTTTTTTGCTGGTGTCGTAATCACGCCCTTTTGGTTGCGGAGCGGGGGCTTTTTGCTCAGTACCGGTTGCGGAGCCCACCAGGCTGATGTTGTTGTCGCGTACGCCGGAGACGTAAATATCCTCGAGGATAAACTGCGCCAGCGGGCCGGACTGGCCGGTGGCGTGGATATTGATCGTCGGGATACGGCGCTTCGGATACAACCCGCAGCGCAGGGTGCCGCCGCAGTCGATCACCATCACGCCAATCTCTTCCGCCGGCGGTTCGCCCTCTTTAAAGCCGTCGACTGCCGGCCAACCGGTCAGCTCGCTGAGCCGATCGACGATCGAAGGGCGGGTGCCGGCGGTGATGTACACCACTTTCTTGCCGGGTTCGACAGCAATCTCCAACGGGCCGCCCCAGCCGCCGGCGCCTTTCTCAATACGGATATAAGCACTCATGCTGCACTCCACGGATTAAAGTTGCACCTGGCGATCCAGGCGGATGCCCATCTTGCGTTCGAACAGACTGGTGGTGAGGTCGGTTACCCAGCCACGGAAGAAGTTGGTGAACAACCCGACCAGGAAATAGCTCACCGCCAATGGCCCAAGTGGCAGGCCGAGAGTCGTCAGCCCGCTGGCGATACCGAGGTATACGAACAGCTCGCCGGGGTTGATGTGCGGAAACAGGCCGTTCATCGAGTGGCAGCTGTAGGACGCCGCCGCATAGTAGCTGGGCTTGTATTTCTCTGGCATAAAGCGCCCGAGACTGAGGGTCATCGGGTTACAGAAAACAAAGGTACCGATCAGCGGCAGCAGCAGATAGCGCGATACCGGGTTGCCCGCGCAGCGCTGCGCCAATTGTTCGATACGTTCCTGGCCTACAAATTTGATCAGCGCATTCATGATAACCAACAGGCTGATTAACAAGGGTAAAATGCCGGTCACCATGCCGACGAACACTTCACCACCTTTCTGAAACAGGCCGATAAACCACTCGGCACCGTGGGTGATTAGCTCAATCATTATTGCTCTCCTGTGATGGATGATATGGCCTGGAGCGAAAAGCGGCTCTGTCGCCATGGGCCTTACACTAATCACTTTATGGATTCATTTGTTTTAAATAGATCACATTTCGAAAGATAAATATTTTATTGTGAAAGTTAATAGTGAAAGAAAAATGAGTAGGGAACGAAAGGATTGACGGAAGACAGGCACAAAAAAGCCCGGCGTACCGGGCTGCGAGGGGGGAGGGAAGGGATCAGGCGATGGTGACTTTTTTGTCCAGATAGGTGTCCTGCACGGCGTTGATCAGCGCCACGCCTTCTTTCATCGATTTCTTGAACGCCTTGCGCCCCAGGATCAGGCCCATGCCGCCCGCACGTTTGTTGATGACTGCGGTGCGCACCGATTCCTGCAGGTCGTTTTCACCGGCGGCGCCGCCGGAGTTGATCAAGCCTGCGCGGCCCATATAACAGTTGGCCAACTGGTAACGCACCAGATCTATCGGGTGGTCGGTGGTCAGCTTGTTGTAGACGCGGTCATCGGTGTAGCCGAATTTTACTGCGCGGTAGCCGCCGTTGTTTTCCGCCATTTTTTGCTTAACGATATCGGCGCCGATGGTGGCGGCAATATGGTTGGCCTGGCCGGTGAGATCGGCGCTGGAATGATAATCCACGCCGTCTTTGGTGAACGCCGGGTTACGCAGATAGGCCCAGAGTACGGTGACCATGCCCAGCTCGTGCGCGCGTTCGAAGGCGGCAGAGATCTCCTCGATCTGGCGGCGAGATTGCTCGGAGCCGAAGTAAATCGTTGCGCCGACCGCGACCGCCCCCATATTGAAAGCCTGCTCGACGCTGGCATATAGCGTCTGGTCGTATTGAGTCGGATAGCTCAGGGTCTCGTTATGGTTCAGTTTGACCAGGAACGGAATTTTGTGGGCGTAGCGGCGTGATACCGACGCCAGCACCCCGTAGGTGGAAGCGACGCAGTTACAGCCGGCTTCGATTGCCAGTTCGACGATGTTTTTCGGATCAAAATACAAGGGGTTGGCGGCGAAAGAGGCGCCGGCCGAGTGTTCAATGCCCTGATCGACCGGCAGAATCGACAGGTAGCCGGTGCCGGCCAGGCGGCCGTGGTTGAGCAGGGTTTGCATGGAGCGAAGGACGGTGTTGGGGCGGTTGTTATCGATCATTATCCGGTCAACAAAGTCGGCGCCCGGCAGGTACAGATTCTCAGCAGGGATGGTGGTACAGCGGTGTTGCAACAGGTCTTCCGCTTCCTTTCCTAACAACTGCGCGATATCAGTCATGATTAACTCCCGATTTAGCTCCCTCATACACCGGCAATGCCATCCCCGTCGTCTTTCAAGCCCTGGCTGCAACTTGAAAGCCATAGGGGATATTGGGTCACCGGCATAGCAGAAAGCGGTGATTAAAGCTGTAAGAACGAGACTACTGAATTTCCTTTGGCAAGGAGAAACAATAGATGCGATTGAGAGGAAATTCCATTTGCAGGGGCAAATACGCGAGGGCGATCGCCCCCGGCGCGGTAACTGGCTGATTACTCGATATCGAACCACTCGGTGTTTTGCAGGGCGATCGGCGTAATAGAGTAGATCATCTCCTGCAGATGCTCATGAATGGCGCGCTCGGCGGCATCCGCATCTTGGGCTTTCAGCGCGGCAAAGATCCGATAATGCTGCTGGATCAGGCTTTCCGGCGGCGATACCTCGCTCAGGCTGAGAAAACGCACCCGGTCCATGGTGGCCTTGATGGTTTCGATGGTTTCCCAGGCCAGCGGGCAGTCGGCGAACTGGGTCAGCAACTGGTGGAACTCATCGTCCAGCGTCAAAAACTCGCGCGTCTGTTGGTTTTGCGCCGCCAGTTCCTGACGATGCAAATTGTGCTCCAGCGTCATCAGCTGTTCCGGCGTGATCCGCTGCGCCACGCGGCGGACGATCGCGCATTCCACTGCCTGACGGATAAAGCGCCCGTCGGCCACCCGCTTGGCGGAAATCTTCATCACGAAAGTGCCGCGTTGCGGCAGTATCTGCACCAACCCGGCCTCCGCCAGCTTGATGAAAGCCTCGCGCACCGGTTGGCGCGAAACGCTAAAGCGGGTGGAAATTTCTTTTTCGGAAAGCAGCGTGCCGGGCGGAATGGTGCAGTCGACAATGTCTTTACGCAGGAAACGGTAAATTTGCTGGTTGACCGGAAGGGTGTTGGTGAGGCTGTAGGATTCAGACATGGCGACAATCAGTGACCCGACTTGCTGTGGATGCCACCATACTAGCAGATTATCTTGGGGCTGCGGGCGGATAAATCCCGCTGCAGCCTGATGAATTTCAATCGATCTATCAACTAACCGCTAATCCGGCGACGGCGGTTTTTGCTCCCTTATCCAATAGCGCCAGATAAGCCTGAGTCACTGCGCTGACGAAGCACGGGCTGTCCGGCAGGTCATGGCCAAATACCGTTTCCAACTGGAGCAACGCAAGCACGCGCTGTGGGCCTTCCTTGCTGCCCGCCACCCGATCGGCAATGCGTTCACGCAACGGATCGCTGATGTCTATCGGGCGACCCTGCTCATCCTGGCCACCGACGTAGCGCATCCAACCGGCCACGGCCAGTGCCAGAGCGTCAAAACGGCTGCCGTGCGCCAGATGATGGCGAATGGGATCCAGCAGGCGCTGCGGCAGTTTTTGCGTGTCGTCCATGGCGATCTGCCCGGTGCGGTGTTTCAATGCGCTGTTACGGTAGCGCTGCAACAATGAGTCGGCGTAATGCGCCAAATCGACACCGCTTACCTGCAGCGTCGGCGCTTGTTCCGCCAACATTAAATGGCGAGCGGCGCGGACAAAATCCTCATCCTGCATGCAGTCGCTGACGTGCGGATAACCGGCCAGATAGCCGAGATAGGCAAGGAACGAGTGGCTGCCGTTCAGCATCCGCAGCTTCATTTCCTCATACGGCAGCACGTCGCTGACCAGTTGGGCGTCCGCTCGCTCCCACTCAGGCCGCCCCTGCGGGAAGTCGTCTTCGATCACCCATTGGCGAAAGGGCTCGCAGACCACGCCGACCGCGTCGTTCACGCCGCCCAGCAATGCCTGCAACCGGCGTTGGGTTTCCGGCGTCACCGCCGGGACTATGCGGTCTACCATGGTGGAAGGAAAGCGGACATTTTGCCGTACCCAGTCGGCCAACCCGGCATCCTGCCGCTGCGCCAACTGAATGACGACGTTGCGGGTTACCTGGCCGTTGGCCGGCATGTTGTCGCAGGACATCACGCTAAATGCAGGCAGGCCGCGCTCCCGGCGCAAGCGCAGCGCAGCCAGGATCAGCCCCGGCGCGGACAATGGCCGCAGCGGGTTGGCGATGTCGTGCTGAATGTCCGGGTGATTGAGCATCAACTGGCCACTGGCGGGGTGATAGCAGTAGCCTTTCTCGCTGACGGTCAATGAAACTATGGCAATATCTGGCTGCGTCATGGCGTCGAGTACCGCCTCCACTCCGTCGACCTGCAGGTGCAGCGCCTGTCTGATCACGCCTATCGTCCGGCCGCGCCAGCCGTTGCCGTCCATTTCGGCGACCGTATACAGTAAATCCTGCTGCTGCAGATCGGCGATTTTTTGCTGGCCGTTATGCATGCTGATCACGCAGTAACCCCAGTCGCCGGCGTGATCGTTGGCCAACTGCTCGGCATACACGGCCTGATGTGCGCGGAAAAAGGCGCCAAAGCCGAGGTGGACAATGCGGGGCTTTATGCGTTCACGGGCGTAACCTGGCTGGGCAATTGCCGCCGGCAGCGCGCTGTTGCTGGAAAGTGTCATGCTGAAATCTCTGAAAGAGCGGGGCGACGTTGGCCGCCCCGAAGGGGTTAGTGTTTCGAGATCTGCGGTTGTGCGGTATTGCGCGGTGCCTTGATCACCAGCAACACCAGCACGGCGCCGAGCGCGGCCACGCCGCCGGCCAGGATAAAGGCGCTGTCGAATTTACCGGTATTCTGCACGATATAACCGGTCACTACCGGGCCAATGATCCCCGATACGCTGCCGATCATATGAACAAAGCCGCTGGCGCCGCCGACCCGGGATTTATGCACTACGTCCTGAATGATCGCCCAATAAATGGCACCGGTGATATACAGGAAGAAGATAGAGACCGACATCAGCATCACCGCCGGCACCACGCTGCTGACGGTACCCGCGAATGCTACGCAAATGGCCGCCGCCAACAGGCTGGTCACCAATACGATCTTGCGTGACAGCAGCAGCTTGCCGGTGATATTGAAAATCTTGTCGGAGATATAGCCGCCGAGCGCCAGCCCAACGAAGCCGACAATCCACGGGATCATGGTGGTAAGACTCATTTCCTTGATGTTCAGGTTGTGTGCCTGCACCAGATACGCCGGGAACCAGCTCAGGAAGAAGAAAAGGATGTAGTTGTAGCAGAAGAAGGCGAACGCGGTGACCAGGATGATCGGCTGCTTCAGGTAGTAGCCTAACCCATGCGCGGCGTCGCTCAGCTCTTCTTCTTCGCTGATTTTTTCCTCTTTCAGTTTGTTGATCAGCGCCCGCTCGTTTTCGCTGACGTGCTTGCTCTTGGCCGGGTTATCCGCCACCACGAAGAACCACGCCAGCATCCAGACGATGCCGATCGAACAGATGATCATAAACGCCACCCGCCAGCCGAACGCCAGCGCCAGATAGCCGACGATCGGCCCGGCTACCGCGCCGCCCAGGGGGGAACCTGCGCTGAGCAGGCCCATGGCGGTGGCCGCCTGTTTCTTCGGGAACCAGCCGTTGATCATTTTGTTGGCGGAAGAGCTGATCGGCCCTTCGGCCATGCCGAACAGGATGCGCAGGATCAGCATGGAATAGAAGCCGGTGGCGAACGCCGTCATGCCGCAGAAGATTGACCATAAGGCCACGGCGATGCCGAGCACCAGCGTCGGGCCGTACTTGTCGACCGCCAGTCCGCCGATAAAGTTGAAGATGGCGTAGCCGAAGAAGAAGCTGCCGAAGATGAGGCCGAACTGTTCGGCGTTCAGCATCAGATCTTTTTCGATCATCGGTACGGTAATCGACAGCGCGACGCGGTCGAGGTAGTTGATCATAAAGACCATGAACAGCAGGAATACTATGGTCCAACGCAGGTTTTTAAACATAAAAGCACTCCATATATTTCTAATTTTGATGCTTTATTTTCTGCAAGGGCGGCCAGGCCGCCCGATGCCCCGGTAGTAACAAAACTAACTGAATTGCAGTAACACTTTGCAGCAGGTGCGCTGGTCTTTTTCGAACGTCAGCATCGCCTGTTCCACTTCACTGGCGGCTACGCAATGGGTGATTAACCGCTGCGGGTCGATTTTTCCGCTGGCCATCCAGTCGATGACCTGCGGGAAGCGGGCGCTGTTGAGGCGCGAGGAGAAGATAGACAGCTCCTTGCTGGTGATGCTTTGCTGGGTGACGGTGCAGGCATCGCCGGAGAAACCCATGATGCCAATGCGCGCCGCCGGTGACGCCAGATGAATGGCTTCCTGCAAAATGGCCGGGTGGCAGGCGGCGTCGACGATCAGCGTCGGGCGGATACCGCGCTGTTCCAGTTCGGCCGGCAGCGAAGCCTCGGCGTTATTGAACGTCCAGTCGGCACCGTTTTCTTGCGCCATAGCCAGCCGTTCAGCGATGCGGTCGGTGACAATCACCTGCTTCACGCCGTAAACCCCTTTCAGCGTCTGGATCACCGTCAGCCCCATCGGCCCGGCGCCGTAGATCAGCGCGATATCCTCGGCCCCGGGTTGCAGATGGGCGGTGATATTGGCGGCAATGGTGAAAGGCTCGACCATCGCGGCGTGGCGATCGCTGATGCTTTCCGGAATGCGGTAAGCATTGCGCGCCGGGGCGCAGGCATAGTCGCTGAAGCCGCCGTCGCGGTGCACGCCGATCACCTGCAGCTCGGTACAGACGTTGGGACGCCCGATGGAACAAGGATAACAATGGCCGCAGCTCACCACCGGATCCACCGAAACGCGTTCGCCGATACGTTGCGGGTCGACATCGTCGCCCACCTGGTCAATCACGCCGAAAAACTCATGGCCGATCACGCGCGGGTAGCGGGCGAACGGGTTATGCCCATGATATATGTGCACATCGGAGCCGCAGATACCGGCAAACTTCACCTTTACCCGTACTTCGCCGGCCGCCGGCTGCGGCAGCGGGCGCTGCTGGATAACCAGCCGGCCAGGTTGTTCAATCACCACGCTTTGCATCGCGCGTTCTCCCGTTACCAGTTCCATAAGGTGCCGTCCTCCAGGCGCGCGACCGGCAGATAGGCCGGTTCGTACGGATAGCGTGCGGCCAGTTTTTCGTCGAACTCAATGCCCAACCCCGGTTTGTTGCCCGGGTGCATGTAGCCGTCGTTGAAGGTCCAGCTGTGCGGGAACACCTCGAGCATTTGTTCGGAGTAACCCATGTATTCCTGCACGCCAAAATTCGGTACCCACAGATCAAAGTGCAGCGCCGCCGCCATGCAGACAGGCGACAGATCGGAAGGGCCATGCGAACCGGTACGCACCTGATACAGCGAGGCGAAATCGGCGATGCGGCGCATGCCGGTGATACCGCCGGCGTGGGTGAGAGTGGTGCGGATATAGTCGATAAGTTGTTCTTCAATCAGCTGTTTGCAGTCCCAGATGCTGTTGAAGACTTCGCCGACGGCGATAGGCGTAACGGTATGCTGGCGGATCAACCGGAAGCATTCCTGGTTCTCCGCCGGGGTCGGATCTTCCATCCAGAACAGCCGGTACTGTTCAATGCTTTTGCCAAAACGCGCAGCCTCGATCGGCGTCAACCGGTGGTGCATGTCGTGCAGCAGATGTTCGTCAAAACCGAACCTGTTGCGCACCGCCTCGAACAGTTTGGGGGTGAAATCGAGGTATTTCTCCGTGGACCACAGCTGTTCTTCCGGCCAGTTGCCTTTGGTGGCTGGTTCATAGGCCAGCCCTTTGCCTTTGGCCATGCCGTAGGTGGTTTTCATGCCCGGTACACCGCACTGGGCGCGGATGGCTTTAAAGCCCAGCTCTTTATGTTTGGCGTAGTCGTCGAGCACTTCGTCGATAGAATGGCCGGTGGTGTGGCAGTAAACCATTACGCCGGTGCGCGATGCGCCGCCCAGCAGCTGATACAGCGGCATATTGGCCGCCTTGGCCTTGATGTCCCACAGCGCCATATCGACGGCGGAGATGGCGGACATGGTGACCGGGCCGCGCCGCCAGTAGGCGCCTTTATAGAAGAATTGCCAGATGTCTTCGATCTGGTGGGCATCGCGGCCGATCAACTGCGGGCAGACATGATCTTTCAGGTAGGAGGCTACCGGCAGTTCGCGGCCGTTGAGGGTGGCGTCGCCGATGCCGGTAATGCCATCGTCGGTGGTGATCTTCAGCGTGACAAAATTCCTGCCTGGGCAAGTGACAAACACCTCTGCGTTAACAATTTTCATAACGTCTACATCCTGTTCCCACGGGTCATTAATAGGGGAAAAATACGCCATGAACTAACTACCATACAAGTATGACTTAAAGGATTTGCCGGGGAAGATCACATTTCATCGCGTAATGAGGGAAAGGAGGAGGGGGAACCGGCAAGGTGGCGCAGCAGGCTGGCTGCGCCCAGGGATCAGAGAAAGGGCGGCCTTAGCCCAGCAGCTCGCAGTTGGGCGGCAGGCGGCATTCAATGGCGTTCGGCAGCACTTCGATGCGGAAATGCGTGCCCTTCAGCGGCTCGCCGTCGAGGTTAAAGGTGATCTCGTGCGGCGCATTGATTTCCAGCCAAGGCAGCGCGGCGCTAACCACGTTTTTGTTTTCCTCGCCGTTAACCAGGCTGGCCACCAACGCCGGCAGCAGTTCGTCCGCGATCAACAACCGCAGCTGCAGCAGCCCGTCATTGATTAACGCGTCCGGGCACAGCTGCTGGCCGCCTCCGGCCTGCTTGCCGTTGCCGATGCCAATCACCAGCGCGTCTCCGGACCACTGAAAATCCGGCCCGCGGATCTCGCAGCGGTCGGCTTTCAGCGTATCCATGCGCAGCAGGCCATGAATAAAGTAAGAAACGCCACCCAGTACGGCCTTTAGTTTTTCCGGCGTTTCGGTGGTGATGCGGGTGCCGAAACCGCCGGTCGCCATGTTGATAAAGTAACGTTCGTCATTGACCTTCGCCAGATCGATCGGCACCGCACGGCCTTTAGTCGCCAACTGCAGCGCCTGTTCCGGCATTAGCGGGATATTGCAGGCCACGGCAAAGTCATTGGCGGTACCCAGCGGCAGTATGCCCAGTGCCGGACGGTTGCCCGCAGGCAGTGCTGTCAGCGCGGCGGCCACTTCGTTGATGGTGCCGTCACCGCCGCCGGCAATCAGCGTGGCGACGCCCAGTTGACAAGCTTCCTTCACATAGCGCGCTGCGTCACCCTGTTCCCAGGTCACGCGAACGTGCAGGATCTGGCCCTCATCCCGCAGCTTCTGCACCGCAAGGCGAACTTCTTCGTTGCCGGCGCCTTTGCCATTAATGATAAGTAGCGCTGACGTGTGTTGACTCATTCCCTCTCTCCCGGCTGACAAATGCTTTGGACTAAAACGATAAACTACAAGCGGAGAGCAGACCATCAGAATATTCAGTTAATTCTGATTATCGTCAGCGGGCCAGTGATTATTTCTGCATGTTTGACTTAATTTAAGATATAGGTGCGGTATCAGTAGCGAGTTTTTTTAATGGTTTAATTAATCGATGAGGTTGGGTATTTATATCGAAATGCGGAGCGGTGTGTTATTAAAATAGATAACTCGACAATTTTAAATGTTGAAAAATATTAGGGTTTCATCTGCGGGTATTTTGACGGCACCAAAGAAAAAGCCAGCCCAAGGGAGATTGGACCGGCTAAGGAGGTGGTTCCTAGTATTGCTATGCAAATATTTTTCATTCTTGGTTTTAAGCAGCCTGATAATAACCAAGCTGAGAAGTCATTGATGTGATCCAATTCTAATATTTGCTAAAAATCGCCACCGAAGGGTGGCGATGGGTGTTTTTACGCGGCGGGACTCTGGGTGTCCGGTAAATTGCGGATCAGCAATGCGTAATTGAGATCGATATCCTGGGGGATCGGCAAATAAACGATATGCCCGTTGCCGGGGGCCACGTCGATCGCTTCGCCCTTTTTATTCTGCATGCTCTCCAGAGTAAACAACACGTTACCGCCGGGGGTCATCATCTCCACACTGTCGCCGATCATAAACTTGTTTTTCACGTCCACTTCCGCCCAGCCGTCGCGCCTTACGCCGGTAAATTCGCCGACGAACTGTTGGCGTTCGGACAGCGAGGAACCGTAGTCGTAATTTTGCTGGGCTTCATGCACGTGACGGCGCAAGAATCCTTCGGTGTAACCGCGGTGCGCCAGGCCTTCCAGCGTGGTAAGCAGCGAGGGGTCGAACGGCTTGCCCGCGACTGCATCGTCAATGGCGCGGCGGTAAACCTGTGCGGTGCGTGCGCAGTAGTAAAAGGACTTGGTGCGGCCTTCAATTTTCAGCGAATGCACGCCGAGTTGAGTCAGACGCTCTACGTGCTGGATGGCGCGCAGGTCCTTCGAGTTCATGATGTAGGTGCCGTGTTCATCTTCGAAGGCGCTCATGTATTCATCCGGCTTTTGCGCTTCGGAGAGCATGAACACCTTGTCGGTCGGTGCGCCGATACCCAGCGTCGGCTCGACGGTCTGCACCGGGATCGGCTCATGCAAATGCACGATGTTGCCGGTGTCATCCTCTTTGCCTTCTTCCGCCTTGTACTGCCAGCGGCAGGCGTTGGTGCAGGTGCCTTGGTTGGGATCGCGCTTGTTGATATAGCCGGACAGCAGGCAGCGGCCGGAGTAGGCCATGCACAGGGCGCCGTGCACGAAGATTTCCAGCTCCATCTCGGGCACCTGGCTGCGGATCTCGGCGATCTCCTCCAGCGACAGCTCACGCGACAGGATCACGCGAGTCAGCCCCATCTGCTGCCAGAACTTCACCGTAGCCCAGTTGACCGCATTAGCCTGCACCGACAGATGAATGTCCATCTGCGGGAAGGCTTCGCGCACCATCATGATAAGGCCCGGATCGGACATGATCAGCGCGTCCGGGCCCATGTCGATCACCGGTTTAAGATCGCGCAGAAAGGTTTTCAGTTTGGCGTTGTGCGGAGCGATGTTTACCACCACGTAGAACTTCTTGCCCAGCGCGTGGGCTTCGTTGATCCCCTGCGCCAGATTCTCGTGATTGAATTCGTTGTTACGCACCCGCAGGCTGTAACGCGGCTGGCCGGCATAAACCGCATCGGCACCATAGGCAAAGGCGTAACGCATGTTTTTCAGCGTTCCGGCCGGGGAGAGGAGTTCCGGTGTAAACATAATGAGTCTCGGTCTGATTTCAGGTCAGTATACCTGTGTTTTTCAAACTGCAGCGTTGTTGACTGCAACATGAAAACCAGTGGGTATAACGCACCACCAAATGGCGCAGTAAAAGCGGGGAATTGTAGCGACAGCGCGGCAAGAAATCAGCAGTTAACCGGATTTATTACAGGGGAATTGATCCTGGTCATTAGAAAAACGCGCGATGGCGATCATCGCGCGCCGGGTGACGAAGCTACGCGCTTAAATCGCGTACGTCGGTGCTCGGGCCGTTCTTGATCACCGACTGAATGCCGTTTTTCGCGGCAGTTTCAGAACTGTACATTTCACTGACGCCGATCACCTGATGGTTCTTGGCTTTCAGTACAAAGTAAGGTTGATTGCTGGTGCTGTGTTTCAATTCGTATTGCGCTTCGTGAGGAGAATTGGTTTGCACCGAGGCAATGCCATTCTCCGCCGAGGCTTTGCTGGCGTACATCTCACTGCCCAGAATGATCTCGCCATTACTGGCTTTCAGGTTGAAGTGGTATTGCCCATTCTTTGCTTTTTTCAGTTCATAGTGACCGATTGCCATGGTTCCTCTCCTGTGGGTTCCGATAAGTGATGTAAGTGTAGCCAATAGCTTGAAATTGGGCGGCTAATAAACATCCCTTGCGCAGCATAGCTTAAAAAAGACGCAATTTTTTTGCGTTGGCGTTGAGTTTCTCCCGTAAAGGGCGCCAAAGCACGGGAAGCTAATGGCGATCCCGATGCCCCAAATTGCGCAGCGTGCCGCACATTGGATAACGCGGTATTCCGCTGAAGGGCATTGCGCGCTAAGGTTTGCCGCATCGCAAAACAATGCGATTAAAAAACAAGCCAATCATCTTGGCATCGACGCTGTACAGGCATGTGCTTTGGCCTATGCCTGTCAGGAGGGTGAAGATGGAAAGAATCGCAAAGCTGTTTAAAAATGGCAGAAATCAGGCGGTGAGGTTACCCGTGGAATTTGAATTTGACACAGATCGCGTATATATCCGCCGCGATCGGGAGGGGAATGTGATTTTATCGAAATACCCGGCAAAACCGGACAGTTGGGAGCCGCTGTTGAACATAATCGCCAAAACGCCGGTGCCGCATGATTTTCTGGGCGCGGATGAACGCCAACAGGGCATTGCCGACCGGGATCCTTTCGCAGAGGAAGAGTAAGCATGTATATGTTTGACACCAATACCGTGAGCCACCTGTTTCGCCGGCACCCAGGTTTGCTGAGTGCGATGGAAAAGGTGCCGCCTTCCACCGTATGCATTTCCAGCATCACGGAGGCAGAGCTGCTTTTTGGCGTGGCCAAGCGGCAGAGTAAAGCGTTGAAAGCCATGGTAACGGCGTTTTTAGCCGCGGTGACCGTTTATGACTGGGATAGCGAAGCTGCCCGCTGTTATGGCGTGATGCAGGCGAGCATGGAGAAAAAAGGCAAAGTCCTGGGCGCGCTGGACCAGTTGATTGCCGCGCATGCGCTTAGCCGGGGCGCGACAATGGTCACTAGCGATCGGGCCTTCGGCATGGTGTCCGGGCTGGACGTTGAAGACTGGACCCTATAGCCCGTTTATCAGCCGACAAGGCTCGGATTCCCAGCGATAGCCCACGCCGTATACCGAGCGGATAAACGATTTTTCACCGTCGATCAGCTCCAGCTTGCGCCGCAGGTTTTTGATGTGGCTGTCGATGGTTCGGTCGGTCACCACCCGGTAGTCGTCATACAGATTATTCAGCAATTGCTCACGCGAGAAGACGTTGCCCGGCTGGCTGGCCAGGGTCTTCAACAGGCGGAATTCCGCCGGGGTGAGATCCAGCATCTGGCCCTGATAGCTGGCCTGAAAACGCGGTTCGTCGATATGCAACTGCGTTTCTTCCTGCTGGTTTTCCAGCGGCCGGTAGCAGCGGCGCAAAATGGTTTTCACCCGCGCCACCACTTCTCGTGGGCTGTAAGGCTTGCAGATGTAATCGTCCGCGCCAATTTCCAGCCCCAGAAGGCGATCGATCTCCTCAATCTTCGCTGTCACCATCACCACCGGGACATCGGTAAAACGGCGCAGTTCGCGGCATACCGTCAGCCCGTCGCTGCCCGGCAGCATTAAATCCAGCAGGATCAGCGCCGGGGAGTGTTCATGTACCGCCGGCACCACCTCGCTGCCGTTGGTCAGCCAGCGGGTGGCGTATCCCGCGGCCTGGAGATAGTCCACCAGCAGCTGGCCCAGCTTGGGTTCATCTTCAACAATCATGATTTGCAACGGCTGATTCTGGGATTCCATCATGGCGCCTTATTCATTATCGGGGTGGCAAATTCTACTGTAATCTGCACGCCGCCCAAAGGCGAGTGCGCAGCAAAGATCCGGCCGTTGTGGGCTTCCACAATGTTTTGACAGATCGACAACCCCAGGCCGGAACCGCCGCTGGCGCGGTTGCGCGAACCTTCGGTGCGGTAGAAGCGTTCGAAAATGCGCGCCAGCTGTTCGTCGTTGACGCCCGGCCCGCTGTCCTGCCAGTAAAGCCGTAACCGGCCCGGCAACTGTTCTGCACCAATTTCCAGCTTACCGCCGGCGTCGGTGTAACGCAGGCTGTTCTCCAGCAGGTTGTTGAACAACTGATTGAGACGATCGGGATCGCCGAACAGCGTCGCCTGTTCCGGCAGCAGGGTGACGATCTCAAGCCCTTTGGCGCGAAAACGCTCGCGGAAGGTGGCGACCGCAATTTGCAGCAAATGCACGCAGTCCACCGCCGATTTACGGTAGGCCAGCGCGCCGAGATCGGACAGCGAAAGCTGATGCAGATCGTCCACCAGCTTGGTCAGGGTGGTGACTTCCGCCTGCAGGGAGCTGAATGAAGCCTGCGTCGGCTGGCGCACGCCGTCCTGCAATGCCTCCAGTTCGCCACGCAGCACTGCCAGCGGGGTGCGCAGCTCGTGCGACACGTCGGCCATAAAAGCACGCCGCATCTGCTCGTTCTTTTCCAGCGAGGTGGCGAGCTGATTGAAATCCTGCGCCAATCGACCGAGCTCATCCTGGCTGTCGACGGTCACGCGGGTGCTGAAATCACCGGCCGCCAGCCGGTGGGTGCCGGCGACCAGCCGCTTGACCGGCGCCAACAGCCCGCGCGACATCAACCAGGTCACCGCCGCCGCCAGCAGCGTGGAGAGTGCGACTATCATCCAACTGGTGCGTTTTTGCTGCTGATCGAAATTGATATCGGTATTGCGGGTCAGCCGCTCGACCGGCGTGGTGATCACCCAGCCGACGATCTCGTTGTTGTAGCGGATCGGATGGCGCGGGCCTTCTTTGGGCACCGGGCCGGAATGCCCCACCAACCGGTTGAATTGGTTGTCCACCACCCAAAACTGAGTGCGCCAGCCTTTGGGCGGCAGATTATGGCTGCTGTCGCTGTTTTGTTCGAACGAGCGCATGATCTGGTAAATCACCTGATCGTTATTGCGCAGAAAAACCCAGTTGCCGTGTTGGCTGTACTGCTCTTCCAGCGCTTCGCTCAGCATGTTGATACGTTGTTCGTTGCTGTGCTTGATGTAGTCGATGAAGCCGCGTTCAAAGCTGACGCGCACGCCCCAGTGCATGGTGATCAGCACCAGCATGCAGGTGGCGAAGATGGCCAGAAACAGTTTCCCGGTAATGCCTATTCTCATTTTTGTAACCTCGTTGAACCGGTGCCCGGTTCTTTGGTCAGCGTACGGTTTGGCGCGCTATCCGGCGGCACGCGGGCAAAGGCCAGCGCGGGCAGGGCAATGATTAACGCCATACAGCCGTAGCTGTAAATAAATGCGCTGTGTATCGCCGGGCTGTCGGTGACCACCTGGTGATGGGCAAAACTGCCAATCAGGATCCCGGCGATGCTGACGCCCAGGCTCATGGACAACTGCATCACCATCGACAGCAGGCTGTTGCCGCTGCTGGCCAGGCGGTCCGGCAGATCTTTCAGCGTCAGGGTATTCATTGCCGAGAAGCGCAGCGAGTTGACCATGCCCTGGAAGAACAGCACCACCGGCAGCAGCCAGATCCAGCCGATCATCGCCACCAGCGGGAAGCTCAGGCTGATCAACGCCAGCATCAGCGTGGCGGCCACCAGCACGTTGCGGTAACCGAAACGGTTAACCACCCGCACCACGATACGTTTCATCCCCATGCTGCCGATAATCATCGGGATCATCATCAGCCCGGCGTGGAACGGCGAAAACCCCATGCCCACCTGCATGAACAGCGGGGTCATAAACGGCAGCATGCCGCTGCCGATGCGGCCAAGCAGGCTGGCGGTTAACCCCACCTTGTAGGTTTGGGTCCTGAACAGACGCAGGGAGAACAGAGCCCGGTTGTTACCGCGCGCATGCCACCAGTAACCTGCCAGCGCCGCAATGCCCATAGCCACCAGCCCGGCGATAGTGGCGATGGACAGCCCCATGCCCTTGTGGCCGTCAAGCGCCAGCGTCAGCGTCGCCATCCCGATAGCCAGCATGATAAAGCCGCTGACGTCGAAGCGCCGGGTCTGCATGCGGTAGTTGGGCATCAGCAGCAGCGTGGCGAGGGCGCCGGCGATGCCGACCGGGATATTGATCAGGAAAATCCAGTGCCAGCTGGCGTACTGCACCAAAAAACCGCCCAACGCCGGCCCCATCAACGGGCCTATCTGGCCGGGCAGGGTGACGAAGGTCATCGCCGCCATATATTGCTCGCGCGGCACGATCTTCATTACCGTCAGGCGGCCGACCGGCACCATCATCGCGCCGCCGATGCCCTGGATCACGCGCGAAGCGATCAGCTCATTCAGGGTCTCAGAACGGGCGCACAGGATTGAGCCGAGGGTGAACAGCACGATGGCGCTGAAGAACACCCGCTGCACCCCAACCCGGTCCGCCAGCCAGCCGCTGGCAGGCAGCATCACGGCTACCGTCAGCACGTAGGAGACGATCACCGATTGCATGCGCAGCGGGTTCTCCCCCAGGCTGAGGGCCATCGACGGCAGGGCGGTATTGACGATGGTGGTGTCCAGCGTCTGCATAAAGAAGCCGAACGCCACGATCCAGAGTTGCCACTGTACTGAGGCGGTGCGTTTTATGATCATCAGTCAACCGGGTTAATCATTAGTGAGGCAGCGGATCCAATTTCTTGCCGCGCCGGAACTTCATCTGCAGCCGGTCAAAATACAGATACACCACCGGCGTGGTGTACAGCGTCAGCAACTGGCTCATGATCAGACCGCCGGCGATGGTGATGCCGAGCGGCTGGCGCAACTCCGCGCCGTCACCGGTGGTCAGCACCAGTGGCAGCGCGCCGAACAGCGCCGCCAGCGTGGTCATCATAATCGGCCGAAAACGCAGCAGACAAGCCTGGAAAATGGCTTCTCGTGCGCCGATGCCGCCGTTGCGCTGCGCATCGAGAGCGAAGTCGACCATCATGATGGCGTTCTTCTTCACGATACCGATCAACAGCATAATGCCGATCAACGCGATCAGGCTGAACGGTGCGCCAAACAGCTCCAGCGCCAGCAGCGCGCCGACCCCGGCGGAAGGCAGGGTCGACAAGATAGTCAGCGGGTGAATATAGCTCTCGTAGAGCACGCCGAGCACGATATACACCGTGGCGATCGCGGCGGCGATCAGGAACACCTGGGATTTCAGCGTATCCTGGAAGACCTGCGCGGTACCGGCAAAGGCGCCGCGCACCGTGGACGGTACGCCGAGCGTCGTCATGGCGCGTTCGACCGCGGCGGTGGCGTCTGACAAGCTGCCGCCGTCCGGCAGGTTAAAGGAGATGGTCGAGGCCGCCGACAGCCCCTGATGGTTGACCGACAGCGGCGCATTGGCCGGCTGCCAGCGGGCGAAATAGGCCAGCGGGATCGCCTTGCCGTCTTTGTTTATCACGAACATCTTGTCCAGCGAGCTGACGTCCTGGGTATAGGGCGGCGCCACTTCCATCACCACCTTGTACTGATTGAGCGGCTGATAGATGGTGGAAATTTGCCGCTGGCCGAAGGCGTTGTTCAGCAGGGCGTTGGCATCGGAGACCGAAATGCCGAGCCGTGCCATGGTTTCACGGTCGTAGATCAGATCCATTTCCGAGCCTTTGTCCTGTTGATCGGAGTTGACGTCCGCCAGCTCCGGCAGTGCGGCGAGCGCGGTACGGATTTTCGGCTCCCATTCGCGCAGCGCGGCGAGATCGTCTGCCAGCAGCGTGTACTGGTAGCTGGCGTTGGATTGCCGGCCGCCGACGCGGATATCCTGCACCGCCATCAAGAACAGGCTGGCCCCCGGCTCTTTCGCCAGCCGGGCGCGCAGCCGGGCAATCACCTTCTGCGCGTCATCGCTGCGCACCGAAAGCGGCTTCAGCGAGATAAACATCGACCCGCTGTTGGTGCGCGAACCGCCGGTAAAACCGGTGACGTTTTCCACGTCCTTGTCTTCACGCACGATCTTCATGAAGTCTTCCAGTTTCACTCGCATCGCCTGGAAGGAAATGCTCTGGTCAGCCTGGATAAAGCCCAGCAGGCGGCCGGTATCCTGTTCCGGGAAGAAGGTTTTCGGGATGCTGACATACAGCCAGACGTTGAGCGCGATGGTGGCGAAAAATATCGCCAGCACCCACCGCGAGTGGCCGAGCACCCAATTCAACGAGCGGCCGTAGCCCTGTTGCAAGGCCAGCAACATTTTGCCGAAGCCGCGAATGCGCCGCTGCGCTCGCGCCGGCTGGTGGCGCAGCAGGTAGGCGCACATCATTGGCGTCAGCGTCAGCGAGACGATCAGCGACAGCCCTATCGACACCGACAGGGTGACGGCAAACTCGCGAAACAGCCGCCCGGGCAGGCCGTCCATCAGCAGCAACGGGATAAACACCGCCACCAGCGACACGCTCATCGACAGCACGGTAAAGCCGACCTCCCGCACCCCTTGCAGCGCGGCGTTGAGCGGTTTCATGCCGGCCTCGACGTGGCGCGAGATATTCTCCAGCACCACGATGGCGTCATCGACCACAAAGCCGGTGGCGATGGTCAGCGCCATCAACGACAGGTTATTCAGGCTGAAGCCGCACAGATACATGGCGGCGAAGGAGCCGATCAGCGACACCGGCACCGCGACCGCCGGGATCAGCGTGGCGCGGCCGGAGCGCAGGAAGATGAATACCACCAGGATCACCAAACCTATGGCGATCACCAGCGACTGCTCCACTTCCGCCAGCGAGGCGCGAATGGTCGGCGAACGGTCCTGGGCGATGTTCAGCTGGATTGACGCCGGAATCGTGTCCTGCAATGCGGGCAATTCGGCGCGAATGCGATCGACGGTTTCAATGATGTTGGCGTCCGGCGCGCGGCTGATCGCCAGAATAATCGCCGGCTTGGCGTTGGTCATGCCGGCGTTGCGCACGTCCTGTACCGAGTCTTTGACCTCGGCCACATCCCCCAGCCGCACTGCCGAGCCATTGTTGTAGTGAATAATCAATGGTCGATAGGCATCGGCGGTTTTCAGCTCGTCATTGGCCTGTATTTGCCAGCGCTGCTGCGGGCTTTCCACCGATCCCTGCGGCCTGCGTACGTTGGCGCTGCTGATGGCCTGGCGCACGGCGTCCAGCGATACGCCCTGGTTGAACAGGGCGGTCGGGTTCAACTCCACCCGCACCGCAGGCAGCGAACTACCGCCGACCGAGACGTCGCCCACCCCTTCGGTCTGGGCGATTTTCTGTGCCAGTTGGGTGGAGGCAAAGTCGTAGAGTTGGCCCTGGCTGTAGGTTTCCGAGGTCAGCGTCAGGATCATGATCGGCGCGTCGGACGGGTTGACCTTACGGTAGCTGGGGCGGTTCGGCATGCCGGTGGGCAGCAGGCTTTGCGCGGCGTTGATCGCCGCCTGCACGTCGCGGGCGGCGCCGTTGATATCGCGATTGAGATCGAATTGCAGGATCACCCGCGTGCTGCCCAGCGAGCTCATCGAGGTCATCTCATTGACCCCGGCAATCCTCCCCAGCGCACGTTCGAGCGGCGTCGCCACCGACGAGGCCATGGTTTCCGGATCGGCACCCGGCAGTGAGGCACTGATCGAAATCACCGGGTAATCGACCTGCGGCAGCGGCGAGACCGGCAGCAGGCTAAAGCCAATCACGCCGCTGATGGCTATCGCCAGCGTCAGCAGCGTGGTGGCGACCGGCCGGTAGATGAACAGGGCGAAGAATTTCACGGCAGCTCCTGCGCATCAGGCTGGCGGCGGGTGTTGCGCGCCAGTTTGTCAAACAGCAGATAGATAACCGGCGTGGTGAACAGCGTCAGGATCTGGCTCATCACCAGCCCGCCGACCATACAAACCCCGAGCGGGTGACGCAGCTCTGCGCCCGCACCGGTGCTGAGCATCAGCGGCAGCGCGCCAAGCAAAGCGGCCAGCGTGGTCATCAGAATCGGCCGGAAACGCAGCAGGCAGGCCTGATAAATCGCGTCGTACGGCGTCATCCCCTGTTCACGTTCGGCGGCCAGCGCGAAGTCGATCATCATGATGGCGTTTTTCTTCACGATACCGATCAACAAGATGATGCCGATAATGGCAATCACGTCCAGCTCGCTGCCGGCCATCATCAGCGCCAGCAGTGCGCCGACCCCGGCGGTCGGCAGGGTAGAGAGAATGGTCACCGGATGGATAAAGCTCTCGTACAGCACGCCCAGCACGATATACATCGCCACTACCGCCGCCAGAATCAGCCATAGCGTGCTGCCCAGTGCCGCCTGGAACGCCAGCGTCGCGCCCTGGAACTGGGTGGTGATGTCTTTCGGCATGTTGAGGTTTTTTTCCGCCAGGGTGATGGCGTCTACCGCTTCGCCCAGCGAATGGTTGCCCGCCACGTTAAACGAGATGGTCGCCGCCGGGAATTGATCGAGATGGTTGACCGACAGCGGCCCAAAGCGTTCCTCGATTTTTGCGATGGTGCTCAGTGGCACCGTGGTGCCGTTGCTGCTGGTCAGGCGGATATCGTTCAGCGCTGCCAGCCCCGGCGTGGTGCTCACATCGTGCTCCAGCACCACGCGATACTGGTTGGCCTGGGTGTAAATGGTCGAGATCAACCGCTGGCCGAAGGCGTTGTACAGTGCGTTGTCCACGTCGCTCATGCTGATGCCAAGGCGCGAGGCCGAGTCGCGATCGACATTCACGTAAGCCACCAGTCCCTGATCCTGCCAGTTGCTGGTCACGTCCGCCAACTGCGGCGTCTGCGTCAACTCGGCCATCAGTTTGGGTACCCACAGGCTGAGATCGTCCAGCGACATCGCCTGCAAGGTGAACTGGTATTGCGTGCGGCTGACCTGGGTGTCGATGGTCAGATCCTGCACCGGTTGCAGATACAGTTTCACGCCGGGGAACTGCGCGCTCTGCTGTTGCAGACGGGCGATGATCGCCGGAATGCGTTCACTGCGCTCGCTCAGCGGTTTAAGGTTGATCTGCAAACGACCGCTGTTGAGCGTGGCGTTGTTGCCATCGACGCCGACGAACGACGTCAGGCTTTCCACCGCCGGATCTTTGAGGATTTCCGCCGCGACCTGTTGTTGGCGTTCGGCCATATTGCTGAACGACACCGTCTGCGGCGCTTCCACCGTGCCCTGAATAATGCCGTTGTCCTGCAACGGGAAGAAGCCTTTCGGGATCAGCAGGTACAGCAGCACCGTCAGCGCCAGGGTGCTGAGTGCCACGCCGAGCGTCAGCCACGGGTGGTTCAACACGATTTTCAGCCACTTGCCGTATTGCGCAATCACCCGGTCAAAGAAACGTTCGGAGGCGGCGGAAAAACGGTTCTGCTTGCGTAGCGATTCGTGGCTCAGCATGCGCGCGCACATCATCGGCGTCAGCGTCAGCGACACCACGGCGGAAATCAGGATCGCCACTGCCAGCGTCACGGCGAACTCGCGGAACAGCCGGCCAACGATATCCCCCATAAACAACAGCGGAATCAATACCGCCACCAGCGAGAAGGTCAGCGAGATGATGGTAAAGCCGATTTCGCCGGCGCCTTTCAGCGCCGCATCAAGCGGTTTTTCACCCTTTTCGATATAACGCGATATGTTTTCGATCACCACGATGGCGTCATCGACCACAAAACCGGTGGCGATGGTCAGCGCCATCAGCGTCAGGTTATTGATCGAGAAATCGAGAAAATACATGGCGGCAAAGGTGCCGACCAGCGACAGCGGTACCGCGACGCTCGGGATGATGGTGGCCGGCACGTTGCGCAGGAACACGTAAATCACCATCACCACCAGCGCGACCGCCAGCAGCAATTCAAACTGCACGTCGTTGACCGAAGCGCGAATGGTGGTGGTGCGATCGGTCAGTACCTTGACGTCCACCGACTTCGGCAGGCTTTTTATCAGTTGCGGCAGCATTTCGCGAATGCTGTCGGCGGTGGTGATCACGTTCACCCCCGGCTGGCGCTGGATATTCAGCACGATCGCCGGTTGCTTGTTGGCCCAGGCGGCCAGGCGGGTATTTTCCGCCCCCTGTTCGATGGTAGCGACATCCTGCAACCGAATTGCCGCGCCGTTTTGGTAAGCGACAATCAGCTGGCGGTAGTCGTCGGCGGATTTCATCTGATCGTTGGCGGAAAGCGTCACCGAGCGCGTCGGCCCGTCCAGGCTGCCTTTGGCGGAGTTAACGTTAGCGTTGCCGATGGCGGTGCGAATGGTTTCGCTGTCCAGACCGTAGGCCGCCACCGCCGCTGCGTTGAGCTTCACGCGCACCGCAGGCCGCTGGCCGCCGGAGAGGGTAACCAGACCCACGCCGGTCACCTGGGAAATTTTTTGTGCGACGCGGGTTTCCACCATGTCTTCCACCTGGGTCATCGGCATGGCGGTCGAGGTGACGGCCAGCGTCATGATTGGCGGATCCGCAGGGTTGACCTTGCTGTAAATCGGCGGGTAGGGCAGATCGCTCGGCAGCAGGTTGGTGGCGGAGTTGATCGCCGCCTGCACTTCCTGCTCGGCGACGTCGAGCGGCAGCTCAAGCTGGAACTGCAGCGTTACCACCGACGCGCCGCCGGAACTTTGCGACGCCATTTGTTTCAGGCCGGACATCTGGCCAAACTGACGTTCCAGCGGGGCGGTGATGGCCGAGGTGACCACGTCCGGGCTGGCGCCGGGGTACAGCGTAACCACCTGAATGGTCGGGTAATCCACTTCCGGCAGGGCGGAAACCGGCAGGGCGCGGTAGCCGATAATCCCCGCCAGCAAAATAGCCACCATCAACAGCGTGGTGGCGACCGGGCGCAGAATAAACAGGCGGGAGGGACCGCCGCCGTTAGGTGGCATCGCCTGCATCAGGATTTCCCCTGTGCGAGCGGTCGACGGCCTGGTGTGGTGGCCTGCGGTGCCACCACTTCAACCTGCATGCCTTCGGTCAGGCGATCGATACCGTCGGTCACCACCCGGTCTCCGGCGTTCAGGCCGGCGCTGATGACTACCTGTCGGCTGTCCTGCACGCCGGTGGTCACGCGGTGCTTGCTGACCTTGTTGTCTTCGCTCAGGGTCCAGACGAAGTTGCCTTCGTTGCCCATTTGCAGCGCGGCGGTCGGGATGACAATCGCGTTATGCAGGGTATCCACCTTCAACCGGGCGTTGACGAACTGATTCGGGAACAGCGCGTCGTCTTCATTGGTGAAACGCGCCTTCAGCTTGATGGTGCCGGTCGTGGTGTCAATCTGGTTGTCCAGGCTCAGCAGCGAACCGGTCGCCAGTTGAGTCTGGTTGGTGCGGTCCCAGGCTTCTACGCCGATCGGGCCGGCTTTTTGCGCTTTGAGCAAATCGCCGATATTGCCTTCCGGCAGGGTGAACACCACGTCGATAGGGTGGGTTTGGGTGATCACCACGATGCCGGTGGTGCTGCCGCTGGTGATGTAGTTGCCGACGTCGACCAGCTTCAGGCCGACGCGGCCGTCAATCGGCGCGGTGATGCGGCTGTAGGTGATTTGCAGTTTGGCGCTGTCGACCGAACCCTGATCGGCTTTGATCGCCCCTTCGGTTTGTTGCACCAGCGAGAGCTGGGTATCCAGATCCTGACGTGAAACCAGGCTGGTTTTAGCCAGTTGCTGGTAGCGCGCCAGATCTCGCCGCGCATTGGCGAGCGTCGCCTGGTCTTTGGCCAATTGCCCCAGAGCCTGCGTCAGTTGCACTTCAAACGGACGCGGGTCGATTTCGACCAGCAGATCGCCAGCTTTGACCTGCTGGCCTTCGGCAAAGTGGATAGCCATCAGTTGGCCGTCGACCCGGCTGGTGACGGTGACGGTATTGGCGGCGGTGGCGGTGCCCAACCCGGAGAGATAGCGCGGTACCGTCTGTTCGGTGGCGGTTGCCGCCTGTACCGGCGACATCGGCGCGCCGCGTCGGCCACCCGCAGGGGCTTTGCCACCGCCGGCGTGACGTGCGGCAGAGGCAGCATCGGTTGCGGGAGCAGCAGCATTGAAGTGACGCCAAATCAGAACGGCGGCAATGACCACTATCACCACAACCAGCAGGCGCGGCAGCAGTGAACGACGTTGGGTTTTTGCATTCATGGTGGCGAAAATTCTCTCCAAAAGGCAGGGGTGCGGGCACTCATTGCCACAAAAGTTACACTCCTTACAGAATACTAGTTTAGCCAGTAAAGACGGCATAAAAATGAAGGAAATATGGAGGAAGCGTCAGCATTATCTGAATAGAGTGTCAATTTTATCCTGCTATGTTTATAAGCGACCGGCTTTGACTTATAGCCAATGCGTTTTAACGATTTCTTGATTCTTCGCCAATAATTACCCTGCGAACTATTTATTCCATGGAGCATGCAATGAGCAAAAGAGAATTGGGCCGTTCGGGCATTCAGGTACCGGCATTAACCTTCGGCGGCAATGTGTTTGGCTGGACGGCGGATCGCGAGACTTCATTCAGCCTGCTGGATACGCTGGTGGAAAACCAGCTCAATTTCATTGATACCGCCGACGTCTATTCGAGCTGGGTGCCGGGCAATCAGGGCGGCGAATCGGAGACCGTGATTGGCGAATGGCTGAAAAAAAGCGGTAAGCGCGACCAGGTGATCATCGCCACCAAGGTGGGCAAGCCGATGGGCGAAGGCAAACAGGGGCTGTCGCCGCGCTACATCCGACAGGCGGTGGAAGACTCGTTGCGCCGCCTGCAGACTGATTATATCGATCTCTATCAATCGCATGACGATGACCGCGATACCCCGCTGGCGGAAACCCTGGCCGCGTTCGATGCGTTGATCAAGGCCGGCAAGGTACGGGCGATCGGCGCTTCCAACTATCAGGCCGATCGCCTGGAAGAGGCGCTGCAGGTGAGTGAACGGGAAGGGCTGGCGCGTTACGAAACCCTGCAACCGGAATACAACCTGTATGCGCGCGAAGGGTTCGAAAAAGAGCTGGCGGCGGTGACGCAACGCCACGGCCTCGGGGTGATCAACTTCTTCTCGCTGGCCAGCGGTTTCCTGACCGGCAAGTATCGCAGCGCGCAGGATGAGGGTAAAAGCCAGCGCGGGGACCGCATTGTGGCGCAATATCTCAACCCGCGCGGTTTCCGTATTTTGGCAGCGTTGGATCGGGTGGCGGAAAAACATCGCACCTCGCCGACGCAAGTCTCGCTGGCCTGGTTGATTGCCCGGCCGGGCATCACTGCGCCGATCGTCAGCGCCACGTCGTTAAAACAGTTGGATGAGCTGATCGCCGCCACCCGGCTGAGACTGGACGCCGACGACATCGAGGTGCTGAACGAGGCCAGCGCCTGGTAATAGGGATTGCCGGGCGGTAATTTTGCTCTATCCTGAATGGGTCAATGTGAGCCATTCAGGGAGCAGCAATGCAAAGCGATATTATCAACGATCTTGCCGCGCTGGAGCAGCTGTACGGCAAACCCGCCGCACCGTCGGTATTTAAAGAAGTCAGTTACATTCATCCGGTCTACCGCCCCTTTATCGAAGCTGCGCCCTTTGCGGCATTGTCCACCGTTGGCCCGGATGGGATGGACGTTTCCCCACGCGGCGACCCGCCCGGTTTCATTCATATCGAAGATGAGAAAACCCTGCTGCTGCCGGACCGGCGCGGCAACAACCGCATAGACAGCCTGCGCAATATCCTGCACGACAACCGGGTGGCGCTGCTGTTGCTGATCCCCGGTATCGGCGAAACGCTGCGGATTAACGGCCGTGCGGAGATTGTTGTGGCGCAAGAGGTGCTGCAGCGCTTCGCCCACCGCAAAATGCTGCCGCGTTCGGTGCTGCGCATTCATGTGGAGGCGGTGTTTTTCCAGTGCAGCCGGGCGATATTGCGCTCAGGGCTGTGGGACGAAGCCAGCCACCTTGAACGTTCGACACTGCCCAGCACCGGCAACATTCTGGCCGAGGTGAGTAAAACGCAGTTTGACGGCGACGAGTACGACAGCGCACTGCCGCAGCGGCTGCGGGATACGCTGTATTAGCGCGGCATGGCGTTTAACAAGGCCAGCAATCGGGTGAGGCTGTTTTCCACCGTCTGACCGGCGGTATCGATGCGGGCGACAGGCGTGCTCCAGGGCGTATAGTCATGGCCGGCAACGCTCTGCCAACCGGGGAGTTTCAGCCCGGCGATATCCCCATTGCGGGTTTCCACCCGGTGGCGGTGTTCGGCGCTGTCGGAACAGTAAACTTCAATATCAAAGCAAGCGGTGCCGGCCCGTTGCGCCGCGCTGTGCCAGGCGGCCCGCGTCACCGGCAGTGGGTTGACCGAGTCGGCAATCACCTTGTGGCCCAAACGCAGGTTGTCTTCGGCCACGCCATAAGCGGCAAAGTAACCGGCCGGCCCAATGTCGCCCGCCAGCATGCCGCTGTTGCGGATCGCCTGCTCAAGAGTGTCTATACGCAGATGGATGGCCGGCAGCCTGGCTGCCAGCGCTCGTGCCAGTGTGGTTTTACCGCTGCCCGGTAGCCCGGAAAAAACGATCAGCATTGCTGTGCCCGCCATTGTTGCCGTCCCAGCCGATACACTACATGGTTTTGCAGCGGATGGCCCAGCGGCAAGCGCGGGTGCAGGAAGTTTTCGCCGTTGAACGCCATGCCGATACGCGCCATTACCCGACGCGAAGGTTGGTTGGTGGCCGCGGTAAAAGACACCACCTCATCCAGTTGCAGCGAGTTAAAGGCGGTAGCCAGTACCGCCCTGGCCGCTTCGCTGGCGTAGCCCTTGCCCCAATGGGGGGCCGCCAGCCGCCAGCCAATTTCCACGCAAGGGGAACAAGGCAGATCGTCCGCCCGCATCGCCAGCCCGACAAAGCCGATAAAAGGCGTGCCGCCTTTCACTTCCAGCGCCCAGAACCCCCAGCCGTGCTGCTGCATAAACCGGCGGATGTCGTCGGCCTGGGCGTGGCTTTGATCGGCAGTCATCACCGAGGGGAAATAACGCATGACTTGCGGATCGGCGTTGAGGGCGGCAAATGCCGGCAGGTCTTCGTCGCGCCAGGCGCGCAACCGCAGCCGAGCGCTTTCAGGGGAGAGTATTTCAGACATCACTGGCCTCCAATGACCGGGGCGCGGCAGGCCGCGCCCACGGGCAATTAACGGAACAGCGTTTGCGCCCAGCGCGCCAACCCGGCGGTGACCGAGCCGAAGTCATTGCCGCCGACGATAGGAATGCCAGGCAGCTGTTGTTGCAGTGCGGCGCGCAGCAGCGGTGAGCGTGCGCTGCCGCCGGTGAGATAAATCACCTCCGGTGCGGTCTGGCTGCTGGCCAGCGCGGCGCTGACCTGCTCCTGAATGCGCAACAGCGGCTGAGAGATAGCCTCGGCCAACTGATCCTGGCTGATGGTTTCTGCCAGTTCCGGTTGGACGAACGCCAGCGGCGCGCGGGTGTTTTGCTGTGCGGACAGGGCGATTTTACTCTCCTCCGCCGCGCGCACCAAACGGTAGCTCAGCCGCTGCTGATGCACTTTCAGCAGGCGCTTGACCTTTTCCGGCTCGGCGGCGTCGCGGATCAGATCCCGCAGCATGCGGCCGTTGGCGGCGCTGTAGAAATCGATTTGCGCCGGCACGTCGTTGGTGGCCACCGCGTTCCAGTAAGGCAGCGCGGGCAGGGCGATGCCCTTTTCGGTTTCGCCGCCCATACCGAACAGCGGCATCAGCTGTTTGAACGCCAGCATGATGTCCAGATCGTTACCGCCGACGCGGCAACCGCTGTGCCCCAGCAGGCTTTGCTGGCGATCGGCGCGGTCGCGCCATTGCGGCCCCATCAACAACACCGAACAGTCGGTGGTGCCGCCGCCGATGTCCACCACCAGCACGGTTTTCTCTTCGCCCAGCGTGGCTTCGAAGTCCAGACCCGCCGCTACCGGCTCGAACTGGAATTCAATATCCTTAAACCCGGCGCGTTCGGCGGCGCGCTGTAAAATGCCTTGCGCCTGTCGGTTGGCGTCTTCACCGCCGATGCCCTGGAAGTTGATCGGGCGGCCAATCACCGCCTGGCTGATGCTGCTCTGCAGCACGTTCTCCGCCTGGCGTTTGATATGGAACATCATGGCGCACACCAGATCCTCGAACAGTGCGATCTGTTGCGGCTTCAGGCCGTTGGCGCCGAGGAAGGATTTCGGCGAGCGGACAAAATAGACTTCTTCCGGATCTTCAACGTACTGCGCCAGTGCCTGCAGGCCAAACTGTACGCTGTCGTTGCCGACCGGAATGTCTTCTTCGCGGTTGTAGTTGATGGCCCGGCGCAGCAGCTGCTGATTTTCTTCGCTGCCGGTCGGCACCTGCCAGTGGCGGTGCAGACATTCGCTCACCGCTTCGCGCGTCGGTGCGCACAGCATCGACGGCAGGTAAGGTTCGTTGTTTTCCAGCGTCAGCAGCTCGGGGCCGTTGTCACGCATCACTGCGACGGAACAGTTGGCCGTTCCGTAATCGAATCCAATAAACATGTCTTTTCTCTAATCCCCATGCCAATGAAGGGGGGCGACTTTACCCGAGTCCCGGCCCCCGGGCAACGTGCGTGCGCTTAACTGACGAAAAATTTAGCGGGGCGGGCACCGCTATGCTTAACTTAGGCTTCCTGTCTTGATGTCCGAATCCCGCACGTCAACGCGCCAGCCGAGCCGCATAATGAACAAAAAACTGACCCCGAGCGTTGCCATGAAAAACCAGCAGCAGGCCCTGTATGACGCATTGAGTGCGCGCGATCGCAAATTTGACGGCCGCTTTTTCGTCGGCGTGTCGTCGACCGGCATCTATTGCCGGCCGGTGTGCAGCGCCCGCACGCCGAAAATCGAAAACTGCACTTTTTATCCCAGCGCGGCGGCGGCGGAGCTGGCGGGGTTTCGCCCCTGCCTGAAGTGCCGGCCGGAATTGGCGCCGGGATTGGCGTTGATCGACCTCGGCAACCGCTATGCGCAGGTGGCGGTGCAACTGATTGAACAGGGCTATTTGTCCGAACACAGCTGCGAGCAACTGGCGACGCGGTTGGGGATTTCCGATCGCCACCTGCGGCGTATCTTTGCCGATCAGTTTGGCGCATCCCCGATTGATTACGCTCAGTCGCACCGGTTGTTGCAGGCCAAGCGGCTGCTGGCGGATACCGACCTGCCGTTGAGCGAAGTGGCGTTTACCGCCGGTTTCGGCAGCCTGCGGCGGTTTAACGAATTGTTCAAGGCGCGCTATCGGCTGATCCCCTCCGCGCTGCGCGGCAACAGCGGCCGCAATGAGCGTACCGTCGCCAGCGGGCTGGTGTTTCATCTGGCTTATCGTCCACCGTATGACTGGCCGCGCATGCTGGGCTTTTTACAAACGCGCGCGGTGAGCGGTGTGGAAAAAGTGCAGGGTCAACAGTATTTCCGGTCGATCTCCGTCACCCTGGGCGGGGTGGAGTATCGCGGCTGGGTCAGCGTGCAGCCGGAAGAGGCGCATAACCGTGTGCGGGTGGAAATTGCGCCGGCGCTGAGCCGGGCGACCACCGAGGTACTGCGGCGTATTCGCCAACTGTTCGATTTGGACGCTGCGCCGGATCTTATCGCCAATGCGTTAGGGACATTAGCCGCCGATGCGCCGGGCCTGCGGCTGCCTGGCTGCGTCAACAGTTTCGAACAGGCGACCCGCGCGGTGCTGGGGCAATTGGTCAGCGTGAAGATGGCGGCCACCTTTGCCGGGCGCATGGCCGAACGTTGGGGCACCCCGCTGGAACAGCCTTATGGCGGCATTACCCATGTGTTTCCCAGTGCTGAACGGATAGCTCAATTGCAGCCCGACGATCTGCGTCCGCTGGGGGTACAGCTCAAACGCGCGGCGGCGTTGATTGCCATTGCGCAAGCGGTCACCGAAGGGCGATTGCAGTTAGATAACGTGCTGGATATTGAGCAGGGGATCAAGGCGCTGACGGCGCTGCCGGGTATAGGCAGTTGGACGGCGAGCTACATCGCCATGCGCGCCTGGTCATGGCCGGACGTATTTTTAGCGGGGGATTACCTGATCAAACAGCGCTTCCCCGGCATGACGCCGCGCCAGATTGAACGCTATGCCGAACGCTGGCGGCCATGGCGGTCCTACGCCACGCTGCATCTGTGGCATAACGACGCCTGGGCGCCGTTAACGGACACTACCGGGTAAGGGGTCACTCTTCAGAGGGGATCAGCGCCAGCAGGCGGCTTATGCCTTCGCGCATCAGAAAGCTCAGCAGCTTTTCGCGTTCGCTTGCCGTCAGGTGGTAGTAATACTCAATCCACACAGCCAGCGGTGGCTGGCGTTCCAGTTGGTAAACCGCGGGCTCCTCTTGCAGCGTCAACAAGCTGCGCGCGCCGATGGGCAGGCTGTCGATATGGTATTCCACGGCTTTGCCTTGCACGCCTTCCCGGCGGCGGCTGATCCAGCCTTCGCGCCGGGCCTTCAAATTTATTCCCTGTGGTGAGGTGGGTAATCCTGCAATGCCTGTAAGCTCCCTGGCGGCGAACCACTCATTTTTCATAGCCATTATCCCTGGGCAATCGCGCACAAAGACGGTTTGTAAAACAGCCGGACTGGCGTTTTTGATCGCCGCCTGGCGATGTCATGTTATTCAAACGATTAATCTTTACTCGTTAGTTATACCATTAACTCAAGCTTGGCTAAGCAAAAAAGATCGGCAGGGAGCGGCCAAAAAGGCGATAGGCATTGGTTCGTCGGTGGAGATCGGACTTTGCGGCGGGAATAAGACGATCTAGGTGGCAAAGGGTAGTACAGCCCGGTAATAAAACCTACCGAATCATATGGCTTTAGTGAGCGAACGCAAAAGCCGGCGCAGGCGCCGGCGATAAAAGGGTCAAAGCAGGAACAGCGTAGCCAGGCCAAGGAAGATAAAGAAGCCGCCGGTGTCGGTCAGCGCAGTGATCAAGACGCTGGAACCCACGGCCGGATCGCGGCCCAACTTGATCATGGTCATCGGGATCACCACCCCCATCAGCGCCGCCACCAGCAGGTTGAGGATCATTGCCAGCGTCATCACGCCACCCATCGCCCAGTCTCCGTACAGCAGCCAGGTGACCACTCCCATAATACCGCCCCAGACGACACCGTTGATAATCGCCACCCCCAGCTCTCTCAACATCAGGCGGGAAATGTTGCCCACTTCAATCTGGTGCAGCGCCAGCGCGCGGACGATCATGGTGATGGTCTGATTGCCGGTGTTACCGCCGATACCGGCGACGATCGGCATCAACGCCGCCAGCGCCACCAACTGCGAAATGGTGTGTTCAAACATGCCGATGACGCGCGAGGCGATAAACGCGGTACACAGATTGATAGCCAGCCACGCCCAGCGAGTTTTTACCGCTTTCATTACCGGGGCAAACACATCCTCATCCGGGCTCAAGCCCCCCATGCGGCGCAGGGTGGTGTCGCTTTCCTCGTTGACCACGTCAACGATCTCTTCAATGGTCAGGCGGCCCATCAGCTTGCCCTTGGCGTCGACCACCGGGGCGCTGATCAGGTCATAACGTTCGAACGCGCTGGCCGCCGCCTCGGCTCTGTCTTCCGGCAGGAAACGGGTGGGATCGCTGTCCATCACTTCCTGCACCGGGGTTTCCGGGTCGTTCAGCAGCACGGCGGTCAGCGGCAACTCGCCCAGCAGGGTATTCTTGCGATCGGTGACAAAGAGTTTGTCGGTCGCCGCCGGGATGGTTTTACGCAGACGCAGGAAACGATGTACCGCGCCGAGCGTAACGTCAGGACGCACCGTGACCAGCTCAAAATCCATCATCCAGCCGACGGTGTCCTTGCCGTAGTGGATCATCTCACGCACCTGCGCGCGCTGATCCGGCTCGAGCGAGGTCAACAGGCGGCCCATCAGGTTACGCGGCAGATATTGTGCCAGATAGGCCTGCTCATCGACGTCCAGCGTTTTGATCGCCTTGAGCAGGTCTTTATCGCTCATCTCTTCGATCAGGCTGTCCCACACCGGTTCGGCCACTTCCACCAGCGTCTGGCCGCGCTTGCCGTTGCCTACCAACCGCCACAGCGCCAGGCGTTCGTCCTGCGGCAGGGCTTCCAGCAGGTCCGCCAGGTCAGCGGCGTGCATGTCGTCCAGCAGGCCGGTGATTTCGGCGGTCTGGTTCAGCAAGTCGGTTTTGCTGAGCGCATTTTCATCCCCTGGCCGACCAAGAATACCATCGACCAGGTCTTTATTGTTTAACAGCAGTGAAAGAATGCGCTGGCGATATTCAGCGACTTTTTTAACGTTATGCGTTGCGACTGACATGGTATTCCTTACTGGCACTCAGTGGTCCTCACAGACAATCTCTACCCAAGATAGAACATAGTGAATGCAGGCGTCATTTTTATGAAATGGATACAGGCACTGAGGAATAAGTAAGGGGCCTGGCATACCCAACAGGCGTTGGCCGGCGGCAGGCTGCTTAACTATTCGGTTGCCCTGCGTGTTGATGGCAGCTTGCCGTTTCAGGGGGAGCCGTCCCGGTTTTCTTCGCGGATCTCCGTGGTGCTCTGAGCGGGGGCGAGCTTTTTTTCCTGATGATGGGGCACCGCAACCACGGCGGCATACAGCAGACGGCCGACTAAAATGATAAAGCTGATCAACAGCACTATCTTTGTCATTTGTCCGGTGTTTTTTTTACGCATATATCACCCGGCATGCCGGTTTCCTGTGCTATCTGGTGTTGGAAATTGTAACCGGAATTCTAGGAGGGGATGACAAAAGTTGTCCATTTATTTCCGACGTAAGCCGCCTGGCATTTCATCGTCGTTTAGGATAGGGATTCAGCCGCTTCGGCGGTTTAACGCGCCCCCACCGCAGGGCAGGGGCGACGGACTCAGGCTGAGCGTTTCTCGTCTTGCGAGCCTTCTTCTTCAATCATCAGTTTCCAGCCCACTACGTCGTTCCAGTAGGCTTGTTCACGTTCGAAATCCAGCTGCACCAGGTTATTCTGCGCCAGATAGCCGGCCGGGAAGCGCAACGTCCAGTGATTGTCGTCGGTGCTCAAACGCAACGTCTCTGGCGTGGTGGTCGACTGGCGCTGGTTGTTGAGCAGGGCGCCCAGGCGCAGCAACTGGATCAGCGGCAGATAATACTTTTTCTTGAACAGGTTCAGGCGCGGCAGCTCTTCGAGCTTGATGCCCTTGCGGTGGAAACGCACCAGCGCCGCCAGCAGCAATTGCTGTTCCTGATGGAAACCCGGCAGGTTGGTGTTCTGCAGAATATAGGCCGAGTGGCGATGCATGCCACTGTGATTGATGCTCAATCCCACTTCATGCAACATCGCGGCCCACTTCAACAGCGCTTCCAATTGCGGATTCGCCAGCTTGGCGTTTTGCGCCGTCCACTGTGCATACAGCAGCTCGGTGGTTTCCAGCACCCGTTTGGCCTGTTCACGGTCAATATTGTAGTGATCGGCCAGGCTTTTGGCGGTGCGGCTGCGGATATCCTGATGGCGGAAACGGCCTTCCATTTCGTACAACACGCCTTCGCGCAGTGCGCCGTCGGAAAGGCGCAGATCGCGGATCGCCAGCGCATCGAACACACCGCACAAGATCGCCAGACCCGGTACAAACACCGACTGACGGTCTTCGGATAGTCCCGGCAGGCTCAGTGCGCTGAAATTTTTAAACTGCAGCACCTGTTCCGCCAGTATCTCCAGCCGCTCCAGGGTGATCAGGCCGTCTTTTTCACCCATTTCCACCAGCACTTCATGTGCGGCCTTGATGGTGCCGGACGCGCCAAGTGCATACTGCCAGCCCTGAATGCGGTATTGCCAGGCCAGGGTCTCGAGCTTCTGCGCCGCCGCGAGGCGTGCGCGCTTGAAGTTGTTTTTGCTGATTTCACCGCCGGGGAAGAACTGCTGTGCGAAGCTGACGCAACCCATGCGGCGGCTTTCCGCCAGCAGCGGTTCAAAATCTTCGCCGATCACCAACTCGGTGGAGCCGCCGCCAATGTCGATCACCAGCTTGCGGCCTTTTTCCGGCTGCGTGTGCTCAACGCCCATAAAGATCAGGCGCGCCTCTTCCTGCCCGGCGATGATTTCAATCGGATAGGGGATCACTTTGGCCGCGCGTTTGAGGAACACTTCCGCGTTAACCGCCTGGCGTAAAGTATGGGTGCCGACGATGGTGACGTTATCCGCCGGGAAGCCTTGCAGCCGTTCGGCGAACAGCGCCAGGCAGGCAAGGCCGCGTTCTATTGCCTCTTCACTGAGCACGTTGTTGCTGTCCAATCCATCGGCGAGGTGGACCCGCTGTTTTAAACGGCCCAACACCTGTAAGGCGCCGTTGACGACGCGGGCGATCACCATGTGGAAGCTGTTCGACCCAAGGTCGATGGCAGCGATTTCCTGCGGTTTGTTCGTTGCAGTGCTTTTTAGCGGCATAGTGGCTGGCCTACTGTCCTGGTTGTTCCAGAGCTTTTAAATACTCATAAATGGCAACCTGAGCGCGCACTTTACGGCGGTTGCCGCGCGGTACGTACTGGTTGCTCAGTTCTTTATCGAGGTAACGGGCCTTGACCGTGTCGCTGAACAGGATTTCCAGAATATCCAGAACCCGTTGTTTCAGCGTTGGATCCAACAGCGAGACCGCCACTTCTATACGGTAATCTATGTTACGGGTCATCCAGTCGGCAGAGGACAGATAGACCAGTTTGTCACCTTTGTTGTCGAAAACGTAAACCCGATCGTGTTCCAGATAACGGTCGACGATGCTGATTATCTGAATATTGTCACTGATCCCCGGCAGGTTGGGAATCAAAGAACACATACCCCGGACCAACAGGCGGATTTTTACGCCAGCGCCGGAGGCGGTATATAACCGATCTACCAGCCCTTTATCCACCAGATTATTGATTTTCAGCATAATGCCGGCCGAATGCCCGGCCTGGGCGTTGGCGATTTCCTGGTCGATCAATTCGTACAATTTCAGGCGCGAGTTTTGCGGCGACACCATCAGGTTGTCGAAGGTGACCGGCCGGTACGGGTTCTCGATAAAGTTGAACACCCGGCGCACTTCATTGGTGATGCGCGAATCGGCTGTCAGCAATGAATAGTCGGTGTAAATGCGCGCGGTTTTCTCGTTAAAGTTACCGGTGCCGATATGAGCATAGCGCACAATATCGTCGCCTTCACGGCGCGAGATCAGGAACAGTTTGGCGTGAATTTTCAGCCCTGGCGCAGAGAAGATCACGTGCACGCCGGCTTCGGTCAGGCGCTTGGCCCAGTGGATATTGGCTTCTTCATCAAAGCGCGCCTGCAGTTCCACCACCACAGTGACCTTTTTGCCGTTGTGCGCGGCGTGGATCATCGATTCGATAATGCGCGAGTCTTTCGCTACGCGGTAAATATTGATTTTGATCGCCAGCACGCTGGGGTCGAACGAAGCCTGGCGCACCAGCTCCAGCACATGCTCAAAGGTATGGTATGGGTAGTAGAGCAGCACGTCCTGTTCGCGGATGGCGTCAAAGCCGTTGCGGAATTTATCGAACCAGATATGGCGCAGGCGCGGCAGCGGCTTATTGACCAGGTTGGCCTTACCGACGTTCGGGAAGCCGATGAAGTCTTTAAAGTTATGGTAACGACCGCCGGCGATCACCGAATCATAGTTGGAGATGCCAAGCTTGCCGCGCAGCAGTTCCACCATTTCGTTCGGCATGTCGCGCTGATAGACGAAGCGCACCGGCTCGGCGGTGAGGCGTTGTTTCAGGCTGGAGGACATCAGTTCCAGCAGGCTGGATTCCATTTCTGTCACCAGGTCATATTCGGCGTCGCGCGTCATTTTCATCGAATAGGCGTTGAGCGCATCGTAGTCGAAGAAGCCCTTGAAGATATCGTCCAGGCAGTAACGCAGAATGTTGTCCAGCAAGATCATCGGCTTGCGGCGGCGCGGCGCTTCCGGCGGCAGGTTGACGAAGCGCGGCACTTTATCGGACGGGATCTCCAGCAGCGCATATTCGATGCGCGTACCGCGGATAATCTCTACCGCCAGATAGGTGTAATCGTCTTTCAGGAACTGCACCAGATTGGTGTCGTGGTTGATCAGGATCGGGGTGATGTGTTGGCGAAGATGCTGTTTGAAGTATTGGCGCAACCAGGCCTGCTGGTTCTCCGACACCTGACGTTCGTTGATCAAGAAGATCTGGTTGCGCGCCATTTCCAGCAGCAGATCGTTATACAGGCTGTCGAATTCCTGATCGGTTTTTAATACCTTGGCCTGGATCTTCTTCAGTAAATGGCGTGAAGCGCCGCCGGACCCTTGCTCTTCGCTGATCAGGATACGTCGTTTGAGATCGGCAAAGCGGACCTTATAGAACTCGTCGAGGTTATTGGAATATATGCCCAGAAAACGCATGCGCTCAATCAGGGGATTGCTCTTATCTGCGGCTTCCTGCAACACGCGTTCATTAAAGGATAACCAGCTTAATTCTTTTTCGATGTAGAGCTTTTCCTGACCCATTGCCACTCCAGTTCAATTTTAGAAAAGGACCCGGGACGCGCCCCAAAAGCCCGTACTCTGCGTTGCCGGGCTTGAACCCAGGCCCGTTATGCTCGATACCCTGTGCCTCGATTACCGGCTTTTGGGTCTGCAGCGTTGCCACGACCTGTTTCGGGACACAGCCTATTGTCCTTGATCATTATTGCGAGAGATTGACAGGAAAGTCCAACATATCCATTGCGTTGGCGCGGGGCATTTTGCGGTATAAAAAATATTTTTGCCGCGGTGAAGCCACTGGTCAATATTGCTCGACATAAAATAGCGATGATGAGTCGTTATACTTTGCTATATGACCGGTATTGCCATAATTTTCAGCAATATATGTAGTATATAGTGTCCATGGTTAGCGAAATAATCCAATTGATTGATGGGTAACTTTGTCATGCAAACGTCATAAAACTGACATAAGATGCCCGGTTATTCTATGGCGTAAGCCTGATCACATCAGCGACAGCGAGAGACATGGCACAGACTACGGTAAACCAACATCCCCGGGATCGCCTGCGCGCGCGCATCGACCGTAGCGTGCAGGCGGCGGTGACCGTCAGCGGGTTGCTGGTGCTGATGACGCTCATGCTGATCTTCGTTTACCTGCTGTTTGCGGTGCTGCCGCTGTTCAAACCTGCAGCGATGAGCAAGGCGCAGCCGTTGACGATTGGCGCGGCAGCACCGGCGCTGGCGTTGGGCATGGATGTGCAGCAGCGCATCGGTTATCGCATTGACGCGCAGGGCGTGGGCCAGTTTTACAGCCTGACGCCGCAAGAGGGCGTTGGGGCCGGCGAACCGCTGGCGCAACAACCGCTGCTGGTCAAGCCGGCGTTGCTCACCCAGGCCGCAGGCGAACGCGACCTGTTTGCTTTGGCGCAGGCCGATGGCCGGTTTATTGTCGCCAGCGCGGACTTCGCCGCGGCGGGATCGGCGGTGCCGCAGTGGGCATTTCCGCTCGGGCAACGGCCGCAGGCGCTGGATCGACGGGGCCGACCGTTGACGCTTCTGACGCTGGCCGAGGCGCGGCGCGGCCAGTACTTGCTGGCCGGCGTCACCGATGATAACCGTTTGGTGTTTGGCCGTTTCGGTAACGATTACTCGCCGCAGCTGAGCGAAAGCGCGCTGGACAGTGCACCGCAGCAGATTGTGCTGACCCCTGACGGGCGCCAGCTGTACCTGCTGGCGGGTAACCGTCTGGCGCGCTACCAGATTAACGACACCCAGCTGCAACTGAAAGAAACGCGCACCCTCGGCGAGCATTCCCCTTATCAGTTGACGGCGTTGCCCGGCGGCAGTGCGCTGTTGATCGAAGCGGCCGACGGCAGCGTGCGCGAATGGTTCGACGTGGAAAAGAATCAACGCTGGCAACTGACGCCGGTACAGCATTTCGAGCACAGTGCCGAACCGCAGGATTTGCTGGTGGCCGAGCCTTATCGCCGGGTATTCGCTACCCTGCGTCCCGATGGCGGTTTCTCGCTGTTCTCGAGCATTCAGCCGCAGCCGTTGCTCAACGGCAGGCTGAGCAGCGGCGTTCAGCAGATGGCATTTGCCCCGAGCGGCGACGGCCTGCTGCTGGAAACGGCGCAAGGCTGGCAGCATTATGCGATTGATAACCCTTACCCAGACGTGACCTGGCGTTCGCTGTGGCACAAGGTGTGGTATGAGAATTACCCCGAGCCGGCCTACGTGTGGCAATCGACCTCCGGTGAGGACAGCTATCAGGCCAAATTCAGCCTGATGCCGGTGATTTTTGGCACCTTCAAGGCGGCGAGTTACGCGATGCTGTTCGCTATCCCGCTGGCGCTGGCCGGAGCGATTTACACCGCTTATTTCATGTCGCCCGGGCTGCGGCGGGTGATCAAGCCCGCTATCGAGGTGATGGGAGCGCTGCCTACGGTGGTTATCGGGCTGGTGGCCGGCATCTGGCTGGCTCCGGTGATTGAGCATTATTTGCTGGCGGTGCTGTCGCTGCCGGTGCTGCTGGCGGTGGCGGTATTGGCCTGTGGCGCATTGGTGAACCGGTTTGCGCCGCGGCGGCTACCGCCAGGTTTCGATCTGCTGATCTTGCTGCCGCTGATGCTGTTATCTATCTGGCTGGCGTTCAGCGTTGGACCCTGGCTGGAAGTGAAACTCTTTGGTGAACCGCTGCATTTCTGGCTGGGCGATGATTATGACCAGCGCAATGCGTTGGTGGTCGGCGTGGCGATGGGATTTGCGCTGGTGCCGATTATCTTCTCATTGGCGGAAGATGCCTTGTTCAGCGTACCGGCCACGCTCAGTCAGGGATCGCTGGCGTTGGGGGCGACCCAGTGGCAAACCGTGATGCGGGTGGTGCTGCCTTCGGCCAGCGCCGGTATTTTCTCGGCGCTGATGATAGGGTTTGGCCGTGCGGTGGGCGAGACCATGATTGTGTTGATGGCCACCGGCAATACGCCGATTATCGACGGCAGCCTGTTCCAGGGCTTGCGCGCGCTGGCGGCCAATATCGCGATAGAAATGCCCGAGGCGGTAGCCGGCAGCAGCCATTACCGGGTGCTGTTCCTTACCGCGCTGGTGCTGTTTATTTTCACCTTCGTGTTCAATACGCTGGCGGAGGCGATTCGTCTGCGTCTGCGTAAACGCTACACCCTCAATCAGGAGGCGCCATGAAGCGTTGGGTGAGGAGCGGCTCGCCGTGGATCTGGCTGACCGCCGGTTCGGTGACCGTCAGCCTGCTGGCGTTGATCGGCATCATGCTGTTGCTGGCCGGGCAGGGGATGCGCTATTTCTGGCCCAGCCCGGTGTACCAGTTTGAGCTGAATCAGAGCGCGGCCGGCCCGGTGATGATGATCGGCGAGCTGTACCAGCAGCAGAGCATTCCTCGCCGGCAGTTGCAGGAGTCCGGCGTTGCGCTGCCGCCGGGGAATACACAGAGCTTCGAACGCTATCTGATCAAAGTCGGCAACCGCGAGAGCGAAGGGCAGGATTTCCGCACGCTGCTGGCCAGCGATATTCTGCGGCAGAGTACACCGCGCGATCTGCTGGTGCTGGAGCGCAATAGCAATGGCACCGCTTATGGCTATTTGGCGGGGATGCTGGAAGATGGTCAACCTTTGACCGGACGCAATATCAACCAGGCGCTGCAGCAGCGTTTGCCGCAAATTGCCGCGCTTTCGCGGCAGGCGCATGACATTCAATTTCGCGATATGGCGCGCATCAACCAAAGGTTCGATACGCTGCGCCTGCGCGAAAAGAGCCTGCAGCGCGATGACAAGCTGGACGCGCGTTCCCAGGCGTCCATCAAGGCTGAAAGGCTGGAGTTGCAACGCCAGTATCGGCAATTGTCTGACCGGCTGGAAGGGCTAAACCGCGATCGCCAGCGCGATGCGTTGTTGTTGCGTGACATGCACGGGCAGGTTCATACCATTGCGCTCAGCCAGGTGCGCGATGCCTGGTATCCCAATGCGATGAACACGACGCAAAAGCTGGTGCACTGGGCCGAGCAGGTGAAGAAATTCCTCAGCGACAGCCCGCGTGAGGCCAATACGGAAGGCGGCGTGTTCCCGGCGATTTTCGGCACCGTGCTGATGGTGATCCTGATGTCGATAGTGGTGATGCCGTTTGGCGTGATCGCCGCCGTTTATCTGCACGAATACGCCGGCAATAATCTGCTGACACGGCTGATCCGCATTGCGGTGGTCAATCTGGCCGGCGTGCCGTCGATTGTTTACGGCGTGTTTGGCCTGGGTTTCTTCGTTTATATGATTGGCGGCACCCTCGATCAGCTGTTTTACCCGGAGTCGCTGCCCAACCCGACCTTCGGTACGCCCGGCGTGCTGTGGGCGGCGTTGACGCTGGCGTTATTGACGCTGCCGGTGGTGATCGTGGCTACCGAAGAAGGGCTGTCGCGCATTCCCGCTACGCTGCGCCAGGGATCCTTGGCATTAGGCGCCAGCCGCGCGGAAACGCTGTGGCGCATCGTTCTGCCGATGGCCGCGCCGGCGATGATGACCGGCCTGATCCTGGCGGTGGCGCGCGCCGCCGGTGAAACTGCGCCGCTGATGCTGGTGGGTGTGGTGAAATCCGTGCCGGTGCTGCCGGTGGACGATATTTTCCCGTATTTGCATCTGGAGCGGAAGTTTATGCATCTGAGCTTCCAGATTTACGATATGGCTTTCCAGAGCCCGAGCGTGGAAGCCGCCCGGCCGCTGGTGTTCGCCACGGCGTTTCTGCTGGTGGCGATTGTGGTGGGGTTGAATCTGGCGGCGATGGGCATCCGCCATTCGTTGAGGGAGCGGTACAGAGCATGGTCGCAGTAACAATGACGTTATTTCTGGGGAGTGCGTAATGGGTTTGATGACGCCAGGCAGTTTGCCCCGGCTGGATGTCCAGCATCTTGATGATGAACATACCGCGTTGGCGGTGAACGGCCTCAACCTGTTTTATGGCGAGAAACAGGTACTGCACAATATTTCGCTGCGTATTCCTAAGCACCGCGTTACGGCGCTGATCGGCCCTTCCGGCTGCGGTAAGTCGACGCTGCTGCGTTGTTTTAACCGCATGAACGATTTGGTGGATAACTGCCGGATCGAAGGTGAGCTGCAACTCAACGGGCAGGGCATTTCCGGCACGCAGATCGACGTGGCGGCGCTGCGGCGGCGGGTCGGTATGGTGTTCCAGCGCCCTAATCCGTTCCCGAAGTCGATTTATGAAAACGTGGTTTATGGCCTGCGGCTACAGGGCGTGCGCGACCGGCGGATCCTGGACGAGGCGGTGGAACGTTCGCTGCGCGCCGCAGCGCTGTGGCATGAGGTCAAGGATCGGTTGCGCGAGAATGCGTTCCGCCTTTCCAGCGGCCAGCAGCAGAGGTTGGTGATTGCGCGGGCGATAGCCATTGAGCCGGAAGTCTTGTTGCTCGATGAACCGACCTCGGCGTTGGATCCGATCTCCACCCTGACCATCGAAGAGCTGATCTCCGCGCTGAAACAGCAGTACAGCGTGGTGCTGGTGACGCACAACATGCAGCAGGCGGCGCGGGTGTCCGATTACACGGCGTTTATTCACCAGGGGCAACTTGTGGAATACAACGCGACCGACGATATCTTTACTTCACCGCGCCAGCGCCGCACCGAGGATTATATTACCGGGCGTTACGGTTGATGCTCGGCGGCGAAAACCGGTTGGTTTTCGCCGCTGACTAAGATAAAACTCAGCAGGCATGATTCGCCATCTGAATAAAAAGATTTTTTATATTTATTACGGTCTCTGCTTTATTAATGTTATACAAGTGGTGCTTGCCAAAACTCGGGTTCTTGGTGTGCCATATATATTTTTTTGTTGCCTATCACATCAATCATTGATTTTTATTATAATTTGCATTTTCGTGGTCGATAAATGGATGCCTATTTATATAAGGAAGGTATAAGCATGAGTATTGATGATAATTATATTAAAGAAATATCTCTCTTGTTATTGCCAATGCTGATTTCTGCGGTGGCATGGTGGTTTTCTCGTTGGTTAAAGAGATATGACGCCCGAAGAAATGGCCGGTTTGACCGGGTCAGCGACGTGAAACGTCTGTCGGTTCTGTCCCGCATCCAGGCGCTTCGGGATAGGCCGCAGGATGGAATGACGCTGCTGCAAATCAAGGCGCTATATGAAAGCATTGGGATCCGCTTGCCGGTATGGGTGGCGCATCAACTGGTGGACTATCTGGGTCGCGCGCCGGTGGCATTGAGCGACCTTGCGCTGAACTGCTTCTTGCGTCGCACTTCACTCACCGCTATCAGGGACGAAGCATTTACCCTGGATGACCGCCGGCTGTGCCATCAGCACCTTTCTGTGCTGTTCTTCCTGATAGCCAGTGCGTTGGCTATCGTCTACGGTTTTTCCATCACCGTGCCCCCGTTGGGGGAAAGCGCAGCCACTGCCAGCAACACCTTTTGGTTTTTATTCTTCTTTTTTGCCTATTTGATAATGGCGTTGCTCGTCGTGGCCTGGACGATTAATGAATGGGAATCCCTGCGGCGTGCCAAGGCTTTCTGGCTGAGCTGGCAGCCCCACCTGTGCCAAAGCGAAGCGGCGTATGAGGCGCGTTGCCGGCATGAGCGGAACGTTGTGGCGCAGGAGAGCGTACCCGATACCGCCTTGCAGACCGTGGTCGATTTGCCGCCGGTCAAAAAGCCGCAGCGTGGGTGGTTGACGCGCATGATGGGCAAGAAAGATAAATAACCCGTACGGGCCAGAGCAGCATATGGCCTTTAACGAGCTTTACCGGTCAGCCGCAATACCAACCCAACAAACAGCAAAGCGGCTCCCGAGGCGTAAAGCGGAAACCAGCGCGCCCACCAATGTGCGGAAAACACGGGAGAGCCGTTTGCATGGTTGGCGGCATAACTGCCGTAAAGATTCAGGGATAACGCAATCGCAAAAAGAATTAGACCGATAAAAATAAGTAGGATTGATATTTTACCCATGTATTTGTCCCTCTTATTTTGTTATTTCCATGTTTTAATCTGACTATCGAAAAATATGATGAGGCATATCGTTATAGCACTAAACTTCTTTCATATGTCATTTTTTATTATGCAGGGTGAAAACATAATACAGTCACCACAATAAAAAACCCGCCTGCGCGGGTTTTCTCTTTTTTCTCGATAATCGTCACTTCACCAGCGGCTTATCGCCAGGGGTTTTAAACTTCGCCAGATACTGCGGCTGGAAGATGCACATGCGCAGCACGGTGCGGTATTCGCCGTTGACGAAGAATTCGTCAATCAGTTCGCCTTCCACTTCGAAGCCCAGCTTGCTGTAGATGTGGATCGCCTTCGGGTTTTCTTTGTCGACGATCAGGTACAGCTTGTACAGGTTCAGCACCGAGAAGCCGTAATCCATCGCCAGCTTGGCGGCGGTGCTCGCGTAGCCTTTGCCCTGATGGGCCGGATCGATGATGATCTGGAATTCTGCGCGGCGGTGGATGTGGTCGATCTCCACCAGTTCCACCAGCCCGACCTTGGCACCTTCGTGGGCGATGATAAAACGCCGTTCGCTCTGATCGTGGATGTGTTTGTCGTAGAGATCGGAAAGTTCGACAAAGGCTTCGTAAGGTTCTTCAAACCAATAGCGCATCACGCTGGCGTTGTTGTCCATCTGGTGGACGAACGCCAGATCATCCCGTTCCAATGGACGTAGCCTGACGCTGGTAGTGCTGGACATGTTTATTCCTCTATGTCGTGAAATTGCGCAAAGTATAACTTCAGGGCCGGCATTGCGGCGAAAAAAAACGGCGCCGTGAGGGGCGCCGTTTAGCGGGGGTTCAGGTTGCGCCATCAGTCGGCGGCGTGGCCCTGCTCCGGTAGGCGTTCGCCGTCCAGCCAGGCGGCGTTATCGCGCATTGCCAGCCGGCCTTCGGCAAACCAGTTCACTACCAGCGGGTAAATGGTGTGTTCCTGGGTTTGCACCCGTTCAACCACCTCGTCTTCCTCGTCGCCGGGGAAAATCGGTACCTTGGCCTGCAGGATCACCGGGCCGCCGTCGAGCTGTTCGGTCACGAAGTGCACCGAGGTGCCGTGTTCGCTGTCACCGTTGTCGATGGCCTGGCGGTGAGTATGCAGCCCAGGGTATTTCGGCAGCAGGGAAGGGTGGATATTCAGCATGCGGCCTGCATAGCGCTGCACGAACTGCGGGCTGAGAATGCGCATATAGCCGGCCAGCACCACCAGATCCGGCTGGTACCGGTCGATGGCATCCGCCAGCGCAGCGTCAAACGCCGCGCGGTCGGCAAAGGCCTTGGCATCCAGCGCATGGGCGGCAATGCCTGCCGCTTCTGCGCGTTGCAGGCCGTAAGCCTGCGCCTTGTTGCTGAACACCGCCACAATCTCGGCGGCAATCCGGCCCTGCTGGCAGGCGTCAATCAGTGCCTGGAGATTGCTCCCCTGGCCGGAGACCAACACCACGATCTTTTTCATCAGTTGATGACCACTTGTTGTTCGTCGGAAGAAGCGGTCAGTTTACCGATCTTCCACGCTTTTTCACCGGCTGCGGTCAACAATGCGATGGCTTGCTCAACGGATTCTTCCGGCAGTGCGATCACCATGCCCACACCACAGTTAAAGGTGCGGTACATTTCGTGGCGGCTGACGTTACCGGCCTGCTGCAGCCAGCTGAATACCGCCGGCCACTGCCAGCTTGATTCGTCGATCACCGCCTGCATGCCTTCCGGCAGCACGCGCGGGATATTTTCCCAGAAGCCGCCGCCGGTCAGGTGAGCGATAGCGTGCACGTCGATTTTCTCGATCAGTTCCAGTACCGATTTCACGTAAATCTTGGTTGGCTCCAGCAGGTGGTCAGCCAGCGGTTTGCCTTCCAGATCGGTGGTGGTTGGATCGGTGTTGCTGACTTCCAGGATTTTACGCACCAGCGAGTAGCCGTTGGAGTGCGGGCCGGAAGCGCCCAGCGCGATCAGTGCGTCACCGGACTGCACTTTGCTGCCGTCGATGATTTCGGATTTTTCGACCACACCGACGCAAAAGCCGGCCACATCGTAATCTTCGCCGTGGTACATACCCGGCATTTCGGCGGTTTCACCGCCCACCAACGCACAGCCGGACTGCTTGCAGCCTTCGGCGATGCCGGTGATGACGCTGGCCGCAGTGTCCACGTCCAGTTTGCCGGTGGCAAAGTAATCCAGGAAGAACAGCGGCTCAGCGCCCTGTACCACCAGGTCGTTCACACACATTGCAACCAGATCGATGCCGATGGTGTCGTGGCGTTTCAGGTCCATCGCCAGACGCAGCTTGGTGCCTACGCCGTCGGTACCGGAAACCAGGATCGGCTCGCGGTATTTCTGCGGCAACGCACACAGGGCGCCAAAACCGCCCAGACCACCCATCACTTCCGGGCGGCGGGTCTGTTTAACTACACCTTTGATGCGGTCTACCAATGCATTGCCAGCATCGATATCGACACCTGCGTCTTTATAGCTGAGAGAGGTTTTGTCGGTCACTGCGCGATCCCCACGACGGTTTGCGGTTTGAATACGGTGCATCCGGCGTTGATACCGGAATAAGGCGCGGCAATTCTAACAGCGCAGGCAAACGTTTGCGAGTGGCTTGTGAACCAGCTCCGCTTTTTCGTCATCTATACTGCTATTCAAACTTTTGTTGATCCCGATCGGGCTATTGTGGGTGGCGTGACCGGCAAAAGGAGTTATAATCCCGCGATTTTTTTGGCCGTCAACCACCTTAATAGGAGAAAAATGATGAAGATCGTTGAGGTGAAACACCCGCTGGTGAAACACAAGCTTGGTCTGATGCGTGAAAATGACATCAGCACCAAACGCTTCCGTGAGCTGGCCTCTGAAGTGGGTAGTTTGCTGACCTATGAAGCGACCGCCGATCTGGAGACGGAAAAAGTCACCATCGAAGGTTGGTGTGGGCCGGTTGAAATAGACCAGATTAAAGGGAAAAAAATTACCGTTGTGCCGATCCTGCGTGCAGGTCTGGGCATGATGGAAGGGGTGCTGGAGCACGTCCCGAGCGCGCGTATCAGCGTGGTTGGCGTTTACCGTGACGAAGAAACCCTGGAACCGGTGCCGTATTTCCAAAAACTGGTTTCCAATATCGAAGAGCGTTTGGCGCTGGTTGTTGACCCGATGCTGGCCACCGGCGGTTCGATGATCGCCACTATCGATCTGCTGAAGAAAGCCGGCTGCAACAGCATCAAGGTGCTGGTGCTGGTTGCGGCGCCGGAAGGGATCGCCGCGCTGGAGAAAGCGCATCCGGACGTCGAGCTGTACACGGCCTCCATCGACCAATGTCTGAACGAGAAAGGGTATATCGTGCCGGGCCTGGGTGATGCCGGCGACAAGATATTTGGTACCAAGTAAGAAATTTAGCCGACTTAATGAGTCGGCTTTTTTATGCTCTTCGTCTTTCAAGCGACAGTGTTGTTGCCTTGGCCGCCTGGCTGTAACTTGAAATTCATTGAGCATAGATAACTAAGCTTGCATAACCAATAACGATTAAAGGAAAGCACACATGACCCGTCGCGTCATTGGCGTCAGCGAACGCCCGCCGCTACTGCAGACCATTCCACTCAGCTTCCAGCATCTTTTCGCCATGTTTGGCGCTACCGTGCTGGTGCCTATCCTGTTCAAGATCAACCCGGCGACGGTGCTGCTGTTCAACGGCGTCGGCACGCTGCTGTATCTGTTTATCTGCAAGGGCAAGATCCCGGCCTATCTCGGTTCCAGCTTTGCGTTTATCTCACCGGTGCTGCTGCTGTTGCCGCTGGGTTATGAGGTGGCGCTGGGCGGTTTCATCATGTGCGGCGTGCTGTTTTGCCTGGTGGCGCTGATCGTCAAAAAAGCCGGCACCGGCTGGCTGGATGTGATGTTCCCGCCGGCGGCGATGGGGGCCATTGTTGCGGTTATCGGTCTGGAGCTGGCGGGTGTGGCGGCCAATATGGCAGGCCTGTTGCCGGCCGACGGCACCAATGCGGATCCCACTACCGTAACCATTTCACTGGTGACGCTGGGCGTGACAATCCTGGGCTCGGTGCTGTTCCGCGGTTTTCTGGCGATTATCCCGATCCTGATTGGCGTGCTGGTGGGGTATACGCTGTCGTTCTTTATGGGGGTGGTGGATTTGACCCCGATCCGCGAGGCGCACTGGTTTGCGCTGCCGACCTTCTATACCCCGCGTTTTGAATGGTTCGCCATCTTCACCATCTTGCCGGCGGCGCTGGTGGTGATCGCCGAGCACGTTGGGCACCTGGTCGTGACCGCCAATATCGTGAAGAAAGACCTGATCCGCGATCCGGGCCTGCATCGCTCGATGTTTGCCAACGGCATCTCGACGGTGATTTCCGGTTTCTTCGGTTCAACGCCGAACACCACCTACGGCGAGAATATCGGCGTGATGGCCATCACCAAGGTTTACAGTACCTGGGTGATCGGTGGCGCGGCCATTCTGGCTATTCTGCTTTCCTGCGTCGGCAAGCTGGCGGCAGCCATCCAGGCGGTGCCCGTGCCGGTGATGGGCGGTGTGTCACTGTTGTTGTACGGGGTGATAGGCGCTTCCGGCATTCGTGTGCTGATTGAATCCAAAGTGGATTACAACAAGGCGCAGAACCTGATCCTGACTTCGGTGATCCTGATTATCGGCGTTAGCGGCGCCAAGGTGCATATCGGCGCGGCGGAGCTGAAGGGTATGGCGCTGGCGACTATCGTCGGTATCGGCCTCAGCCTGCTGTTCAAGGTCATCAGCCTGTATCGCAAGGAAGAAGAGGTGATCGAAGCGCCGGATGAATCGGCACAACGGAAGTAAATAAAAACGGGCAGCCAAAGGGCTGCCCGTTTCGTTAATGAGTAATCCGTTAACTGCGGATTTTACGGTAAACGAACAGCACCACGATAGCGCCGATCACCGCCACCACGAAGCTGCCGAAATTGAAACCGTCAACTCTGCCATAACCAAAGAAGGTGCTGATGTAGCCACCGACCACGGCGCCGACAATACCCAACACGATGGTCAGAATAAAACCGCCACCGTCTTTGCCTGGCATGATCCACTTGGCTAAAATACCGGCGATGAGACCGAAGATAATCCAGGAAATAATACCCATTTACTGCTCCTTACTTTGCTTTTGAAACTCGATTTTTATTACTGCTGCTTGGCTGGCGGAGTATTTTCTGTCGCCACGGCGTTGGCGTCATTTTTTAATTCTTCCGCTTTGTTCTCTGCGCTGTTTTTAATGGCTTCTGTTTTCGCCTTGGCCTGTTCGGTCAGATCCTTGGCACCACTAATGGCATCGCTTTTAATGGATTTAGCTTGCTCGACCAGCTGTTGGCTTTGTTGGGTTGCGTCATCCTTGATGGCATCGGCCTTGGCCTTGGCATCATTGGTGATCGCTTCCGCTTGTTTGGATGCGTCGTCTTTAATGGCTGAAGCCTTGTCTTTAAGCTGGTCAGCCTGAGTGGATGCCTCTTTTTTGATGTCTTTGGCGGCGGCTTCCGCTTTATCGGTCAGATCGTCCGCTTTTTTCTGTGCGGCGTCTTTCATCTGTTCTGCGCTGTCTTTGGCTTTCTCAAGATTGGCGTCGACTTTGGATGAATCATCACAACCGGCAACCAACAGCCCAATGATTGAGGCCAAAAGCACTTTATTCCATACTTTCATTGTCTATGTCCTTGTAGAAACCTAGTTTATGGTGATTGCATTTCGCCTCTCTATACTAGGATAAATCTTGGCTAAAATACAAATTTCACCAGCGATGGCAGTAAGTTACTTTGCGGTCACGGGGGCGGTTGCTCACTATTGCGGCATAAAATTCGGCCGGTTCAACAGAGCCCGCTTTTTGTGATAGACTTACCGCGTTTTCCTGCCAGTTTTGGTTGAGGTGCTTCCCTGAATACGCCGGCACAGCTTTCACTGCCACTTTATCTTCCCGATGATGAAACTTTTGCCAGTTTTTATCCGGGCGAGAACCCATCCCTATTGAGCGCGATCCAGTCCGCCGTTCGTCAGGAACATGGCAATTATATCTATTTCTGGTCTCGCGAGGGCGGTGGGCGCAGTCACCTGTTGCATGCGGCCTGCGCAGAGCTTTCGCAGCGCGGTGAAGCGGTGGGCTATGTTCCGCTGGATAAGCGCGCCTATTTCGTGCCTGAAGTGCTGGATGGCATGGAGCAGTTGGCCCTGGTGTGCATCGACAATATCGAATGCATCGCGGGCGACGAAGAGTGGGAAATGGCGATCTTTAATCTCTACAACCGCATTTTGGAAACCGGCCGTACGCGCCTGTTTATTACCGGCGATCGCCCGCCGCGTCAATTGAACCTCCATCTGCCGGACCTGGCTTCGCGCCTTGACTGGGGGCAAATCTACAAGCTGCAACCGCTGTCGGATGAAGAGAAGCTGCAAGCTTTGCAATTGCGCGGCAAACTGCGTGGTTTTGAACTGCCGGAAGACGTAGGCCGTTTCCTGCTGAAACGGCTGGATCGTGAGATGCGCACGTTGTTTATGACGCTGGATCAGCTCGATCGCGCGTCGATCACCGCTCAGCGCAAGCTGACCATCCCGTTCGTCAAAGAAATTCTGGGGCTGTAGCCCTAGCCGTGCAATGACCTACCGCCGTTATTCTTTCGCGTGTTCCAGTAAGGAAAAATAGCGATCAATCTGATTGCGTTCCTTGCTGGCTCTCAGTTGCAACGCCAGATTGATGTTCTCCAGACAGCGCGCATTATCTGCCAGTTCCTGGCCAATTTTACCTTTGCTCGCCAGCCAGGTTGCTACGCTAGCCCAACGCCATAAGGGCGACGAGCCTTTGATTCTTTGGATCGGGGAGGGGAAATCACTGGAACCGCGTGTACCGTCTTTCAGCATTGCGATGGCTTGCCGCGACATGTCGGTGAGCTCGGCAATATCGCTTAAGCCCACCAGAGAGGAATCGACGGACACTACCTGAGCGGCAATACCGGCGGATTCGATATCTTCGATGGCGCTGAAAATAGCCTTGGCGAAGCTGTCGCTTTCACGATCGAACTCCAGGTAGACGGTCTTGCCATAGAAACAGATTAAGCCGTCATCACACCCGCTGGCATACAATGCATCCTCCAGATTGGCGGTCTCTGAGGTGACGCCGGTCAGCGTCAGTGAGAAATGGTAAAGCGCCATAGGGGCCCCCTGTTACTTTTTTCCTGATTGAGCAAGACATTGATCTACCTTGCGCCGTATTTGCATGGCGTGCTGTTCAGGGTTTTTTGGCGTGGACCAGATGCTCATCATGTGTTCTCAATGCTCCGGAAGAGAACATTGCAGGCGGCCAAACGCGTGCCCATTGCTGGAGCGAAAAAACCAACCTTGCGAGATGGCATAGGATAACGCGGCCTGAATATGTTTATTAGGGTGGTTTTTCATCGGCCACCTAAAGCTATGTTGAGGATATTTAACCGTTGACGGTTGTTAACGCCGTTTGTGAGTTAACACTGCACGCCGGGAGAATAGCAGGAAGAACCAAAAGGGATGATGAAAAGTATTTATATAACAATCAATTAAAAATAGCCCAGGTAAGGGCTATGATCATAATCTTGGTCAATGGGGGCTACCGGAGCGGCGTTTACAATATCTCCAGCACCTGCTCCGGTGGCCGGCCGATACGCGCTTTACTGCCTTTGACCACGATAGGGCGTTCGATCAGCTTCGGATTCTCCACCATTGCCGCCAGCAGTTGCGCTTCGCTCAGCGTTTCATCCGCCAGCTTCAGTTCTTTGTACAGATCCTCTTTTTTACGCATCAACTCGCGTGCGGAGCTGAAACCCAGTTCCTTCAGCAGTTTCTTCAGCTCTTCCGCCGACGGTGGCGTTTCCAGATACAGCACCACTTCAGGCTTTACGCCGTGCTGTTCCAGCAGCGCCAGGGTTTCGCGGCTCTTGGTACAGCGTGGGTTGTGGTAAATAGTGACGTTTTTCATTTAATTCATCCTTATGAAAATCAGCTGCGCTGGTACTGGCGGAAACGCTCTTGCAACTGGCGCAACTGGTCGATGCGCGCATCATAGCGCGCCTGTTTCAGGCTACCGAGTTTTTGCAGCGAACTGGCGTTGCTGAGCAGGCCGATCGCCTGATCGAGCCGACCGGTTAGCGCCAGGCTCTCGGCGCGGGCGGAAAGCTCTTCATCGCGCAGCCCCTGTGCGGCGCTGGCCTGGGCCAGCAGATCCCAGGCGTTGGGATCGTCCGGATGGGCGAAGGTGTAGCGGTTAAGTATTTTTGACGCCTGCGCCGGCTGGTTGCCTTCCACATAGGCGTTGGCCAGATTGAGCTGCAGTACCGGATTGTTGCTCTGCGCGGCGTTGGCGGCCTGTAGCCGCGCGATGGCCTGCGGCGCGCGTTTCTGACCGAGATCGATGTCGGTCATCAGATCGAGCAGCCAGACGTTTTTCGGATCTTGCACCAGCAGCGGCTGAAGGATGTTGCGGGCGTCGTCGTATTTTTTCGCCTCATAGAACAGGATGGCGCGGCCGTATTTGGCGGCCATCTGCTCGCGCACGTTGCCTTTGCTGTAGGTATCGAGCAGCTCTTCATTCAGACCGTAACCTTCCGAACTGTACATGCCCAGCGAACGCACCTTGGCCATCAGGTAATCCTGTGTGGACTGCACCAGGTGCTTGGGCATTTGGTTGGCGCGGTTGCGCGCATCGGACAGGCGGCTGTCGGGCAAGGGGTGCGTCAGCAGCATTTCCGGCGGCTTGGAGGCGTAGCGCGATTGGTCGGACAGTTTCTGCAAGAAATTGGGCATCGCTTCCGGATCGAAACCGGCGCGTTGCAGCACCTGAATGCCGATGCGGTCGGCTTCCTGTTCATTCGATTGAGTAAAGCTGATCATGCCCTGCTGGGTACCGGCCAGCGTGCCGCTCAGCGCCGCCATGCCCATGGTCGGGTTGGCCATCGCCAGCAGGATCGAACCGAGGGCGCCGACCCAGGTCAGCGGGGCATTGCGCTGCTGGTCTTCCATTGCCCGCGCCAGATGGCGCTGGGTAACGTGCGATATTTCATGTGCCAGCACCGAGGCCAGTTGGCTTTCGTTGTCGGTTTCACGGAACAGGGCGGAGTGCAGCACCACGTTGCCGCCAAAGAAAGCGAAGGCGTTGATTTCGTCGTTGCGCACCAGATAAAAATGGAATGGCGTACGCACCGAATAGGCGCTCGCCACCAGCCGGTTGCCCAACTGGTTGATGTATTGGGTTAGCAGCGGATCGTTGATCAGGGGCGCGCTGGCGCGTAACTGGCGCACATAGAAATCCCCCATTGCCAGCTCCTGGCCGATGCTCAGGGTGCCGCCCGCAGAGGTGCCCATGTCCGGCAGTTGATCCTGGGTTTCCGCCTTCGCCGGCGCCATCGCTGTGGCGTTGATCGCGCCGAGCAACAGTACTGCAATCGCTGTTTTGGTCAACCGGGTGGTCATAGTCAGGCCTTTCCCTTAAATAGTCATCTCTAAGACGTCAGCATCACATAAGAGTTCTTCTTCCGTGCCGGGCTCGCCAAAACAATCGGCGCGAAAGTGCGGTGGCTCACAAAACGGCACGCTGCAGCGCCGTTTAAACAGATCACATCATAGTCAGCCGCAGGCGACAATGAAACTTCCGTCAGGGAATAACCAGGCAAAAAAGTTTTATTTTTCATTTCTGAATCCCCGCTTCTATCTCGCTGCGTACGCCGTTCCCTTTTCGATTGATTCAGGTCATACGATTAAACACGGATAAAGTTTGTCCTCGTTTTTATTGACAAGATAAACGGAGACTAATATAGTCTGTGTTATTGAAGGCCACATCATACTGAAGACTCAAAAATGGCGTACATCACAACCAGCGTTGAATATGGTATCCACTGTTTGCTCTGGCTGGTCGGCGATAACCAGCGCGCCCTCAGCAGCCGTGAGCTGGCAGAATTGCAGGGGGTTTCCCCCAGCTTCCTCGCCAAAATATTTCCCAAACTCGAAAAGGCGGGGATAGTTGCGGCCAGCGAAGGGGTGCGCGGTGGTTACCGGTTGGCGCGCCCGGCGGATGAAATCAGTTTCCTGGAAATCATCGACGCCATTGAAGGGCACAAACCCTTGTTCGACTGTCAGGAAGTGCGTGGCCGCTGCGCCGTATTCGACAATTCGCCGCCCGACTGGGCGGTTTCCGGCAAGTGCGCAATCCATGCCGTGATGCTACAGGCGGAAAAAGCCATGCGCGACGCCCTGGCGGCGCAAACTCTGGGTGCCGTTGCCACCCGTTTTGGCCGCAAGGCACCGCAAGGCTTCTTCAGCGAGGTGAATATCTGGATCGATGAACGCATGAGCGGGCGCACCACCCGCAGCGGCAAACCGGCGCGCACCAAGCCCTAACATCGCCGCACTGCTTCCCTGAAAAGACTCTTTTTTCCCGCCTCTCCGGAAGAGGCGGGGGCCCTTCTGCACCCTCTTGACGGGTGGCGGAGCGGCGCTGTTCGTCCGGAAAACGTCACGGGCAGCCTGAAGGCCCGGTTATCTATCTTTGAAGGAGTAAACCAATGACGCAGAAAATAGTGATCGCCGGTTCGGGTTTTGCCGGGTTTTGGGCTGCCGTTTCCGCCATGCGCGCCATCGCGATTGCCGGTAAAATCGGGGATATTGAGGTGACGATGGTATCGCCGACGCCAAATGTCACCATACGACCACGCCTCTATGAGGCGGTGCTGGAAAACATGAACCCGGACATTTCCTCCCAGCTTGCCGCCGTCGGCGTACATCATCTGGCGGGTCTGGTGGAGCAGGTTGATACCGCGAGCAAATCTCTGGTGGTTCAACAGGCCGACGGGCAAAAAATCACCCTGGGTTATGACCGCTTTGTACTGGCGACCGGTAGCCAGCTGTTTGTGCCTGCGGTGCCGGGTTTTGCAGAATACGGTTTCAACGTGGATACGCTGGAAAACGCGCAGCGCCTGGATACCCATTTAAAAGCGCTGACCAATAAAGCGGAAACCCCTGCGCGCAATAGCGTGGTGGTGGTCGGCGGCGGGCTGACCGGGTTGGAAAGTGCCACTGAGATGCCAATGCGGTTACGCGACATTTTGGGCAGCGAAGCGGATATTCGCGTGGTGATTGTTGATACCGCGCCAGAGGTCGGTGCCGCAATGGGCGCGGAACCCGCCGCGGTGATCCAGCAGGCGCTGGCAGAATGCGGCATCGAGTCGCGGGCCGGAGTGCGCGTCACTGCGATGGATGCAGACGGCGTTACGTTGTCGAACGGCGAACGCATCGCGGCCAACACGGTGATACTGGCTGCGGGCATGCGAGCGCATCCGCTCACTGCGCAGATCCCTGGCGAACGCGACGGCAGCGGGAGGGTGATCGGCGATGCATACCTGCGTGCACCGGCGGCGGCGGGCGTCTTTGTTACCGGGGATACGGTGAAGGCCGCGACCGACGATTGCGGCAACTACAACGTGATGTCCTGCCAGCATGCCATGAGCCTCGGGCGCGTTGCCGGCCATAACGCGGCGGCGGAACTGACGGGGCTGCCGGTGCACCCTTACAGCCAGCCGAAATATGTCACTTGTCTTGATCTCGGCCCTTGGGGGGCGCTCTACACCGAAGGGTGGGATCGTCAGGTACGCTTTACCCGGCAGGAGGGCAAAAAGATTAAGCAGGAGATCAATACGCAGTGGATCTATCCACCGGCACCGGACCGCGACGCGCTTTTCGCCGTTGCCAATCCGGACTTTGTGATTGTGCCCTGAATGGCATGCGGGAGCGGAAACGCTCCCGTTTTATTGCCGGTTTCCCGCGGGTAAAAAAGAACGCGGCCAAACCCCGGTTTTTATCCTCGGCACTGTTATCGCTCCAGCCACTCGATCGCCAATTCGCGCGCTTCATCCAGGCCGACATCCCGGCCTTCGCGGGTAATCGCCGTTTTGAGCTCATTAATCACGTCCGCTTTTTGCGTTTCACGCTCTTCATTGGCCAAGGCCAGGAACGCATCGCCTACCACCGTACAGATGCCGATGTATAAGGCTTTTGAATCCTCGAAACCACTGCTCATCACTGTTTCCTCTTGGGGTTGATTTGAATCTACAACGGCAGAAAAGGCCGGTCTTGCACCACGCTTTTCATGACCAGTGTGGAGGTAAGGCGCTGTACGCCGGGCAGGGCGGAAAGCCGTTCGTCGTAAAGCCGCTGAAATGCCGGCAGATCGCGGGCGATGACGTGCAGCAGATAGTCGGGGTCGCCGAACAGCCGCTGTGCCTGGATAACCTGGGGAATGTCCAGCATGGCATTCTCGAAGGCTTCAACGGCCTGACGATCGCCCTCCCGCATTGTGACAAACACCAACGCAGAAAAGTTAAAGCCAAGGCAGCCGGGATCGAGGTGCGCGCGGTAGCCCCGGATCACGCCGGATTGCTCCAGAGCGCGTACCCGGCGATGGCAGGGGGAAACGCTGAGCCCTATCCGGTCAGCCAATTCGGTAACGGAAAGACGCCCATCGAACTGGAGTTCAGCAAGGATTTTGCGGTCGATCTTATCCATTTGGAATAATTTCCCTCAATCTGCAATTTATACGCAAATAATTGAAACCACATTCTAACAACTTGGGGATATTCTTTTCAATAATTGAACAATTTTGGACATTCCTGGCTTTTTGAGCCTGAAAGCAGTGTCCTGCGGAGGAAAGTGAAGTGATAAAGCGGATAAGCCCACCCACCGCGCTGCGGTGGCCGCAAAAGGCGTCGCACACATGACGCCGGCTATTTTTGCCGCCTTTTGGGCGGTATCCATGCTGTTTGTCATTACGCCGGGGCTGGACTGGGCGTATATCATAGCGGCAGGCATACGCGGACGGGTGGTGGTGCCTGCGGTGGCGGGTTTGCTGTTGGGGCATCTGATGGCGATAGCGATCGTGGCGGCCGGCGTGGGCGCGCTGGTGGCGGGCAATCCGTTGGCCCTCACGGTATTGACTCTGATTGGTGCGACTTATCTGTTATGGATCGGTTTCAACATGCTGCTTGATCCCCCCGCGCCCAATGCGGGTGAAGGGCAGTCGTCCGGCTCCTGGCTGCGTTGGGCCGGTAAAGGGATTTGCATCAGCGGCCTCAATCCCAAGGTTTTTCTGTTGTTTTTGGCGCTGTTGCCACAGTTCACCGATGCCAATGCCGCCTGGTCGATCCCGATGCAGATCCTCGCGTTGGGTCTGTTGCATCTGGTGAGCTGCGGGCTGGTTTATCTGCTGGTGGGATGGGGGTCGCAGTCCGTATTGCAGACGCGTCCGCAGGCCGCCCGTGTCGTCAGCCGCATTTCCGGCGTTGCCATGCTGTTTATTGCTATCGGTTTGCTCGCCGGGCAGGCATTCAAATAGAAAAGGGGGTGAATGTGACTTCACCCCCTTCAATGCAGACTCATTAACGACGAATCTATTAAACCGTTAGCTGGCCGTGGCGTGAGTGACGCGAACCGGCACCGATTTATAAGACGGAGTGCCGCTTTCCTTGTCGATATAATCCAGCGGAACCAGAACGTTCGCCTCAGGATAGTAGGCGCCGACGGAGCCTGGAGCGATGTTGTAGGAGATCACCGTGATATTTTCCAGCCGCAGTTTGCGCCCGGCCACGACGGTTTCGATATCGACCAGATCACCATGTTCCAGGCCCCGCTTCTCAAGATCGATGTCGTGCATGAACAGAACATCGCGACGGCCAAATACGCCTCTATAACGGTCATCCATTGCGTAAATAGTGGTGTTGTACTGGTCATGGCTGCGCAGGGTGATTAGCCGCAGCACGTCGTCGCCCTGAACCTCGGCATCTTCTTCTACGCCGCTGAACACCGAGAACATGGCTTTGCCGGTTGGCGTCGGCCATATGCGCTCGGTTGGCGGCAGCGGCATACGGAACCCGCCGGGTTGTGCGATACGCTCATTGTATTTATCGAAACCGGGAATGGTTTTTTCAATCAGATCGCGAATGATGCTGTAATCGGCCACCAGTTCCATCCAGGGCACCTTGCTGTCTTGCAGGGTTGCCTTGGCCATACCGGCGACGATCGCCGGTTCTGAAAGCAGGAACGGGGATGCCGGTTTCAGTTTGCCGGAAGAGGCGTGCACCATCGACATGGAATCCTCCACCGTGATCGACTGGCGACCGCTGTCTTGCATATCCAGTTCTGTACGCCCCAGGCAAGGAAGGATATAGGTTTCCTTGGCGACCAGCAGGTGTGAGCGGTTGAGTTTGGTACCGAGATGGACGCTTAAATCCAGCGATTTCATCGCCGGGAAGCACAGATCCGGGTCCGGCAAGGCCACGGCAAAGTTACCGCCAAGGCAAATCAGTGCTTTGGAGGTGCCTTCCACCATGGATTGCATGGCTTTTACCGCATCATGCCCATGCTCTTTCGGGGCGACAAAGCCGAACACGTTTTCCAGATTGGTCAGGAATTCTTGCGAAGGCTTTTCAGTGATGCCGACGGTGCGGTTGCCCTGAACGTTGGAATGGCCGCGCAGCGGGCAGATCCCGGCGCCGGGCTTGCCGATATTGCCGCGCATTAACAGCAGATCGGCAATCAAACGTACGTTTGCCGTCCCTTTGTTGTGCTGGGTAATGCCCATGCCGTAAGTAATGATCGTGGCTTTGGATTTCGCATAGGCCAGCGCGACCTGCTCCAGATCTTCCTGAGTCAGGCCGCTCTCCGCTTCAATGTCTTGCCACGAGGTGGCGGCCAAATCCGTGGCGAATTGCTCAAAGCCGTTGGTGTGTTCGGCAATGAAATCACGGTCGATAACGTTGCTGCCCGCTCCCTGCGCGGCGTCATATTCCAACAGCGCCTTGGCGATCCCTTTCAATGCAGCGGCGTCGCCGCCGGCTTTAACCTGGTAATAGGTGGAGGCAATATTGGTGGAGCTGTAGGTCGCCATCTCGATTACGTTTTGCGGATCGGCAAAGCGCTCAAGCGCGCGTTCACGCAGCGGGTTGAAGACGATAATCGGTATCTGGCGTCGTGCCAGTTCATGCAGGGTACCCATCATGCGCGGGTGATTGGTGCCCGGGTTGTGGCCAATGGAAATCACCAGTTCGGTGTTGTCGAAGTCATCCAATGACACCGTGCCCTTACCGATACCGATGGATTGCGGCAAGCCAACGCTGGTCGGTTCGTGACACATGTTGGAGCAATCCGGGAAGTTGTTGGTACCGAATTCACGGGCAAACAGTTGGAACAGGTAGGCGGCTTCATTGGACGCGCGGCCGGAGGTATAGAATTCAACCTGATCCGGCGACTGCATGCCGCGCAATAGTTCGCCGATGCGCTTGAAGGCATCATCCCATTCGACCGGGCGCAGCGTATCGCTGGCGCTGTCATAAACCAGCGGATGCGTCAGACGACCGTAGCCTTCCAGTTCAAAATCCGTTTTTTCCAGCAGGGAGGTCACCGTGTTGGCCGCCAGAAACTCCGGCGTTACCCGCTTGCTGGTGGCTTCCCAGGTTACCGCCTTGGCGCCGTTTTCGCAGAACTGGAAGGTCGAGTGGTGCTCCTTGTCAGGCCAGGCGCACCCAGGGCAGTCGAAGCCGTCCGGTTGGTTGGTCCGCATCAGCGTGACCGGCGCTTCGAAGGTTTCCATTTGTGTTTTCACGGCGATAGCCGTCGCTTTCAAGGCGCCCCAGCCACCCGCAGGTCCATCATAGGGCCGAATTCCGGGAACGGCGCGTTTCTTCTTCATCATATGAACTCCTACCACCCCTGAGTGGGCGATATCTTATTGAGACAGGTCTATTCGGTGTTCCCCTCGGGAGGCGGGATAACCGACAACTATTATTGCCGCCTGATAATGGCTGCGTGCGCTTTGCCATTTCTCTGTCTGCACCGGCGGCCAGACAGAGCGGGTGCTCAGGCGGCAATAAATCTTTTACGGGTGACTCACTGGGCGTGAAAAAGACGTCTGGCAACTTCACGCCCGATATTCCGCCGCCGCAAGACGGCTTTTTAGCTTATGCCTGCGGCTCCGCAGGCGTTTGCGGCCCAGCCTGAGCAACAGGCGTTTCTGGCGTTGTCGGCGGGGCTGGATTCTCCTTGCTCGTGGGGATCAGTTTGTTAAACACGACCTTGTTCGTTGTTTGATCATAGCCAATCTCGACGCTGTCGCCCGACTTCAGGTTGTCGCCAAGAATTTCTTTCGCGAGGCGGGTTTCCACTTCCTGGCGGATCCTGCGTTTCAGTTCGCGGGCGCCAAAGTCAGGCTGATAGCCCACGTCCACCAGGTGTTCCACCAGAGAATCTGCAATATTGAGGGTGATATTCTGAGCCGCCGCCGTACGCGTTAAATGCTCAAGCTGGATATTCACGATTAAACGAATATTTTCCTGAGACAGGGAGTTGAACACGATGACTTCATCGATGCGGTTCAGGAACTCAGGGCGGAAGTGGCCCTTGAGCACTTGCATCAATTCGTCGTGAATCGTCTTGTCTGACTTGCGTTCCGCCTCCGGTAGCGAGGCGTTATTCATGATCACCGCAGAACCGAGGTTGCTGGTAGCAATGATGGTGGTGTTGCTGAAATCGACCACGCGCCCTTTACCGTCCGTCAGGCGGCCATCATCGAATACCTGCAGCAGCACGTTGTAGACGTCCGGGTGCGCTTTCTCGATCTCGTCGAGCAAAATTACGCTGTAAGGGCGGCGTCTTACACGCTCGGTTAACTGGCCGCCTTCGTCATAACCCACATACCCTGGAGGGGCACCGATCAGACGGGCAACGGCATGGCGCTCCATGTATTCCGACATGTCGATACGGATAATGGCCTGTTCGTCACCGAACACCGTTTCGGCGATGGCCTTGGCCAGCTCGGTTTTGCCGACGCCGGTAGGGCCGAGGAACAAGAAGGTGGCGATAGGGCGGTGTGCCTGGCTCAACCCGGCGCGCGACAGGCGTACGGCGTCGCTGACGGCTTCGACCGCATCATCTTGCCCGACCACGCGTTCACGCAGTTTGTCTTCCATATTGAGCAATTTTTTCCGCTCTTCCTGGGTTAACTCAGTCACCGGGATGCCGGTCAGGCGCGACACCACTTCAGCGACGGAAGACAGGGTGACTTCCAGCGTCTCCGAACCCGTTTTGCGCTGCCAGGCTTCCGTTAACTCTTCAAGGCGCGCCCGTTTGTCACTAATTTGCGCTTCGAAGCTTTTAACGTCGTCAAATTTTTTACGCGAAGACGCCGAGTCTTGCTCGCGTTTCAGGTGGGCGATTTCCGCTTCCAGTTCCTGAATATCAGCCGGCCGGGAGGTGGCGGAAATGCGAACGCGGGCCGCCGCCTGGTCAATCAGATCGATGGCCTTGTCCGGCAAGAAGCGTGACGTGATATAGCGATCGGACAGTTCGGCCGCCGCGACGAACGCTTCATCAACAAAGGTCACCTGATGGTGCGCTTCCAGTTTGTCGCGCAGACCACGCAAAATGACGATGGTCTGGTCGACGGTCGGTTCCGGTACCAAAACCGGCTGGAATCGACGTTCAAGCGCAGCATCTTTCTCGATATGTTTTTGGTATTCGTTGAGGGTTGTGGCGCCAATCAGGCTCAGTTCACCGCGCGCCAGCGCCGGTTTCAGTACGTTGGCAATGTCCAGACCGCCTTCGCCGCCGCCCTGACCTGCACCGACAATGGTATGGAGTTCGTCGATAAACAAAATCAGTTCGGCATTTTTCTCGCTGACCTCATCAATCAACTGTTTGGCGCGTTCTTCGAATTCGCCGCGGTATTTTGCGCCCGCCACCATTGAGTTGATATTTACTTCGACCAGGCGCTTGCCCCGCAGCACTTCGGGCACGTCACCTTTGACAATGCGCTGCGCCAGCCCTTCCACTATGGCGGTTTTGCCCACGCCAGGCTCGCCGATCAGCACCGGGTTGTTTTTCTTGCGACGGGCAAGCACTTCAATGGTACTTTCAATCTCCTGCGCGCGGCCGAGCACCGGATCCAGCTTGCCCTGGCGCGCCATTTCAGTCAGGTCGCGGCCAAACTTATCCAGCGTTGGCGTGCCCGTCGGGGTATCGATACGGCCGTCTTCCGCACCTTTACCCACAAGCTTCACCACTTTCTGTCGCAGAGCGGCAGGGGTAACGCCGTATTTTTTCAACAGGGCGCCGGCAATGCTGTCCGGCACTTCACTGAGCCCGATCAGTAAATGCTCCGGGCCAACATAGGAATGGCCCAAATCGCGGGAGGCCTGGAAAGCGTACATGAAGGCCTTTTTCAGACGTGGGGAAACCGTCATGTCTTCCAGAGTAGCGCCGGTTTCGGCGGCCCCCTTGTAAGCATGCTGGTCAATGTAGGCCTTGATGTCCTGCGGCGACAACTTGAGTTCTGTCAGCAGGGCGGAACAGACATCGGTATCCGCCAACACATACAGCAGGTGCTCGGTATCAAGTTCACTGCGGTGCAGTTCATGCGCTTTTTCTGCCGCGCGTTGCAGCAGCTCAAGCGTTTGTTTGCTGAAGGCATCGGTGGCATCGACGGATTCGCGCGGGACTTCCGCAGAGAACCCGGACGTTTCTTCCGCCGCTTCGTCTTCGGTTAACTCATTAAAGAAACGCGATAAGGCGCCGCCGCCACCCAACAGGGAGTCGAATGGATTGAGAATGTTTTGATGGCGCGTTAATTGCCGGTAATCGTAATCACAGATGGCAATGGATTTCCTTTGACCATTTTGCATCACTGTCACACGGCCCGATGCCGGACGAGCATGACAAATATCACATAAAATAGGCATGGTGAATTAACTCCTATCAAGTTAAAGCGATTTAACTTCAATAAAACAGGCGTTTTAGATATGTCTGTTATTTATTTAATCTTGTCGGATTAAATAATGACGTTGACGAACTTGATGCCGGCTCCTTAGTGGTGATGGTGAGTTAAGGCATCGTTATCACAATGCCGGTTTGCGAAATGAAGTGCATCCGGCATTTTTCAGTAAAATGCTGGATGCGTTACTCTTTAATTGTCTTTTAATGATTTTTTCGCCAGTCGTTACGTCAATGACTATTGGGCGGCACACTGCGCGTCGATAACTCTTCTAATAATGTCAGCGACGGAATAAAGAATAAACCGCCGGTGACGGCATGGCTGAAGTCGAGTAAGCGGTCATAATTACCCGGCGGAAGACCAATAATCATATTTTCAAGCATTTGTTCTATCGGCGCCGGGGATCGGGCATAGCCGATAAAGTAGGTGCCGAACTCGCCCATGCCGGGTCTGCCAAATGGCATGTTATCGCGCAGGATCTTTACTTCGTTACCGTTTTCATCTTCCAGCGTGGTGAGCGAACTGTGGGATGAGGACGGTTTTACGTCGGCATCCAGCTCAATATTGGATTGTTTATGGCGGCCGATAATGCCCTCTTGCTGTTCAACGGTCAGCGAGTTCCAGCCTTTCATATCATGCAGATACTTCTGCACCAAAGCGTAACTGCCGCCGGCAAAGGCCGGGTCTTCCTCACCCACCACGGTGAAGTCGATGGCTCCGCGGCCCTCGGGGTTTTCGGTACCGTCGACAAAGCCGATCATGGCGCGTTGATCGAAATAACGGAAGCCCTGGACTTCATCCACGACGGTGACGGCATCGCCGAGTTTGTTCAGCAACTGGGTCGCCAGCTCAAAACACAGATCCATTTCTTCGGCACGAATATGTAACAGAATGTCACCGGGTGTAGCGATGGCGACGCGGCCACCGGATCCTATTTCACGAAAAGGATGCAATTGCGCCGGGCGCGGAATGCCGAAAAGCGTATTCCAGGCGGTGGAACCGAATCCGCAGACGCATGACAGCTGCCCAGCCGGCGCTCTTTTTGCCACCGAACGCACCACTGCCGACACGTCGGCACACCAGTTACGTACGGTGGAGTGGTGTTCCGGCGTATTTGTTATTGTCGCGACAATGAAGATGGCACTGCGCGTAACAGGGCTAAAAACTGCCTGTGAATCATCATAATACGTGCTCATAAGTCGTCTACCATCCAGTAAAGGTTAAATATGATATTTAAAAAGCAACAATAACTGATGTAAAACGCATTAAATATAGAGCTACCTTTTTTACTTTGTGTTGTCAATGTTGATACAACCTTTCCAAATAGCATATCAAAACTTAACAGGGTGCGTGATAGATTGTATCTATTGCGCAATAAAATTAACCAATTTGACGAAATGTTATTGGCAGGTAAAATTACTTCACAAAGCGGGGAGACTGAGAAAAACCAACAGATTATTAGCTGAAAAAGGGGCGGCGGTAAGTTGATAAGATTTGCAGTTAAAATTTAAAATAAAATCATCTACATCGACTTTGGCGTAGCAAGGCTAATTAATTCTCCTGATTCTGTCCATGTTTGTGTCCATAAACCAACCCTTGGGGCACCCGCAGACCTGTTTCGCTAAAAAATACGGCCAGGGAAAGAAAATTAAAAAAATTACCGGGATTAAAAACAAAGTACGGTATGAGGTTTTCCTCATTTTTTGCGTGGCTCATGTAAAGGGTGTGGGCCGATTTTTAATGGATAACGGGCAGTGACCTGGAATAGCAATATAACTCATGGTTTATAAACTTATCAAAATGGTGATACACAGGGGTGAACAATGTTGGGATTAGATGCCTTCCATTTAGCGAGGATACAGTTTGCCTTTACTGTCTCCTTTCATATTATTTTTCCGGCTATTACCATCGGGCTCGCAAGTTTTCTGGCGGTACTGGAAGGTTTGTGGCTGAAAACACGTAATGACACCTACCGTGAGCTTTATCATTTTTGGTCGAAGATATTTGCGGTCAATTTTGGTATGGGGGTAGTGTCAGGTCTGGTAATGGCTTACCAGTTTGGCACCAACTGGAGCGGTTTTTCGCAGTTCGCCGGCAGCATTACCGGGCCGTTGTTGACCTATGAAGTGCTTACCGCTTTCTTCCTGGAAGCCGGTTTCCTCGGGGTTATGCTGTTTGGCTGGAACCGGGTAGGGCGCGGGCTGCATTTCTTTGCGACCTGCATGGTCGCGCTGGGTACGCTCATCTCGACCTTTTGGATCCTGGCCTCGAACAGCTGGATGCACACGCCGCAAGGCTATGCGATCGAAAATGGCATTGTGGTCCCGGTCGACTGGCTGAAAATTATCTTTAACCCGTCATTCCCTTACCGTTTATTGCACATGTCTACCGCCGCTTTCCTGGCAAGCGCCTTCTTTGTCGGGGCATCGGCTGCGTGGCACCTGCTGCGGGGCAATGATTCGCCGGCGGTCCGCAAAATGTTCTCCATGGCGCTCTGGATGGCGCTGTTTGTCGCCCCGATTCAAGCGGTTATCGGCGATGCCCACGGCTTGAATACCCTGGAGTATCAACCGGCGAAAATTGCGGCCATTGAAGGCCATTGGGAGAACAGGCCGGGTGAAGCCACGCCGCTGGTGCTGTTCGGCGTGCCGGATATGGAACAGGAAAAAACCCGCTACAAGCTGGAAATCCCTTATCTGGGCAGTCTGATCCTGACGCACAGCCTCGATAAGCAAGTACCGGCATTGAAAAGCTTCCCTAAGGAAGATCGCCCGAATTCCACCATCATCTTTTGGTCGTTCCGCGTGATGGCCGGTTTGGGCATGCTGATGATTCTGCTTGGCGTTGTCAGCGCATGGCTGCGTTGGAGAGGCCGTCTGTATCAGTCGCGTCCTTTTTTGTGGTTCGCGTTGTTAATGGGGCCTTCAGGCCTGATTGCGTTGTTGGCCGGGTGGTTCACTACTGAAATTGGCCGACAACCTTGGGTGGTCTATGGGGTGCAACGGACCCGCGACGCCGTTTCCGCGCACGGTGATATGCATATGACCTTCAGCCTGCTGGCCTTTATTGCGGTGTATTGCTCGGTGTTCGGCGTTGGCTATATGTACCTGATGCGTCTGATCAAGAAAGGCCCGGGGAGCGACGATACGCATGGCGCCGTTGTCGAGGGTACGCCAGCTCGTCCGCTGTCTGCGGTTCAGGATCCTTTGAACAAGCCGGAAGGGAGAAACTAACATGGGCATCGATCTTTCAATTATTTGGTTCACCATCATCGTCTTCGCCACGTTGATGTATATCGTGATGGATGGTTTCGATCTCGGGATTGGTATCCTGTTTCCGTTCAATAAGGATGCCACCGAGCGCGACATGATGGTCAATACCGTGGCGCCGGTCTGGGACGGCAACGAAACCTGGCTGGTGTTGGGCGGCGCGGCGCTGTATGGCGCTTTCCCGCTGGCTTATGCCGTTATCACCGATGCGTTATCCATTCCGTTGACCGCGATGCTGATTGGCCTGATCTTTCGTGGCGTGGCGTTCGAATTCCGGTTCAAGGCCACGCCGGAGCATCGTCCGTTTTGGGACAAAGCGTTTATTGTTGGCTCGATCCTGGCGACCTTCAGCCAGGGGGTGGCTGTCGGGGCAATATTGAATGGCTTCGAGGTCACCGGCCGTGTCTACAGCGGTTCGGCACTGAGCTGGCTGGCGCCGTTCCCGCTGTTCTGCGGCCTCGGCCTGGTGGTCGCCTATGCGTTATTGGGCTGTACCTGGCTGATTATGAAAACGGAAGGGGCCTTGCACCGCAAGATGTCCGAGTTGGCAATCCCCCTGACGCTGGTGCTGTTGGCTGCCATTGCCATCATCAGCATCTGGACGCCGTTAGCGCACCCAGATATTGCCGCGCGCTGGTTCACCACGCCGAATATCTTCTTGTTCCTGCCTGTACCGCTGCTGGTTCTGGCCTTTGCCTGGGGCATCGTGCGGGCGGCGTACAACCGCCGGGCCAGCTATGGTCCGTTCCTGATGACCCTGGGCTTGATGTTCCTTGGTTTCAGCGGCCTGGGGATCAGCATTTGGCCGAATATCATCCCGCCGTCGATCTCCATCTGGCAGGCGGCATCACCGCCTCAGAGCCAGGGCTTTATGCTGGTCGGCGGGTTGCTGATTATTCCGGTCATTCTGGCTTACACCTGCTGGAGCTATTACGTGTTCCGCGGAAAAATCAAACCGGATGAAGGTTACCATTGATCGATAACGTTACCAGGAGACGAATATCATGAAACCAGTGATAGACAGCCACCCAGCCTTTTGGCGGCGCTTGATGTGGATGGTGGCTATTTGGGCCGCCAGCGTGCTGGCCCTCGGCGTAGTGGCATCGGTATTTAAACTGCTGATGGTCGCAGCCGGCATGAAGTCTCACTGAAAAAAACGGCAGCCAGGCTATGGGCTTAATCGCTAGCCTGGCTTTGCTTTTCAGTCAGCCTCGGGGCAATCAACGGCAACGCCATTATTTTCCGCTCTGACACTTAAGTAATAAGTGCCTGATGATTTCTTGTTACTGCTCAATTGGGAGGTATTGCAGATGTCGACATTTACCGATCCCTGGGAACGTAAGTTTTATTATTTGCGGCTCTCCATTACGGATGTGTGTAACTTCCGTTGCAGCTACTGTTTGCCTGATGGGTATCGTCCCACTGGGGGCAACAACAAAAGCTTTCTGACGTTGGATGAAATTCGGCGGGTGACGCGGGCTTTTGCCGCCTGCGGCACGGAAAAGATCCGTCTGACCGGCGGTGAACCGTCACTGCGCAGAGATTTTGTCGAAATCATTGAAACCGTCAGACAAAATCCGGAAATCAGCAATATTGCCATGACCACCAATGGTTACCGCATGGCGCGTGATGTGGCACGTTGGCGGGCTGCGGGGCTGACTTCCATTAACGTCAGCGTAGACAGCCTGGACGCCAACCAGTTTCACGCCATTACCGGCCAGGACAAGTTCAGGCAGGTCATGGACGGAATTGACGCCGCCTTTACGGCGGGGTTTGACAAGGTCAAGGTCAATGCCGTTTTGATGCGCGGGATCAATCATCATAGCCTGCAGACGTTCCTTGACTGGATTAAGCACCGCCCGATTCAGCTGCGTTTTATCGAACTGATGGAAACGGGGGAAGGGCGAGATCTGTTCCGCCAACATCATATTTCGGGAGAGGTGATCCGCGAACGCCTGGTCGCCATGGGGTGGCAGCGCCGGGAACAAGAGCGCAGCGCAGGCCCGGCTCAGGTGTTTTTCCACCCTGATTACCAGGGGGAAATCGGCCTGATAATGCCGTACGAAAAGAACTTCTGCACCAGTTGTAATCGGCTGCGAGTCTCGGCCACGGGGAAGTTGCACCTGTGCCTGTTTGGTGACGGCGGCATTGACTTGCGTGACCTGTTGCAGTCCGACAGCAGCCAGCAAGAATTGCAGGAGCGTATTGCGCACGGTTTATTGCAGAAAAAACAAACGCATTTCCTGCATCAGGGGAATACCGGCATCACGCAAAACCTGTCGTTTATCGGGGGGTAAATTTTACTGGGGAAAAACCATGCGCAAAACTTCGGCTGAATTTGTCCTTTCAAACCGGGCAGTGTCGGCACCCGGGGCTTGCCGCCATTCGTGTGCACCCACCGCTCCTTGTCAATTCGTTCCTTATTTAAAGACAGTGTAATCATGGCGCATTTCACACATATCAATACGATGGGCGAGGCCCATATGGTGGATGTCTCCGCCAAACCCGAGACGCAGCGTGAAGCCGTTGCCGAAGCTACGGTGTCTATGAGCCCGACAACGCTAAAAATGATCGTTGAAGGCAAACACCATAAAGGCGATGTTTTCGCTACCGCCCGCATTGCCGGTATTCAGGCGGCGAAACGGACCTGGGAACTTATCCCGCTGTGCCATCCGTTAATGCTGAATAAAGTTGAAGTCGCGCTGCGTGCCGATGAGCAAAACAATAGGGTGGTTATTCAGGCGCTGTGCCGTTTAAACGGTAAAACCGGCGTCGAGATGGAAGCCCTGACCGCCGCTTCGGTTGCGGCGCTGACCATTTATGACATGTGCAAAGCCGTGCAAAAAGACATCGTCATCGGCAATGTTCGTTTACTGGCGAAGCGAGGGGGGAAATCCTCAGATTACAAGGCGGTGGATCATGATTGATGTTTTATTCTTTGCTCAGGTGCGTGAGCTGATCGGTTGCAACCATCTGCAACTCCCTGCCGATTACGCCACGGTGGAGACGTTACGCCAGGCGCTGTTGGCAAAGGGCCACCGTTGGGCGCTGGCGTTGGAGGGCGATAAACTTTTGGCTGCGGTAAACCAAACGCTGGTGCCTTTCGATCACCCCTTGAATGCCGGTGACGAAGTGGCCTTTTATCCGCCGGTAACCGGGGGTTGAGATGCAAAACAAGATTGTCGTCGATACCGAAAATTTTGATATCGCACGGGAACACCAATGGTTATCAGCCTCGGAGAACGAGGGCGCCGTGGTCACTTTCGTCGGCAAAGTACGAAATAATAATCTGGGCAGCGATGTCAGTTCCCTGACGTTGGAACATTATCCCGGTATGACCGAAAAGTTGTTGGCGCAGATTGTTGATGAAGCCCGCGGCCGTTGGCCACTGGGGCGGGTGGTCGTGTTTCACCGCATCGGCGAGATGCAGGCTGGAGATGGCATCGTTTTGGTCGGCGTCAGCAGCGCTCATAGAGCCGACGCCTTTCTTGCCGCCGAATTTATTATGGATTATTTGAAGACCAAAGCGCCATTCTGGAAAAGGGAATCAACGCCACAGGGCGAACGATGGGTTGCCGCAAAAGATAAAGATTGTGCGGCGGTTGAACGCTGGTAGTTATCTGAACATGTTATTCCCATCAGGTTTCGGCACGGTTTGCACCGTGCCGAAGAGTGGCGTCAGATCAGATTGAAGTAACGGTCGGGTTTGAGCGGGGCGGGCAGAGGCTTTTGATTGTTCATTTCCATCAGATTGCGTTCGATGGTATTGCAGATGGCATTCAATGGCAGATCATTGGCGCTGGTACCAAAGGGATCTTCCAACTCTTCGGCCAGTGAGTCCCAGGATAAAAAGGTATAGGAAATAAAGACGGAAACAAACGGTGTCATATAATGCAAATCGGAAACCAGCGCAAACGGTAGTAAGGTACAGAATAAATAAACGGTGCGTTGCAGGATCAGCGTATAGGCAAAAGGCACCGGCGTATTGGCGATTCTTTCGCAACCGCCGAGAACATGTGCGAGTTCATCCAGTTTATTGTCGAGCATTCTATAGGTGACATCGCTTAATTTACCCGCCAGGCGCAATTTGCCAATCTCATCGCCCAATAATAACAAGACTCTGTTAGTGGGCATTGGGCTGGCGATGACCTCCGAGAAAGCCTCTCTCGGTAAAATGCGATACAAATCAGCAGTGGGGTCGGTGTTTCTTAATTGATGCTTCAAACTCCAGCTAAACGCAATAAGATATTTTGCTATTTCCTCATGAGAATTTTTATCTTCTGGAAGCAGGTTTTTTAATTGTCTTAATAATGTGCGCTCCGCTATCAGCAAGGTTCCCCACAACATTCGCGCTTCAACAAAACGACTATAGCTGGCACTGTTGCGAAAACCCAGGAAAATAGCGATGGCGATCCCCAGCAGGCTAAAGGGGGCAATGGTGAGATGTATGCCAAGTTGTTCATACCATTGGTAAATAATGATGGCAACAATAGACATGAGGATATTTAAAAACAGACGGAAGGTGATTTTTGACAGCACCGAACCGTGCCAATCAAACAGGCGAAGAAACCAGTGCTGGTTTGGGCGAATAATCATGGGTTTACTACTCCCTGGTAGTTTGCTTTTGGCTGTGATTTTTTTAGTGATGAATAATTATCATGGCCGATAATATGTAACAACGTATGAAGTTTCTCGTCGGCAAGTGAATGTTTAATGTATGACATAGGGTGATGGTAATCAGACTCTCTGAGTCGGTGGTTTAAATTATCTGATTTATTTATTCAATAATCAATACGTCCGAAAAATAATTAGGCTTTTGGTGTGAAGATAAATAAGCGTTATTGAATGACTCGCCGTTTGCTCGTCCCGTTTTCGTTTAATGGCCGAGACGCGGAGACCAGATGAGAGCAAATATTATTTGATGCCAACGGAAAGCCACGCGCATTGCCGGGATGCACGGATTGCGATTCGGCCCGGTTTAAGGATACGCTTGCTCTGGGCTCTGGTATTCTTATGGAGCATGTTGTGAGTTGGATGTTCTCTGTGCGGAAAATCCAATCAGTCAGGTGTTGAAGCATAGCGACCTCGTTCAGGGACTTTGAGTGTCGGTATGCCCAAACCTGTACCCCGTTCATTTCATAAAAAGACCCACTCCAGGAACCGCAATGCCTGCAAGTCAAACCTCTAGGAGCACTCTCTGATGCTGGAGATGTTATTACAATGGTACCGCCGACGCTTTACCGATCCGCAGGCTATCGCGCTGCTGGTGATTCTGGTCGCCGGGTTCCTCATTCTCTATTTTCTGCACGGTATTCTGACGCCTCTGCTGGTGGCCATCGTGCTGGCGTATCTGCTTGAATGGCCGACCGCGCGGTTGCAGCGTATCGGCTGTTCGCGCAATTGGGCGGCGAGCATGGTGATGATCATGTTCGCCGGCATCGCGATGCTGCTGGTGTTTGTGGTGGCGCCGACCGCCTGGCAGCAGGGCATCAACCTGATGACCGATCTGCCGGGGATGCTCAATCAGTTCTATAACTTTGCGGCGACGCTGCCGAAGCGTTATCCGGCGCTGGTCGATGCCGGCATCATCGATATGATGGCGGAGAACCTGCGTGGGCGTCTGTCGGGCATGGGAGAGTCGGTGGTGAAATTCTCGCTGGCTTCACTGGTCGGGCTGCTGACGCTGGCGATTTACCTGATTCTGGTGCCGATGATGATGTTCTTCCTGCTGAAGGACAAAGAGCAAATGCTCAACGCGGTGCGCCGCGTGCTGCCGCGCAATCGCGGGTTGGCAGGGCAGGTGTGGATCGAGATGAACCAGCAGATCACCAACTATATCCGCGGCAAGGTGCTGGAGATGGTGATCGTCGGCGTGGCGACCTATCTGGTGTTCGTTATTTTGGATATGCGCTATTCGCTGTTGCTGGCGGTGCTGGTCGGTTTTTCGGTACTGATCCCCTATATAGGCGCGGTGCTGGTGACCATTCCGGTGGTGGTGGTGGCGATGTTCCAGTGGGGCGTCGGCGCCGATTTCTGGACGCTGATCGTCGCCTATCTGGTGGTGCAGGGGCTGGACGGCAACCTGCTGGTGCCGATCCTGTTCTCGGAGGCGGTCAATCTGCACCCGCTGGTGATTATCTTGTCGGTGATCATCTTTGGCGGGCTGTGGGGCTTCTGGGGGGTGTTCTTTGCTATCCCGCTGGCGACGCTGGTGAAGGCGGTGATACACGCCTGGCCGGATGAACTGCGGGTGGAGACGGAACAGGATTAAGCGGAAATGACGAAGCGCAGCAGGCCAGGCCGCTGCGCTTCGTGAGAATTATTGCTGCAGGTAACTCAGAACGATGTCGTGATGATTGGTGGTTTTGAAATCATCGAACACTTTCTCGACTTTACCCTTGGTATCAATCAGGAAGCTGATGCGGTGAATGCCGTCATAGGTTTTCCCCATGAAGGTTTTTTCACCCCAAACGCCGAACTGCTGCGCCACCTGATGATCCTCATCAGACAACAACGTGAAGTTTAACAACTCTTTCTCGGCAAAACGCGACAGCTTCTCTGGTTTATCCGTGCTGATACCCAGCACTTCGACACCCGCTTTTTTCAAATCATCCATGTTATCCCGCAGGCCGCAGGCCTGAACGGTACAACCCGGCGTCATCGCTTTGGGATAAAAATAAACAAGCACTCGCTGTCCCTGGAAGTCGGCCAAGTTAATTTCCTCACCGTCCTGGTCAGGCAAACTAAATTTCGGCGCTGTGTCACCGGCTTTCAATGGGCTCATCACTACTCTCCATCTTTCTCATCATGCTGTGGATAGTTAACAACGCTAATACTGCCTTGTGCGTTCAATTCTGTACATAGGCGATGAAAGGCTTGCTCGATATTTGATGCATCCGCGTTGCCGGGGCTGTGCGCGGTGATCTGAATGTAAAGCTGCGGCGGCAGGTGACCTTCCGCCGGTTGGGTTCTGGACACCAGCTCGGCAATGTTCATCTGGCTGGAGTCGAACAGATCGGTGAAACGCTCAATGATGTGCGGGGAGTCTTTCACCTCAACCTGAACCCACACCGTGGCCGGCATGGGGGGCCTTTCATGCGAGTTGGTGCGTTTCATCACAATCAGCAGATCCAGCTCCGCGCCTTTTTGCGGCAGAGTGGATTCAATCAGGGTAATCGCGTTCCAACTGCCGGAAAGCAGCATGATGAAAGTGAACTCCTCACCCAGCATGGCCAGACGGCTATCTTCGATATTGCATCCGCAACTGCTGACGTGGCGGGTGATGGCATTAACGATTCCGGGGCGGTCGGCGCCGAGCGCGGTAATCACGAGATAGTGTTCATCTGGCTTAGGCAAAATGGATCTTCCTGTCGTGCTCAATGGGGTTACCATGGTAAACATAAAAAAAACCGCCTGCCAAGCGCTTACAACGCTGTTGTTTGCTTGCTTTTGGATAGGCAGCAAAAGTACCATGAGTGACTTGTTTGTGGAGGGGACGGCCAATGTTTACGGGAAGTATTGTTGCACTGGTTACGCCGATGGACGACAAAGGTGCTGTCGATCGTGCGAGCCTAAAAAAACTGATTGATTATCATGTAGCCAGTGGGACCGCGGCCATTGTTTCCGTAGGGACGACCGGCGAGTCCGCAACGCTTGCCCATGACGAGCACGTTGAAGTGGTATTGCAGACGCTGGAGCTGGCCGCAGGCCGCATTCCAGTGATCGCCGGCACGGGCTCCAACGCCACCGCCGAAGCCATTTCGCTGACCAAAAGCTTCGAAAATACCGGCGTAGTGGGTTGCCTGACGGTAACGCCTTACTACAATAAGCCGACCCAGGAAGGGCTGTACCAGCACTTCAAGGCGATTGCCGAAAGCACCGAGTTGCCGCAGATCCTCTATAACGTGCCTTCACGCACCGGTTGTGACATGCTGCCGCCGGTGATTGCGCGTTTAGCAAAAATTAAGAATATTGTTGCCGTTAAAGAGGCAACAGGGAACTTAAGTCGTGTAAGTCAGATCCAAGTGCTGGTTGATGATGAAGATTTCATTTTGCTGAGCGGCGATGACGCCAGCGGTCTGGATTTCATGCAACTGGGCGGCAAAGGGGTGATTTCCGTGACGGCCAACGTGGCAGCGCGTGAAATGGCGCAGCTTTGCACGCTGGCAGCACAGGGCAACTTTGCTGAAGCACGCCGCTTAAATCAGCGCTTGATGCCGTTGCATCAGGATTTGTTTGTAGAAGCAAACCCAATTCCGGTGAAATGGGCCTGTAAGGCATTGGGATTGATGGCAACCGATACGACGCGTCTGCCTATGACGCCGTTGACCGACGCTGCTCGCCCGATCGTTGAGCGTGCGTTGAAAAGCGCCGGTTTGCTGTAACTCTAAGGGAAATTTGATGGTTTATTCATTGCAAAAGTCGACGGTAGCAAAAGTCGTGGGTATTTCGCTGGTTATGATGCTGGCCGCCTGTACCACCGATCAACGTTACAAACGCCAGGTCAGCGGCGATGAGTCTTATCTCAACGCGTCGGAGCTCAAACCGTTGAACGCGCCGGCCGGTATGATCCTGCCGGTGCAGAGCGGGAATTATGATGTTCCGGCAACCACGCTGAAAGGCGGCGTTGGCAAGCAACTGGATATTCGTCCGCCGGTGCAGCCGTTGGCGTTGCTGAGCGGTTCACGTGCGCAATATGCCGGCGACAGCGGTACGCTGCTGCTGGAAAACAGCCCGCAAAACCAGAACCTGTGGTCACGCGTCGTCAGCATGTTGCAGACGAAAAATATCGCGATTGCCTCACGTCAGGATGCCGGCCAGACCCTGACTACCGATTGGGTGAAGTGGAACCGTCTGGATGAAGACAACCAGTACGAAGGCCGCTATCAGATCAGCGTGCAGCAGCAGGGCTACCAGCAGGCGCTGGTGGTGAAAACCGTTGGTTTGCAGCAGCAGGGCAAAACCGAGCAGATTACCGACCCTTCTGAAGTACAGCGCTACAACGGCATGATGATGAACACTATCGTTGAGGGCCTGGACAAGCAGGATAACCTGGCGAGCAGCCAAACGGCCAACCGCTTCGGCGCGCTGGACGTGCAGAGCGGCGCAGATGACACCGGCTTGCCGATGTTGGTCGTGCGTGGTCCGTACACCGTAGTGTGGGATCGCCTGCCTGCGGCGTTGGAAAAACTGGGGATGAAAGTGGGTGACCGCAGCCGTCCGCAGGGCACCGTCGCCGTGACCTACAAATCCCTGAGCGGTAGCGACTGGGATGCATTGGGCGCCAAGGATCCTGAACTGACGGAAGGTGATTACAAACTGCAGGTGGGTGATTTGAACAACCGCACCAGCCTGCAATTTATCGATCCGAAAGGGAAGCCGTTGACCCAGTCGCAAAACGACGGGTTGGTTGCGGCATTCCAGGCTGCGTTCAGTAAAACCAGCGTTAAATAACTAAAAAAGGGGCCGCGGCCCCTTTTTGTTTTGTCGGCACGGTATCGTTTGCGTCGCAGGTTTGGCACAATATACCCATCATTCTTGAAGCTACAGCTGTGTTGGCTGCGTGCACTCACCCCAGTCACTTACTTGAGTAAGCTCCCGGGGATTCCTGCCCTTGCCGCCTTGCTGTAACTCCAATTATTTTGGGTATATCACACCTGTGTGTTGAAGCGTTTTTAAAACAATTCTTTATTGGAGTATGTAAGATGCAAAAGCTAGCTGAGTTGTATCGCGGAAAGGCAAAAACCGTCTACACCACCGAAAACCCCGATCTGCTGGTGTTAGAGTTCCGCAACGATACGTCAGCACTGGATGGTCAGCGCATTGAGCAGTTTGATCGCAAAGGCATGGTGAACAACAAGTTCAACCACTTCATCATGAGCAAACTGGAAGAAGCCGGCATCCCGACGCAAATGGAACGCCTGCTGTCAGACAACGAAGTGCTGGTGAAGAAGCTCGATATGGTGCCGGTCGAATGCGTGATCCGCAACCGCGCAGCAGGGTCGCTGGTGAAGCGTTTGGGCATTGAAGAAGGCCTGGTGCTGAACCCGCCGCTGTTCGATCTGTTCCTGAAAAACGATGCGATGCACGATCCGATGGTCAACGAATCCTATTGCGAAACCTTCGGCTGGGTGAACAAAGAGCATCTGGCGCGCATGCGTGAGCTGAGCTATAAGGCGAACGACGTACTGAGCAAGCTGTTTGACGACGCGGGCCTGATCCTGGTCGACTTCAAGCTGGAGTTCGGTCTGTTCAACGGCGAAGTGGTGCTGGGTGATGAGTTCTCGCCGGACGGCAGCCGCCTGTGGGACAAAAACACCCTGGACAAGATGGACAAGGACCGTTTCCGTCAGAGCCTGGGCGGCCTGATCGAGGCCTACGAAGAAGTGGCGCGCCGCATCGGCGTGAAACTGGACTAAACGCACTGCCGCAATACGGGGCCATCCCGCCGGAGCGCCCCGTCATTCATTTTCTCTTCCGCCTGCATTTCCAGAAAAATTCTACATTTCCCGCACCGTTAACCATTTATAATGGCAATCAGTGGGCTAGTTTCCTACGATTATTAAAAACCTAATCTGGAGTTTACTTATGCGTTGGCAAGGGCGTCGGGAAAGTGACAATGTTGAGGATCGTCGCGGGCAGTCTTCAGGTCTGGGTGGTGGCGGTGGTTTTCGCGCGCCAGTCGGCGGCAAAGGCGGCATCGTCATTCTGGTAGTGGTGCTGGTGGCCGGCTATTACGGCATCGATCTCTCACCGCTGTTGAACGGCGGTGACGTGAGTCCGCAAACTCAGCAACAGAGCGCCAGCATCAGTCCAAAAGACGATGAGTTGGCCAAATTTACCTCGGTGGTGCTGGCTTCTACCGAAGATAACTGGAAAGAAGTTTTCCAGCGTATGGGCAAAACCTATCAACCGCCCAAATTGGTGATGTACCGCGGCGTGACGCGCACCAGCTGCGGCACCGGCCAGTCGGCGATGGGGCCCTTCTATTGCCCGGGCGACAAAACGGTGTATATCGATCTGTCGTTCTACCAGGATATGAAAACCAAGCTGGGTGCCGGCGGTGATTTTGCCCAGGCCTATGTGGTGGCGCACGAAGTCGGCCACCACGTGCAGAATCTGCTGGGCATTGAACCTAAAGTGCGTCAGATGCAACAGGGTGCCAGCCAGGCCGAAGTGAACCGCCTGTCGGTTAAAATGGAACTGCAGGCGGACTGCTTTGCCGGCGTTTGGGGCAAATATGCCGAGAAGCAGCAGATGCTGGAAGAAGGTGACTTGCAGGCGGCATTGAACGCCGCGCAGGCGATCGGCGACGACCGTTTGCAGCAGCAGGGCCAGGGGCGCGTAGTACCGGACAGCTTCACCCACGGCACCTCGCAACAGCGTTACACCTGGTTTAAACAGGGCTTCGACAGCGGCGATCCTAACACCTGCAACACCTTCGCATCCCGTTAACATACCGTGCCGGAGCCTGACTCCGGCATTTTTTTAGGTGGGAACATAGCCTTGCTACAGGCAATGCAACAACTTATGCAGCTGCAGGGCATCAGGCGTTTGCTGGTGCTCAGCGGTGAACCGCAATGGTGCCGCCAACAGGCGCAACAGCTGGCTGCAAGCCTGCCGGGCGACTGGCCGTGGGTGGGAGAAAACCCACCCGCCGGCTTGCAACCTCTGGCGAACGGCGCAGTGCGAACCCTGTTGGGGCAAGAGCGACTGCATGCGGTGTTCGACGCGACAATGGGCCTGGATGTTGAAGCCCTGGCGGCGCTGGCGGGCACGCTGCGCGCCGGCAGTTGGCTGTTGTTGCTGACGCCGCCATGGCGCCAATGGCATCAGCAGCCGGACGCCGACAGCCTTCGCTGGAGCGATTGCCCTCAGCCGATCACCACCCCGCATTTTATCCATCATCTGCAACGCCACCTGGCGGCGGACAGCGAAGTCACGCTTTGGCGACAGGGCGAGACGCTTGAGTTGGCGGCGTTGCCGGAGCGTCCGACTTGGCAAGCACCCGATGGTCAACCCACCGCCGAACAACAAAGGCTGCTGGAACGCCTGTTGAACGCCGCGACGGGCATCTGGGTGCTGACCGCAGCTCGCGGCCGCGGCAAGTCGACGCTGGCGGGTATGCTGGTAGCGAACACGTCGCTAACCTGCTGGATTACCGGGCCGAGCCGTGCTGCCACCGATGTTGCCGGCGAATGGGCGCAGGGGCGCGCACAGTTCTGGGCGCCAGACGTGCTGCTCGCCCATTGCCGCGAGCATGACGTCAGCAGCCTGGGCTGGTTGCTGGTAGATGAAGCGGCAGCTATTCCCGGCCCGCTGTTGCAGCAGTTGGTCAGTTATTTCCCTCGTGTATTGCTGACTACCACCGTGCAGGGCTATGAAGGCACCGGCCGGGGGTTTTTGCTGAAGTTCTGCGCCGGGTTGCCTTCGTTCCGGCCGTTAGGATTACGGCAACCCATGCGCTGGGCTGAAGGCGATGCGTTGGAACGGGTGATAGATAATGCTCTGTTGTTCAACGAACAACCGGAATGGCGGGCGACCGATCAGGCCGCTCGTTTCTGCCTGGCCGAACAGAGCGCGTTGTGCGCCGATCCCCAACGATTGGCGCGTTTCTACGCACTGCTGAGCAGTGCCCATTACCGCACCTCGCCGCTCGATTTACGGCGGCTGATGGATGCGCCCGGCATGCATTTTGGCGTGGCGCAGGTGGAAGAAGACGTGGTTGGCGCGCTGTGGTTGGTGGATGAGGGGGGATTGAGCGTCGAACTGGCGCATGAGGTCTGGGCGGGGCGACGGCGGCCGCGCGGCAACCTGGTGGCTCAGTCGCTGGCGGCGCATGGCGGCCAGTGGTGGGCGCCGACGCTGCGTTCGCGTCGTATTACCCGCATTGCGGTACTGTCCGCCTTGCGCCAACAGGGCATCGCTCGCAGCCTGATCGCGCAGCAACGCCAACAGGCACAAGGGCTGGATTTCCTTTCGGTCAGTTTTGGCTACACCGAACCGCTGTGGCGTTTTTGGCAATCCTGCGGTTTTGAACTGGTGCGCATCGGCAGCAAGACGGAGGCCAGCAGCGGCTGCTATACCGCAATGGCCATCCTGGCGTTGAGCGAGCAGGGTGAAGCGCTGCGGCATGCGGCGCATAAGCACCTGGCGCGCGATTGGCGCTGGTTGCAGCAACGGGTTGATCTGCAACTGGAGATCACCGGCGATGACGGCGATACGCAGTTGAGTGAGGATGACTGGCGTGAACTGGCCGGATTTTCCTTCGCCCATCGGCCGCTGGAGGCCAGCCTGGGCGCGCTGCAACGCTTGCTGCTGGCGAGCGGCCTGCCGCTACCCGCGCTGCGCGGGCATCTGCAACAGCAAAGGACGACGGCAGACTGCGTGACGCTGTTTGGTCTCAGTGGACAAAAAGCCTTGTTGCGCCACTGGCGGCTGGAGGCGGCGCAGGCGCTCGAACAACTGGATGCGCAGCACTGCCTGCGCTGGCGCAACTGGGCGCAATCGCAATCATTGCAATAAATCGACAATGTTGTTCAATAAAACCCGATTTTCCTGATTTCTCGGCGGCGTATAGTAGACGCCAACGGCCCGGAACCTCCGGGCGACATCTGATGAAGACGAGGAGTCACCATGAAACATGAGCATTTCGTTGTCCAAAGCCCGGCAACACCGGCGGTACAGCTGATCTTGCTGTTTCACGGTGTCGGCGATAACCCGGTGGCAATGGGTGAAATCGGCAGCTACTTCGCCAAAGATTTCCCGCAGGCGCAGGTCGTCAGCATTGGCGGCCCGGAGGCTTTCGATAACGGCAACGGTCGTCAATGGTTCTCGGTGCAGGGCGTGACTGAAGAGAACCGCGCCGAGCGCATTGCACAGGTAATGCCGCAATTCGTCGAAACCGTGCGCTACTGGCAACAGCAGAGCGGCGTCGGTTACGCCGGTACCGCATTGGTCGGTTTTTCTCAGGGATCGATCATGGCGCTGGAAGCCTTGAAAGCGGAAGCTAAACTGGCCGGTCGCGTGGTAGCCTTCAGCGGGCGCTTCGCCAGCCTGCCGGAACAAGCTTTCGGCGAAAGCGTAGTGCATTTGATCCACGGCGAAGAGGATGCGGTGATCGCGGTGCAGCACGCCAAAGCGGCGGCGGAGCGGTTGCAGGCCGTCGGCGTCGATTTCACGCTGGACGTGGAGCAGGGCGTCGGGCACGGCATCAATCAGGGCATGATGAATAGTGCCCTTGAGCGGTTGCATTACTACGTACCTCAGCGCTACTGGGATGAAGCGCTGTTTGGCAAACGCGGCGATTTGATCGCCTTTCGTTAATCTTCTCCCTGGCGGGCGCGGCTATGCTGCGCCCGCTGTCATTGCGGCATCACCGTAACCTGAACGTCCAGCTGGTGAGCGCCCCCGCCAAAAATAATGCCGTGCATCGGGCTGACATCGCCGAAATCGCGGCCCCAGGCCACGGTAATGTGTTGGGTATCGGCCAACACATTGTTGGTCGGATCGATATCTACCCAGCCGTACGGCGGACAATAAACCGAAACCCAGGCGTGAGAGGCATCGGCACCAATCATTCGCTCCTCCCCCGGCGGCGGCTGCGTGAGGATATAGCCGCTGACATAGCGTGCTGCCAACCCCAGCGAACGCAGGCAGGCAATTTGCAGGTGAGCAAAGTCCTGACAAACCCCTTTCTTCTCCCGCAACAGGGTTTCTACCGGCGTGGCGATGGTGGTGGCCGTCGGATCAAAGGTAAAGTCGTTGAAAATGCGCCCGGTAAAATCCAGCAACGCCGACAGCAGCGGCCGCTCCGGGGTAAAGCTCGGCAGGGCGTAGTGGCTCAGTGCGTTATCGATGGGAATAAAGGTGGAGGGAAACAGGTATTGAATGGGATCCAGCACTTCGGTTCCCCCGTTGGCCAACTGTTGGCGTACCTGCTCCCAGGACAGGCTGTTTTCCGCTACCCACTGTGCGGCGTGCGGCAAAACCAGCACTTGCGAATCCACCCGCACGGTCAGTTGGGTATGCGGCGTTCGCAGGGCGAATTGCACCAGATGGTTGCCATAAAAATCGTCCAGTTCAAACCATTCATCGGGCTGCGGATCGACCTGGATCCGCGAAGCGTGACACTGTTGCCAGGCCAGATTGCGCGGAGACAGCCGCAGCAACTGGCGCGAATGCGGCACCGGCAGGCTGTATTGGTATTCGGTCACGTGGCTGACGCTATAGTGGCATCCGCCGGCGGGCACAAGGGATTGGCCGGCAGTTTGAGTTTGGCTCTGGCTCATTCGTCATTTCCCGTGCTGTAGTGGGGGCCATGGTTGAAGAAGCGCAGGCCAATCTGATCGGACAGCCGGTCCAGCGCCTGTTGCAACTGCGACACCGATTCTGACAAGGGTTGCGGGCCGCCGGCAAACCCGGCATGGCCCAGGCCGGCAATTTTCTCCGGCAGATCGAAAATGGCCTGTTCGGTAAAAGGCCCGAACTGGTCGGTCAGTTTTTGCAGGTATTCCACCAGCCCCTTCAGCAGGAACATCACCGAGCGCGGATTCTCCGGGCTGGTCAACAACAGCGGCAGGGCCGTGGCCAGATCCGGCCGCTGCGGATAACTGGAGCGGTAGGTGATGGTGCTGTCGCACAACTCCAGCCACCACTCCAGCCCGGCGTCGCGCACTTCGTCATCGTCCAGCACCAGCGTCAGCATATACGTCACTTGCTGCAGGCGTTCCAGCCGACGGCCAATACTGAGGAAGCGCCAGCCCATGTCACGCGTCATGCCGTCCAGCGCAAAACCGGAGAGCGCCATCATATGCCCGATCGCCTGATCGAGAAACGCCAGTGCCTCCGCCAGGTTCCAGCGCTGGGCCTGATGACGTTGTTCCAGATCCTTGGCCAGCCGATTGAGGATATGCCAGTTGTCCAGCGAAAGCCGTTCACGCAGTTGAAAACCGATACGCAGCAGTTGCTGCAAGGTGCCGGCAAACCCCTGTGGGATCTCCGGATTGAACAGCGCTTCCAGCAGCAGGGTATTCAACTGTTGCGGCGCCAGTTCTTCAAGTGGGGACTCTTCATCGTTCGGCAACAGACCGTAGTGAAGACAAAGCTGCATCACGGCCTTATGTTGCTGTTCGCTGCCTTCGTCTTCGTCGAGCCGCAAGGTGAGGGTGGTGCGCAGCAGACGAGCGATGTTGTCGCAGCGTTCGGTATAGCGGCCCAGCCAGAATAAGTTTTCAATCACCCGCGTCGACAGCCTGTGGCCGGTCGGCGGCAACTCTTGCGCCATCACGCCGGGCCGTGGCGGTGGTGCGGAAGGCGGTGCCAGCACCCAGGTATCCTTGCTGCCGCCGCCCTGCTGCATGGTCACGATCTGGCGGCTGTTGGGGCCGGAGATGCGGGTCAGGCCGCCGGGCATCACCCGGTAGCCGTCTGGGGTGGCGACGGCAAAGACTCGCAGACAGGTGGTATGGTTTTGTAACTGGTAGGGCGGACGCGGGGACAGGCCCGGCGCTTGCGACAGGCCGATCAGCTCTTGGGCGACATAGTTGTAAGGGCGCGCGCGGATGCGTTCCTTTAGCTGAGCCAGCTCGGTGGCGCTCAGATCGCCGGCGATGCAGGTTCTGATGCGCAGCTGCGGGAAAGCGCCTTTGATAATCAGGTTAGGCAGATTTTCCAGCACCGTTTCCCGCGCGGGGCTTTCACCACACCACCAGGAAGCGACGGAAGGCAACAGTAGCGGTTGCCCGAGGATCTGTTGGCTGAGGTTTGGCAGAAAGCCGTACAGCGCACCGGTTTCAATCAGGCTGGAACCGAGCGCATTGGCGATCAGCACCTGGCCCTCTCGTGCCGCCTGGATCAACCCCGGAATGCCCAGTGAAGAGTCGGGGCGCGCCTCCAGCGGATCGCAGAAGTCATCATCCTGCCGCCGTAAAATCACATGCACGCGCTGCAGCCCGTCCAGGGTTTTCAGCCAGACGCGCCCCTGGGACACCATCAGATCCTGGCCTTCCACCAGCGGGAATCCCAGATGCCGCGCCAGATAGGCATGCTCGAAATAGGTTTCATTGTAAGGGCCGGGGGTCAACACCACGATATGCGGGGCTTCGCCATCACCGGCGGCGAACGGTGCCCAGTGGCGCAGGCTCTGTTGCAGCGTGCGGAAAAAGGTATTCAGCCGCTGCACCTTCAGATCCCTGAACTGTTCCGGGAAAGCGCGGGAAATCACCGTGCGGTTTTCCAGCGCGTAGCCGGCGCCGGAAGGGGCCTGAGCGCGATCGGCCAGCGCCCACCAGCGGCCATCGGCGGAACGGGCCAGATCGACGGCGTACAGATGCAGATAAACGTTGCCCGGGCAGCGAATGCCGTGCGCCGGGCGCAGAAAACCGGCATGTCCGTGTACCAGTGCAGGCGGCAGCAAGCCGTCGCGCAGCAGGGTCTGCTCACCGTACACGTCGGCTAGGATACGGTTCATCAGTTCCGCACGTTGGGCAATACCGGATTCTATCTGCTGCCATTCGTCGTGGGGGATAATCTGCGGCAGCAGATCCAGTTCCCAGGGGCGTTTAACCCCTTGCGGATCGGCGTAGACGTTATAGGTGACACCATTTTCAAAAATCTGGCGCGCCACGTGGTTGAGGCGGCTTTGCAGCTGTTCGTCCGGATAGGCGGCCAGCTCGGCGGCAAAGCGCTGCCAGTGCGGGCGAAAGACAGCCTCACCGGCGAACAGCTCGTCATAGTGCGCTTGCGAGTGGCGATAGCGGACAAAAAGTGATTGCGGCATAGGCTTTGCGTTCCCGTTTTCCATGAGGCCCTGCGACGGCAGCTCCCTTGCGGCGCAGGCCGGCACCTTCCCGGTACCGACTTGCGCCCTCCTCGGTATCGAACCCCCTATTTCCAGCGCAAATCGAGCGTGAACGGGAAGTTCGGATTGCGCGTCTGGGGTTCGACGGTTAATTTTCCAGGCGTATGACCCATTTGCAAGAAACGCGCCAGCCTGCGGCCTTCTGCCTCATAGGCGTTGATCGGGTGGGTATCATGGCTGCGTCCGCCCGGATGGGCGACGTGGTACTGGCAACCGCCCAGCGAACGTTGCATCCAGGTATCGACCAGTTCCACGGTCAGCGGCGCGTGCACGCCAATGGTGGGATGCAGGCTGGCTGCGGGTTGCCATGCCCGGTAGCGCACGGCGCCGACCGCCTCGCCGACGTTGCCGGTGGGTTGCAGCGGCACCGGGCGGCCATTGACGGTTACCTGGTGGCGATCGTCATTAAACCCGGTGACCCTGATCTGCAGACGCTCGACGGATGAGTCAACATAGCGCACGGTTCCGCCGCTTGCACCTTCTTCGCCCATCACATGCCAGGGTTCCAGTGCATGATCGATTTGCACCTGGACGCCGTCGGCGGAAAATTCGCCATGCTGCGGGAAGCGGAAGGCGAAGTGTGCGTCGAACCAGGTGGCTTCAAACGGGTAGCCAAATTCACGCAGTTCGGCGAGCACGTCGTTAAAGTCCTGACGCACAAAATGCGGCAGCATGAAGCGATCGTGCAGTTCGGTGCCCCAACGGCGCAGCCGCTCCGGTTGATAAGGCTGCTGCCAGAAACGGGCCAGCAACGCCCGCAGCAATAACTGTTGGGTGAGTGACATCCGGGCATGCGGCGGCATTTCGAAAGCGCGCAGTTCCAGCAACCCCAGACGGCCGCTTGGGCCATCCGGCGAATAGAGTTTGTCGATGCAGAACTCCGCCCGGTGGGTATTGCCGCTGGAGTCGATCAGCAGGTTGCGCAGCAGGCGGTCGATAAGCCAGGGTTGCGCTTCTTCACCCGGCTCCGGGAAGCGGCTAAAAGCGATTTCCATTTCATAGACCGAATCGTTACGCGCCTCGTCAATGCGCGGTGCCTGGCTGGTCGGGCCGATAAACAGGCCGGAGAACAGATAGGAAAGCGACGGGTGGTTATGCCAATAGCCGATCAGGCTGCGTAGCACGTCCGGGCGGCGCAGGAACGGGCTTTCCGCCGGGGTGGCGCCGCCCATCACCATATGGTTGCCGCCGCCGGTGCCGGTATGACGGCCATCGATCATGAACTTTTCAGTGGTCAGGCGCGACTGGCGCGCGGCGTCGTACAGGAAGGTGGTCTGCTCCACCAGTTCGCCCCAACTGGCCGCCGGCTGAATGTTGACTTCGATAACGCCGGGATCGGGAGTGATGCGAAAACAGGTCAGGCGCGGGTCAGAAGGCGGTTCGTAGCCTTCCAGCACCACCGGAATGCCCAGCGACAGTGACGTGGCCTCAATGGCCTCCACTACCTGCAGGTAATCTTCCAGCGTGCGCGTCGGCGGCATGAACAGATAAAGAATACCGTTGCGCGGCTCGGCGCACAGCGCGGTGCGGGCAATCCAGTCTGCGGACTGTTTTTGCTCCGGGCGCCGGGTTATCGGCTGAGGCCGGGAATTTTCGGCCGCAGATGAAGGCGGCTGCAGCAGTTGGCGGTAGGCCGGCAGCGCAGGGAAAGGTTGATGCGGATCGGCGCTGTGAATGTAGGGATAGTCGCTTTTATGCACCCAGGGTTGAGAATCCAGCGGCAGGCGGTAACCCAGAGGTGAATCGCCCGGCAGCAGGTAGCAGTGCTCGCTGCGCAGGAACCAGGAACCGCTTTGCCACGGCTGGTTCTCTTCTCTGGCCAGCGGCAGAACGTGGCCGATGATGGCCCCCAAACCTTGTTCAAACACCTTGTGCAACCGTGCTCGCTCCAGCGGATCTTCCAACCGGGAATCCGACGGATCGACGTTGTCCGGCAGGCGCCGTTCGCGCCACAGGTAGTAGAGCGGGTCTTCATAAGCCGGGAAGATATGCTGGCCGGACACCTCTAAATACTGCGCGACGCGTTGCAGGAAATCCGCCGCCTGCCCGCTGGTGATTGCGGAAGGCTCGCGTTCATCGGCAAACATGGCCGGATCGGCCAGCGGCTCACCGTCGCGGCGCCAGAAGCAGTTGAGCGACCAGCGCGGCAGTTGCTCGCCGGGGTACCATTTACCCTGGCCAAAATGCACCAGCCCGGCGGGGGCGTAGCGTTCGCGCATGCGCAAGAACAAGTCGGCGGCGCGCAGGCGCTTGGTTGGCCCCAGAGCGTCGGTATTCCATTCATCGCCGTCAGGATCGTCGACGGCGACGAACGTCGGCTCGCCGCCCATCGTCAGATGAACGCCGTTGGCCTGCAAATCGCTGTCAATCTGATAACCGAGCGCGTCGATCGCCTGCCATTGTTCCTCGCTATAGGGCTTGGTCACGCGCGGCACTTCGTCCACGCGGGCGACCGCCATCAGGTGTTCAAATTCGCATTCGCACTCATCAATCGCGCCGCTGATCGGGGCGGCGCTGGAAGGTTCCGGCGTGCAGGCCAGCGGGATGTGTCCTTCACCGGCAAACAACCCGGAAGTGGGATCCAGGCCAATCCAGCCGGCACCGGGCAGGTAAACCTCGGTCCAGGCGTGCAGGTCGGTGAAGTCTTCCTCCGGCCCCGACGGGCCATCCAGCGATTTGACGTCCGGCGTTAGTTGGATCAGATAACCGGACACGAAGCGGGCGGCCAGCCCGAGGTTGCGCAGGATCTGCACCAGCAGCCAGGCGGAATCGCGGCAGGAGCCGCTGCGCAGGGTCAGCGTCTCTTCCGGCGTCTGCACACCCGGCTCCATGCGGATGGTGTAACCGATGTGTTGCTGCAACTGCTGGTTGATCGCCACCAGGAATTCCGCGCTGCGCCGGGCTTCATCGGGAATGCCGCTCAGGTAGCTTTCCAGCTCTGGGGTTAGTGGTTGGCAGTGCAGATAAGGCGCCAGCTCGATTTTCTGCTCTTCCGAATAGCAAAAGGGAATATGTTCCGCCTGCGGCTCCAGGAAGAAATCGAAGGGGTTAATTACCGACATCTCAACCCGCATATCCACTTCCACGCGGAAGTGGTCGGTTTTTTCCGGAAACACCAGCCTGGCGAGGTAGTTGCCGTTAGGATCCTGCTGCCAGTTGATAAAGTGGTTTTCCGGGGTCACTTTCAGTGAATAGGCCAGAATAGAGGTGCGGCTGTGCGCGGCAGGGCGCAGGCGTATGACTTGGGGACCCAGGTTGATGCGTCGGTCGTAGCGGTATTCGGTAACGTGGTTTAGCGCAATATTAATAGCCATAAGCTCGAGCCTCAGAATAGGGGAATCTGAAATCGGGTCACATCAGTCTGCTGATGCCATGCTGTAGCCGTTACCGTGGAGGGTGGTGCTTTGGTTAACCCCCGTCTGTATTCAGACCGTTTTACCTGCTGGGAGTGTGATGATCATCACATTAACCAATTAGGGTTAAATCTAGAGGCAATTTTTTGAGAAGTCGATTCTTTTTTCTACGGGAAAGAGGGGAAATGAAGCGCCGCCCTCGGAGGACGGCGCGTGTGGGCGGTCAGGGTTTTTTCTTCGGCCAGTTGTCGTCTTCGTCGTCCCACTGGGCATTATTATCGCGGTGTGGCGGCAATTCCGGCTTATCGGCGAGGTAACGTTTTACGTCGACGCGACGCAGCTCTTTAATCCCGCTGATGATCATCCCGACTAAAATCAGCAGGATAATCCACCAGTAGTCAGCTAACCATTGCATGTTTACTCCTTTCCTTCACTGCGTATAAAACGTGAAAATATCGCGGGCAGATGGCGTTCAAGCCATTCGGCACCGGCAACGTCCTTATTTTGCCAGGCGGCCAGCAGCAGCGCAGGCGTCAGCAGATGCTCGGCTTCCTGCGCCAGCGGCCGGTAGCTCAGATGCCAGGGTTCTACCGCCACGCCGTCGCCGTCTTCGGTGAACGGACGGTAAAAACCAAATTCGGCCATATGTTCCGTCATCCACTGATTGAGCGGATAAAAATAACCGCCTTCCTCATATTCCCACGGCTCCAGCTGCAGCTTTTGCCCTTCCGGCAACAAAGAAGGGTCGTACACGTCCAGATCGCTGCCCCAGTGATGGCGGCTGGCGCCCGGCAGGGCTGACCAGCGCAGGATCGCTTCGCAACGCTCGGCGGCGGACAGCGGCTCGATGTCGAGCGGCCGACTGTCTTTATCTAATACTGGTCGTTCGCCGCAGAATTTGCCATTCCATATCGCCAGTTGCCGATCGAAATCACGAAATGTGCTGGCGGGCTGCAGATCGAACCCGGCCGCCAGCGCCGCCTGTTGCATGGCGAGGAACGCGGTCACCGCCGGGGGCTGCAGGCGATGGTTACCGCTCAGGGGCGCCAGATGATCGGTCGAGAGCCCGGTCAGCATTGCCGGCGTGATCATGCGACCAATTGCTCCATAATGCGCTGATACATGCGGCTCAGCAGCTGTAAATCGGCGGCGTGTACACATTCATTGACCTTGTGGATGGTCGCATTGACCGGCCCCAGTTCAACCACCTGCGCCCCCATTTGAGCGATAAAGCGGCCATCCGAGGTGCCGCCCGTGGTCAGCAACTGCGGCGTCAATTCAGAATAGTGTTCGACGGCATTAACCACCGCGTCCACCAGCGCACCGCGCGCGGTGAGGAACGGCTGGCCGGACAAACGCCATTCGATGCTGTAGTTCAGCTGATGCCGCTCCAGCAGCTCTTCCACGCGCTGCTTTATCGTCGCGTCGGTTGACTCGGTGCTGAAACGGAAGTTGAACTGGACGAACATGTCGCCCGGGATCACGTTGTTGCTGCCGGTACCGGCCTGCACGTTGGCGATCTGCATGCTGGTCGGCGGGAAGAACTCATTGCCGCGATCCCACTCGGTCGCCACCAGCTCATTGAGCGCAGGCATGGCGCGATGCACAGGGTTATCCGCCAGGTGGGGATAGGCGACATGGCCCTGAATACCGTGAATGTGCAGGTTGGCGGTAATCGAACCGCGGCGGCCGTTCTTCACCACGTCGCCGACGCGTTCGGTGCTGGACGGCTCGCCGACCAGGCAATAATCCAGGCGCTCGTTGCGCTCCATCAGCGCTTCCACCACTTTCACCGTGCCGTGAGTGGCGCTGGCCTCTTCGTCGGAGGTGATCAGAAATGCCAGGCGGCCCTGATGGTGCGGGTTGGCTGCCACGAAGCGCTCCGCAGCCACCACCATCGCCGCCAGCGAACCTTTCATGTCCGCCGCGCCGCGACCATACAGCATGCCGTCGCGAATGGTGGGTTCAAACGGCGGGTTGTCCCAGCGTTTTTCATCGCCGGTCGGCACTACGTCGGTGTGGCCGGCAAACGCCAGCGTTTGGCCTTCGCCGCGCCAGGCCCAGAAGTTCATGGTGTCGCCGAAGTGCATTGGTTCAACGGTAAAACCGATCGCTTCCAGACGTTCAATCATCAGCGCCTGGCAGCCTTCATCGTGCGGGCTGAGGGACGGGCGTTTGATGAGCTGTTGAGCCAGTTCGATAACCGGGCAAATCATGCTGTTACCTCAGAAATAAATAGCTGGTAGCCTTCGGCGTTGAAGCCGAGCAGGGCGTGCCCCTTGCCGTCGTCCAGCAGCGGGCGTTTGATGATTGCCGGCTGCGCCAGCATCAGAGCGATGGCCGCATCGGCGTTGTCGCAGGCGTTGCGCTGCGCTTCATCCAGCTTGCGCCAGGTGGTGCCGCGGGTATTCAGCAGCGGTTCCCAGCCCAGACGTTCGACGAACCCGCGCAACCGCTGTTCATCCAGCCCGTCGGCGCGGTAGTCATGAAATTGATAAGCCACGCCTTGCTCTTCCAGCCAGCGGCGCGCTTTTTTGATGGTGTCACAATTTTTGATGCCGTACATGGTCAACGTCATGGAATAAGAACCTTCTTCGCAACCCAACACCGGCATGGCGCCAGTGGTAAACCGCCGTGGCGGTAAAATGAAAACCAGCGCCCAGCATGCCGAAAAATGGCGGGGAGTTCCACCGTCCAATGGTCCGAAAGCCAGGGAAAGGGCGAAAAAATTCGGGCCGCATTCAGTGCGACGAATGTTTGCTAATCTGAATGCGGCAATCTGCCATCCTATCGGAGAGAGTAATGTGGAAGAATACCGTATCGAAACCACCGAGTACGCCGTCGATAAAATAGAAGCGCTGATCGCGGAAGGGCTGAATCAGTATAACGACGAGGTGACCGGCAGCAGCGATCGTCGCCCGCTGGCGGTGACGGTGAAAGATCCGATCAGCGGTGAGGTGCTTGGCGGCATTACCGGGCGCTCCTCGCTGGGCTTGCTGTTTGTGGATTTGTTTTACCTGCCTGAATCAATGCGGGGTGCAGGCCTGGGCAGCGAACTGCTGCGCCGCTTCGAGCTGGAAGGACGCCGCAGGGGGTGCGTTTCCGCGGTGCTGTACACCATCAGCTTCCAGGCACCGAGGTTTTACGAACTGAATGGTTGGACGCGCTTTGGCGAAGTGCCTTGCCTGCCGGCAGGCACCAGCCGAATTTTCATGATGAAGACGCTGTAGTTTAGCGGGCCGTCATCAGTCTCTGGCCTGTCGCAATTTATCGCTCAGGCTTTTTTCACCATCGGCCATGTGTGATCGATGATGGAGAGAATTCCCGTTTTATTCATGTTGGTCTTTGGACCAGTGTTTCATCTCTTCGCCAATAAAATAATTAACCAGGTCGCGATACATTTTTTCTATCACTTCCGGGCTTAAGCCCTGTTCATCGGCCCAGGATCTTCTTTGTTGCAGCATGGCTTCGAAGCGCTCTTTGGCACGCACCGCATCGGGGCTGGTTTTGAATTTGGCGGCGGCTTTCACGTAGGCAAAGCGCTGGGCGATCAGTTTAATGATGTGTTCGTCCAGCATGTCGATTTCCGCGCGGATATCACTCATGCCCGCACAGTCTTGCGGTGAAAGCTTGTTCTCGATGATCACTTGGGGTGTCCTTTTTTTAGCGTACATAGCCGCTTTGCTGCAGACGGACCAAGGCCGGACCCTCGGCATAGACCATGCCGGTAGTCAGCTCGTGGAAGTGGTACTTTTTATAGAATTCCAGTTTGTCGGGCACCGAATAGATAAACACCTTGCCGAGCGGCGCCAAATCCTGCATGACCCGATCCATCAGCAGCCTGCCCAGACCGCGGCCCTGATAGTGGGGATGGATAGCCACGTCGGCGAGGTAAGCCACCGAGGTCATGTCGCTGATGGCGTGGGCTGTGGCCACCAGTTCGCCGTCGAGGTATCCCCAATAGCAAAACTGGCTGTGCTGATAAACGCGCTGCAGCTGGTGCGGGTCACGCTGGCCCAGCCCGGCGGCGGCCAACAACGCGGCCAATTGCGGCCAGTCGATGCGGTAGCGGTTGGGATCGGTCACAATCTCCATGCTTATCTCCTAGCCGATGCGGTCCAGATCGGCGGCATATTGACGGATAGCGCGCTGATAGCTGCTGATGTCGCGATGCGAGGAGGTTTCCGCCAACAGCAGCAGCAGGTCTGCTACCGCTTGTTTGGTTTCCCCCAGGTTGTACAGCGTCATGGCGCGGAACAAGGTGAGCTCCCTGGCCTGCGGGAACTCGGCCAGCCCATTGTCGAAGGTGGCCAGCGATTGCTGATACAGCCCGAGTGCGCGGTAGGTACTGCCCAGGCCAAGCCAGGCCTCCTGCCGCTGCGCCGCCGGCAGAGTGCGCGCCAACGCCGCGAGGTAGCAGGGGATCGCCTGCTGCTCAAATCCCTGCACGTCGTACAAGCAGGCCAATTGGTAGTGCAGCGTGGCCTCTTCCGGTTTTTGCAGCAACTGCTGTTGCGCCAGTTCGGTCGCTTCCTGATAGCGGCCCAGCTGTTTCAATTGTTCGATCGTCAGCGTAGGGGACATGTTATGGCCTCAGAAAAGTGGGGTTTTTCTACCCTTGGCACGCTACTACGGAAGAATTCATCCTACAAGAAATATAGAGGTTAGTAAGGGGTCGGTCAGGTTATTCCTGCAGGGCGAGCCTCTGGGCGGAAAGGGGGCGCAGGGCTTGATATCCCCCTTATTTTTGCGGTGAAAATATATCGATTACGAATTATTAAATTGCTTAATATCACAATTATAAATGATTGATTTTTAATCTATTGCCAGCATAATGCCTGCAGCGTAAAAGGATTTTTACGATTGCTTACATTTGCCGTTGTGTTGCGTGTTTCTCACCATGCCGCCAGATGATATCAGCGAAGGTTTTGTCCATTATTTTGCATAAAACAGGGAATACCAGGAGCCAGGGATGCGCCGCGATTTCACTCAAGTTTTACCATGTCTGATCCAATCGGGCTTACTGGGGTTAGCCATCACCTCCGCCCCGTTGCTTGCCGCCCCCTTTTCCGACCGGCCGGCAGAAAGCGCCGCCACCGTCGATGCACGGGAACAGCAGCGCCAGCAAGAGCGCGAACGTGCGCTGCAAGAACAACATGCCCCGAGCAACGACGTGCGCCTGACGCGGCCCGACGTTGCCTTGCCCGATTATCCCACCAATGAATACCCTTGCTTTACCATCAATACGCTGCGCCTGACGGGCGAGTCGGCCGAGCATTTTCAATGGGCGCTCGATGCCGCGGCGGCGGCCAAAGGCCGCTGTCTCGGCGGACAGGGCATTGTGCTGGCCATCAACCAGGTGCAGAACGCCATTCTGGCCAGAGGTTACGTCACCACCCGGGTGATGGCGCAGGAGCAGGATCTGACGCAGGGCATTCTGACGCTCAGGCTCCAGCCGGGGCGCATTGCCGCTATGCGCTTTGACGAAGACGTGTCCTGGCGCGGGCGGCTGTGGAACGCTATCCCGGCATCATCGGGGGATATCCTCAACCTGCGCGATATCGAGCAGGGGCTGGAGAATTTCAGGCGTGTGCCCAGCGCCACGGCGGATATCAAGATTGTGCCCGGCGAGTGGGAGGCCACCAGCGATCTGCTGGTGAACTGGAAAGAGGGTCGCCCGGTGCGGCTCAGCCTGGGGCTGGACGACAGTGGCTCAACAAGCACCGGCCGTTATCTGGGTTCCGCCACGCTGGCGGTGGATGCGCCCTTTGCGCAAAACGACCTGTTCTACGCCAATATCGGCAAAGATCTGTTCCAGCACGGGCCTTTCGGCAACCGTTCGCACACGCTGAACTATTTTTTCCCGGTTGGCTACTGGGCGTTTTCCGCCAACTACAACGACTATACCTACCACCAGAACATCGCCAATGCCAATGAGGTGCTGAGCTACAGCGGCAAGAGCGACAATCTGCAATTGACGCTGTCCCGGCTGCTGTTCCGCAACCAGTCGCATAAAACCACGCTTAATCTTCGCGCTTACCGCAGGCATTCCACCAATGCGATGGACGGCATCGACATCGAACAGCAAAAGCGCCGCACCGCAGGCTGGGAGTTGGGGCTTAACCAGCGCGGCTACTTCAACGACGCCACGCTGGACGCAAATATCAACTGGCGCCGCGGCACCGGGGCGTTCGGCGCCTTGCCGGCCCCGGAAGAGGCGGCCCACAACGGCAGCGCCCGCACCGGGATTCTGCTGGGGGATGTGAGCGTCAATCAGCCTTTTGCCCTGGGCGAACAGCCCTGGCGTTACTACGCCAGCCTGCGCGGGCAGTGGAGCGCAAACGCATTGACGCCGCAGGACCGAATGGCGATTGGCGGGCGTTATACGGTGCGCGGGTTTGACGGCGAACAGGTGCTGTCCGGCGAGAAGGGCCTGCTCTGGCGCAACGAACTGGCCTGGAATGTGCTGTCGCGCGGTCACGAACTTTATTGGGCGCTGGATTACGGGCGGGTGGACGGCCCCGGCAGCCGTTACCTGGCGGGGCATCAGCTGGTGGGCAGCGCCCTGGGCGTGCGCGGCGCGCTGTGGGGGCGGTTCAGCTACGACCTGTTTGCCGGCGTGCCGCTCTACAAACCGGGCAATTTTCACACCTCCGGAGCGACTGCCGGCTTTAGCGTGAACCTGGAAATCTGACCCCTCCCTTGGCCGGAATGACGCCGGCAAGGCCTTACTGACACAGGACTGATTTTTCTCACGGACGGGACCCATGAACAAACATTGTTATCGCCTTATTTTTAGCCGCACTCACGGGGAGTTGCGGGTAGTTTCTGAACTGGCCCGCAGCTGCAGCAGCGAGCCTGGTCAGAGCCGTGGCGGCGGTACGCCGCGCCTGTGGGTTACGTTGCGCCGGTCGGTATGGCTGCTTGGGCTGGCGTTGTTTGCCGGGCCCGCCGTGGCGGGCGGTATTGTGGCGGACGGCGGGGCGGCACCCGGCCAGCGGCCGGAGGTGATCGCCACCCAAAACGGCTTGCCGCAGGTCAATATCACCGCGCCCAATCAGGCCGGGGTGTCGCATAACCAATACCGACAATTCGACGTCGACCAGAAAGGCGCCATCCTCAACAACTCGGCGGTGATGACCTCCACCCAATTGGCCGGGATGGTTCAGGGCAACCCCAATCTCAATCCCAATGCCGCGCCGGCGCGGGTCATCCTCAACGAAGTTAACAGCAACAATCCCAGCCAGCTGCGTGGATTTTTAGAAGTAGCCGGCGGTAAGGCGCAGGTGATCGTGGCTAACCCCGCTGGCATTGTGTGCAACGGCTGCGGAACGATCAACGCAGGGCGCATGACGCTGACAACCGGTAAACCGCAGATGAACGCCGATGGCAGCCTGGCGGGCTATCGGGTTGAACGGGGCGTGGTGCGCGTTGAGGGCGGCGGGCTTAACGGCGATGTCCGTCATGATACCGAGTATGTCGACATCCTGGCGCGTGCGGTGGAAGTCAATGCCGGGGTCTGGGCCAAAGAAGGGATCGCGGTCGTGGCGGGCCGTAACCGGGTGAGCGCCGACGGTAAAACCGCGGTGCCGCTGGCTGATGACGGCAGCGCCAAACCCGAGCTGGCGATAGACATGGGGCAAATGGGCGGCATGTACAGCGGCCAGATCCGCATGATCGGCACCGAATCGGGCGTGGGGGTTCGCAATCAGAACGGTCAGGTACAGGCGGGCAAGACGCTGACCGTGAGCAGCGAAGGTAAACTCAGCTGGCAATCCACCGCGCAAGATGCCGTCACTCGGGCCGGCGGCGACATCAGCCTTGCGGCCAAAGACACCATTGAATATCAGGGTAAATTGCACAGCGGCGGCGCGCTGAAGGTACAGAGCCGCGAGGGCGAGGTTACGCAATCCGGCACCCTGGCTGCAGCCGGCGACCTGCAGGTGACCGCCGCGCGCGGCATACAAAGCAGCGGGCATCTGCTGGCGGGCAGCGATGCGAACAGCCAGATCGTGCGTGAGGCGGATTTGACGCTCGCCAGCCAGGGCGATATCCGGGCCAGCGGCAGCCTGCTGAGTAAAAAGGACGTCAAACTGACGGGGCGGCAGATCGACATCAGCCAGGCCTCGCTTGCCGCCGGCCGCGCTACTCTGGAGGCTCAGGGCAGCGGCGTAGCGATGCGGCAGGCGAAAGTCGACGGCGCAGAGCTGGCAATCAGCACCGCCGGTGATATTGATGCACAGCACGCACAGGTGCGCGCCGGGCGTTGGCAGGTCGACGGCAACAACCTGTTCAACCAGCAGGGCGCATGGTCGCAAACGGGGGACGGAGAGAGCCGCTTCACGCTGGCGGGCAAACTGGATAATAGCGACGGCGGCATCGAGAGCCGGCAGCTCGATTTCAAAGCGGCGGCGTTGACCAATCAGCGTGGCCGCCTGGTGGCGCTCGACAACGCGGCACAGCACTGGCGGGTCGGCGGTCTGCTCGACAATAACGGCGGCGAACTGGGCAGCAACGGCGATCTGTCGCTGGACGCAGGCAGTCTCGACAACCAGGCCGGTACCGTCAAAAGCGTGCTGGCGCTGAACCTTGAGATCGGCGCGGGCATCAATAACGCGGCAGGCAGCCTGTTGGCGGGCAAAAACCTGACGCTGGAGGCCCGGGGTACCCTCGATAATCAGGCCGGAAACATCAACGGCGGCCAGCTGTCGGTGACGGCGCAGCGCCTGAACAATGCGCAGGGGCAGTTGATCAGCCAAGGGGCGCTGTTACTGACGGCGCGTGAAGGCCTGGATAACCGAGGCGGCCTCCTCGGGGCTGATACGGCCCTGGAGATTCACACCGACGGCAACTGGGATAACCGCGGCGGCACGGCGCAAAGTGAAAAACAGCTGACTGTGGCGGCGCAGAACATCGACAACGGCGATGGCAAGCTGTTATCCGGGCAACAATTAACGCTGAACGCGGCGGGGGCGGTGGATAACCGCGGCGGTGAGATCAGCGGCGAAGCCGTCAATGTTGACGCGCAGCGCCTCGGCAACGTGCAGGGTAAGCTCATTGGCCTGCAGGGGCTGGATCTCAACGCCCGCCAGGGGATAGATAACCAAGGCGGGCTGCTGGCCGCCGGCGATCGGCTTACCGTGCTCACCGAGGGTGAGATGAATAACCGCGACGGCACCGCACAAGGCGGCAAGCAGTTGACGGTCACAGCGCAGCAGGTCGATAACGCGGCGGGCAAACTGTTGTCTGGCCAGCAGTTAACGCTTAACGCCACGGGCGCGCTGGGCAACCGCGAAGGGGAAATCAGCGGTGAGTCGCTCACATTGACGGCGCAACAGGTGGAAAACACCCAGGGCAAGGTAGTTGCCAGGCAGGATATGAGCCTGACGGCGCAACAAGGGTTGGTCAACACGGGCGGTTGGCTTGAGGCCGACAATGCCCTCTTCGTGAATACCGGAGAGGGCTGGGATAACCGAGGCGGTACCGCACAGGGCGGTCGTCAGGTCACCGCTACCGCACATACTCTCGACAATACCGGTGGCCGCTTGCAGTCTGGCGGTGACCTTCGCCTTGATGCCGCAGGTGATATCCTCAACCGAACCGGCAAGCTGACCGCGCAACAGGCGCTCGACATCCGGGGTAGCGCTGCCAGCCTGTTCGACAACGACGGCGGCTCGCTGCAAAGCGGCGGCGACTTATCTGTGCGGGGCGGTCAGTTGACCAACCGCGCCGCAGGTGTGGTGTTCGGTGGGCAGACGCTTTCCCTGAACCTGACCGGGGGCTGGGACAACCGGGGCGGCACGCTGACCGGCAATGGCAATACGCTGGTGCGCGCGGCGGAGTTGCACAACGCGCGGGGCGTCGTTAACGCGCTGGGCAGCCTGGACATGGCGTTCACCGGCGCGCTGGATAACGCCGGCGGCCGGGTATTCAGCAAACTGTCTCAGGTGTTGCAGGCGCAGGATATTTTCAACATGCAGGGCTGGATGGGCAGCCAGGGCGGCTGGAGCGCCGTGAGCGGCGGCTTTGACAACGGTGAAGGCAGCGTGCAAAGCCAGCAGGATGCGGTGCTCGCGGCGAACTGGCTAAACAACGCCAAAGGTGTGCTGCAGGCGGGCGCCGGGCTGGCACTGCGCGTCGCGAATGACATCGAAAATCGCGCCGGAAAAGTCAGCGCTCAGGGGCAACTGGATGTGCGGGGCGCAGCGTCAGGCTCTCGCGCCGGTAATATCAACAACGCCGGTGGCCAATGGCTGGCCGGTGACACGCTCAAATTTGCCGCTCTCGGCATGGACAATTCGCAGGGCGGTCTGCTGTATAGCCAAAAGCAGCTGATGCTGAACCTGGCAGGCCGCCTGGATAACCGCCAGGGCAAGCTGCAGAGCGGCGAGGCGCTCCAGCTCGATGCGCAGACGCTGAACAATGCCGACGGCACGATAGACGGCCAGCAACAGCTGGCGCTGCGTATTCTCGGCGCGCTGAATAACGCCGGCGGCGCGGTGCGCAGCAACGGCGAGCAGCAAATAGCGGCGGCCGGCATCGATAACCGTCAGGGCGTATTCAGCAGCCGCGGCGGGTTGGCGCTGACCACCGCGCGGCTGGATAACGCCGCCGGAACGCTCATCAGCCAGGGGAGCGGCAGCTACAGCATCGGCACGCTTAACAACCAGCAGGGCAAGGTGCACAGCGGCGCAGCGCTGACGCTTGACGGCGAGCAGGTGAATAACCAGGGCGGGCAACTGGTGTCAACCGATGGGCTGACGCTCAGGGCGAACCAGCTCGACAACAGCGGCCAGGGTACCGTCAGCAGCCAGGCGGCGCTTGACGTGCAGGCTGACCGTCTGAACAACCGCGACGGCGGTATGCTGCTGGGCACGACGCACACCGGGGTAACCGCGCGTGATATCGACAATGCCGGCGGCCGGTTGCAGAGCGCAGGCACGCTGGCGCTCGCGGGCGTATCCGCGTTGGACAATCGCCAGGGGCGGGTTATCGCCAACGGCGCGCTGGACGTCAATGCCGGGCAGTCCCCGACAGACTCCCCCCTGGCGCTGCTCAACCAGGGCGGCCAGATGCAGAGCGGAGGCGCACTGACGCTGCATGCGCGTACCCTGGACAATCAGAACGGTACCCTGCTGGGGCTGCAGGCGCTCACGCTGAGCGCGCAGCAGGACTATACCCGACAGACCGGGGAAACGGTCAGCAGTAACGGTACGGTGACGTTCTCCCTGAGCGGCGTATTCACCAACCTGGCGGACTGGCTATTGCCGGGCAATCTGGTGCTCAATGCGGCCGGCATCAGCAACCCGGCTATTCTGGTCGGCAAGGGAGTGCAGCTGACGACCGGCGCCCTGCAGAACAGCGGCCGCATTGAAGCGGACACCATGACGCTTAACGTCGACACCCTGGACAACACGGCGGCGCTGATGGGGGACGATATCACCGTCAGCGGGCGCGTCATCGACAACCACGGACAGCCGGCAGTGATAGCGGCGACCCAGGGCCTGACGTTGCAGACCGGGGAGCGCTTGACTAACCGCGACGGCGCCCTGATCTACAGCGGCGGCGGACTCCGGTTGAGCAGCGATGATCTGATTGAAAACCGGGCTAGCTTTATCGAAGCCGATGGCGACGTCACCCTCGAAGCCCGGCGCCTGGACAACCTGCGCGAAGGGTTGGAGATACAACGCGATGCGGAAAAGCGCGACTACAAATGGCACCGCTACAACTACTACTGGCGTTCTTACGGCGAAGACGTCAATACCGATGTCAGCACCATGGCGCCGACCACGCAGCAGCTGACCTTCCGGAACGATGACGCCGCGCAGGGCAACCGCTATGGCACGCTGCTGGCCATAGATGCATCCGGCAAGCGCGCTCAGGTGCGGGTTAAAGACCATCGGGGCCAACTGACCGACCTGTGGGTCAACTACCTGGCACTGGTGCCTAATACCGATGGCAGCTACGCCATGACGTTTTATGAGACGCGCGGCCAGCGGCAGAAAGCTGTTCCTACCCCTTATCAAAACACCGTCTGGTGGAATGCCACCGATAGCGAAAAGGTGGAGCTGTGGGATCCCGAACGGTTTATCGATATTGGCAATGTGCCTTACGTCACCGACTACAACAACCTGCGCGAGCGTACGGCGACCGGCACGGTGACGACAGACAAACTGGTCTCCGAAGGTGTCGGGGCGCGCATTCTGGCGGGCGGCAACATGGTGCTGCGCATCACCGGGCAACTGCTCAACGACGCCAGCGTGATTACGGCGAACGGCAACCTGACGCAGGACGGCGGCGGTCGCGTGGACAACCGGGGCTACTCGGTCAACGAGCGGCGCCAGGAATACATTGTTGACCATTATGATCGTGCTGAAGGCCACTGGTACCCGACGTTCAGCCGAGACGAGACTACCGCGCTGACCACCGTTGACGGGGTTATCACCGGTAACGGCAACGTCTCCATTCAGGGCGCCAGCATCACCAACACCACGGTCAATCAGGCGCAAATCAGCCAGCTTGAGGCCGCGCTGAAGGCGGTGGATGCCGAGCGCGCCGAATATGAGCGCAACCCGCTGGCCTTTACGGTGGAAGGCGCTGCCCGGCCTGACGGCGATACGCAACTCACCCCGGGCAGCCAGATAACGCAACCCGGCACCAATCCATCATCGCCGATCGGGCGTCCGCTGTTGCCGGCAGAGCTGGCGCTAACCGCCATGCAGCATCTGGACAGCGTAGCGACGAATATTCCCGATAACGGCCTGTTCAGCCAGCACACGGCCGTCGGCAGCCCGTTCCTGGTGGTGACCGACGACCGCTTTACCCGCCGTGACAACTTTATCAGCAGCGACTACCTGCTCGCGCGCGTGGGGTACGATCCGGCGCAGGCGCACAAACGCCTGGGGGACGGTTTTTATGAGCAGCGCCTGGTGCGCGAGCAGGTGCTTGCGCTTACCGGCAAACCGTCCGTCAAAGGGTGGGATGCCATGGAACAGTATCAGCAGCTGATGAACAACGGCGTGAAGGTGGCGGAAGACTTCCATTTGGAGGCCGGGGTAGCGCTGACGCCGGCACAGATAGCGGCGCTGCAGCAGGATATCGTCTGGCTGGTGAGCGAAACGGTGCAAACGGCCGATGGCCCGCAGACGGTGTGGGTGCCGAAGGTGTATCTGGCCCAGACTACGCTGCGCCTGACCGGTGACGGCGCGCTGATCGGCGGCGGCAATCTGCAGCTCTCCGCCGACAGCATCAATAACGCCGGCAACCTGTTTGCCGACCAGGCGCTGAACATTGATGCCGGGCAGTTCCTGCATCAGGGTGGCGATATCAAGGCCGGCAGCATCGACGTGCAGGCCGACAGCCTGACCATGAGCACCAATCTGCAGGATGCGTTGCGCCAGGCGACAATGAGCGCCGACGATATCCGTCTCAGCGGTACCGATATTGCGCTTACGGGGGCGAAACTCGACGCCACGAACGCCCTCAACCTGAGCGCGCGTAATGACCTGAGCATCACCGCCGCCAAAAGCAGCCATACGGCCAATCTGGCGGTCATTTCCGGTTCGATGGGCAATCGCACCCGCGACGGCATGGAGGAGGCCGGCAGCCGCCTGGCGCAGCTCAGTGGCGAGTGGCGGCAGGCGCAGGGCAGCGAGCTCAACGCCGGCGGCAACCTCAACCTCTCGGCCGGGCGGGACGTTGCGATCGTGGGCAGCCAGGCCAACGCGTCCGGCAGCACCCGCGTGCAGGCCGGGGGTGATATCAATATCAAGGCCGAGACCGCCACCAACAAGTCGCATCTTGAGGCCAACAGCCGTACCTCGTCGGTCAGCAACAGCCGTGAAGAAGATCGCCTGACACTCAGCAGCCTGAGTGGTGACCGGGGCGTGACCCTGGTGGCGGGCAACAATCTGCTGGCGGAAGGGGCACAGGTTGACAGCCAGGAAGGGCGCGTGGGGCTGAGTGCGCAAAACGTCACCATCAAGGAGGCGCGCGGGCAGACCGAGGATCGCGACAGCGAACAAAAGCGCGAAGGCAAGACTAACAGCCGGCGCGAGGTGGAGACGGCGCGCGATGAAGTGGTGGGCAGCACCTTCAGCGGGCGCGACGGCGTGACCGTGATCGGGCGCGAAGGTGACGTAACCGTCACCGGCAGCACCCTGCACAGCGAACAGGGCGGTATCGCCCTGCAAGCGAAAAACGATGTGACCCTCAATACCGCCACCGAGCGAGAGTCGCGCTACAGCGAAGAACGTTCGGAGAAAAAAGGGTTCCTGAACAAGAGCAGCGGCCACACCGTGACCGACGACCGCATCACGCGCGAAAAAGGCACGTTGCTGAGCGGTGACAGCGTCAGCATTACGGCGGGCAACGATCTGACGGTCAGCGGCTCGGCCATTGCCGCAGACCGGGACGTTAACCTGCAGGCGGGCAACAACATCGCTATCACCGCCGCCACCGAAACCGAGTCTCACTACCTGCTGGAAGAGAAGAAAAAAAGTGGCCTGCTGGGCAGCGGCGGCATTGGTTTTACCGTCGGCAGCCAGTCTTCCCGCCATCAGGTGGATGAGAGTGGCACCACCCAGAGCCAAAGCGTCAGTACCGTCGGCAGCAGCCAGGGCAATGTGAACATCACGGCCGGCAATCAGTTGCACATTGGCGGCGCCGATCTGGTGGCCGGCAAAGACCTGAGCCTCAGTGGCAGCAGCGTGCTGATAGATCCGGGTTACGATCAGCGCAGCCGGGAGGAAAAGTTCGAGTCGAAACAGAGCGGCCTGACGCTGGCGCTTTCCGGTACGGTGGGCAGCGCGCTTAACACGGCGGTCAGTACCGCGCAGCAGGCCAACAAAGAGGGCGACGGGCGGCTCAGTGCCTTGCAGGGCACCAAGGCGGCGTTGTCCGGCGTGCAGGCGGTGCAGGCCGGGCGCATGGATGCGGCAAAAGGCAATGATCCGTCGAACAACAATACGGTGGGCGTCAGCCTGTCTTACGGCAGCCAGTCGTCGAGCTCCACCCAGACCAGTGGGCAGAGCGCTGCACAGGGCAGCAGTTTGCAGGCGGGCAACACCCTGAGTATCCGCGCCACCGAAGGCGACATCACCGTGCGGGGCAGCCAACTGCAGGCGGGCAAAGACCTTAACCTGGATGCGGCACGGGACGTGAACCTGCTGTCGGCGAAGAACACCGAGTATCTGGACGGCAAGAACGAGAGCCAGGGCGGCACCGTTGGGGTGGGGATTGGCGTGGGCTCTGGCGGCTGGGGTATCAGCGTATCGGCGAGCGTGAACAAGGGCCAGGGTTCGGAGAGCGGCAACGGCACCACCCATAGCGAAACCACGGTCAACGCGGGCCATCAGGTGAACATCATCAGCGGGCGCGACACCACGCTGAAAGGGGCGCAGGTGACCGGCGAGACGGTGAAAGCCGATGTCGGGCGCAACCTGACATTGACCTCAGAGCAGGACAGCGACCGTTACGATGCCAAACAGCAGAGTGCCAGCGCAGGCGGCAGCTTTACCTTCGGTTCGATGACCGGCTCGGGCAGCGTCAACGTCAGCCAGGACAAGCTGCACAGCAACTTTGACAGTGTGCAGGAACAGACGGGCATCTTCGCCGGCAAGGGCGGTTTTGACATTCACGTCGGTGAGCATACGCAGTTGGATGGTGCAGTGATAGGTTCAACCGCCACGGCGGACAAGAACAGGCTCGATACCGGGACGCTGGGCTTCACGGACATCCACAATCAGGCGGATTTCAAGACCGAACACCAGAGCGCGGGGTTCAGCAGCGGCGGTGCCATCGGCAGCCAGTTTGCGGGCAACGCCGCCAATAACCTGTTGGTTGGGGCGAACAACGAAGGGCACGCCAGCTCGACTACACAGTCGGCGGTGAGCGACGGCGCCATCATCATCCGCGACCAGGACAAACAGCAGCAGAATGTCGATGACCTGAGCCGCGACGTGGAGCACGCGAATCAGACGTTGAGCCCGATATTCGACAAGGAGAAAGAGCAGAACCGGCTGAAAACCGCGCAGCTGATTGGTGAGGTCGGCAGCCAGGCGGCGGACATCGCGCGAACGGAGGGGGATATTCGTTCTCTCACCGCGGGCAAGGCCGAGCTGGCGGCGAAAGGCGAGAAAGAGCCGGGTGAAGGGGCCACGAAAGCGCAGTGGAAAGACTACAACGACAAGGTGCAAGCGACAGACAGTTACAAGGCGGCGCAGAAACAGTGGGGCACCGGCAGCGCTATCCAGCAGGGCATCAGCGCGGCGACGGCGGCAGTGCAGGGGCTGGCGGGCGGTGACCTGCACGCTGCTGTGGCCGGTGGTCTGTCACCTTACCTGGCTGAGCAGATCCACAAACTGGCACCGGATGAAGCCAGCCGGGCGATGGCGCATGCGGTGGTCGGGGCAGTAGTCGCTCAGGCGAGTGGCAACAGCGCAGCAGCAGGGGCGGCGGGTGCAGTCAGCGGTGAGCTGATGGCGCAACTTGTGATGAGCCAGCTCTATCCGGGCAAGAGCGTCAACGAGTTAACCGAAGATCAGAAGCAGACTATCACCACTCTGGGGACATTGGCGGCGGGGCTAGCTGGGGGACTTGCCGGAAGCGGCACGGCAGATGCGGTAGTCGGGGCGCAGGCGGGACAGAACTCAGCGACTAATAATTTCCTCAGTTCAAAAGATGTGTTAAGTCTTCACAAAGAACTGGAGACGGCTGACAAAACCGGTGCTGACAAGCAGGATATTTACGAGAAATACGCAGAGATCAGTAAGAAAAACCGCGAAGAAGCGGTAGCTGAAGGGTGTTCGGGTAATCCATTCTGTGCGAACGGAGCGTTGTCAGAAGCCGGTGCGGGTACTGATATTGCCAACAGCCTGAAACGTCTGTCAGTATTCTCTAATCTGAGCAATGATGATCTGGTGCAGCTTGACCGGTTCGTGTTGGCAGAGAACGAAGACAGCGCCAGAGCGATTTACCAGGCGATGCCGGACTATGTGAAGGTGGCGCTGAACGGTAAGGAAGCGGTAGAAGCGATAGGGCTGGGTGCTGCGGTCGGTGGTAAGGCCCTGGCGGCGCTTGGGGTTATAGGTAAAGCTGGTAAGATTCCTGCTGTTGATCCGAGCGCAAAAATCGCAACAGGGCAAACTGTCGGTGCTTTCGAGAAAAGCTTGGTTCACCTTCCTCCTGGAGAACGAGTAGCTATTATAAAGCAGACCGCCCCTAAAGTTGCAGCAGAATACGGCATGGTCAAAGATAGTCAGTTAACTAAAAAGAATGGTGGTCGGGAGGTGTATCGAGGGCAAGATGGAAATCTTTATGCACTTGACACACAACATGCGCGATTTGAAGTTGTGACGCCGAAGGGAAAGCATTTAGGTGAAGTTGACTTCTCAATGCAAAAAATTCCTAACAGTTTAGATAAATCGGGCGGCCACGATTTGAAGGTGAAATAATGAAACTAGTCGATTATAAGAATGAGTCTATCAAGAGAGGTTCAGTTTTTAGATTGCCTGCGGTTTGGCCTTATGAAGCATGGGTAGATTTTATGGTTGTTGATCTATTTGATACTCATGGTTTGGTTGTGTCATCAGGCCATAAAGCAGGTTTAGTGTTGATAGCACTGCCTGCTGAAAGTGGTTCGAAAGAGGGTAGAGCTTTAAGCACAACATGGGTGATCGATAATTGGGAAAAATGGATCTATCCAGAATGTAATGTTGAAAATGTTCATATTATTGAACAATATGTAGCAACTGCTATTGAATGATAAAGATCCCGGCCAACTGGCCGGGATCTTTGCTTTTACGCCTTGAATACCCCATCTTCCCGCCACTGCACCTGAATAACACTGGGCGCGGCGGTGATCTCCAGTTGCTCAGCCTCGGTGATCCTGAACTCGGTAAGCCAATCCCTACTAATCACCTGCTCGCCGTTCTGCCGTACCCAATCAGCACCGAGATCCGGGCTATGCTGGCTGGCCTCGCAGAGTGCTTCCCAGATGGCGTCATCGGTGACGACGGTGATCCACAGCCCATCGGGCCGCAGCGTGAACAGCAACGGTTCACCGAGTCCAAAACCCAGCTCAACGCCTACGATAGTCAGCTGCGGGAGCGGTTCTTGGGCAAAGATGATATTCATGCGGCTCCCTCCGTAGCGGGGCGATACGGATAATCAACAGACCCGGCTAGGTGATCGACCCGCTCCTCTTAAGTCCGGTGTTTTCCCCCGGCCTGTGCCGGGGGCGCTGTTAAGCCTCTAATCCCCCAATCTCCCGCCGCCGCAGCCGAATAACACCCAGTGCAGAAGTGATCTCCAACTGTTCAGCCTCAGTGATCCCAGCCCCAATCAGCCAATCCCCGGCAATCACCAGCTCGCCGTTCTCTCGGACCCAATCTGCGCCAAGATCCGGGCTGTGCTGGCTGGCTTCGCAGAGTGCTTCCCAGATGGCGTCATCGGTGACGACGGTGACCCACAGCCCATCAGGTCGCAGCGTAATTTGCAACGGCTCGCCGATACCAAAACCCAACTCGGCCAGCTCAATGCCTGTGATTGTCAACTCGGGGATGGGTTCCGGGGTAAAAGTTATGTTCATGTTGTGCCCTCCGTGGCTGGCGCAATGCGGATAATCAACTGTTACCGGTTCGGTGATCATCTCGATCCTCTGGCCGGTAGTAAAGCCCTAACTTTTTACGTTATTCATATAGTCGGGTAGCTAATGACATAGAAAACAGACTCCCGTTAGGGCGGGGAGTTACCCAAATACTATCCGATTGTGACTCATGAAATGGGTTTATGTTTAAAGGTTTCACGTTTGCGAGAAACTTCGCCCACTGCCAATGGCAGGGAAACTTCTTCGAGAGACTCGGCCCCGTTATCCGGGGCCGGTTTTTTTATGGCAGGACGATCAGAACTCGTGCTTCAGCGTCAGCATCAGGTTACGTGGCTCGCCATAGTTGCGGGTGCTGTAGAAATTAACCTGCGAGTAGTATTTCTCGTCAAAAACGTTGTTCAGGTTAAGCTGCACCGAGGTCTGCGGGGTGAGTTTGTAACGCGCCATCGCATCGAACAGGACATAAGATCCTTGCTCGGCCTTGCGGTCTACAAATTCTCCGTTGTTGGCCCCGGTGACGTTGGCGTAAATGCCGCTCTGCCAGCGTGCGCCGCCGCCCAGCGTCAGATCGCGCAGAGCGCCCGTCAGCTGATAGGTGGTGAACAGGTTGATGCGGGTGCGCGGCTGCTCGGTGTTGAGATTAACCTTGTCCTTGTCTTTCAGTGAGAAATGCGTGATGCCGAGCTGGGCGTTCCAGCCCTGTGCCAGCTCACCGCTCAGTTCGAACTCGACCCCCTTGCTGGTCGCGCCCTGGCTCTCATGATAGGTCTGCTGTAACCAGTTCAGTTCGCGGGTGTTCTCGTCCAGCACCCCAAGGTTGTCCTGCGTGATGCGGAAAGCCGACAGCGAAACGTTGAGCCGGTCATCCAGCAGCGCGGCCTTGATACCCACCTCTTTATTCACCCCTTCAATCGGCGCCAGGTAGTGGCCGCTGCTGTCGAGCAGGTTTTGATCCTTGAATATGTCGGTGTAGCTGGCATAGGCGGAGACCTGTTCGGTCAGCTTATAGACGGTTCCCACGAACGGTGTGACCTTGTTCGCGATGGAGGTCGTGGTGTTTTTAAAACTGTTGAAACGGGCGCCGAGCACCAGATCCAACCGATCAGTCAGCGAGAAATCGGCGCTGCTGTAAATGCCGATTTGCCGCGTGCGGTAATCCATTTGCGGCATTTTATCCGACCACTCAGGCTCGCCCTCGTCGCCGTTCCAATCCCGCAGGCTACCGCTGAATTTCTGCGAGTAGGTGGCGCTGCGATAGGTGCTGTAGCTGTGCTGCCAGGCGGAGGAGTTACCCACCACAAATTTATGGTTGCGGCCCAGCAGAGTGAAGTCACCGTTCAACTTCATGTCTATCGCATGTTGATCCCGATAGCCTTCATAGCGCGCGGCATAAGGATTTGAAGGTTGCACCGCCCAGGTTGCCGGATCGATCAGGCCGCCGAGGCTCATCGCCATTTTGGCATCGAAAGCCTGGCGGCTATGGGTATAGTTGACCACGCCTTTCCAGCTGTTATCGAACTCATGTTCCAGCGTGGCAAACTGGGTAGTCAGGGTGGTATCCCAGCTCGACCAGTCAGAGGCGCCGTTATAGTGCCGATCCCAGTTAATTTCACTGCCGTCGCTGAACCAGCCGGTCGGCAACGCGCCGCCCCAGGTGGAGGCTTTCGGCCTGTTTTGCTGATAATCAGCCCCCAGGCGCAGCAGGGTATTGCTGCTCAGGTCGGCCTCCAGCGTGCCGTAAACGGTGCCTTTGCGCTCCTGATGCCGTTCCATAAAGGAGCGGCCGCGTTCGCCGGCAGCGGCGATACGCACTCTGACGGTGCCTTCGTCATTGAGCGGCGTCCCGACATCAACCGTGGTCCGGTAGCGGTCCCAGGAACCGGCGGAAAGTTCGGCACGCGCAAAAGGTGAAAGGCTGGAGGCTTTCTTTCTGACCAGGTTGATGGCGGCTCCCGGATTACCGACGCCGTTCAGCAAACCCGCAGCGCCCCTGACGATCTCCACGTGATCCAGCGTGATCGCGTCAATCTCTGATTCTCCACCGGAGTAGCCGGAGTCAAAGAAGGTGGGGACGCCATCGTATTGGTAGTTATCAACGCTGAAACCACGGTAGTTGAACGAGGAGCGTTCGCTATCGTAATTGCTTTCGCTGACCCCGGTGGACCAGCGCAGGATCTCCTTTAGCGACGTCGCGTTGAGATCGTCCATTTGCTGGCGAGTAATAACCGAGACCGCCTGCGGCGTATCCTTGATGCTCAGCGGCAACCCGGTCGCCGTGGTCATCTGTTTGGTGGTATAGGAGCCGGTGTTCTCGGTGCTGCCGTCATCGCTAAAGGGCGAGGCGACCACCTCAAGGGTGTCTTCTTTCTGAGCGTGGGCGGCCTGCTCGGTACCCGCCGCTTGTGCAACCATGACCGGGAGGCACAGCAGTGCTCCCCCGGAAAGGCGAATCATAAAACTGGCCATGGATAAGTCTCACAGTCCGCCAAGGTTGATCTTAATCAGGTAGTCCTGCTTCTTCTCCATTTCTTCCTTGGCTTGCTTGATGCTGGCGAAGAGCGTATTGCCGTCTGCGGACAGCGCGAGGCTGTTCGGCAAGGCGGTGGTAGTGATGCTGTTTTTTACCTGGTAGCTGTTGCTGTCAACGATGCTGATGCGCTTGGCTTCGCGGTGGCTGACGTAGATCTCACTGCGTGCCGGGTTGAACAACACCGCCAGGGAATTGATCACGTCAATCTGGTGCAGGATTTTCCCGCTATCCACATCTACAACCAGCACCTTCGGCAGATCAGGATCGGTGATGAAAGCGCGGCCTGTTTTGCTGTCCAGACTGATGTTGAGGAAGAAGTGTTTTTTGGCGGGTTCAACGACTAAGCGTTTCAGGATTTTGTGGTTGGCGGTGTCCAGGGTGATCAGTTCGCCACCCCCGTTGACGCAGTAGATACGGCCACGTTCGCTGTCCAGTGCAATGCCGGTCGGGTATTCACCCATGTTGCTCAGGGTGGCGATTTTTTTCCGATTGGCCGTATCGATAACCCACAACACGCCTTTTTTGGCGGTGCCGGAGACATACAGACGCTGGTTTTTTTTATCGAGCACCATCTCGCGCGTTGGCGTGAACTGGTCTTCTTTCACGCTTTCGTCGAGCTGGATGGTGGCGAGTTCTTTGCCTGTCTGGGTGTCGATCACCGTCACCGAACCGTCCACGGTATTGCCGATATACAGCAGATGCCGCTGTTCATCCAACGCGGTGGCGAAGGCGCGGCGCTGGGTCAGGATATTGGCGTCGGTGGCCAGTGTGCTTGGGTTGACCCGGTAGACGATACCGGTGTTTTTCCCTTTGGCGAATGAAGGCGTAGAGGCGGCAAACAGGGTATTGTTTTCGCCGTCAAAAGCCAGTTCGTACAGGCCATATCCTACCGGTTTGGTCTGAAAATGGCTTTCGGGCAGTTCGGCAGCCAGCGTTGAGCAAGACCACAGCAGCAGGGCAGACGTCAGGGCGCTGAGAGAGAAACCTTTGGTTGGGGCGATCAGGTGCATCGGCATAGACATTCCTTTACATCAATTTACGATTTGCCGATGCTAATGATATTGATAATTAATATCAATATCATTTAATTAATCATTGGTGTGCATTGGTTTTTATTGTTGAAAATAAAGGTTTTTATTTTGATTGTTGGATTTTTTGTTCTGTTTGTTACGTCTTTTTTCTGCTTGTTTATGCATTGTAATGATTTTCATTTCGTTTTTATTGTTGACGGATATCCGCTATATTCGCCTGGCTTTTGTTAAGAACTGTAAATAAAAATACAACGTTCAGAAGTAGGTACAGCGCCGTGCGCAGTGGCTGTCAATGCCGTGCTCGCGCTCTACGTTTGCCGTATTGGGCGCTCTGTGAGCTACAACACCAACCGGAAACAGGCTCGATTAGGAACAGTGATGATTTATCAACAATCCATGGGAAAACGCTCCAGCATCGCGACGGTCATTGCTTTGGCATTGATGGGTACGCCTCAGGTTTACGCGCAGGAAGAGGGGGCCGAGAAAGAAAATAACGTTTCGCAGGAAGACCAACTGGTGGTTACGGCCTCCGGGTTTAAGCAGAACAAGAAATATGCGCCCGCCAGTATCTCGGTTATCGATAAAAAATCTTTCGAAAAGCAAAACAGCCGCGATGTCGCCGAAGCGGTGCAGGATGTCTCCGGGGTGTTCGTCAGCAGCGGTGCCGGCAGCGAGGTTTCAGGGGATGTCATGATCCGCGGCATGGACTCGAGTTACACCTCTTTCATGGTGAACAGCATCAAGCAAAATACCGGCGAGTCGCGCCCGTATGGCCAAAATATCGGTACCGAAGCCGGCTTTTTGCCGCCGCTGGCGGCCATTGAACGTATTGAAGTGATCCGCGGCCCGATGTCATCGTTGTATGGCTCCGACTCCATTGGCGGCGTGGTCAACGTGATCACCAAAAAGCCGTTTGGCGTACGGGAATGGGTGGGTTCCATTGCCGGTAACAGCTTCCTGCAGCAACATCGGGATTTCGGCAATACCCAGCAGGCCAATCTGTTCCTGATGGGGCCGCTGGTGCCGGACGTATTGGGGCTCAATCTTTCGGCAGATTACCTCGATCGTCGCGAAGATGAAAAACCCAACGCTTTCAGCAAGAACAACAAAAAATCCCTCGACATGACGCTGGGCTTTGCCGCCAACGAAACCAACCTGTTTGACCTCAACCTCGCCAAAGGGGAGAAAAAGCGCAGTCGCTCGGCCAAAGGCGGCGGCACGCCCTGGGGATGGGACTTCGATCGCGACGCCCTCAGCCTGACCCACTCGGGCTGGTATGCGGAAGATACCGTCGCCACCACCAGCTATTTCCAGTACGAGAAAGGCGAATCCACCTACCACAGCGCCCAACTGGCGCCGCAGCATATTCAGACCGAGAATTACGTTCTGAACAGCCAGGCCAAATTGAGCCTCGGCGAGCACAACCTGACGCTCGGCGGCAACTACAGCCGCGAAACGCTCAATGACGACTTCTACGCCGACAGCAAACGGGCGCCGGGGATCGATCCGGTGACGAAAATTTCGCGTGACGGCTGGGCGCTGTTCGCCGAAGGGCAGTGGAACATCGATGACTTCTCGCTGACCACCTCGGCACGCATGGACCGGGATGACTATTTCGGCACCCACATCAGCCCGAAAATTTACGGCAACTGGATGCTGGACGAAGCCTGGGCGTTGAAGGGCGGGATCTCCTCCGGTTATAAAAAACCTTCGCTGCGGGAAAATTCGGAGCAATTTATTACCCCGCGTGGCAGCAACCCGCCTTACCCTTACCTGTCGGTAGGCAATAGCGAACTGAAGCCGGAAACCAGCCTGAATACCGAACTGGGGCTGTACTGGAATAACAACCGCGATCTGTCTTTGGACGGCACGGTATTTTATACCGATTTCAAGGACAAGATTGCTGAAGTCAATATCTGCGAGGCGAGCGAAAATCACCCCTGCGTAGTCAACGGTTACAGTGCCGATTCCATTGATAAGTATTTCAATATCGGCAAGGCCAACGTCTACGGCGTGGAGCTCAATGCGGACTGGCAGGCCACGGATCGGCTGAATGTCAGCGCCAACTACACCTTCAACAAGAGCGAGCAGAAAAACGGTATCAATAAGGGCTATGCGCTGAATGACTTCCCCAAACACATGGCCAACTTATCCGTCAAATGGGCGGCGGCTTCGGCGCTGGATGTGTGGTCCAAAGTCAATTATCGCAGCCGCAACGACGATAGCGGCGACCATACCCGTTATGGCGCTTATACCCTGTTGGATGCCGGGGTCATTTACCGTCTGGACAAGCACACCCAGGTGATGGCCGGGGTGTATAACATTTTCGATACCGCACCTAAACGCACCACCAATTGGGGCGAATATCCGCAGCTTGAAGGACGCCGCTACAACCTCGGTTTGCGCGTTGATTTCTAAACGCGCCTGAGCGATCTACCCGGCCGCTTGCCTGACTGCGGCCGGTATTTTGCGGCACAGTATCGGCTTTTATGCTTTCTGCACGCGGCGGTGATGGGGCTTATCGCAACAGGGAATATGGCGAAATGCCCTTGGGTAGGATTAATACGAAAATGTGCGCCAACGCCGGTTTCTGCGGCCGGCATCGTTCCCGGAACACTTCACTTGCTCAAAAAACAGGCGTAGAATTCGCTTCGTCTAATAATTGAGGTTGTAAAGTATTATGGTTGATCGTGAGTTAGGAAACTGGAAAGACTTCATCGATGAGATGTTAGGTAACTGACACTGTGTTGAAACTGAATACCCGTCGCATTTCAAATTGCAGCGTTGTTGGCTGCGCTGGCTCACCCCAGTTACTTACCTGAGTAAGCGCCTGGAGATGAGCAAGCTGGCTGCCTGGCCGCAACGTGAAATTCATAGGGTATAGGGTATGGTTTATTTGTCGGTATTTGAAACACCTTGGGAGCGACATTCTCGTTCAAGATAAAGCAGCATCGGTTTGCCGATGCTGCTTTTTTATGCCTGCTATTCCGCGTTTTCCGCGTTTGACGCCGGCAAGGGTTTACCCGGGAAGCGGCGCCGAACCAGCACAAAGAACAGCGGCACGAAGAAGATCGCCAGCAGGGTGGCGGATATCATGCCGCCCATGACCCCGGTGCCGACCGCATGCTGGCTGCCGGAGCCGGCACCGCTGCTGATTGTCATCGGCAATACGCCGAAGATAAAGGCCAGCGAGGTCATCAAAATCGGCCGCAGGCGCATGCGTGAGGCTTCCAGCGTGGCGGACAGCAAATCCTGCCCTTTGTGATTCAGCTCGTTGGCGAATTCGACGATCAGAATGGCGTTCTTCGCCGACAACCCGATGATGGTCAGCAACCCAACCTGGAAGTAAACGTCATTCTCCAGCCCGCGCAGCCAGGTGGCGGCAACGGCGCCAATCACCCCGAGCGGCACCACCAGCATCACCGAGAACGGAATCGACCAACTCTCGTACAGCGCAGCCAGACACAGGAACACAATCAGCAACGAGAGAGCGTACAGCGCAGGCGCCTGTGAGCCGGAGAGCCGTTCCTGATAGGACATGGCGGTCCATTCCAGGCCGAAGCCGGTCGGCAGTTGGCTGACGATTTTCTCCATTTCGGCCATGGCGGTGCCGGTGCTGACGCCTTCCGCCGCCTCGCCGACGATCTCCACCGCAGAGCTGCCGTTGTAACGCTCCAGGCGCGGGGAACCATATTCCCAATGTGAGGACGAGAAGGCCGAGAACGGCACCATGCCGCCTGCGCTGTTGCGCACATACCATTTGTCGATATCGCCAGGCAGCATGCGGAACGGCGCGGCGGCTTGCACGTACACCTTTTTCACCCGGCCGCGATCGACAAAGTCGTTGACATAGGTCGAGCCCCAGGCGGTGGACAGCGTGTTGTTGATGTCATCGACAGCCACGCCGAGCGCTTGCGCCTTACGCTGGTCAATATTGATTTGCAGTTGCGGGCTGTCGTCCAGGCCGTTATGGCGAACGCGAGCCAGCAGCGGGTTGTCCCCCGCCAGTTGCAGCAGTTGGTCGCGCGCCGCCATCAGCTTGGCGTGGCCCAGCCCGGCGTGGTCTTCCAACTCCATATCGAAGCCGGCGGAGTTGCCCAGGCCGGTAATCGCCGGTGGGCTGCTGGCAATCACCCGCGCTTCGTTAATCTTGCTGAACGCATGGGTGGCGCGTTCGATGATATCGAAAGAGGTATTGGCGCCGGAGGTGCGCAGATCCCAGTCTTTCAAACGGATAAACATGCGCGCCACGTTCTGCCCGTTGCCGCCCGGCCCGGCACCGATGGTGGAGAATACCGACAGAACATCCTGCTTTTCTTTGGTCAGGAAGTAGTGCTCGACTTTTTCCACCACTTTGGCGGTCTGTTGCAGGGTCGAACCCGGCGGTAACTGCACCTGCACGGTGAATACCCCGCGGTCTTCCTGCGGCAGAAACGAGCTCGGTAGCTTGATGAACAGCAGCGCCATGCCGGCGAGCAGCAGCAGATAAATCGCCATGTAGCGCAAGCTGAAATGCAGCACGCGCGCCACGCCGCGCTCGTAGCGATCGGCATTGCGGTTGAACATGCGGTTGAACCAGCCGAAGAAGCCGCGCTTGCCGTGGTGATGGCCCTTGGCGAGCGGCTTGAGCAGCGTGGCGCACAGGGCAGGGGTCAGGATCATCGCCACCAGCACTGACAGCACCATGGAGGACACGATGGTGATCGAGAACTGGCGATAAATCGCGCCGGTAGTACCGCCGAAGAACGCCATCGGAATAAACACCGCCGAGAGCACCATGGCGATACCGACCAGCGCGCCCTGGATCTGCCCCATGGATTTACGCGTGGCCTCGCGCGGCGGCAGGCCCTCTTCGCTCATCACCCGCTCGACGTTCTCCACCACCACGATGGCGTCATCCACCAGCAGGCCGATCGCCAGCACCATGGCGAACATGGTCAGGGTGTTGATGCTGAATCCGAAGGCGGAAAGAATGGCGAAGGTGCCCAGCAATACGACCGGCACGGCGATAGTGGGGATCAGCGTAGCGCGGAAGTTCTGCAAGAACAGGTACATCACCAGGAACACCAGCACAATGGCTTCCAGCAGGGTTTTCACCACGTCTTTGATGGAGGCCTTAACGAACGGAGTGGTTTCATAGGCGACCTTCGCCTCCAGCCCGTGCGGGAAATACTGCGACAGCTCGGCGATTTTGTCCTTCACCAACTGGTCGGTCTGCAGCTCGTTGGCGCCGGAAGCCAGCTTGATGTTCATGCCGGCGGCCTGCATGCCGTTATAACGGCTGAGGAAGTCATAGTTTTCGCCGCCCAGCTCGATGGTTGAGACGTCGCCCAGCGTCACCAGTGAACCGTCCTGATTGACCCGCAGGGTGATTTGCTTGAACTGCTCCGGTGTCTGCAGTTGCGACTGGGCGTTAACGGTGGCGTTAAGCGCCTGCTTGTCGACGGACGGCGTGCCACCGAGCTGGCCGACCGCCACCTGGGCATTCTGGGACTTGATTGCAGTTACCACGTCCTGAGTAGTGAGCTGGTAACTGGTCAGCTTGTTGGGATCGAGCCAGATGCGCATGGCGTACTGCGAACCGTAAACGTCCATGCTGCCCACGCCGTTGATGCGGCTGAGCGGATCTTGCAGATTGGACACCAGATAATCGGCGATATCCTGTTTGTCCATGCTGCCGTCGGTCGAGACGAACGCCACCATCATCAGCGTGGTATCACCGGATTTTGATACCGTCACGCCCTGAGTTTGCACCGCCTGCGGCAGCCGTTTAATCGCCGCCTGCAACTGGTTTTGCACCTGCTGCATCGCCTCGTTGGGATCGGTGCCGGCCTCAAAGGTCAGCGTCACCGTGGCTCGCCCGGTGTTGGTGCTCTGCGACGACATGTACATCATGTTGTCCAGGCCGGTCATGTTCTGTTCGATAATCTGGGTAACGGTGTTTTCCAGCGTTTGTGCCGAGGCGCCAGGGTAGGTGGCGCTAATGCGAACGTTCGGCGGCGCGAGGTCCGGATACTGTTCCACGGGTAGGGAAAAAATCGCCAAAGCGCCGGTCAGGCAAAGAATAATTGCCAAAACCCAGGCGAAAATCGGGCGATCAATAAAAAAATTGGCCATGCAGCGCGAACCTCGTTATGACTTGTTCTATCTTTAAGACGCATCTGGATTGCGTTTACCAGCGGCTGGGAAGGATTCCGGCGTTATTGCACTTTACTCGCGAAGGGGGAGTAAAGCGTGGAGAAAAAAAGGAGATAATGTAAATAACAGTAGTAGAAACCGGTAATGACGTCCCAATGCCAGTGAAAAACGTCATTAAGACAATTTTATGACTATCAAGGGCCTGGCCGATCAAGGTTCCCGGAAAACAATCAGGACTCATCGTAAAGCAGGAGCTTGGCATGGAAATTAACCCGGTATTTGCCCGACGCCTTTATCTGTGTTGGCTGATCAGCCACAGTGAGCGGCCAAACGTCCCGCGTCTGATGGAATTGACCGGCTGGCCGCGCCGTACGCTGCAAGACGTGCTGAAAGCCTTGCCTGGCCTGGGGGTGGAGTTGCAGTTCGTGCAGCAGGGCGTGCGCAATAACGACGGTTTTTACCAGTTGGAAAACTGGGGGCCACTCAACAAGAGCTGGATCCACCAGCATCATCAGGCGCTGCTTGCCGCCATCGAATAAACTTTCCCCGGCATGCCGGGGGAAGCATCATTGACTCTTGTGTTCCAGGTACATCACCGTCGCCGCCACGCGTGAACGGACGTCCAGTTTGCGCAGCATATTGCGGATATGCACTTTCACCGTTTCTTCGGAAATGTGCAGCTGTGCCGCCACCTGTTTGTTGGACATGCCGCGCGCCACTTCCTGCAACACGTCCAGCTCGCGTTCGGTCAGTTCGGCGAAGGGATCGTGCTGTTCGCTGCGGGATGACAGGTAGTCCGCCACCGCATCGCTGATCACGCTCTGGCCTTCCGCCGCCGCGCGAATATGTTCCAGCAGCTGTTCCGGTTCACTGTCTTTCAGCAGATAGCCGTCGGCGCCGGCGTCGATCAGCGCATAGACGTCGCTGCGCGAATCGGAAACCGTCAGCACGATGATGCGCGCATCGACGCCCTCATTGCGCAGCGCTTTCAACGTGTCCAGGCCGGACAGCCCTTTCATATTCAGATCGAGCAGGATCACGTCCGGCGTGTGCTGCAGCGCGAGGGCAATCGCTTCGTTGCCGTCGCTGGCTTCGGCCACCACGGTAAACCACGGGTCCAGCCCCAGCAGCTGTTTGATGCCGCGGCGCATCAGCGGATGGTCGTCGACGATCAATACTCGGTAATTCTTCATCACCATGACATATGCTCCCTGTAGCGAGTAAAGCCACTCAAACGCGCTGTGCAGCGCGCTTCACAGTGGGACAGACTCTTGTAAAATAGTGGCAATCAACGCCACGACATCCTGAAATAGTCTTCATACCCTCCTAAAACCTAACGAGGGGGTGAATGACCCTGATTTATGGCGGAAATGTCAAACGGACTTCCGTACCCTTGGGTTCGCCTCGCTGGATGAGCAGCGTGCCTCCCAGTCGCGCAGCGCGTTCGCTCATGATGGTCAGCCCATAGTGGCCTTCCGGCTCATTCAGGCTGGCGATGCCGCAGCCGTCGTCAACAATGCTTATGGCATTATCGCCACTCGCGGTGACCTCGCAACGGATCACTATCTCGCGCGCATCTGCATGTTTGATGGCATTGAGCACCGCTTCCCGCACAATCTGCAATGCATGCACCTGCTGTTGGGCATCGAGCGCCTGAGAGGAAAGCCGACAGTGTAACTGAATCCGTGCGCCGGTTAGAACCTTTAATGGCACCAGCAACTGGTGCAACGCGGCGTTCAAATCGGCCTCCTGAATGTTCAGGCGAAAGGTGGTCAGCAGCTCGCGTAACTGGCGGTAGGCGTCGGCCAGCGCACGGTCAAAATCGTTAATAATCTCCTGCGCCCGGGGTGAGCCGCCTGCCAACGTACGTTTGAGCAACGTAAGCTGAATCCGCAAAAACGACAGCGCCTGGGCCAATGAATCATGCAATTCGCGGGCGATGGTGGCGCGTTCCTCCATCAGCAAAAACTGCATGTGCTGTTTCTGCGCGCGATTAAAATAAACGCCGCGGCTCAGCATGTTGGCCACGCTTTGCATCAGGTGCGGGTGTGGCGGTTGGTCCTGATGCTGCCAGCTCAGTTCCCCCTGCGGCTTGCCGTCCTGAACGATAGCCAGCGCGTGCCAGGCCTGCGTTGGTGACGGCACACCGCTGGTCAGTTGCCATTCGCTGAGGCTGTCCGCCACGTTCAGGCGGATACAGTGCAACTGCTCGCTTTGGCGCACGATCTGCAGGATCTGCTCAAAAGACTGTCTGCCAATTTGCCGCACGCTCAGCGCTTGCGAGCAGTTGTAGAGCACCTCGAGCGTCTTGTTCGCCTGTTGCAAACGCTGGGTTTTCTCCTGAACCTTTAACTCCAGAGACTGGTATAGCTTGGCCAGATCGTCCGACATGGCGGTAAAGGCCTGCGACAGCACACCCAACTCGTTCGGCTGCGCCACATCCAGTTGCGGGTGGTGAAAATCCCGCTGTTGCACGCGCTGGCTGGCGTCCACCAGATGTTTCAGCGGTGCCACCACCTGGCGACGCATAAAGCGAATGCAAAACAGCACCAGCCCGATAATGGCGATATAGCCCACCACGCTGATGGTCGCCACTATGGTCAGCTTGAGTTCGGAATAGCGTTGCAGAGCTAAAACAAAATGATCGATCTGGTTAACGTAGCCGGCGACGTTGGCCTGATAATCTGCCGACTGTCCGGCCCGGATCTGCTGCGCCAGCAGCTGCCAGGTTTGCTGCAGCGACAGGTATTTTTCCCGGACGTCGGCAGGCACGTAAAAGCGATCCAGGTTTTGCAGCGCCGGGGCCTGCAGGGATTGTTGATATTGCTGCAGATGCTGATCCATCCCTGCGGAGTGCCGGGCAAGATCGTAAGCCAGCCGATAACTCTGCATGCGCAGTGAGCCGGCAATATTCACCGCCTCGGCGTCACGCAGGCTGCCGGCAACGGTGGTCAGCGCCAGCCCGGTAGAAAGCACGGACAAAATCACGATGCAAAACAGCGCCTTGGCCAGGCTGCCGGTCACGGAACGTTTAACAAGCAATCACGGATCCTTTTCTCACGGGCGACGCGCATCGTCGGGTTTCATTCGAAAGCAAAATTATAAGTTTTGCAACTAAAATTCGCCGGGTTTTATCTCAAGATGTAAGCAACGGGAAAAACGATCGCTGTATAATTAAATAGATAGCGATTGAGTGAAAAGGGCGCGGCAAAATACCCTTAGTCACAGTAATAGATTGATCTGGCGCAAGCTACCCCCGCATTTACCCCTTTAGGGTTAAGGTAATGGAAGTAACACAATGAAGTAAAAGGAATTATTTCATTCAATGTCCACACATTGACCACATCGACATAAACGCCCCGTTTGTCGGGGCTTTATCATCTCTTTTCTTATCAATGCTGACTACCGGCTACTTGTGATCGTCTGCCGATCCAATCGTGGCAACTTTTGCAACGTGTCGCCGCTGCTCCAATTCCCCGCCAGCCCGCGCCACTGCTGGTTTTTAGGTGCTGCCCATCATTTGCGGCAACGTCGCATTTTTTGGCAGCGATCCTCACGGAAAGTAAATCGATCCATTTTAAACCAACCACTTAGCTTCAGCGCCCTAGGCGCCGCGCTGGGCGTTCTTTGCAAAATACTGAAATTCATTGCACCGCGTGCAATTGGCCGCGCTCGTCAGAACCCCAGTCACGGCGCGGGCTGGCGTGGTCGTTTGCACCAAAATTCTTTTGCAATATTTTTAGCACGCAAAACGTGCAGGCGGGTGCGGTGTAGCGCCGATTACGTCGGTTGAGTATTCCGTCGCGTCAATTTCTGGCGCTGTGGTTGGCGTGTGGTGCGACGTTTGATGGTGCGCAGGCGTGCGGGTGTGGCGGCGGCGGTGCGTCGCGCTAAAGGCGTGTCATGCGGTCGTGTGAGGTTGAGGGCGGAGGCTTCCGCCCAGGTCAGGCAATGTAGGGTTGGTAGCGGGATTTCAGGATGCTGGCCGATGCACCGGTCTCGGCGATCGCTTCGCCATTGGTGGGGCTGCCGGTGTTCGAATGGGTATGCTCGGCGGTGCGTTGAGCCAGGGCTTGTACCACGTCCAGGGTTTCCAGCAACAGTGACAATACGTTGGTGTCGTCAGTACCCACGCGCACCTGGTTGGCGATCAGTTCCAGGCTGGCGGACACGCTGCGGCGCAGCCCGCTAATTTTCTCTGTGAGCTGGCCGCCAATCTCGGTCTGGGCATCCCCGGATATATTGTGTCTGCTGCTTTTCGCTTTCACCAAGAGTTGGCCGGTTGTCCCGATGCTGTAGTCTCCCTGGGCCAGTTGAACGATAGCGCCTGCCATCAGTTTGGCCGTGCCGATCACAGTGGTGCTGTCGGTCGCCTGGATTGTGGTTGTTCGCTGGGTCAGCGTTCGGTTTTCTTCGTCCGCGGTTATCGTACGTGTGGCGCTGGTTTCCTGTATCGCCTGGTCAGTTTCCCGTTGCCAGTCGCCAGCCTGGTTGACGCGCTGGAACACTTCGGCACGTTGCTGCTGGAGCTGCTCACCCGGCTTGATGCTGGGGAGACTGTTACCTTGCGGTAATACCTGGCGGATAAAGGGTTTATCGGGTCTGCCGTCAGTAAATGCCAGTTCTACCAGAGTTCCCGCGGGTGGGTAGTGCATCAAGCCCGACTCATCCCCGGCCATCGGTACCGGTAGGGCGACCGCAGGATAAACCGGCGTTTCATGGTTCGCTGCGCCGTTCTCGTCCAGTAGTTGCACGTCGACCGCGAAACGTGGGCGGAATGGGTCGGAAATATCGCCCAGGCTGGCGCCTTCGGTTGGTGCTTCGACGCGGGCCAACTTCGGCAGATGAAGCCCCGCGGCCAGCTCAGGGTGTGCGGTTTCCAACTGACGCTCAAAGGGGCTTTTCTGCTTAGGCTGGCCTTTACTGTTTAACGGCGTCCAGGTCAGGGTAAGGTCGTTGTCTTTTAACGCCACGCGGGTGATACGCTGGCCGTTCGCCAGCACGCCAGGCCGAATAGACGGGATTGCCGGTAATGTGATGCTGTTACCGGCCCCGGCGGCTTTGGTGTATTCGTTTGGGATGTCGATCGGCAGATTGGCGAAGCGTGAATCTGACCAGGCACCCAGCCATACCGTGCCGTCCGGCAACTGCTGCCAGATGTAATCAGTAATCCCGAATGCTCGCCCCAGATTTGACAGTAATTGCCATCCGGTGCCGCTGTGAACGAAATGGGGGATTGGGGTATCGGTATACGCTTTGCCATCCGGCAAAATGAACGCCAACCCGGATTCGGCGGCCAATTTGTCCGCGACCTGGCGTAGCGTGGGGTGCTGCATAGATACCGGCCAGCTTTTCTCGAATACGCCTACCAATTCCCGCACGAACATCCGGCGGTAGCCATTTTCGGCGGCCTGGTCACGCTCAACATAGCCGGTAAACCAGCGCAAGGTCTGGTCGTTGTAGCCGACGTTGACCCGGATCAGTTTGCCGGTGCTCACCTGGTCAGTCTGGGCAGTGATGAAACCCCGACCGCACGCGCTAAGCTCGATAACCAGCTCACTGGCTGCTACCGGCACGGTGTTGGCATCAATTTGAAGAGTGATGATCGGTTTCATGATTACGCCAGCTTATCGTCGATTTTCTTCAGGAACTTTTCAAAGGAGGTCAATTCCTGCTTACCTTCTTCACCGGCGGCAGCACCTGGCGTGCCACTGGTTCCTTTGGCCGTCTGGGTTTTGTTCTTCACGCTGGACGCGGTGCGGGCGGCAGCTTTCTCGGCGACACTGTCCTGTTCTTTCAAGGTGAAATTGACCAGCCAGACCATTTTATTGGTCTGGGGGGCTGCGTCGATAGAGCCGGAAAACATGCCTTCGCGAAAATTCACCAACTGCGCGGTTTTGTTCGCCACCCGGTAGCGTTTCATTGCGCCGTTGCTACCTTTGGCTTCTGCCAGGGCAAACAGCCGGTTGAGCACTTGCGGGGTTTTAAACGGAATTTCCCCGGAGATACGCAGTTCCTTGGCCTTAACGCCTTGCTCCGCTGTTGCGGTGCTGGACGCCTGGCCGGATTGGTCTTTATCTGGGATTTGCATCTGCGGTGTGACCAGGATTTCTTTCAGCGGGATGGCTTCACCATCCAGCGCCAGCATGATGATTTGTGTCATGTGATCATCCCTTTCAGTCCTTCAAGGTCGCCTGTAAACATTGCGCCCATTGTGTAGATAGCGTCGGGAACAGGCACACCGTTGACGATGTCTGCGGCAATATTTGCCGGTTCACCGTGTGCCTGATATGTCCAAACCTGGACACTTTTACCCTGAAGTTCCGCCAGGGCATCCGCGGCAGCTTGGCTAGCCTGTTGTCGCAGTGAAGAAAGGGCGTTCAGCGCGTTTTCAATGCCTTCAAGCGATGTTCCCTGGCTGGCTTGTGCTGCTGCCGTTGCCAGGCGTTGCGCGTTTATTGCAGTGCGGCAAGTGCCTATTGATAACGGCATACTGGCGGGAAGTCCGCCGCCCATAACGCCAGGTAACTGCATTTTTGTAGTATCCAGTTGAAGCGCTGCGGCGCTTTTTCGGGCTGTCTGCATGAATACCGGCAGCGGAAAAACGCCTGCCATGCTGTCCAACGATGCTTTGAAGTCGGGCAGGGCGTAGCTGGTCAACAGAAAGACGATCACGTCCTGAATGCCCCCTGCACCCCGCAGCTTTTCGGCCAGATAGTTGATGGCGTTCTGTGGGCTGAGATACGGCCCCGACTCAGTCACCTGGGCCGCCCCATATGTCCAGGGGTGTACTGTCAGCAGTGAGCATGTTACTGCCTGGAGTTCGTCAGGAAAGCCCAAACGCGCCAGGTGCCACATTACGGCAACTCCGGCCAGGCAATATCGGGCGCAGTATCTGCGTCAATGCGACTTAGCGCCACACGGTATTTTTTCCAGGCCAGCAGTGCTGCCTGTTCGGCATCCGTTGCTATCTCGGTGTCCACGGCATCCTGAAGTGGGGCGATCGCTGTGGTGGCAGCAGTGGTACGCCGTGCCAGTTCTTCCTGGGCTGTTTCAACCTGTGACCGGTGCTGCGCGTCTTCATCCGTGACCCATTTCTGACCGTCCCAACTATCGAACGGCGTTGCCGGGGCGAGGAATGTCAGTGCGGCGTCCAGTTCGCCGATCTGGCTGATAATCACCGACTGGCCTGTCTGGATGAAAAATGCGGTTTTACCGCGGTGATCGGCAACTAACTGCCACGCGCTGCCCTGGCGCTGTATCGCCAGGCTGCTATCGGCTGGCAATTGTGGGGCGTCCTGATGCCCACCGGCGGGCAGTCCGACGCCGACGGGAATATATTCCACGCTGGCGCCGGTATATTCCCCGTTTTGGGCGCTGGAGTTGTAAACCGTCAGCCACCCGGCAGCGGTTGCCAGGCCATTTTTGCCGATCACCGCCGTTGGCGCGTTGAGCGTATATTTTTGTTCGGTCATCATGCTGCCCTTACGATGTAGTTGAATGAGACGTTTACCGGGCGGGTTTCCCGCTGTTGTTCGGTTTCCTGCTTAACCGTCGGGTGTCCGTCGGCGTCCGTCCCGATCATCGCCGTAATACCGGTGCTCCGGCCTGCGTAATCGCCCCAGTCCCCGCGACCAATGGCCGATGCTGGAGCCTGTCCGGCCTGCAAGTCGCCCAGTCCCCTATTGGGGTCAAGTCCGCGACCGGCATCCCAGCCACGAATAAAAACCCCCCGCAAGTCTGGCAGTAGCCCATTGGGGTAGGCGGAGGCTAGGCGGGGAAATGCATTGCGGTCAAATGCGGCGCCATTACACATCAGCCACCCCGTAGGCGCGCCTGGCCCCGGCCACGGCAGAGGGCAGCCGGTTACGGTTGCAGCGCTATTGATATATTCAGATAGATAACCGCCCCAAATACTGCCTTGCACATTCCCATCATGATGTAATGTGCCACCGGCTTCACCGCCAGCGGATACCTTGCCGTTTGTGACGAAGTGGCCGTCGTTACGGAATTCGAACCAGCCATCCGCGCCACCATTTGCAACGTGAATGCCCATCAAGTGGTGCTGGCCGATGCGTTCACGGTGGTAAAAATCCGCAAACAAGTTACCGGCTCCGGTGATGCGTACGCCGTTGGTCTGGCGCTCGTTGTTACCTTCGATGTCACCCAGACCATTTTTTACAATGAATCCCTTGCCGTTAACGGTAAGGCCATCCTCAACCGTCATCCATGCAACGTTGTCACCTGATTGTTTAACAAAACGCTCGTCAGCTTCACTTTGACTAAGCACGTTGATGTTTTGGCGTGCTGCTCCCTTGTCCACAATGTCGGCCAGGTTTTGGTCTTTCCGCAGAAAAACGCGATTTGCCCCCTGTTCAGCCTGAGAACCTTTTTTACGCAGGTCGGTGACGGTGCCGTCGGCGCCGATACCGGCCAGAGCGGTTACATAATGCCGGTATCCCTGGGCGTCGGTGTAATCGACCAGATTGTCTGCGGCGGACAGGGTAATACGAGCTGACCAGCGGCTGGTCGTGGCGCCTTGCCAACTCACATCAGCCCAGACTTTAGTCGTCCATTTACTGATTGTGATCGGTGTGTTGACCGCCAGCTCAGCACGTATACCACCGACATAGCCGCGACCCGCTGTCGCGGTGAAAGTGTCGCCGTTCCTGACAACAAGGAAGCCGTCGCCAAAAAATGCGGCCTCGCCGTAGACTTCCAGATTAGCCAGGCGCAATTGTTCGTCCTGGCCGAAGATGCGGGCAGAGAAGTCGACTTGCCAGGTTGCCGCGGTGACGGTGATTTGCGATGCGCCCGCGGCGCCGTTGAACTCCATCACCAGCGTGCGGGTTAACGTGTTGCCCTGGTTCTGTCCACTGGTTGCGATTTTCTTCTGCGTACGGGTATGCACAATCATGCACAGCGTGCCGCTGGCGGCGTCTTGAAGTCCGATCCAGTTGTAGTCGAAGTCGCCAACGGTGGTGTCCATGACGACAGAGTAGGCTACTGCGTCCGTGTTAATCAGACCGTGTTGCGCTACTGGTGCCTGATGCACAATTTGACTAGCCGGAGGCAATGCCTCGTCTCTGTCCATCTCGCCGTCGTGGTCTTGCCCAGGCACAAAAGCAAAAATAAAAGTGTCCGGCCTGGCGGGCAGGTTGGCCGCAGTACGCTCGGCACACCACTGCTCAAATTTTCTGGTAATGATTGCGGACATCGTGTTTTTCCTCGTTATACCGTCACGTAGTAACCGTCTTCGGTCAGCAGGTTGAACGGGTCTTCCGTCAAAATATTTGCATCAATGCCCGGTTGCGCGGCAAAGAGCTGGTGATCGTTATCAAATTGCCCGGCGCGGACAGCCGCGGCGGCGGTGTTGACCACTTGAAACTGGTACCGGCGGCAAGTACGCCCATACTGGCGAATAATTTCCTGCATCAGCGCCGCGTTGCTTGCGAGCTGGCTGTCGTCCACGCGAATGATGATCACGTCCCAGTCAATTCCGGGCTGGCGTTCTGCCTGACCGATTTCCCCAATCCCCAGGCGCAGAAAGATATTGCGGAATCCTGCCAGGCTGCCGCTGTCCTGGGCGTTGAGGAACGCGTATTTGACGCGTTTGCGAAATAGGCTCAACGGTTCACCGTCAAAACGGTTTATGTCACGTTGGTACGCCAGCAGGTTCAATATTTGCACCGTGCAGGTGAGCGGGTCAGTTTGCTGTAGCGGCCAGCTTATCCAGCCGCGTACCTTCTCCCAGAATTTTCCCGCTGCGACGGCCAGCTTTTTAATCTCTCCACGGTTTAACCAGGTGGGGAGGGTGATCGTTAATTTCTGCTCATCCACTGGTCAACTCCACGCTCAACGCGTCCAGGCGCGGGATATTCAGCCCGCTGATAATGTCCGGCAGAGAAAAAACCACGGATTCCAGCTCAGGTAATAACAGGTGCAGTTCTTCGCCCAGGCGCGAAAATGAAAACCGGCTATGCGGCCAGGTTTTAGAGACCTGATAGTCCGCGTTATCACGGAAGGCGCAGCGCACGACATCGGTAATTTTATTCTTCAGGACGGCCTGTTCGTCGTCGTCAAGGTTCAAGGTGCTGAAGTACCAGGCGTGCACGGTCAGGTTGTGCTGCGTCTCCGGGATGGGGAAGCACTGCATATCATCGCCGTGGCCGTGGTAGCCCTGACCGTTGATGTGGTCGTTAACCTTCTCGACAAAGGACGCGGACGGCACGCCGGTATCCAACAGCAAAAAGGCATTGGCGGTTCCCGGCCCGCGGGGGGCGTCATGTTCGAAGAAAATACGGTCGGTGCTCAGCCCGGCCACGGCGGCGATCATGCCGCGGTAGACCGCGTCAACGTGATAGCTGCCGACCAGGTTGTACTGGTTACGGCAACGATCGCGCAGGTCGTCGTCAGATTCCACGTCAGCACCAGGCGTGCTCAGCCAGTTGTCCCGGTTCTCAACCGACGCAATCCCGCTAATTTCTTTCGGCAAAATACGGTAGTAGCCCGGAGCCAGGTTGTAGGCTGTTCCCGGCTTGGTTGCCGTGGTGGCAATGTCCAGAGAGGCAATGCCCGCAGGGATAACGGTGTCGGAATTGACGGCGACCGCGTACACCTTATCGTTGATACGCTCAGTCTGGATCAGAGTACCGGCAGGGATGGTGATCGCTACGCTACTGTCAGTCTTGATGAAGGTAATCAGCCCAACGGTCGCCGACGCCTTTTTCCGTTCAAGATTGAGCGCCCAGGCGAACAAGTCGACAAACACCCCGGATGCAGTTGCCAGGTACATGCTCGGCATTACAGCCGTAACCAGAATGTCTTTTAGCCACATGACCGGCGCAGTCACGATAGCCGTGATTAATCGCCAGAACGGTGACATTTTGGAGGTGTTGGTTATTAACCCTTCCTGCTTGACGATAGTGTCAAACTCGGCGCGGGCCTGTTCTTCGGTGACAGGCATCCCGCCTTCATGCAGGGAGGCTTCGAAGTCGATAGTGGGTTTAGTGGGTTTAGTCGCCATAGATGATCCCCGCGTCAATCTGGCCGAACTCGTAGGTTTCGGCCAGGATGGTTAAGCGCGTGCTGCTTTCCTCGTTGATATATACCTTTCCCGGTACCAGGCGTTCGTCGTCTTCGACCAGGATGATCATTTGCATGATGATATCCGCCCGTAACGTTGGACTGCGCTCGGCAATCAACAGGGCCGGTAAGCCGGACTCCATCAGCGAATGCTTGATGTCCTGGGCGATACTGACCCGGTTGCTGCACAGCAATGGCTCATTACCTGCGTTCAGCGTAATGTCCCGATCAGTGATCAGCAGGTCGATGTACAATTCGTCAGCCATACAATTCCTGATATTCCTGAAGCTGCTGCGGAGACAGCGGGGTGGTAACGTTGAACTCCATCCGGCCAATATTCTGATTATTTTCGACTTTCTTGCTGTTGTTGTTGGCCTGTCCTAACTGACGCCCGATCCCGCCCTGGCCGACTGTCTTCGCCTGGCCGCCGGTCAACATTGGTGACGTGGTCGGGTTGCTGTTCGGAACCGGGTTCCCAAGCGCTCCAGGTGGCAGGGTTGGCGCATCGCTTTTGATGGCGATATTGACGCCGGGCAGGTAATTCAGTTTGTCCACAATCCAGTTGTAGGTGTCGTTGAACGCGCTTTTCAGGTAATCCCACAGTCCGCTGAAAACGCCGGTGATGGCGTCTGCGAACCCTTCGAATGCGGCCAGTGGTGACAGCCCGGCGAAGAAGTTAACCACCATTTCCCAGCCCAGCATGATGCTTGCCCAAACGCCGGAGAAATATGCCGTGACGCTGTCCCAAACACCGACAATCTGCCCCCACAATGCCGTAAGGTCTTTGCCAATCTCGGAAAATGCCCAGCTCCAATAAAGATATTGGTCATAGACAGCCCAGGCCAGAATAGCCAGGGCGGCGATAATGAGCAGTATGGGGCTGGTCAACAATGTGAAGAGGCCGGTGATCACAGTGATTACGGCACCCACGGCGGCCAGCGACAACAAACCTAAAGCGATGTAGCCAATCCATCGCGAGATGTTGGGGAACATATCAGCCCATCTGGCGAACTTTTCCCCGATGGCCGCTACCTTGGCAAGCACAGGATTAAGCACTGGGATGAGCGTGCGCCCGATCGTGGTGTTGATGGCGTTCCAGATAGCGATAAGCCGCTGCCATGGGTCGGCCATCTTGTTAGCCATATCAGTGGCGTGCTTCATGCCCTGGGCGTTGCCCATGGCGTCCATGTTTTTTCGCAGATCGCCGACGTTGTCATACAGCTGCTTGATAACGTTCGCGCCTTCACCGAAGGCTTTATCCAGTTCGGCCTGGGCCTTGATATTGCCCTCGATGGTCTTGCCATATTTGCCCTGGAGTTTTTCCAGCATGTCCGGCATGGACATCATCTTGCCGCTGGCATCGGTGAAGCTCAGCCCCAGTGACTTGGCGCCAGCCTGAGCCGTTTTCAAAAATTGTTCATAGGCGCCCGCGCCTTCGCTGCCCATGGTGCGATTCAACTCACCCAGGACGGCGAACTGCTCATCCATACCGATCCCGTAGTTGCTGCCTTCGCCCTTACTGCCGACCAGCATGTCCTGAATGGTCGCCATGTCCATGCCGAAGGTTTTCACCATATAGGCGCCCTGGTCGGCCAGCTTTTCGGCAAATTGGACTTTGCCCATCTTGTCCGCAGTGCTTTTAAACTGGTTGTACATGGCGCCCATGTATCCGCCCGCTTCTTCGGCGCTGGTTTTGGTGGCGGCGGCCAGTGTGTTGGCGGCAATAACATAGCGGGGCAGTTCGTCGTTGGTCAGACCGGCGATACTGCCTTTGATGGTTGCAGCCGACGCAACGAATTCAACGGCATTTTTTCCGTAGCGGATGCTGAAGCGGTTGGCATCGGATGCCAGCTTATTCAGGGCATTGTTATCGACGCCACGGAGTGATAATTCATCCAGGGCGTGCTGCATTTCGTAGGCTGGCCCCAGCATAGCTTTGATGGATTGCGTCACGGCCCAAATGGCGGCGGCGCCAATACCGATCTGCTTGAAGTTGGCCTGCGACTTTTCCGCAAAGTTACCGACGGCTGACTGCGCCTGCTTGAGCGGGCGGGTCATTTTGTCGATGAGGCTTAGGGTAAAGTCGAGCTGTTTCATTATTCGCCTTTGAATGCCTGGGCTATGCCGTTATTGACGGCAATGCCCATATATTTCCAATGTCTGTTATCCAGCCAAATGGCGCGAGCCAGGCTTTCTTCGTCGTCCGCTTCTTGCGGCAGGTAATGGCGCCGCAGGGCGAATAGCTGTTCCAGCTCGTTGGACTCGATCGCCTTGACCCGCTCCCTCAGTTTTTTACCTGGATGTCCAGTTCAGGGGTAAAACGCTCATTCACTTTCGCGGCGATCTGCATCCCGGCGCTGGGTTGCTTAAGGAAGGTCTCCAGAGAGTCTTTTGATTCAGCGGCCACGATGCGGCGCAGGTAGTTGGTCGCCGGGGCGACTTTGTTGTCCATGCTGGTTTCGTTGACCATCTTGTTATAGGCGGTGGTAGTCGGTTCAAATACCAGCTCAACGCCAGCCACATCCAGAATGATTTTCACTTGTTCGCTCATGGTGTTATCCCGTTCTCTCGTTGTTCAATTTCTGCAACCAGCGCGTTGTGGCGGGCTGCGCATAATGGGTAAAGCTTCTGATATTCCAGCAGCGCGGCGGTCATGGCGCTGCCGGTGGCATCAGTGAGGCGCGGCAGAACCGTCGGGCAGCGGCTGCGCAGGTTGGCCTGATAAGGCACGTTCGGCGCGGTCGGTGGCGGCGTTGAACAACCGGACAAACTCGTCAGTAGCGCACACGTTGCGAAACACCGGTTTAACCGTTTCAGTGCGGATTTCCCGCTCAGTACGTATTTCATTACCGCGCAACGCCTCCAGTTTTTCTTCCAGCAGTCTGGCCGAAGCCCCGGCCATGTGTTCTGTATACCGGCGGCTTTGTTCTGCCCCGGCGGTGGCTGCCCGTTCAATAACCAGTTGTTGGCTGTCCTGGTACCACCCGGCAGCCGTCCAGCCACACCCAAAGGCGGCACCCAGTGCCAACAGTAAGGCGATCGGCGACAGGTTCATCAGCGGACGCCGTTGTGTTCCAGGCTAAAGTGGTTGCCGTCCGGGCGGGAGAATCGACCGCCCCAACTGCCGCCAATGCTTTCCCAGAACTTACCCAGCTCGGTATAAGCGGCGCTGTCAGTCTGGTATTGCCCATTAATGAACAGGTTAAAATCGACAGCCAGGCGCTGCGTGTGCAAGCTGTTGGCGATCCCCTTGCCGGACTGGACATTCAGCTTGGCCTGCTCCGGTGTGCGGTAGGCTTCGCCGAATGTCAGCCGATAGCCTTTTTCGTCCGCCCACATGATGAGCTGGGCGATCAGCTTGGTGAAAAGCTGTTGTTTTTCACTTAACGTCATTGTTTTCCCCTTGTACCCACTTGTTACCGCGGCGGCGTAGCCAGCGCTCAACGAATTGATAGCCCGCAATCCCCAAGGCGCACCCGATGCCGTTGATAGCGACCGGGGACAGGTCAGGAAACTGCACTAGCGCGACCCCGGCCACCATGGAAACGGCAGACCCCAGAATGATGCGGCCAACCATCAGCCGCGGGGTGATCGGGTCTTTGTTATTCAATATCTGCCCGAGTGCGATCACGGCACCGATAGCGGCCAGCGTCAGGATTTTCTTTTCGTGGTCTTGCATCCTGTCCCCTTAGCCCAGCAGGTCGCGGGTATCATCGGCGGACAGGTACGGAATACCATTAATCCGCACGAAGTCGGGCGACGTGACCAGATACTTGATTTTGTGGCTAGACGTCCCGGCGCTGGATGTGTCGATCGCCAGCAGGTTGGAAACGTTCAGCTTGCACCCGTAGGCTTCGACCTTCAGTTCTTCGTCGCCCGCCTTGGCGTAGAACAGGAAATCCTGAAGATCAATCCCGCGCCATGACCCGGCAGCCTGGGCTTTCGACTGCACCAGCTTCAGGTTTTTGGTATCCAGTTCGATCTCGCCCTCGGCGGCGACTGACCCGTCTGTATAGCCGTCAGGAATGCCGCGGGTTTGCGACACTTCTGTGTTGTCGGTGATGTCCAGGGAGATGTTCTTCACCTGGATGGCAACGCCGCCCATGTCGATGTCGAACGACTGCCCCGAAATGCGTTTGGTGCTCATTGGCGGTTACTCCGTGTCCAGGCTGGTATCCAGCAAGATGTTGACGGTGATCCCCTTCGGGCTTTCATACGGGCGGACGGTCAGATAAACGCTGACGTTCTTGCTGTCCAGCCATGTGATCACCACGTCGCCGTCGCGTGGTGTCTTCACCTCACCAGGAAACGCAACGTTGTTGATTTGGGTGCTGCGCGACATTTCACGCAATGTACGGCTGAAGTACACCTGGTTTGCCGCGATGCTACCCGGCGTGCTGTTCAGGCTGCGATCGCCGATTTTGGTAATGGCTTGCAAACGCACCCGGCGCGCGGCTTTGTCGACGGTGCGCAGGTATTCGATCACCTGGTAGTCGCCGCCTTCTACATCCAGCGTCAGCCCGTCGGCCCAGTACATGCCGTCAAAGTCCGGGTACCACATCGGGACGCTGTACCGGTTGGCATTCAGCGTTTGCAGGTTCGCCAGGCTAATTTCAAGTCCGTCCTTGTCGGTAGGCTTTTCAGTGCTGCCGATGTTCAACAGCGGGCCGGTTTTAACGCGGGCAGGGCTGTCGGCAATCGTCACGCTACGGTTGCACAGTCGACCGGCAAGAACGCCGGGTTCATTTCCCCACAGCCGCGGCACCAACTGCACGCCGAAGGCGGCGACGCCGTTCTCCAGTGCGGCCAAGCGTGTTTCATACTCCGCCCAGGTCTCTTCGGCCTGGATACCTTGCACGCCCAGGATGAACCACACCCAACGCCCGTAACGGGCAATCAGGTCAGCGCGTAATGTATTGGCAGCCTCAATGTCAGCTTTGGCTTTGACGTCGATCAGCAACACCACGCCTTCCACGGATGCGACGGCTTGCGCGGCTTTGATGGCAGCGACCCAATCCTCCGTTTTGGCCTCGGGGGCCAATACCTGGACATAGCCGAAAGTGTTCTGGCCTGCGTTGGCAAAGGCGGCTTTCACGTTGCTTTTCAGCACGCTGTCAGCGGCCCCTAACAGGGCGTCGAAGTCAGACTGGCTGTTGACTGACAGCAGGCCGCCGGTTGCGGCGCCGATACCGATGTACAACAGGACGCGCTCCACCTCGTTGGTGGTGCCCTGGTACTGGTTGAGCTGGTTAATGGTGACATTCGGCCAGGTCATTATTGTTTCCCCTTAATGTCTTGTGCCTTCACATCCCAACCAAAACCAATAGCCTGGAGCTGGCGGGCAAGAATGCGGTTGAACTCGTCGTCACTCACGCCCAGGAATACGCGGGCGGGAATATCAATTTTCCAGGTACGCTTCGGCGGCTTAGCGCTTAGCTTTCTAATCAGCAGGCCCGCCTGGGCCATGCTCATTTTTTCCGTGATTTCTTTTGCCGTGGCCTTGGCATACCGCTTGCCGCGCCAGACCTTGTAACCCAGCTTGCGCAGCTTCCTGGCCTGCCGGGCATTGGCCGGTTTGTCCTGGTTGCTGGGCCGCGGTGCGGTACCGGCGTTACCCTGGATGCTGGCGCCGCCCTGGTGCACGGCGCCAATCAGTCCGGCGGCAACGGATTTCCCGGCGTTCTGGTACTTCCCGCCCTGGAGATAAATGCGCACGGCGCCAATTTCCGGCATTTCCTTGACGTGCAGCAGTTTCGGTAACTGCCGTAACATCTTCTTTTTGCCTCGCTTGCGCTTTGCCCAGGGCTGTCCGTCGGGATCTGTCTGGTTACGGGCGTTACGCTTTGCTGCGGTGATCACGCCCAGCTTGGCGATGCGCCACAGCAGGCGCTGCTGCTTTCTAGCGGGCATGTCGCCGGAGGCTAACGCCTCTTTCAGGGCGGCCAGTTGGGCTTTATTCAGCTCACCATGGATCATTCGCTGTTGCCGTCCACGTTGGCCCCGACGTTGTCGGCGCCGTACACGGTGGCCGTCTCGGCAATCAGTACCACCGGGTCGCCCAAGCGCCAGCGTTTATTGTCGTGCGGCACTGGCCCGTCTTCGTCTTCGATAATGCCCAGTTCGTCCACCAAGGGGACGGAAACACTGACAATCGCGGTTTGCTCGTCAATGGGTTGTGGGTCGATGTCCGGGTCTTCCAGGCCAAGTTCTTCGCGCAGGTCATTGGCATGGTCACCCAGCCAGACAAGCACCAGCGTGTACAGCAACTGGGGGTCACACAGGCGATAGGGCCAGTCGTCCCAGCGCAGTTCGCCGGTGTACGTGGTGTATCCGATGCGACGCTGTCCCATCCCCATGTCCTTGTTGCTGGACACGATTTTCTGGTCGTCCATGTAGCTGTCAAAGTCACGCACTCTAACCGGCAGATTTTCCTGCAAAAACGCGGTCAGGCTCGTTAACTGGCTCATACCAGACTGACCCCAACGCGGGATTTGCCCTTGATGTTGCGAATGACCAGCGTCGATTCGGCGATCAGCGATTCGCGGGTCTCGTTGCTCTCCTGGCCTGGGTGAGTTTCCCGCCGGCCAATACTGGCTAATTCGCCCATCAAATCGGCTTTGGCGCGGGCATACACGGCCTTTTTGTACTGGGCAGTCAGTTGGTTTTCACCGTTGACGGTGGCGCCCGGCACGGCCAGGGCTGCGTCGTACCCTTTGGCCTGCTGTTGTTCCACGTAACCCGCCAGGCTTTTGTTCACCTCACTGACGGAGGCCAGCAGTGCCTGCACCGCGGTAGCACCGTCCATGTGCGGCGGGATGGCGCGTTGTTTCTGAAACTCGCCCAGGTTCAAGTCCGGCCAAAACGGCACGGCGGTATTGGCGATTGTCACGTCCTGGTAGTCCAGGCTTTTGCCACTGAATCCTAAGCTCATACATCACCTGTGAAAGAGAAGCGGGCTAACCGGTTTCTTTGGCCACGAAAACCTTACGGGTTATCAGCCTCCACCGTGCCCGCCCCGGCTTGCGGTAGTCGTTAATTGGCCTGGAGTGACCGAATACGGGCGGCGATTTTGTCGCGCAATGTCTTCACCCCGACCGGCTGGTGATAGTTGTGCGCCTTCGCCAGCAGGGCGTCGGCCTGTTCCAGGACAGCCACGTCGTCGATCGCCGTGGGCTGCACCTTGCCGTTTTTGTCTTTCAGCAGAAGTTGCCCGGCGAACTTGTACCACTTGGCATTGATTTCTTCGTGCAGCCGCCAGTTGTCGCAGATGTTGGTAAAGGTGCGACTAAAGTACGGTTCAACACTGTGACCGGCGTCAGCCTCGGCCATTGCCCAGGACAACATGGTGTCGGCCACGAATGCCGGGAACGTCCGGCCAAAGTTTTCGGGGGTGGCCTGGCCTTGTTCGATGGCGATATCGGCCCATTCAAGGGCCATGTCATATTCGCCAACGTCAAACAGCCAGATCACGCAATAAGCGAACGTCGGGTTTTGGTAGGCGATACCGTCTTTCAGGTATTGCTCTACTGTCGGCGTCCATTTCGGCAGCAGGATGTTGCGCTTCATTTCCACCCTGTCGGCGACTTGCGGCAGGTCACGCAGGCGGGCGACGTCCATGTCCAGGCTGCGGAACTGGACGTTCAAGCTATCCGGGCTGCTACTCAGTGCGCGACCTTCCGCCAGGGCCTTCTCGGCCTTGATGCGGGCGGTGTGTCGCTGGCAGGGTGAAAGTGCCATGTTCAATCCTTACTGTCGGTTAAGGGTTATTCGCCGCCTGGGGCGGGGACGTCGTCGGAAATCGTGACGGCCTTTTCATCAAACGCGGCGTACATCTCGTCATACTCGACGGCGTAGCCTTCGTTGCGCAGGTATTTGTTTTCAAATGCCTTGCGGTCGTCGACCCATTCCGATTTACGCTGGCGCGTGCCGCGCTGGGTGTAAATGTGCAGGTTCGACAGGGTGGTGACGATCAAACGCTTGCCAGGCATGAATGGCGGTACATATGCGGGGCGACCGGCAATAGATTTGCTCAGCAGCTGCGCGGCGTTCTTTTCGGTTGGCTTGTCGGCTGCCTGGTACAGGCGGAACTCTTCAGCCGCCACCAGGTCGGAGCCGCACAACACGATCAGGTTCGGGTCTTGGCGGAACTGCTCGGCAATCTTGGTGTTGATTAAATCCGACGCCATGGCGTCCAGAGATTTGTAGTCGCCGTGTTCGCCCAGTACCACCGCGTCGGTAACGATTTGACCCGGTGAACGGTCAAAGACGATTTTGTGCCAGCCGCGGTTGACGTCTTCACCGTTCGGGCTGGTTGCCGGGTTGGTGTCTTCGGCAATACTGGTACCGTTGAAACCAATGCGGATCATGTCCAGGGCAAACGATTCATTGCTGAAGTTGGTAACGCGCTGGAAGAACTCTTCTTCGCTGCCCGCGTTGGCCCAAACAGACAGCAGGGCGTAGGTCAGTTGGGCGCACGAGTCGGTCTCAACCAGCTTGTACTCGTTGCCATCCACGCCGACTTTCTTGGTAAAGCGGCCTTCTTTTTTGCGACCGGTGAACAGACCCGGATTGCCGACGGCAACCACTTGACCCTGTAACTGGTCGACGTCCATCACGGTGATCATCTGAAGGAATGCAGAGCTATGCAGCAGGGCATCGCGCAGCTTGGTTTCCTTCGGGTCGGTCAGCGAGAAATAACGCGACGGGTTATCCACGCCATAGGACAGCGCCAGACCGCCCAGGTATTGGTTAATAAGCGCAAAGGCGCGTTGGTTCAGTTGCATGTCTGCATCCCCTGAAAGTGGTGGTTAGGCGCCGTTAGACGAATTCAAACGGCTTTTTGCCGCCTGCTGGCGTCTTGCTGGGCAATGGCGTCGCGCGAGTCGACAACTGGGTCATGCGCTCAGTCAACGCCGCAAGCTGGGTTTTCAGGACGCTGAAGTCCTGCGATTCTGGCTTGGCTGCTGGTTGACGGCGTCCTTGACGGCGTGACATGCGTTTCGCTGCGGGCGTCTTGGCGGAGAAGGTTTGCCACAGTTGGGCCATCTTGGCTTTTTTCGCGGTGAACTCTTCTTGCTTCACCTCGTCTTCCGGGTTGGCTGCAACTTCTTCAGCGGCGGCGGCGACTTCGTCGGCCACTGCGGCAATTTCATCGGCCAGATCGGCGACTGCGTCAGCGGCTTCTTCCGGGGTGCTGGCTTCGGCGTCGCCGTTGGCGTTAGCCTCCAGTGCATCAAGACGCTGCGCCAGCGCTGTGATGAGGTCTTTTAACTCGTCCATTTTTCCTGTTTCCTCTTCGGATAGGGTGGCGGTAGCGTCTTCTTCGGGGGTGAAGGTTTTACCGGTGGTAAATAAGCGGCCTAAGAAAGAGGTTTTTTTGCCGCTGTCGTTATTTCGTTTTGATAATTTCCCCAGGCTGAACGCTTCCACGGTTCCGCGACTGCCTTCGACCGTTTCACCGTCGAACACAAAGGAAAGTTTCTCAGTCCCCAGACTGGCCGGAATATCAGTAACGGCCATGCCCATGAGGTAATTAGAATATTTACCGGCAAAGTCGGGGATGATTTCCACAGAGGTGAAAAGTTTTTGCCCCATGCGATTAGCGTCAATCAAAAATTGATTTGGGATTAATTTCGCATATAGCTCGACTACACCGTTTTGCTCTTCATATTTCAGCTCGTCAACTTCGCCCATGTTATAAGCGTATTGGCGCATTGAAATATCATCTTCATGTTGAGGCCACAACAGTGCGGTGTATGTCTCACGGCTGTAATTGTTTGCGCAATCAATCAGCCATTGCGGTTCTATAGGACGCCCGTCTACGGATGTGCCGGACGTGCAAACACGTAACCAGTCAGAAACTAATTGAGGCATAACAGACCTTTTAATCAGTTGGGGTAAATTTAATTACTTGGCGAATTGCAGTATTGCGAATATTTAATGTGCTCGCATTCCCTTTTTTTCTTATACGTTCGGATATAGCCCTATTACCGAATGCATCCGATATTTAGTTGTCATTTTCGTTATTTTTGCACTGCATAATAAGCGCATGGCTAAATATTCAGATGAATTAAAAGGCGTTGCCCGTTCCCTTTATATAAAAAAGTGGACGCCGCAAGAAATACGCCAAGAGCTTAATCTGCCCTCTGTGCGGATCATATACCACTGGGCGCAAAAAGATGGCTGGCGCGACATGCTCAGCGCGGAAAGCGTCGAAGAGTGTATTAACCGCCGGATCATGGCGCTGGCGCCACGGGACAATAAAAGCCCGGAGCAGGCGCAAGAGCTGGACATGCTGATAGAAAAGCACGTCCGCTTGCTGACTCAACGTTATAAACACGAAGAGAAGATGGCGGCGGCCAGGGCAGGGAGCCAAACGGGCGCCGGGATACCTGACGATGAAAAGCCCGAAAAACGGAAGTACCGCAAGAACGACATATCGAAACTGACGGGGGAGGAGTTCGAATACTTCGCGAAAGAGAACCTGTTCGCCTATCAGCAGACCCTGCGCGACAACAAGCATCAGTTGGTTCGCAACCTGCTCAAGTCGCGCCAGATTGGCGCCACTTGGTATTTTGCCTTTGAAGCCTTCGAAGACGCGGTTCTGACTGGGGAGAACCAGATTTTCCTGTCGGCGTCGAAGCGACAGGCGGAGGTGTTCCGCTCTTATATCGTCAAATTTGCCCAGGAACTTTTCGACCTGACGCTGACCGGCAAGGACATCCGCCTGAGTAACGGCGCCGAAATGATGTTCCTGTCGACCAACAAAAACACGGCGCAATCTCACCGCGGCCATTTGTACTGTGACGAATATTTCTGGGTGCCCAACTTCCATGTGCTGAATGAAGTGTCTTCCGCCATGGCAACCCATAAACACCTGCGCACAACCTATTTTTCTACCCCCAGCGCCAAGACGCACCAGGCGTACCCCTTCTGGACGGGTGACGAGTGGAAGAAAGGCAGCAAGAAACGCAGCGCGGTTAAATTCCCGACCTTCGACCAGATGCGTGACGGCGGGCGCCTGTGTCCTGATGGCCAGTGGCGTTTCATTGTCACGATGGAAGACGCGGTGGCCGGTGGCCTCGACAAACTGGTCGACATCGAACGGCTGCGCAACAAGTACAACCCGGACACCTTCAACATGCTTTACATGTGCGTGTTCGTCGACTCCGGGGACAGCGTCTTCAAATTCAGCGACCTGGAGCGATGCGGTGTTGATTTCGATACCTGGCTGGATCACAACCCCGATGCGCCACGGCCTTTCGGCAATCGTGAAGTGTGGGCCGGTTTCGACCCGGCACGCACCGGCGATACCTCGACCTTTGTCATTGTGGCGCCGCCTCTGTTTGACGGGGAGCGGTTCCGCGTTCTGGCCACCTTCTACTGGCAGGGGATGAACTTCAACTATCAGGCCAAGCAGATCAAGGCGCTGAAACAGCGTTACAACATGACCTATATCGGTATCGACATTACCGGCAGCGGGCGCGGTGTGTTTGAGTTGGTGCAGCATTTTGCCATGCGCGAAGCCGTGCCAATCCATTACAGCGTTGAAAGCAAAAACCGTCTGGTGCTGAAGATGATCGACGTCATCGGTGAAAACCGTATCGAATGGGACAAAGACCAAACCGAAATCCCTGCCAGCTTCCTGGCTATCCGCCGCACCACCACGGCTAGCGGCAACAGCCTGACCTTTGTAGCCGATCGCACCGCCGAAACCGGCCATGCGGATGTTTTCTTCGCTATCTCTCACGCCGTAGCCAACGAGCCGATCGACTACGAGCACAAACGTAAATCAACCTGGGCATTCGGAAAGGCAGCATGAAAAAGAAAAAGCGCCAGCAGCAGCGCCGCCAAGGCGGCAAACAGTTCTCAGCCTTGCCCAGCATGACCGGCGGTAAGCCGGGGTCGGTGGTTTTCGGACCGCCGGAAATGGTGCTGACAAGTGGTACCGATTACCAGGATGTCTGGTACGACAGCGACTTTGACCACTGGACGCAGCCGATTGACCGGCTGGCCCTGGCGAACCTGGTCAACAGCAACGGCCAGCACGGCGGGGTCATTTACGCCCGGCGCAACATGATGTCGGCTGATTACATGAGTGGCGGCCTGTCACATGAAGAGCTGAAAGCGGCGGCGTTCGATTTCACCACCTTCGGCGATGCGGGCTTATTGAAGGTACGGAACTACTTCGGTGAAGTTATTCGCCTGGCGCCGCTGCCGTCGCTGTACCTGCGGGTGCGCAAGGACGACTCTTTCGCCCTTTTGCAAAAGGGGGCGCCGCTAATTTATGACCCCGAAGACGTGATCTTCATCAAACAATACGACCCACAGCAACAGGTTTACGGGCTTCCTGATTATATCGGTGGCATCAACAGCGCCCTGTTGAACAGCGAAGCAACCATTTTCCGCCGCCGCTATTACCACAACGGTGCCCACATGGGCGGCATTCTCTATACCACGGATGCCAACTTGTCGGATGAAATGGAAGACGAGATCAAACAGAAGGTTGAACAAAGCAAGGGGATCGGCAATTTCCGTAACCTGTACATCAATATCCCGAAAGGCGACCCGGACGGGGTGAAGTTTATCTCTGTTGGCGATATTGGCGCCAAAGACGAGTTTGCCAGCGTCAAGAATATCTCCGCCCAGGACATCCTAAATGCACACCGATTCCCCGCGGGCTTGGCGGGGATTATTCCAGAAAATGCCGGGGGCTTGGGCGACCCAGTTAAAGCGCGTGAAACCTATCGCAAAGACGAGGTGATCCCGCTGCAAAAAATGTTCATGAACGCCGTGAACACTGACCCGGAAGTCCCGGAGTCATTACACCTGCGATTTATTATTGAGACAACACGAGGGGCAACAGATGAGTGACCAACCGGCGGGAAAGCGTATTTCCGAATTAAATGCGTCTGAAACGCTAGGCAGCAATGACGTATTACCCGTTGCACAAAACGACAAAAACGACACATCCGTGTACCGCACGCAAGGTGTGAAGGTTGCGACGCTTTCCGATCATATTCTCGGCCAGGCATTCCGCCCAGAAACCGGGGAGGTAGCCGCCGCACTGCGTGACGAAAGTCTGTTCTCAATTTTTGAGGTTGAGAAAACAGGGGGGTTCGGTACCCCAGACGCATTTGTCGGTAATCGTGATATTGAAAATAATGCGTTCTACATCACGACGAACACAGAAGGGCGTCGCATTGAGTGCGATCCCCAGGGCTTCGAATTCCAGCCTGAAGATGTTTACACCCCGACGACCCCCACACCGCCTACGCCCCCGGATAACTCGCTGATTGAGCGAGATAACCGCAACAAGCTGGCATCTATGCTCAAACAATCCCAGGTGTTGGCGCATGACATTGCCGGGATGATTTGGGACTACTGCATCGTGCTTGTTTACGGTCAATCCCTCGGCTCTGGAATGGAGGGTTGGCCTGCTCTCACTAAGGTGGCGCGTGAGGTAGGCAATATTTTGATGGTTGGCAACTCTGTCCGGGGCAGTTCTCGTAATGGCACCTATATGCCCCTGGGGGAAAACATCTTCCAGGACTTGCGGGCGGTGGTGCAAAGCACTGCTAACCCGGCCCTGGCGCTGTCCGATCAAGAGGTGGCCGTATTAGATGAAAAAAGCACTTGTGAGGGTGAAAGCCTTGAGGTTAGCGCCATTCATTTCTGGCGAGAGCTGCAATTACAGATGCAGGGGGCCACGTCTAACCCCGACCGGAAAATCATCGTTGTTAACTGCTGTGTTGCCGGGCGTTCGATTGAACAACTTAAAAAAGGTGCACAATCACGTCATTACGAAAACCGGGTACTAAAAGCGCTAAATAACATCAAATCTTTGGTTGATGCTAAATCTGCTGAAGTGGGGCGGACGCTAACATGTGGCATTGTTGCCGGTATCTATATCGGTAATGAATGGAACTACCTGGGTACCGACGGTACAACGAAGTTAGATGAATATAAAGTCGAGCTGGGTTCAATGGGCGACACTATCGCTTCCGAAAACCAAGCTATTTTTGGCACCAATAAAAGGCCTGTATTTATCACGACCCAGACGGGCGATGTCTACACACGAGATTCGACTAACCTTTCTATCGGTACGGCACATATCGAATTGCAAAATGAGCGCGATAATTTCTTCTGCGCAGGGCCAAATTATCCAGTTCCATCAAAACCTGGCGGGCATCGTGACCCAAACGGCTACCGGTGGCTGGGTCAGAAGATCGGCCAAGTGCTGCACCACACCATTGATTTACGTCGTAAATGGTTCCCGATGCATGCGCTTAACGCGACCTATTCAGGCAAGGAGGCGCTGGTCGACCATATGGTCATGCGTTGGCCGGTAGCATGGCGGGAGACATTCAGCACGATCACCCCCACGATGTATCAAAATAAAGGCTATCGCCTGGTTGATGCTGTTGGCGCTGTGACAATCACCAAAGTCGAGATCGCCGCCGATACCATTACGCGCATTATCGCAGATCGTGACCTGGTGGCACCGGTGTTCGTCTGGTATGCCGGGCAAACTACCTACAGCGGCGACGGCAACCTGTATGACTCGGACAGCACGCTGTCGCTCTATAACTACGAATATCACGAAGGTTCCGGCCAGTTTGCTGCGGCCAATCTGCCGACCTATGTCAATAAACCCTATCCGTTAAACAACGCGTGCGCCGCGTACCGTATCGAGGCTAAAAAATGAGTGACATTATCGACATCGGCATGACAATTGTTTCAAAAGGGGCGCGGGCGATCCGCCGCTCTAACGGTATCCCCGCGCCATTGGCTGGCCTCGAATACCTGAATTTTTTCTGTGATAACCCCGACTTTTCGGACCCGACGCGCAACTTAAGCCGGAACCTGGTGCGGGGGAAAAAGCGTGGCCGTATTGTAGGTACGCCGTTGCTCAACGATATGAGCGCAACCTTTCATAGCCTTGTCGACTACATTGATTCCGGTGTTGCCCACACTGATTCTATGACGTTGATTGCCATTGCTAAGGCGCCAAACCCTGCGGATGAGTCGGCTATCCTGTCCAACTTTAACGGCCCCAAACCTGGGGGCGGGACGTCCCAAGGCACCGGCATCATGTTCCGCCCGAACAGCTTTTATTATAACAATGCGTTGGTAAGCAGCGACGGAAGTGTCGCGCTGGGTCAGCTCAGTACGCCGTATACGCCAGGGGAGTGGGCCATTATTGAAGCCCGGAGTTCAGCGGGTCTGAACGGCGGCAATTTCTGGTTTACGCAGAAAGGGGTAACAGCAGCCAAAGCGTATGGCTTGCCACCAGGGGGGCATATTGAGATTGGTGGGAATATCATGATCGGCTCATTAGGTGGCGCCCTGGGGAGTGTGAATGGTAAGCCTGCTGAAATTGCCGCAGTAGCCATCTTTAGCCGCGCACTGACCGCTGATGAAGTGGCCTTTTTCAGGAACTGGATTAAGTCGATTTTCTTATATCAATACGGCTGGTCGCTTTAGTTTGCCCTTACCCCCGAAACGGTTAAAATATGATAAATAAAGCGGTTTCGGGGGAAGCTATGCGAGTAATGAAGGTTTACTGTCCTGAGTGTGGTGATAATGCCATTATTCGGAAAACATGCCGGAAAGATAAAAAATTGTCCGACCTGTATTGTGCGTGCTCTGACGTGGAGTGTGGCCATACGTTTGTGTTAAACGTCACCTTCTCGCACACGATCAGCCCCAGCGCCAAAACAGGCAGTAGCCTGGTGCGGTCGCTACTCAGTTTACTGAGACCGGACGAACGGCAGATGGCGCTGGACTTGCTCCAGGGGCAAGCGATTTAACATGAAACCCGCGAAAGCGGGTTTTTTATTGGCTGCTGTTCTTGCGAAGTGCCCGCCCGAAGCGGGTGATCAGTTCGCCAGGGGACGGCGTATTGTTCTCCCGTACCAGGTATAAAACGCCCTCCGGCCCGGCGCGGTAGCGGTCGCCGTCAATGTTGACCGTTTGCCCAATGACCAGGCGCCGCAGTGCGGCCCGGCTGATATCGATCCCCAGTGTGAAGGCGTAATCATCCAGTTTCCCGATCAGTTCGTCCTGTTGTGGTGATAATGCACGCTCTCCGGGCGTAGGTGGTTGGGGCTGGCGCCGTTCCTGCACCTTCTTCGGCTCATCATCCCGCAATCGCTTCAGTAGCTCCCGCCGCTCTTTATATCCCAGTACGTCAAAATTGAGGTATTCCGGCTTTTCATGCGTGGCAATCTCTCCCCCTTCGCTGTTTGAATTTTGCTCAAGGGGACAGTTATTGCCACGAGTCCAAGGGGCGGTAGGGCCGCCCTGATGGTCAACGTCAAACCCGAAGCGATCGCCGCCGTTGGCGTCGGTCGCCGAATTAGGGGCGTTGCTGTCGGTTTTTCGTACCATTTTCCAGTCGCCGGAATGGGTACAGATGCGGGAGGCATCGCCCAGGCGTGGCGACCAGACGCCATAAATTTGCGTACCGTGATCGCCGTAATCGTTCGGTGTCTCCGATGAGGTGTAAGCGGTGCGGACAACATGGTATTTGCGCGGGATAAGTACGCCGCCCTGTTTGCTGATGTACGTGGCGAAACAGCCGACGTCGGCGGCGGCGAGCACGTCGTCCATTTTCTTGTCTGCCAGCATCGGGGTACCGGGTTTCTTTGCCTGTTGCGGGTCTTGCTTACGAAGCAACTGCCCGGCCAGTAACCGTAGTTCGCGGTAAGCCTGGCGCGACGGAATGCCGAAAAATCGGAACTGTTGCACGCGGTGCAGCGACGCCCAGGCGGTGACGTTCTCCACTGTCTCTTTCAGGGATTTTCCGGTCTCTTTGCTGATGGTGTCTTTCAGCCCTCGCCCGTCAATGTTCTTGCTGACGTATTTCGCGATGTAGCTGGTTGGGCTGCCTTTGCTTTTGGTGATCAGCTCGGCATCAAAACGCGGCTTGATGTTTTTACCCAGGCCTGGCCCCAGTTCGGCCCGGTCGGCCCGAATAGCAAAATTGCGCATCAAGGTGGTGATCGCCTTGCGGTCTTTCTTGCGCATGAAGCACAGCAAATGCCAGTGTACTGTTCCGTCGTGGTGCGGCTCGGCCACGCGCAGGCCATACCAGCGCAAGCCCTGGCGGTGCATTGCCTTGCGGATACCGGCAAACAGATTGACAAGGTAATCGCTGGTTTCGCGTGGGGTGGTGTGGTTCCACTTCGGATTAGGTTTTCCGCTCGCCAGCGTCGCGTGATATTTCGACGGGGTAGTGATCGTATAGAAGACGGCACAGTCGCCGCGCATTTCAGCCAACAGTTCCAGCCCCTTGGCGCAGGCCATCATTTCATTGCGGCGGTGCTTCGGGTTGCTGTTGCTGGCCTCGATCACGTCTTCCATCGCCAGCGTGACGCCGTCCTCATTGGTCAGCTCATGCGCCTTGAAAAACTCCATTGCCTTGCGACGCTGTTCGCGCTTGTGTATCAGGGCGTCATGGCTGATATAAACGGACGCGTGCTTATGCACCAGGCAGACAGCACGGAGCTGGGCTTCGCGCCATTCGCAACGCAGACGCCACAGATTTCGATACCACCAATTTGCGCAGCGCAAGCGGGCCAATGCACCGGGGATCAGGTCATAGGGGATCTCAGCGCGGCGGGTACCTTTATGCAGTAATGCATGATAACCCGGCGGCTGTACGCACAACTTGGCCGCCTCGTTGGCGACCAGGCGGTAAAGCTGGAGCAGGTCGTCGGGTGTTATGTTCTCTTCGTCCGTGACAATTTGCTCGTACAGGTCAACGAACAGCATATCCATGTGGGTGGCTACTTTGACGGCAAGCCCTTTAACGTCGTCCTGGTACAGCTCCGGCAAACTTAGCAGGGTTTCCATGCCTTCATGGCGGGCCATATGCCGAAAACCGATGGTTTGCTGGCGGTTACGTACCACGTCCAACCGTGCCAATTCGCTTTTTACGATGTCGCATAAAAACGCATTGGCCCGATCGTCGCCTTCTTCCCGGCGCAAATAGTCGACCCGCTGTTGCAGCGGCTGGCGGATGAATTTTGGCTGGGCATTAAGGTCTGCCTGGGCGGCCAGGGCGGGGTTGTGGCGATACATTTCCCGTGCCAGTTTGACCTGGCTAATGCGCTTGTCCTGGTTGAAGCCGCGCAGTTCCGGGTCGCGCTCATCACTATTGAAGTATTTGCGCCAGGTGGCCTCGCTCAGGGCTTCCGCCTGTTCGGCCAGGTGGCGGCGTTCCGAGGTGTACAGCGCGATGATACCGGCCAGGGATGATTGGGGCGGCGCGGTCGGGGTTTCTTCCTGGCGCGGGTTTATCGCTTGGCGCGGTGCGTTCCAGGTGAATGGCAGATCAGAAGCGACAGCGCCGCCGCCCGGATAGGGCAGCGGCGGAGTCGGGGAGTAACGACCTTTCACAGCTTTGGTCATAACTTCCAGGGGCCTCGTTTGATACTCAGCATGACATAGCCTGGCGCCCACTCACTGACGTCAGTGATATGTGTGATCTGAACATGCACATATTCACCGGTGTAGCCTTCAGCTTCAGGCAACCACTCGCGAAGCTTCAGAATGTCACCTTCCTGAAAATCACGGTCGTTGAAACGAAACTCCGCCTTTTTAACCCCGGCCACCACAAAGCAAAAATTGGCTGTAGTAATCTTCAGTTCATGGGTTTTCATTGTGATGTTCCTCGCTGCTGAAGGCTGCTTCGCACTTCTGGCCGATACGCAGAATCTTGGCGGCCAGTTCTGAAATGCTGCGGACATCGGATTCGCGGACGTGTTGGTAAATGAGAACGTTGACCAACTGGGGAATGGTCGGGCAGTAAGCCAGTGGGACCAGGCGTTCTTCGCCCGCGCTCTTTCCTGCTTTGCCGACTACACGCTGGTTGAGGATGAACTGGTGCGCGTCGCTGGTGATGACGAAGCGATCGTCAATCGTGATATGGATGCTCATTGCGCACCGCCTGCTGCCATGGCCTTAATAACACCGAGAGTGGTCAGGCAATCTGAAAGTGCACGGTGTGGCGTTCCTTCAATGACGACGCCTTGTTGTTCAGCAGCGGCGGTCAGCTTTTGCCATTTGTAGCCGCCACGGTTGCTTTCTTCGCCGTAATACTCCGCGTAGGCCAGCATGGCGCAATGAGAATTTTCACCAATAAAAGAACATAAGCCATCATAACCAAGCCCATTCAAACGGGCTGATTGGATAATCATCCGAGCATCAAAACTAGCGTTGTAGGCAACAAAACCATGTTCAAAAAACATAGCGCCAACAGCACCATGCACATCTCGCCATGTCGGGGCGTTTGCCACCATTTCATCGGTGATGCCGTGGATCGCTGTGGCTTCTGATGGGATTGATTTTGTTGGCTTTATCAGCGTGTTGAGCATGATGAACCCATTGCAATCGATAATGCTTATTTCCACGATCTCGGCATCAACACCTAAACCGGTTGTTTCGGTATCGAAAATCAGACGGTCATCGCCCAGCCATTTATTCGCTTGCTGTTGTGGTGTCATTGCGCACCGCCTTTAGCGGCTGAGTCTTCCAAAAAGGACAAAATCTTGAGGTATGCGGCTTTGTCATAGTCTTTTAAGAAAGGCCTATTCGTGTCTTCAACGGCGTTATACCACTGGCGGAAAATATCGATGTCTTGGCTGCTGATATATCTTTCTAGCCTCGGGGCAGATGTTTTTCCCGCGGTCAGGAACTCGTCGGCGATCGCGTAAGCGGAGGCAGAAAGGTCGGTGTAGTTTTCCCAGGCGTCGGTATTCAGCCCCGCGATGATTAAGGCTTGCAGTGCCTGGGTGGCGATCACTTGGCGGAGACAGATTTCGTCGGTGTCCTTCTTCTGGATGAACAGAACACGGCGGCCATGCCCAGCATAGCGGCGTTTGAAATGCTCATTTGCTCCACCGAGAATGGCATCGCGGGCGTGAAATCCGACGGGGTCAGCGGCTACAGACTTGATTAAGTCAGCGACCCGCAGGAAATCGGTTTCAGATATTGGTGCCCAATGCGGGTAGGCTTCATTGCAAGCATTGATGATAGAAAGCCAGCCCGCTTTGTATTGCTCCAGGTGCTCGATGCGCTGGCGTTGCTTTTTAGCTTCCTCCTTCAGTTCCTCAGTGTACTGGCCTATACCGGCAGTTTTTTGACGTGCATCTAATTCGACAATGGCATCGTTTATCATGTCGGCAAAAACACCAACTTGCGCTTTTGCGAATGCATTGTTCTCAGCTGGAATTAACGCACGCAGGAAGCTGATAATTACGCGCAAGTTTTCTGTATGTTTAGGTTTTACTGGGTAGCTCATTTTGTCACCTCATTGGTTTGGTCGGTTATTGACTGATCTTCTTGAAGCTTCCGGCACCAATAGAAAATCGTTCCAGTTGATACCTCGAACTTTTTGGCAATTTCTGAGTAGCTCAGGCCGTAATTCGTTCTTAGCTGATGCACTAAATAAATATCGTCATTGGGGATACGTAACTTAATGCCCTTGTAGTTGGCGTGTTTTCTGATAGCGCATTCGGGCTTGCCTAACTTCTCGGCCATTTCCTTTACGCGTATTTTTCCCGCATTATTTTCAATAAACTCACTTTCCGCGGTTGTGAAATGAGTAAAGCTTCTTGCCGTAAGATTCACGTGCAGTTTATTGGCCTTGCTGATAACGGCGCTTCGGCTACGTGGTGGCGTCATGAGATTGCCAATAGCGGCGGCGGTCAATGTGTCCTTGTGCTTCATAAGTAACGCTATATCGCCCTGGCTCCATTCGGGCTTAGCCTGGTTCAATCTTCCGGTGACACTGGGGGAGTAAAGCCTAGTCATAGTTGCGTTCCTCTGGACGAGGTGCCGTAGTGCGACAGCGTCGCCAGCAGTGGAGGGCCAGCGTTCCATTGACGATCAGGACGATGGCGAGAAGGATATAAAACGCGTAATGCATGGCGGTACCTCCAATTTCAGGCAATAAAAATCCCGGCACGGAATAAACGCGCCAGTGCTTTACAGGTTGTTAATTAAAGATTCAGCGTGCGGTCAGCGATGGAAATAAACTTCGGTAGGCAGCGGCCTAACCGGCTTTCGGCATTCATCGCCAGAACTATTAATTCCCGCTCGGCTTCGGTGAATGTCTCAAAGCGGCGTTTGGCGTCTGACGTACGGAAAGGTTTTTTCTGTCCCCGCTTGTCAGCAATACGATTAGCCCGGAACAAGATCACCTCTCGGTCTTCGTCGCCTTGTTCCTGGCAGTTATGGTTTGCATTAAAATGACGGCAGGCGACATTTTGATTTATTTTGGCGTTCTCTCGCCATTCGACGCAAAAATCGCGGAATGGCAATTTCCTTGTTTCCTGACTTTGTGTAATACCGCCCATAAATCCCCCGTTCATTATTAATTACCTATTTTAAAGCGTCCCCAGTGACGCCAATCACCCACATAAAAGGAAAGGGGACGCTTTAAGATAGGGCCGGGTTTCCCCGGCTAAGCGAAAATGCCCATCAAGCGAGCGAACCAGCGCCGACGCGGTCGGGACATATAAGGCTTTTGCAGCCCAGGTAAAAACTGCACGTTGGCGACAGATGGCTGGAAGTGGCGACCGTCTGGCAGTTCCAGCCATCCGCGGCGGTGGCTCCGGTGGGTAATCTGGTGTGCCTGAGTCAACAGGGCCGCCATTGATGGACATTGCTGTGTGATAGTCATGGTCAATCCTCAATCTCTTCGGGGAAAAAGTCGGGAACCTTCTCATGGTTCCGCCAGTGGTCGGCTGCATCGCGCAACCCGATCGCTTCTTTACTTGCTGCATATCCCGCGGCGCCCGCCAGTGAATACAACATTTCGCTTGCCCAATGGATTTCGGACGGGGAATGCGCTGGGCTACGTTGGAATGCTTGCTCCTGGCGCATTTCGTACATGCGGATCACACGGTTAGCGGCTGCGAAGAACGGGGCTTTCATGATTAAAGCCCCAACCACAACAACCACGCGTCGCGCTGCTCTTTCGGGCGGTTCTCGAATGCGTCACGCATGGCGCGGTTGAACTCCGGCAGGAATACCCAGTTTTCTCCCTTCTTAGATTTACCACCCGGGACACGCCACGGGATGATTGGCAACTTGTTGTCATCAATCATCGTTTTCACTGCGGTGGCTGGTTTGCCGATCATCTCGGCGAATTTCACGTAATGCACCGCGTCTACCGGGTGCTTGATTTCCTGAAAGCTCTCGATCATGTGTGCTAACCTCTCTGGATCAACTGCCTTTAACTGCTTCTAACTGCCATATATGGCGGTTGATGTTTTGTTGTTCAGGTGTATCCGTATATGGATACCTTTGCGTGAATACTATATCCAGATGTGGAACTCGTCAATGCAGATACATGAAAAAATGAAGGCAATGAGAATGGCTGAAGGTTTAAGTCAATCTAAATTTAGCGAAATGCTAGAGATTTCAATTAGTACGGTGAAGAAGTACGACGGTGGTTTTGCAGAGCCTGGATCAGCTGTTTTAATGAAAATCCTGCAACACCCTCGCTTCATTAAATACACGCTCTGGATGATGACCGGCCAGACAGCGCCAGAATCCGGGCAAATAGCACCGGCTCTCGCACACTCTGGGCAAGAGAGCGCGGAATCGTCCCAATCCGAAAAGAAAATTGGATAAACCTTTACAAAGAATACATTTTCACAATCTGTTACCAAGATGAGCAATTCATCGGAGGGCTTCGCTATGTCGATTAAGAAGCTCGATGATGGTCAGTACCAAGTGGACATCCGCCCAGCCGGTCGCAATGGAAAGCGTATCCGCAAGCGGTTCAATAAGAAGATGGAAGCACAGGCGTTTGAACGCTACGTCCTGGCAAATGCAGATAGAAAGGAATGGTTAGGCGCAGTAGTTGACCGCCGACAATTGAGCACGTTACTGGATACATGGTGGCTATATCACGGCCAGAACCTTCGCTGTGGTCAAACCTACTTATGCCAGTTGAAAAAGACGGTCGCAGATATTGGCGATCCAGCCGTTAACCGTTTCAATAAGCGCACTGTTCTGGAGTACCGCGCACGCCGGTTATCACTCGGTATCACTGCTGCAACCATAAATCGCGACCTGGGCCGTTTGTCTGGAATGTTTTCATTCTTGTGTAAAGCCGACCTATTTACCGCTGAGCATCCGCTGCGCGGCATTGGGAAGCTTGAAGAAAAACACCCTGAAATGACCTACCTCTCAATACCGGAGGTCGCAAGGCTACTTAGCATGTTGGAAGGAGAGGAAAGGCGTTTTGCGCTCTTTTGCTTGAGTACGGGTGCTCGGTTTGGTGAGGCCAATAATTTGACTGCGGAAAGGGTAAATCACGGGCGGGTCACGTTCATGGTAACTAAGAGCGGCAAACCGCGAACGGTGCCAATTTCATCAGTGCTTCAGGATGAGATCAAAACGAGCGATTCGGGGCGGCTATTCAATGTTGACTACCCCAAGTTTCGATTAAAGCTGAAAGCTATTAAACCCGATTTACCGAAAGGCCAAGCGGCCCACGTTTTACGGCATACATTTGCCAGCCACTTCATTATGAAGGGCGGCAACATCATTGCCTTACAACGGATACTTGGTCATGCAACGATTCAACAGACGATGGTGTATGCGCATTTTTCTCCAGAATATCTGCAAGATGCCGTTGCGTTGAACCCACTAAGTGGGGGGCTTGATGTAGTGGGCTAACGTCCACACCTTGTCCACGTTTAGGCGGCCTTTAGCAGCGATGAACAGCTAACAGGTCGCCACAAGTGATTGATTTTTATATTCAACGCTTTATTGACCTAGCGCAATGAAACCCCCACTTTACCCCTTTAGGGTGATTATATACCCCCCGGACTCCTCTTATGTTACCTCCGTATTTTTCAGGGTTTTAAATCCCCAGGCTATAGCCGCTGCCCGCAAACTGGCGTGTGGGTATGTTTGCAACCTCAAGGATAAACAGCATGACCGTATTGTCGCGGCGCAGGCTGCTCGGCGGACAATGGCGTCTCTCTTCGGCGGCGAACCGCCCCCCGTGGTCGCATCAAGAGTCCCTTTTTATTGCCGGTTGTACCCGCTGCCAGGCCTGCATTCGCGCCTGTGAAACCGGCGTACTGATCGGCGGCAGCGGCGGCTTTCCCGAGATTGATTTCCAGCGGGCGGAATGCACGTTTTGCGGGCGTTGCGCGCAGGCCTGCGAAGCGCCGCTGTTTCGCCCGCTGGCGGAAATCCCCTGGCGGCAATATGCGGCGTTTGGCGCCGATTGCCTGGCGCAAAGAGGTATTGAATGCCGCAGTTGCCAGGACAGCTGCGCGCCGCAGGCGATCCGCTTTCGGCCACGGCTGGGCGAGATGGCGCAACCCATGCTGGATACGGCGGCCTGTAACGGCTGCGGCGCCTGTGTTGCCGGCTGCCCGGCGAATGCCGTCACCCTAATCCGGAGCGAAAACAATGAATAACGAATGGCACGTAAGCGGGCTGGTGGTGCAGGCCCGGCCGGAAAAAATTCCACGGCTTGTCTTGGCACTGCTGGCGATAACGGACACCGAAATCCCGGTGCAGGATCGGCCACAGGGGAAGTTGGTGGTAGTGATGCAGGCGTCTTGCTCCCAGACGCTGCTGGAAAAAATTGAGTCAGTGCGCAATCTGGACGGCGTGCTGGCGGTATCGCTGGTTTATCACCAGCAGGACTTGCAAGGTGAGGTAACGCCATGAAACTCAGTCGTCGAGACTTCATGAAGGCTAACGCCGCGGTGGCCGCTGCGGCGGCGGCCGGGCTGACTATTCCAACGGTAGCGCAGGCGGTGGCAGGCAGTGCGGATGCCATCAAATGGGACAAGGCGCCCTGCCGCTTCTGCGGCACCGGCTGCGGCGTGCTGGTCGGCACTCAAAATGGCCGTATCGTTGCCTCGCAGGGGGACCCCGATGCGGCGGTCAACCGCGGGTTGAGCTGCATCAAAGGCTATTTCCTGCCGAAAATCATGTACGGCAAAGATCGCCTGACCCAGCCGCTGCTGCGCATGAAAGACGGCCAGTACCATAAAGAAGGCGAGTTTACCCCCGTCAGTTGGGAACGGGCTTTCGACGTCATGGCCGAAAAATTCAAACAGGCTTTGAAGGAGAAGGGGCCCGACGCGGTGGGCATGTTCGGCTCCGGCCAGTGGACGGTGTGGGAAGGCTACGCCGCCGCCAAACTGTTCAAGGCCGGGCTGCGCACCAATAACCTGGATCCGAACGCCCGCCATTGCATGGCTTCGGCGGTGGTGGGTTTCATGCGCACCTTTGGCATGGACGAGCCGATGGGTTGCTATGACGATATCGAGCAGGCTGATGCCTTCGTGCTGTGGGGCTCCAACATGGCGGAAATGCACCCGATCCTGTGGTCGCGCATTACCGATCGCCGTTTGAGCAACGAGAAAGTCAACGTATCGGTATTGTCGACGTATGAGCACCGCAGCTTCGAACTGGCGGATAACGGGATGGTGTTCACGCCACAGACCGATCTGGCGATCATGAACTACATCGCCAACTACATCATTCAACACAACGCCGTAGATCAGGACTTCCTCAATCGGCACGTCAATTTTCGCCGAGGGGCGACGGATATCGGTTACGGCCTGCGCCCGACCCACCCGCTGGAAAAAGCGGCCAGGAATCCGGGCAGCGATGCCTCGGAACCGATGAGCTTTGAGGCGTACAAGGCTTTTGTCGCCGAATATACGCTGGATAAAACGGCGGAAATGAGCGGTGTGCCGAAAGACCAGCTGGAAGCGCTGGCGAAGCTGTATGCCGATCCGAATATCAAGGTGGTGTCGTACTGGACCATGGGGTTCAACCAGCATACGCGCGGCGTTTGGGCCAATAACCTGTGTTACAACCTGCACCTGTTGACCGGCAAGATCGCCAAACCGGGCTGCGGGCCGTTCTCGTTGACCGGTCAGCCTTCCGCTTGCGGCACCGCGCGCGAGGTAGGCACCTTTGCCCACCGTCTGCCGGCCGACATGGTGGTCACCAACGAAAAACACCGCCAGACGGCCGAGCAGAAATGGCAACTGCCGGCCGGTACCCTTCCGGCAAAAGTCGGGCTGCATGCGGTAGCGCAGGACCGTGCGCTGAAAGACGGCACGCTGAACGCTTACTGGGTGATGTGCAACAACAACATGCAGGCCGGGCCGAACATCAATGAGGAACGGATGCCGGGTTGGCGCGATCCGCGCAACTTTGTGGTGGTGTCGGATCCCTATCCGACCGTCAGCGCTCTGGCCGCCGACCTGATCCTGCCGACCGCCATGTGGGTGGAAAAAGAGGGCGCTTACGGCAATGCGGAGCGCCGCACCCAGTTTTGGCGCCAGCAGGTGAAAGCGCCGGGCGAGGCCAAATCCGATCTGTGGCAGCTGGTGGAGTTCGCCAAGCGTTTCACGGTGGAAGAGGTATGGCCGGCGCAACTGCTGGAGCAAAATCCGCAATACCGGGGTAAAACGCTGTACGACGTCCTGTTCGCCAACGGCGAGGTGAATAAATACCCGCTGACGGAAATCCCGGCGGACCAGCTCAACGATGAAGCGCGTGCCTTTGGCTTCTATCTGCAAAAGGGGTTGTTCGAAGAATATGCCGGTTTTGGCCGCGGCCACGGCCACGATCTGGCCGCGTTCGATATGTACCATCAGGCGCGCGGCTTGCGCTGGCCGGTGGTCGACGGCAAAGAGACGCTGTGGCGCTACCGCGAAGGTACGGATCCTTATGTCAAAGCGGGGGAGGCGGTGCGTTTTTACGGCAAACCGGACGGCAAGGCGGTTATCTTCGCGCTGCCGTTTGAACCGGCGGCGGAAAGCCCGGACGGCGAATACGACCTTTGGCTGTCTACCGGCCGGGTGCTGGAACACTGGCATACCGGTTCTATGACCCGGCGGGTGCCGGAGTTGCACCGCGCCTTCCCGGAGGCGGTGCTGTTTATCCATCCTCTGGATGCCAAGAGCCGTAATCTGCGCCGTGGCGACAAGGTCAAAGTGCTGTCGCGCCGTGGCGCGGTGATCAGCACGGTCGAAACCCGTGGCCGCAATCGTCCGCCGCGTGGGCTGGTGTATATGCCGTTCTTTGATGCCGCGCAGTTGGTGAACACCCTGACGCTGGACGCCACCGATCCGCTATCGAAAGAGGTCGATTTCAAGAAATGCGCGGTGAAGCTGGAGAAGGCGTGAGTGCGCCCAGGTGCGTTCAACACCCATTTTATTACCCGGGAGCCAAATAAAAATGAAAAGCCCTGTCGTGAAAAAGACGCTTGCCCTGTGGGCAGCGGCGTTGTCGCTGGCGTTTACCGGCCTGGCCTTTGCCGCCGGCGATGTCGATCTCAGCCAGTCGCCGGAGGTCTCCGCCACCGCCGTCGGGCCAATCTCCACGCCTAAACAGCAGGAACGGATGGCGCTGAACTATGTCAATCAACCGCCGATGATCCCGCATAGCGTGGACGGTTATCAGGTCAGCAAAAACACCAACCGCTGCCTGCAGTGCCACGGGGTGGAGCATTACCGCACCACCGGCGCGCCGCGTATCAGCCCGACGCACTTTATGGATCGTGATGGCCGGGTACTGAGCGACGTTGCGCCGCGCCGCTATTTCTGCCTGCAGTGCCACGTGCCGCAAACCGATGCGGCGCCGATTGTCGGCAATGATTTCCAGCCCATGCCGGGCTTTGGGCGCTAAACGGAGGCCTTATGGCAGAACCTGATCACACCCCGACCGAAAAAAAAACCGGCCCGTTGCTGCGCCTGTGGCGCTGGTGGCGCAGGCCCAGCCGCCTGGCCCTGGGCACGTTGTTATTGCTGGGTTTTGGTGCCGGGATTATCTTCTGGGGCGGTTTTAATACCGGCATGGAGGCGGCGAATACCGAACAGTTCTGTATCGGTTGCCACGAAATGCGCGAAAACGTGTATGAGGAATACATGGGTACGGTGCATTACAACAACCGCAGCGGCGTGCGCGCCACCTGCCCGGATTGCCACGTGCCGCACGAGTGGGCACCGAAAATGCTGCGCAAACTGAAAGCCAGCAAGGAGCTGTACGCCAAGGCGTTCGGCCTGATCGATACGCCGCAGAAGTTTGACCAGCACCGGCTGGCGATGGCCAGCAACGAATGGGCGCGGATGAAGGCCAACGATTCGCAGGAGTGCCGTAACTGCCATAACTTCGAGTATATGGACTTCACCGCGCAGAAAACCGTGGCGGCGAAGATGCATGACAAGGCGATAACCGAAGGCAAAACCTGCATTGATTGCCATAAGGGCATCGCCCATAAGCTGCCGGATATGCGCGACGTTCCCAACGGGTTTTAAACCCTTCAATGCCCATAGCCCCGCCGCTTTTCCTGAGCCGTGGGGTTTTTTGTTGCAAATCCGTTGTCGCCTTGAGACCCAATCGCGGTATCATTTTTGCGATTCAGCTAATGGAAAAGAAGAAGGGTTCATGTCGGCGAAAATTGAGAATGTGAAGAAAGAGTTGCTGTCGGATAACTGGTATGTGCTGCACAAGTACACCTTTGATTTGAAGCGCAAGGATGGCGGTTCCGTGCAGCAGATGCGCGAGGTGTACGATCGCGGCAATGGCGCCACCATTTTGCTGTATAACCGCGCCAAGGGCACGGTGGTGCTGACCAATCAGTTCCGCATGCCGACCTACGTCAACGGCAACGACAGCGGTATGCTGCTGGAAGCCTGCGCCGGCCTGCTGGACGCCGATTCCCCGGAGCAGTGCGCGCGCCGTGAAGCGGTGGAGGAAACCGGTTTTCAGGTCGGTGACGTGAAGAAGATTTTCGAGGCCTACATGTCGCCGGGCGGCGTGACCGAGATCGTGCATTTCTTTATCGCCGAATACCATGACGACGAGCGCCGTGCCGCCGGCGGCGGTATCGAAGATGAAGATATCGAAGTGGTGGAGCTGCCGTTCACCGAGGCGGTAGCGATGATCGCCGACGGCAGGATCAAGGACGGCAAAACCATTATGCTGCTGCAATACCTGCAAATTCACCAAGTTATGGCATAAAAAAGCCCGGCAATTTGCCGGGCCTGGCGTTGTCATGTTCAGGGCGCGGCATGAGCCGCCCCTGCCGTGACTTATTTCAGCAGCGCCTGCGCCTTGGCCACCACGTTGTCCACGGTGAAACCGAACTCTTTGAACAACTGGTCTGCCGGAGCCGACTCACCAAAGCTGGTCATGCCCACGATGGCGCCGTTCAGGCCCACGTACTTGTACCAGTAGTCCGCGATACCCGCTTCCACCGCCACGCGGGCAGTGACCGCCGCCGGCAGCACCGATTCACGGTAAGCCGCGTCCTGCTTGTCGAACGCGTCGGTCGACGGCATCGACACCACGCGCACTTTGGTGCCCGCCGCGCTCAGCTTGTCTGCCGCTTCCACGGTAATGCCCACTTCCGAACCGGTCGCAATCAAAATCACGTCCGGCGTACCCGCGCAGTCTTTCAGCACGTAGCCGCCGCGGGACACGTTGGCCAGCTGTTCGGCGGTACGTGGCTGCTGGGTCAGGTTCTGACGCGAGAAAATCAGCGTGGTCGGGCCGTCATTGCGCTCGATACCGTACTGCCAGGCAATCGCCGATTCCACCTGGTCGCACGGACGCCAGGTGCTCATGTTCGGGGTCACACGCAGGCTGGCGATTTGCTCGACCGGCTGGTGCGTCGGGCCGTCTTCGCCCAGACCGATGGAGTCGTGGGTGTAAACGAACACATTGCGGATTTTCATCAGCGCCGCCATGCGCACCGCGTTACGGGCGTATTCCACGAACATCAGGAAGGTCGCGGAGTACGGCAGGAAG